>JAVBND010000058.1:0-56817 GCA_031551775.1 Eubacteriales bacterium | reverse complement strand
GGGGATGTGCAGCTCCATATTTCGAAGTTTTTCAGGCACGTGGCCGGTCCATCCCAGTAGCTCGTATTCGATCAGCCCCCGGGTCATCATCTCCTTGGACAACAACCTGAGGAACGGATCAGCGTCACGCAAGACGAGCATTCGACTTTCGAAATGTCAAAGGTTTGTGCAACGCCGCGATGCGCCAGCAGCTTGTATGTCCCGTCTGTACGCATAAAGAGGTTTGTATTGTTCGCCCAGCAATAAGCTACAAATACCGCAAGGACGATGAGCGCCCACCCGATTCTTTTGCGAATTTTTGATTTCATATACCTGTCCTCCCCAAACAACTTGGGCATCCATCAATGTCCGCGCCACACCAAGCACTTGTCTGCGCATCCTGAAACCTGAGCGCGACCGGGGGGCTTTTCCAAGAAAAAAATGGCGGGAGGAATCCATTTTCCTTGCCGCCATTTTCCGCTTTTCATATTAGGTAAACGCACAATACCAAACCGTCACGCGGTGACTTTTGCCTGCACTTCCTCATAGGCGCGGAAGAGATCGAGGTTGCCTGTCCTGTCATAGCCAGCCTTGAGGGCGTTCGCCGCGCGGGGCAGGTCGCCCATTTGCTCGTAAAGCTCCGCGACCGCCTGATAGGGTTCCCATTGATCGCCCTTTAGTTCGATGCACTTGGCGTAGGCCGCCAGCGCCTTGTTGCGCTCGCCCACCAGCGCCTGCGTGCGCGCGACCTTGAACGCGAAATCGTAGTTGTTCGGGTCCAGCCTGAGCGCGTCGTAGTAGGCGTCCGCCGCGCGTTTGACGCTGTTTTCGCCGAGGTACCTGTCGCCCAGGCCCGCATAGGCGCTCGCCGGCGCGCCCATGCCCATGCTCGCGCGGAAGACTTGCCCGCCCGGCAGGATCAACAGCCAGAAGACGAAAGAGAGGACGGCCAGCAAGAACAGGCCCGCCGCCGCCGACTTGATCCGGCGCGGCCACACGAGTTCGTCTTCCTCTTCGTCGTATGCTCTTTCGCCGGGCTGGTCGATGTCTTCAAAGAACAGATCGTCCTGCGGGCGCTTTTTGCGCTTGGGGATCAGTGTATTGACGCGCTCCCAGCTCGCGTTCTTGCTGGGCTTGATGGGCGCTTTGCGCGCTGGCACATCTTCGATGCGCCCGTTCGCGCCGACCGCGCCGCGAACCGGGCGCGGCGCTTCGCGCCTCGGCTCGGCTGGCTTCGCCTCGCGCTTGGACGCGCTCTTTTCGCTTGGGGGTCGCTCGGTTTCATGCCTCAATTTTTGCGCCTCACCCCGGACCGGGCTTTGCATTTGTCTTTGCGGGCTTACCGGTCCTGCATGGCGCGCCGACTGTCCGGAATCAACCGCTTCTCTTTCCTGTTCCTCCTGCGCTTGGCGCCGCTCGCGCCTGGTGGGTTGAGCCGGGTTTTCCGGCAGCGGCTTGACCTGCCGCGCGGGATCGGGCCGCATATAGGGCGTATGCGCGTCATTCGCGCCTCTCCCCGCGTCTTCCTCCGTCCCGTTTTCCTCTTCGTCAACCAGCTGCGAATCGATGATGACCGATTCTTCCCCGTCCTGAATGGGTTGACCGCAAAAGGCGCAAAACGCAGCCCCTTCCGGATTGACTTTCCCGCAATTTGCGCAAACCATGCCTGCCTCCCGTCTCATACCGATCCGCTGTAGCCTAAAGGGGCCCGATCGGTATCACTCACGATAGCCCCCTGAGCGATTCATAGTACGGGTCGCCGGAAAAATCGCGTTCGCGTCCGCCTGCGTCGCCGCCCAGCATCTCGATCGCATTGGCGATTTCGAGGTAGTCCAGGTAGTTGATGTCCTCCATCGAAAGCACCGCTTGAAGCACATCAATCGCGCGGTGATCGCCCAGGCGCCCGAGCAGCGTGGCGAACAGCGCCCGCTTTGTGTCTTGTCTCAAAAATTCCCGCACCGTATAAGTATAGATGCGTTCATCGCCCGGAAAGTTGCATAACAGGTCAAGATATGTCGCACGAGCGGGCGTGGACGCGGTGTCGATGCGCGCAAGCATCCCCGGCACAGCCTTGCATCCCAGGTTTTGAATGAGCTCGGCAGCCACTTCGGCAACCATGTCGCCCTCCCCTGCCCTGTCGATCAGCCGGAAACAGTCCTCCATGGGCGCATCCGTGTCAAGCTCGATCAAGAGATTGAGCGCGACTGCCTTCAGTTCTTCGCCCGCCGCCTCATCCCGAACAAGCCCGAGCAACGGCTCGACCGACGCTTGACCAAGCTCCGTGATGCGCGCAAGCATGAGTTCCGGGATTTGAACGGACGCGCGCCGGTATTCATAAAGCGCGGCAACGAGCGCGCGCGCATCGTTCATGCCCTGAAAATACTCGGAGGGCGAGAGCCCGTCGAGCCAGTCGAAGCGCTGGTTGATGAAACTTACGTAGATGCTCCCCGCGTGCTCCTCCATCTCGTCGGCGTTCTTGAACCGGCCCGCGTTTTCGCGCATCCATTTTTCGAGGTGCTTGTGAAAGGGCGCGTCAAAATCAATGATCCTCATGGCGTTTCTCCTCAGGTATTTGTAGCTGGCGCGCGCGCCGCGCCGCGCGCCTTGTTGGGCAGCCCATCATGCGGGCCGCAATCGATATCGGCATGGCCCGCCCGGCCTCCCGCATTCCGCCCGCCAGCAGCGCGGCCGCCCAGCACGCCGAGTCGCGCGCCGTCACAACGCAGTCCATCTGGGGCATCTTGGTCAGCGCCAAGCGCACCACCGCTTGGGACACGTCGCCCGATACCGGCTGCGACGCCGCAATCGCCATACGCATCGCCTTGCGCATGCCGATCGGGACCAAGGCGCCCGGAAGCTCGCCGCTGATGGTCAATATCGCCGTACCCTTGCCGCGCACGGGCCAAGTGATGGTATCGCCCGCCGTACCCACGCCCGCTTGCAGCATGCCCTCGTAGAGCAGGCTCTTCGCGTCTTCGCCCTCGATCTTCTCAAGCAGCGGCTTAGAAAGCAACGCGCCCTGCCAGTCAGACGAGCGGATCGCCCAGGTACACAAGTCCTTGAGTCCGCCTTCGCGGAAGGCCCTGTTCAGTTGATCCGCTTTGAGCCAGTTTGCCTCGCCAAGCCTTGCGATGCGCCGCGCGCGTTCCGCCTCCGGGAGCGCATAGGCATAGGGGAGCTGACTTGGAAGGCGTCCCAACTGGGCCTCGTTCAGGTAATGCCGCGCCACCGCGTCGGAGGGCTCGATCAGCAGCATGCGCGTCCAAAAACTCGACGCCTGCTCGGGCGAGCGCCCCTCGCGCACGCGGTTGACCGCGCACATGTGAAGCAGCGACCGGTCGTAGGGCGCATCGGAGAGCGAGCGGGGCACGAGCGCCTTGACCCGTTCATCATCGCCCAGCGCGCAAGCGGCTTCCAGCAGGAGCCTGCGCTCATCCGGGTCGGTCGGGTCAATCACAATTTGGTCAAACGCCGCCTGCGCGGCTTTCCGGTCGCCCGCGGCCAGGTAGACCTCGGTCGCGGCGAGCAACGTGTGGATGCGTGGTTTGCCCGACTCAAGCGCGCGGTCGATGGCTTTGCGGGCGTCGGTATGGCGGCCTTGGGCAAGCAACGCGCGCGCGAGCAATGTGTTCACCTGCGCCCGGCGCGCGCCGATGCGCATCGCGCGCCGGCAAAAGGCTTCCGCCTGATTGAAATCGCCCTTCTTGAATTTTTCATTGGCGGATATAAGCATCCGCTGAACCCGCGCCACGCGCCGGGAGCGAATCTCGCCGAGCGAACGGGTGAGGACCAGGTTCTTGAACATGCTCGAAACTTCTTCGCGCTTGATCGCACCCGGGTCGCTGGCCAGAAATTGCACCATGGCGCGATACGCCTTGTCGAGTTCGTTCATGCCAAAGAAATTGCAGCACATGCCAAAATAGCAATCATCCGGCGCGTCCTTTGAGGACAACATGCCCGCCAGCACGCGGTTGGATTCGGCGTAGCAGCCCATCTCGCACAGCGTTTCGGCCATGTCCATCAGGTAGCTCATATTGTCCGGCTCGCGCTCCACCGCGCGGCGAAACAGAGCCAGCGCGTCGAGCAGGCGTCCCTCACGCCTTCCCCGCGCCGCGCGCTGGCGGATATAATCCGCGCCCCTTTCAAAGGGCACCACCTTGCTCATGCTGCACCTCCTCCGCCTGACGGCGGACTTGAAATTTCCGCCTGACGGCGGACTTGAAATCTCCGCCTGACGGCGGACTTGAAATCTCCGCTTTGGCGGACATTTCAAGTCGTTGGCTACCGGGGCACGTCGCCTGAAAACCTGCGGGTTTTCCGGGCGGCGACGACTGCGGGTTTGCATTTCTCCGCCCTTCGGGCTGCGAAATACCGCCCGCCCCGGCGTACACGCCGCCGGGACGATTTTATTCGCCTGACGGCGGACTTGAAATCTCCGCTTTGGCGGATTCAAGTCGTTGGGGCGCTGCCCGGGGTGGGGGGGCGGTTTGGGTTTAGTCCCGTGTGGCTTGCGTTAGGAGGGTTTGCAGTTCACCTGTGGTGAATCTTTGGCGGCGCGTACAGAAGTGGCAGTCCACTTCGCAGCCTTTGTCCTCTTCGATCAGCGCCGTCAGTTCTTCCCGGCCCAGCGAGATCAACGCGCGCTCCACGCGCTCGCGGCTGCAATCGCAGCGGTAGCGCACCGGGCGCTCGTCCAGGATGCGCGGCTCGAGATGATTGAGGAGCTGGGTGACCGCCTCATGCAAATCGTATTCGCGCATGGTATCGGAAATGTTGCGAAACATCGGCGCGCTCATTTCGACCGACTGGATCGCGGCTTCAGACGCGCCGGGCATCATTTGCACGATCAGCCCGCCCGCACCGAGCACTTCCTCGGCGACCAGGACGCCCAGCGAGACCAGCGACGGCGTTTGTTCAGAAGCGGTAAAATACATCGCGAAGTCCTCGGCAATTTCGCCCGAGACCAGGTGGACCTGCCCGACGTAGGGCTCTTTTAACCCCAAGTCTTTGATGACCGACAGCATGCCTTCCTTGCCGACAGCTTGTCCGACCGGCAGCTTCTCGCCGGTGCGGGGCAAATCCACATCGCCGTTTTGCACGTAGCCCTTGACGGCGCCGTCCGGCTTGCCCACCGCGAGCAGCGTGCCAAGAGGCCCGTCGCCCCTGACCGTCGCGGTCACCGAATGCCCCTCGCCCTTGAGCTCCGAACCGATCATCGCGGTCACCGTGAGCAGGCGCCCAAGCGCCGCGGTCGCGATGCGGCCTAAGTGGTGCGTCGATCGCGCCGCCTCGCAAAGCGATGTGGACTTGATCAAAATCGCGCGCGCTTGCCCGCCGAGCAGGCTCACGCGCACAATCCCGTCTTGATTGAGTGTCTGATCCATCTTCGTTTACTCCTTTGTTGATGTAGCCGGTTTTGTCGCCGCGATGTGCCACCGATCGTCACCCGGCCGGGGCGCGTCAAGTGTCATGGCGCCGAATGCTGCAATATCGAAAAATCCCGCCTTTTGAAGGGCGATGAAAAGATCGTCCAATCGGTGGATGCGCTGGGACTGCCGCTCATCGAAGCGCTTGTATAACCCGCCCGGCTGGCGAAGGAAGAAGGTGAGCGACATGTGAACCAGCGGTCCGTCCCGCTCGCTGACCCAGAAATAGCTGACGCCTTCGCGGTCCTCGTAGTAGGGCGCTTCGGTGAGTTTTTTAAGCTTATCTGCGGTCGATACGTCAAACGCCAAGCGCCCGCCGGGCTTCAGCGCGCGGTAGGCCGAGGCGAAAAACGCGCCGACGCGCGCCTCGTCCAGCAGGTAGTTGACCCCGTCGCAGGGCGCGATCACCGCGTCCACGCCTTTGTGGAGCGTGAAAGCGCACATGTCCTGACAGGCAAAGGCGCACCTGACGCCAAACCGTCGCGCCTTGTCCGAAGCCAGGCGCAGCATGCCCTCGGACAGGTCAATCCCGATGACGTTCAGGTTGAGCTTTTGAAGCTCGACCGACATCGAACCGGTGCCGCACCCGCATTCGCATACCGTATCGCCGCCTTTAAGCCCCGCCAAGCGCGCATAATGCCGCGCCCAAGCGGGGTAATCGACATCGTCCATCAGCAAATCGTATACGTCCGCAAACTCCGCCCTGTACAAATTATCCCCTTCTGCCGGCCACCCGCGCTCCGATCAATCCGGTCTCCCGCGCGGTCAACCCGCTCCAGCCGACCTCGACCAGCTTCTCAAGCAGGCCCAGTTCCTCGGCCGCTTCGTACTTTAATTTTTCCGCCCCGCTCAGCGGTACCCATTGAAGCGCCATTTTTTCATCTCCTTCGCGTGCAAGGTTTGCCATGAGCACACCTAGTATGCGCGAAGGATGGCCGGTTAAACCAATGGGTTCGGGTCTTCCACATCATCGGTCTCGTCGTCGGGACCTTTTTCGCGCAGACCTTTGTTCACCGGCGCGCCCTCGATTTTAGGGTTCAGGTACTTGTCGAACGAGCTGATGGCATAGGACGCATAGATGAACCCGGTCAGCGCGTAGCCGATCACGATGTAGAAGATGATCATGGCGATCAGGCCATAGTCGTTGGGTATGAACATGGCGATGGCGAGCGGCACGAGGGTCGGGCCGGCCAGGAACAGCGCCGAGAAGGGCAGGCGCGCGATGGCCATGATGGCGGCGTTGCGCAAAAGGTTCTTGAATTTCAGGTCATAGGTGACCATCATGGGGAAGATCAGCATGTTCATCATCCACCACACGACGACCACCGTAATGACCAGCATCTGCGGAACAATCCACACGGGGGCGTTTTGCGCCATCTGCTGATAAAAGAAAAAGCACACGGCGCCGATAAAAAGCGACGCGCCGCCCATGAGCCCCGCGAGGAGCCCGTACTTCCAGTTGCCCTTGACCGCGTCCTTGAAATCGCTCAGGAGAAACACGTGCTCGTCGCGCGCCCAATTGCGCAGCACGAACATCTCGCCTGTCGCGCCCACGCCCGACAGGCCCAGGCACGGGATCATGCCCAGCAGGTAGACAAACAGCGTGCCCTGCATTTGCGCCATGTCACTGAGCTCAAGCGCGCTCATGAGCACCTGCGCGTTGACGACGGTCCAGACCAGCGCGGGCACACAAAAGAGCAGGTACAAGAGGTTGACCAAAATAATCCCCGAAAAATGGATGCGCAGCATTTCAAAAAACAGCTGTACGCGGCTCGCCGGCAACTGGTCGGGCGTATAGTCCGCCTGTCCCGCCTTGCCGTAATAGAACTTCTGGAAAAGGTTAAACCCCGCCATCGGCGTCGCCTCCCAAGGACAATACTCCATTGTATATGATACCACAAAACCGCGCGCGTGAAAAGCCGCGAATCGTACACAATCGCGGCAAGCGTGAAAAGCCTTCGAAAAGCGCGCCGGGCGCGGCGCGCTCCAGACCATCAACAAACCCCGAAAGCAACGCCCCCGGCGACCAGTGCGCCGGGGGCGAATCGGATTTTGACCAAGGAGGGGCTTTACCGCCCCTCCGGCTCAAAATCCTTACCCGCCCAAATTGCGCCCGGAAAACTTGCGAATCTTCGGGAATTTGGCGTTGTACGCCGACCAATCCGGGGACTGACCCCGGATTGGTTTTGTCCGGATGGCGGAAAGGGGCGGGCGGACGCGTCCTTTGTGGCCGGATACAAAAAACAGGCCCTGTTGCAGAAGCCAAGAAACTGCAACAGGGCCCTCTGAATCATCGATCAGTTTTCCGAAACCACGGCCTCGCCCGCGATACGGCCAAACGTAATCGCGTCGGTGATCGCGTTGCCACCCAGGCGGTTGCCGCCGTGAATGCCGCCGGTCACCTCACCACACGCGTACAGGCCCGCAACCGTCGTGCCATCCGCCTTGTACACATGCGTCTGGGGGTCGATCTCGACGCCGCCCATGGTGTGATGCACCGCCGGGGCGCGCAGGCACGCGTAGTACGGGCCTTCGTCAATTTTCGCGTTCGGATCGAACACCTTGCGCCCGAACTCCTCGTCATATCCCTTGTCTACCGCCTCGTTGAACTTGCCAATCGTCGCGACCAGCGCCTCAGGATCAAGCCCGATCTGAACCGCCAGCCCCTCAAGCGTATCATCCATGAACACCTTTCCGCTCTCAAGCAGGAAATCAAGGCTCAGGCCATAAGCGTTCAAATTGTTCTCATCCAGTTCGTTGTTTCCCTTGGTGCTGATCAGCCAGCACACCGAGTCGGTCTGATCGAGGATCGCGGAGGCCATGACATCGCGCCGGGAATCCTCCGCCACAAAGCGCTTGCCCTCTTTGTTGATGTAGGGGCTGGTGCCGTTGCCCACGCGCGTATTGGTCTCACCGGTCGTCGGATCGGCCACAGGCAGCAACTGGATCTTGTCCATGCCCACCAGATTCGCGCCCACCTGTTGCGCCATCAGGATGCCGTCGCCGGTAATCGCGGGGCTGTTGGACGTGGGCACGCCTTCGCCCAGGTACGACCAGATGCTGTTGTATTGCTCGCGCATCTCGACGTTCGCGCCAAAACCGCCCGTCGCCAGGATCACGCCCTTGCCCGCGTAAAACTCATACGGCGTGCCGTCGTTTGCCTTGCCCTTGACGCCCACCACGCGCCCGCTCTCGTCCGTGACCAACGCTTCAGCCTTTACCTCATACACGATCTCGACCGGCAGCGCTTCCTCGCCAATCGTGCGCGTAAAGGTCTCGACGAACGCCAGGCCGCTCTTGTACTCGCTCGCCTGATGCGCGCGTTGCCACAGGACGCCCTGCGCAGTCTTGGTGGTATCGGGCCACTTGAGCTTCATGCCCTCAAGCCATTCAACCGATTCCAGCGCGTTTGCGCACATCGCCTCCACCATCACCGGGTTGGCGTAGTAGTCGCCGTCAACGTAGGTCTGAATCATGTGGAACTGCGGCGAATCGAACAGCGACTCGCTGCCCGAGGCCAGATATTCGTCGAACTGCGCGCTGAGCGTCTCCTGCCATTTCGCCATGGATTCGTCATGCGCTTCCATGTTGATGTAACCTTCGACCGTATCCTTCAGCGCGTCCGTCATCTTGAGGTTTGCCTGGCGTGACGGGTCGGCCGCGTTCATAAGGCCGAGCGCCAGCTTCGTGTTGCCGCCCAGTCCCGCCGTCTTCTCGATCACCACCACGCTTGCGCCAAGCTTTGACGCGCTGGTCGCCGCCGCCAGGCCCGCGCCGCCGCCGCCGATCACGACGACATCGCTTTTCTTGGTCACGAGCTCGCCCGCCGTCTTCTCGATCGTGCGCGCCTTGAGCGCATCCACGTCGCCGCCCGCCTGATTGACGCAATCCGCGACGGCGGTAAGCAGCGCGTCGCTGGTCAATGTGGCGCTGGCGACGGCATCCACCGCCAGCGACTGGTTTTCGATGATCGCAAGGGGGATGCGCTCAATCGGCATGTCGCCAATGCCCGGGGTCTCGTCATGGGAGACCACCTTGATCGCGGTGATGCTGCCCTCGTCAAATGTCACTTCCACCACGATGTCGGCGTTGCGCCCGCGGCTCGTGGCGGTGTAGGTGCCCGCCGTGTAGGCATCGGCGGCGCGCGCAGCGCCCGCGATGCCCAGCAGCAGCATGAGCGAGAGGATCAGGGATACGGTTTTCTTCATGTGTGGTTCCTCCTTTGGCCTGAATGGGTATGCGTTTAGCATAAACCTTCAACATGCTTTAGTGTCAATCGGTCCGGAGGTACCGATACAAATTCTATGGTTTCATCAATTCAGCTCAGTTATCGGAATCCACATTTCATAATATCTTACAAAATCCGGCTGATTTCGCTTGACGGTCACCACCATGCGGGTAAACGGATCGCCCGAAGGCTTGTACCCGCTTGATTGAATGTAGTCAAGCGCGGGCCTAAGCGCCTCGGGGGCAATCGGCTTTTCGCCCGGAATCTTCAGGATCGTGCGCACCGATTTGCGCGCCGGAAAACAACGCACGTATTTTCCCTCCTCAATCCCAAGGAAGTGCGCGTCCTCCTCCATGACGCCAAGACCTCCGTAGTAGTTCTGCTCACCGCGCAAAAGTGACTGAAGCGGAAAACGCAGGCTGACAAAGGACAAAGGCACCAATTGGGACCAGTTGGCATATTGCTCAATCCGCTGCGCGCCTTCCAGGATCAGCTCATTGTGCCGGTAGTCCAAGTGGTACAGGCCCGGATGCTTCTCCATGCGAAGCGTCCCCGCGTCGCGCTCGCAGCAGCGGATTTGCCGGTTGAGGTCCTGAAGTCTTTTTCTCGAACGCTGGCTCATTTCAATCTGACGCGCGAGGCGCTCCTCTTGCCTCGACAGGCATTCATAGGCTTCCTCTACGCTCTTGGTGTTGATCAGATCCGCCGCTTCGTTGAGCGACAGACCCAACTGCGCATAGGTACGGCATCGCAAAAGCGTCCCGATGTCGAGCGTGTGAAACGTCCTGTAACCGTTTACGGGGTTCTTTCGCGAGCGCAGCACGCCTTTTTTTTCGTAGAGCCGGACGGCTTCGGATGAAATGCCTACGATCTGCGAGATCTTGCTGATGGAATAACGCATGGCTTTACCTCCCGGGATTTGTCTTTGGGGACTGCGAATTTCTGCCTGCGCCCGACCGGCTGTGTTCGCCCAGCCCGATGAAATGGGAGTGGGGAGTGGGCAATCGCCCTCTCCCCACTCCCCTCCTCAGCGCAACATTCGCCTTGGGTTGTACTTGTTTTATTGGATGGCTTTGGCCGGCGCGGGCACGGGCGTCGTGACGGGGTTGCGCTTGCGCGATTCAACGTAAAGATCGGCCCCGCACAGCGGACAACCCTCCATGCCGTCCTCTACCCACGCTTCGTCAAACGTCATGCCCGTCCAGTCGCCCACAAGCGCCGCGCATTCGTCCGTGATGTGGAATATCCCTTCCGAATCGCACCACACCGCCATATCGGCGTCAAGCAATGCCGCTTCCGGCGGCTTGCACGCATTGCAACGCAGTTTTTGAGCCGCCACCGCTTCGCCCAGCGCGCGCACCGGCGCGTTCTTCATGCTGGCGCAGTTGGGCTTCGAATGGTAGTACTTGCTCTGATCGAAGAAATATACCTTCGCTTCGCCAAACGGCTTGGCTTTAGGCAATACGATGGGCGTCGGACTCGGCGTCGGCGACGGCGTAGGCGTAGGCTTGGGCGTTGGCGCCACAGGCGTCGGCGATACGCCGACGGAAGCCGCTGCTTGCGTAAGCACGGAAGCCGGTTTGAGCGTGGGCGTCGGTGTCGGCTTTGCGGTCGGAGCAGCCGTGATGACGGCCCTCACCGTGGGAGCAGGCGTCGCCGTCAAACCAGGCGTCGCCGTCAAACCAGGCGTCGCGGTTGGCGCGGGCAAACCGGGCGTCGCGGCCCGTGTGGCCATCGCGGGCGTCGCGGTTGCTTCCGGCGTCAAGCCGCCGCCCGGCACATCGGTCGGAATTGGCGGGGGCGTCTGAGCGGGGGTGGGCGTGGGTGTCGGCGCGGGCGAGGGCGTCGGTACAAGAACCGGCGTGGGCGAGGGCGCCGGGAGCAGGTTGAGCGAATGGAGCAGTTCATTGGTCTCGTTGTTCAGGTACAGCGCGACATTTTTGCCCATCTTGCCCGCGCGCTTGTAGACCGTGTTCAGGTTTTTCCCGATTTCGGGAATGGCCCTGATCATTTCCTCCGAAAGCGCGTTGCCCGCGAGATTTACGATCTTGGGTCCTTCAACCGTCAGGTTGTGCTCGATTGCCGCTTTGTTTGAAACCGCCGCGCCCACCGCGTCGGTCACGTGCGAAAGCTGGCCCTTGACCCGGGTTTGAATGTTCGTGATGGCGGGATTGTCCACCTTCGCGTTGAGGGCAAACGCCATGAGCACAAAAAACACCACGCCTGTCAAAATCGACAGCAGGAGCTTGGTCGCGCCGCTTAAGCGCAGCTTGCGCATCCACAGCATGACAAGTCCCACGGGATAGAGCACAATGAGCAAAATCAGCGTAAAAAAAGCGTAGATCGGGTGGCGCGACGGCTTTTTCCGGCGACGGCGCGGCGGCGGCACGGATGACGAAGGCTTCTGCCCCGGCCGTTTTTCAGAGCGCATCATGTAATCGTGATCTCCGCGCCTGGACATCAGCGAAAAACCCCACTCTCCTACAGCCTGCACGCGCACCACTCCTCCATCTATGTATACAAAACCAGTATATCATAAACTTTGGCCCAAATCAATCGTTTTTTATGTACTTCGGTCGGTAAATGGCAAGCGGCCGCCGATTGTTCATCAAGCTATTCCTTCACGAACACGATATCCTTGTCCGCGACGTACAGCGTAGCCGTTTCCCCGCTCTTGAGGCTCTCGATTTCGTGGTTGACGAACTCGACCGACAGCTGTTGGCCGTTTGCGTCCAGGCGGTAGCGCATGACGCTGCCCAGCATTGAAGCGTCCATAACCTTGCCCGTAATGGCGCGGCGCCCGTGGCCGCCCTCGTGGGAAATCGCTTCGGGGCGAATGGCCACCACCTTGCAGTCGGGCTTTGGAATGCCGAGCGCCTTCACGGCTTCGTCCGGAGTCAGCACGTTGTAGTGCCCGATGAAGCGCGCCACGAATTCGCTCTTGGGGTTTTTGTAAATGTCCTGCGGCGCGCCCTCCTGGGCAATGATTCCGTTGTGCATGACGAAAACCCGGTCGCTGATCGACATGGCCTCTTCCTGGTCGTGGGTGACGAAGATGGCCGTGATGCCGGTCTTCATCTGAATCTCGCGGATCTGCACGCGCAGGTTCTGGCGGATCTGCGCGTCGAGCGCCGAGAGCGGCTCATCAAGCAGCAACACCTTGGGGTTCATGATGAGCGCGCGCGCGAGCGCCACGCGCTGCTGCTGGCCGCCGGAAAGCTGGCTCGGGCGGTGGTTTTCCTTGCCCTGAAGGCCGACCAGCTCGATCATCGCGCGAACGCGCTCCTTGATCTCATTCTTGGGGCGCTTTTGTATGCTCAGGCCAAAGGCGACGTTTTGCGCGGCGGTCATGTTGGGAAAGAGGGCGTAGCTCTGAAAAACCATGCCCACTTCGCGCTTTCTGGCCTCAACGTCGGTCACGTCGCGCCCGTCGATAAACACCTTGCCGCTATTGACGTCGTTGAGTCCCGCGATTGCGCGAAGGAGCGTGGATTTTCCGCAACCTGAAGGGCCCAGCAGCGTCACCATTTCGCCCCGCTCCACCGTCAGCGAAATGTTCTTGAGCACCGTCAATTCGCCAAAGCGCTTGACTACATTTTGAATATCAATATAACTCATCCTTGCCCTCCCGTTAAGCCGCTTTTTTGCCTTTGTCGCCCGACAGCTTCATCACCAAGGCGCAGATCACCGTCATGATGAACACGTAGATGATGACGACGGCGCTTGACAAATGGCCGGTCTGCTTCATGATGAGGTACAGGTAAATCTGCACCGTTTCAAAACTTCCGCCGATCAGCAGGTTCACCACCACAAATTCGCCAAAGAGCGTGGAAAAGCTCAAGAGCGTTGACACCAAGATGCCAGGTGCTATGCCCGGCACGATGATGCGCAAAAACGTGGTAAAGGTGGACGCGCCGAGAATCCTGGCGGCTTCGGTCACCGGCACGATGTCGATGGCGTGCATGGCGTTGTTGATGCCCGAATAGACCAGCGGCATGATCAGGACGAAGTACGCGCCCGAGAGCACCGCCACCATGGGGATCGCCGTGCCGCCGTAGGCTTGCAGGAGCGCGGCCGCGCTGATGACGCCCGGGATCGCGTAGGGAAGCAGCGTCAGTATCTTCATGAAGCGCTCAAGCTTTGGCGTAAAGGCCGCGATGGCAAACACCAGCGGCGTCATGACCACCACGGCAATCGCCACGCCGATCGTCGAGATGAATACGCTGCGCCCAATCGCCATCCAGAACCGCTCGGAGGTGAACATCTCTTGATAGAAGTTCAGCGTATAGCTCTCGGGCATGACCGTATTGCTCCACTTGGAAGCCAGGGAGTAAAGTCCTGTGATGATGAAGGGCGCGAACAGGTAGACCATGAGCACAATCACGATCACCTTGGGACCGATGCCGGTCTTGCCGTAACGGGTCTTCTTCACGTCTTAAGCCCCCTTCGATTGGCCACGCGGGAGGCCCAGTCGTTGATGAGCATGACCAGAATCAAAACCATCGCAAGCGACACCGCGAGCGCGCTGCCAAGCTCCGGCTTGGTGCGCACGTCGCCCGACATCAGCGCGCTGATCCGGATCGGCACGATGTTGTAGCTCGAGGATACCAGGTAGTAAGCGGTCGCGTAAGCGCCCATGGCGTTGGCGAAAAGCACGGTGAAAGTTGAGAGCACGCTCGGGAGCACCGCGGGGATGCCGATGCGCGCCCAAAACTGGGGGCTCGACGCGCCGAGGATCGATGCCGCTTCCTTCCAATCGTCCTTGATGCCCCGGTAGATGGGATAGAGCAGCATGATGCCCAGCGGAACCTGAAAGTAGGTATAGGCGATGACCAGGCCCTGGACCGAATAAATGGAAAAGCTTTTGGAAATATCAATGCCAAACTGCTGAAGCAATATCATGAACATGCCGGTATTTCCCAGCATCAACGTCAATGCAAAACCGAGCGGCAATCCCGCAAAATTGCTGGTCATGTTGACCACCACCAGCAGGTTGCTCTGCGTTTTTTCGCCGGCAAACTTGGTGATGGCGTAGGAACAAAACAGCGCAAGCACGATGCCGTATACGCTCGACTGGAGCGAGAGCATGATGGAGTTTAAAAAGCTCTGATGGTAGTAGGCGCTGGTGACGATTTTTTCATAGTTCTCCAGGCTGAACTCGGCGGCTCCGGGCTTTGAGAGCGAGGACGACACGAGCCGGATCACCGGCAAACCCATAAAAGCGATCACAAACAAGAGGAAGATCGCCATCGTGACCACGTAGAAGCGGTTGACGGTGCGCTTCTTTTTTTTCACCCCTGGGGCACCCCCTTACGACAAGTATGGGGGCTGCGCCATGGCGCAGCCCCACACCGGAAGATCACGCGATTAGTTCATGTGAATGGCGACGTTCTCGGCCCACAGCTCGGGCAGCTCTGCCACGGTGGCATCCCACGCGGCCCAGTCCTTGATGTGGTAGACGTTCTGGTACATGGAGTCGTCCAGGATCGCGTTTTTCGCTTCTTCCGAGAACTCAACGTCGGTGCGGATGGGTTTGGCATGGCCCAGCGCCAGGAATTCCTGGCCGACGTCGGAGAGCATCACTTCGCGAACCAACATCGCCGCGTAGGGGTTGTTGGCATACTTGTTGATGACGCTGGCATAGCCGGAGGTCACGGTGCCGTCGCCGGGCACGGTGATCGCAAAGCGGTCGGTGTTTTCGCCCGAGTTCTTGTAGATGGTCTCGGCATAGCCCAGGGCGTTGAAGTCCCACACGACGGCGACGCCGACTTCGCCCTTCTCAAGGTTCTCGACGTAGGGGTTGGAGGTGATCAGGCGGCCCTGCTTGGCGAGTTCGGCAAAGAAGCCCATCGCCGGCTCAAGGTTGGTCTCGTCACCGCCGAGCGAATACGCGGCGGCCAGGACGCCGGTGTAAGCCTGGGAGGCCTTCTCAATGTCGCCGATCCACACGGGATAGTCGCCTTCGAGCAGTTCCTGCCAGGTGGTCGGGGCTTTCTCTACGTTCTCAAGGTCGGTGATGAAGGCGGTGGAGCAGGTGTAGGCCTCAATCCACTTGCCGTCCGGATCCTTGGCGAAATCCGGGATGGCATCGAAGTGGCTGGTCTTGAAGGGCAGCAGCAGGTCCTGCTCGAGCGCGACGCCGGTCATCGACAGGCCGATGTCGCCGATGTCGGCGTCCGCCTTGCCCTGGAGGGCGAAGCGGGCCAGCTCCTCGGCGGAGGACATGTCGGTATCGCTGGTTTCAATGCCCAGCCCGCGGATGTACGCCCACAGGTCTTTCCAGTTGGCCCATTCGTCGGGCATGCCCACGGAGAACACCTTGCCTTCGGCCTTTGCGGCTTCAAGCAGCTCGTCGTAGGTCATCGTGGCGGCTTTGGCGGCGGCATCCTCAGCGGCCGTCGCGAACGCGGAAGCGGCGGACAGGAGCATCAGGACGGCCAACATGAGTGCGAAAAGTTTCTTCATGGTTTCAAAACCCTTTCTCTAATAAATTTGGTCACTTTCCATGACCTGGATGATTTGATTATATCGGAATATTAACGTTTGTCAAGTGAGCGCGCCACCATTTCTTTGCGGTAAAAGATGAGCAAAAACCGTGAAACTTAATTGTAATTGGATTTTTAATTCCGGCGTCGAGCCCGTGTTAAAATGAAAAAAGGGAGCACGCCCGGTGAGGGACCGGTTTGACAAACGGAGCACGGAGTGATACAATTATTTTACATACACGCGGTTTGGAGGGAGAGGCGCTTGGAGGAGCGGCAATTGCTCGCGGTCGGCATCGACATCGGCACCTCAACCACGCAATGCGTGTTCTCCGGCATGCGCCTGAAGAACGCTTCGCCCGCGTTTGCCGTACCGCGTGTGACGCTTGAGGACAAGCGCGTGCTCTACCGTGCTCCCACTTGCCTGACGCCGCTGTCCTCCCCCGATACCATTGACGCGCCCGCTGTGCGCGCACTCATCGAACGCGACTACCGGGACGCCGGGTTCACGCCTTCGCAGGTGGACGTCGGCGCGGTCATCATCACGGGCGAAACCGCGCGCAAGAAGAACGCCAAAGCGGTGACCGAGCTATTGTCTGATTTTGCGGGCGACTTTGTCGTCGCCACAGCGGGCCCGGACCTTGAGGCGGTGCTCGCGGGCAAGGGCGCGGGCGCGGCGCAGTTGTCGCAGGAAAAGCGCGCGCGCGTGCTGAACATTGACATCGGCGGCGGAACCAGCAACATTTGCCTGTTTGACGGGGGCGAACCGCTTCACATGGGCTCGATGGACATCGGCGGGAGGCTGATTCGCTTTGACGAAGGCGGCCGTGTCCGATACATAGCGCCCGGCATCAAACGTCTTTTGCAGGAAATCGGGATCGACGCGCGGGAGGGAGCGCTCCTTGCCCGGGACGATAAGCGCTCGATCGCCCGGCACATGGCCGAGATATTGGAGGAAGCGTGCGGCTTTCGGCCCAGGAGCGCGCTGCATGATTTTCTCGTCACAGAGCACCCGATGGCCGAGGGACTCGGCCCCGACATCGTCACTTTTTCAGGCGGCGTCGCCGATTGCGTGTATGGCGGGTGCGGCGCGGACCACCTGTTTCACGACATTGGGCGCGAACTCGGCGAGGCGATTGCGAAAAGCCGCTTCTTTGGCCATTCGCGCGTGCTCCGGCCAAGCGAAACATTAAACGCCACCGTGATCGGCGCGGGCAGCTACAGCATGAACGTATCCGGGAGCACCATAGCTTACGAGCGCGTCGATTTCCCAATCAAGGGCTTGCCGGTCGCGCGCGTGCTCCTGCGGGACGCCAAGGATATCGTCGGCCTGGCGGCGGCGGTTCACGCCGCACGCAAGGCGGTGGGGGACCCTTGCGCCATCGGGTTTGAGGGGCTTGAAGGCCCGGGCTTTGAGGAGATTGAGCGCGTGGCGGACGCGCTGCACCAATCGCTTGAGGGCGTAACCTGCCCGGTGCTCGTCATGGCGCGCGATATGGCCAAGGCGCTGGGTCAGGCGCTGGCGCGGCGCCGCGGCGTCAACCTTCCGCTCTTGTGCCTGGACGGCGTATCGCTCACCTACGGCGACGCGGTAGATATTGGGGAACCGCTCATGAACGGGCGCGTGCTCCCGGTGGTCGTCAAGACGCTGGCATTTTAGGTGTGTCGGCGCCAATCAGTACAGCAAAAGGAGGCGCTCGCGTGAAACTTTCGGTGTCCCTTTCAGGCCGCGCTTACGCGTTTTCATCGGTAAAAGAGGTCATGGGCAAGGCAAACGCGCCCAAATCCGGCGACCGTCTGGCGGGCGTCGCGGCGGAAAATCCGCAGGAGCGCATCGCCGCGCGGGTCGTCCTCAGCGAGTTGACGGTGAGCGACGTCAGCGAGCACCCGGCTGTGCCCTATGAGGATGACGAGGTCACGCGCATCATTTGGGACGACCTCAACCGCCCCATCTACGAAAGCCTCAAAAACCTGACCATTGGCGAACTGCGCGAAAAAATTCTCGAATCGGACGGCGATCAGCTTCAGCGGATCGGCCGGGGCCTGCCGAGCGAAGCGATTGCGGCGGTGACCAAGCTGATGGGCAACCTAGACTTGGTCTATGCCGCAAGCAAGATGACGGTCAAGGCGACCTGCGTGAGCACCATCGGCGAAAAAGGCACCTTGAGCGCGCGGCTTCAGCCCAATCACCCAACCGACGATGTGACCGGCATCACCGCGTCGGTGCTCGAAGGGCTTTCCTATGGCTCGGGCGACGCCGTGATCGGGCTGAACCCGGTCGATGCGAGCCTGAGTTCGGTCAAAGCGATCCTCGAACGCTTCGAGGAGATCAAGCAAAAATACCGGATCCCCACGCAAAACTGCGTGCTGGCGCACGTGACCACGCAGATGGAAGCGGTCCGGCAAGGCGCGCCGCTCGACATGATCTTTCAGTCGATTGCGGGCAGCGAAAAGGGCAACCTGGCCTTTGGCATCAACGGGGACATGATTGCCGAGGCGCGCTGCCTCGCGCTCACGCGCGGCACGGCGCACGGGGGGAACGTCATGTACTTTGAGACCGGACAGGGCGCGGAACTTTCGAGCGACGCGCATTTTGATTCCGATCAACTGGTGATGGAAGCGCGCTGCTACGGTTTCGCGCGCCACTACGCGCCGTTTTTGGTCAACACGGTGGTGGGCTTCATCGGACCCGAATACCTCTACGACAGCCGCGAGGTGATCAGGGCCGGGCTTGAGGACCACTTCATGGGCAAGCTCCACGGCCTGCCGATGGGGTGTGACTGCTGCTACACCAATCATATGAAGGCCGATCAGAACGACATCGACAACTTGGCGGGGCTCCTGACCGCGGCGGGCTGCAACTACATGATCGGAGTGCCCCACGCCGACGACGTGATGCTCAACTACCAATCGACCAGCTATCACGACATCGCGGCGCTGCGCGAGATCTACGGAAAAAAACCAATCGCGGCGTTTGAACAGTGGCTTAAAACGTGGGGCATATGGGAAAACGGCCGCCCCGGCCCGAACTTCGGCGATGCGTCGATATTTCTGTAGAGGGGAGGCGTTCATATGAACGAGGTTCAAATTCAGGAAATCGTCGAACGCGTGCTCCGGAAATTGTCGGATGCCGATGCGCAGCGCCCCGCGCCCCAAGCGGAGCACGGGAGCACAGGCGAGATTGGCGATATCACGAAGACCAATCTCACCGAGCAGTACTTGGTCGAGCGTCCCCACGACCGCGAGGCGTTCATGGCGCTCAAACGGGCGACCCCCGCGCGGGTCGGCATCGGCAGCGCGCTTTCACGGCACAAGACGGCCACCGTGCTGCGCTTTCAGGCGGACCACGCGGCCGCGCAGGACGCGGTGTTTTCGGACGTGGACGAAGCGTTTTTAAAGGAAATGAACCTAGCGACCTTTCAGACGCGGTGCCAAAGCCGGGACGAATTCCTGACCCGGCCCGACAAGGGGCGCGCGTTTGACCCGGCGACGCTGGACGAGGTGGCCGCTTACGTCGGCAGCAACGTTGAGGTGCTCCTGTACCTGGCCGACGGGTTATCGTCCACGGCAGTCATGACGGCGGCCAAGGACATTTTGCCGGTCATCGAAAAAGGGCTTGGGGGCTACGGGATCAAGGTGTCCAAACCATTCTTCGTGAAGTACGCTCGCGTGGGTACGATGGACGCTTTGGCCGAGAAAATCAAGCCCGACGTGGCCTGCGTGCTGCTCGGCGAGCGGCCCGGCCTCGTGACGGCTGAGAGCATGAGCGCGTACATGGCCTACAAGCCGACGCCGGGCATGCCGGAGAGCCGACGCACGGTGCTTGCCAACATCCACCGGGGCGGGGCGCCGGTCGTCGAAGCGGGCGCGCACATCGTGGACCTGATCCGCCTGATGCTTGAGAAAAAGCAAAGCGGCACGGAGCTTCAAATCTGACGCCGACGGGAGGTGAACGGCCATGCGGGGAGACAAACTCCGCGCGCGCGTCCTCAGCGCGCAACTCATCCCGCAAGCCGACGAAGCGCTGCGCGGGAAGCTCGGCTTGACGGCGGAAGAACGCGCGCTGGCCCTGATCACCTGCGACAGCGACGACGTGGGCTACACGGCGCTTGACGAAGCGACGAAAAAAGCCCAGGTGCGCGTGGCCTACGCCCAGTCGATGTACGCGGGCGCGAAGAACGCGAACACGGCGCTCGCGGGCGAATTCCTGGGCGTCCTGGCCGCGCCCACCCCGGCAGAGGCCAGGAGCGGGCTTGACGCGGCGAAGCATTTTATCGAGCGCGGCGCGAGCTTTGTAAGCGCGAACGACGACGATTCGGTTTGCTACTACGCGCACGTGATCTCGCGCACCGGCAGCTACTTAAGCCGCGAATGCGGAATTGAAGAAGGCCGAGCGCTCGCCTACCTGATCGCGCCGCCGATTGAGGCGATTGTCGGCGTCGATCAGGCGCTCAAGGCGGCAAATGTCCGTATGGTCGCCTTTTACGGGCCGCCTTCGCCGACCAACTTTGGCGGAGCGCTGATGACCGGGCCCCAAAGCGACTGCGAAGCCGCTTGCCGCGCGTTTGCGCGGACGGTTGAAAAGGTCGCGTCACGGCCAGTAGAGGAGGAATAGCCAATGACAAGCGCGCTGGGGATGATCGAGACCATCGGGCTCGTGAGCGCCCTCGTGGCGGCCGATTCGGGGCTCAAGGCCGCGGACGTGCGCCTGCTCGGTACCGACTACGTACGCGGAGGGCTCGTCATGGTGCGCTTCGGCGGAGATGTGGCGGCAGTCAAGGCGGCGGTTGACGCGGGGAGCATGGCGGCGTCCGGTGTTGGCAAGGTGTTTTCCAGCCACGTCATCGCGCGGGCGGAAGCATCGGTCGTTGAGATGGTCGCGCGCGACGAGGGAGCGGATGGCTGCGCAAGCTGCGGCGGCTGCGAAGGCGCAAAGCGCGCGGGCGCGCCCTGCCCGAAGGAGCGCGCGCCGGACGCGCCCGAGAGGACCGCCGAATTGAAAGAGGATGCCGCCATCACCAAATCGACGCCCATGACGGCGCTTGAGGGCTGGAAGGTGATTCACCTGCGCCAGGCGGCGCGCAGGCTCAAGAACTTCCCGCTGACCCCGAGCGACATCCGCTTTGCGGGCAAGCAAACGCTGCTCCTCGCGATTCGCGCGTGGCAGGAACAAGAGGATTGATTCCCTTAAATCCGGGCAAGGAAGGGTGAGGATATGGAACTTGACCGCGATCTTCGGTCGATTCAGGAAGCGCGCGACAAGGTGCGCACAGCCCGAAAGGCGCTCTTGGCGTTCGCGGAATTCGAGCAGGACGCCGTGGACAAGGTCGTGCGCGCCATGGCGGACGCGGCGTATAACGCCAGCGAGTCCCTCGCCAAAATGGCGGTGGAGGAAACCGGCTTCGGCGTCTGCCGAGACAAAACCATCAAGAACCGCTTCGCCAGCCGCACGGTCTATGAATCGATCGCGGATAAAAAGACCATCGGCATCATCGAGGACGACCCCGCGAAGCGCATGATCTGCTCGGCGGTGCCCATGGGCGTGGTGTGCGCCATCGTGCCCAGCACCAACCCCACCTCGACCGCGATTTTTAAAAGCCTGATCGCCCTCAAGGCGGGCAACGCCCTCGTCATATCGCCCCACCCGTCGGCGGTCAACTCAATCTCGGAAACGGTGCGCATCTTAAACGCCGCGGCGGTTGCGGCGGGCGCGCCGGACGGACTCGTCAGCCTCATGACCACGCCGACGCTCGGCGGCACCAACGAATTGATGAAGCTCAGCGACCTGATCCTCGCGACCGGCGGCGGCGCGATGGTCAAGGCGGCCTATTCATCGGGCACGCCGGCGCTGGGCGTCGGGGCGGGCAACGTACCCGCGTTCATTGAGCGCACCGCCGACATAGGGCTTGCCGTCAAGCGCATCATGGACAGCAAAACCTTTGACAACGGCACCATTTGCGCAAGCGAACAGTCGATCGTGACCGAACGCATCATCGCCGATGAAGTCGTGCGCGAAATCAAGCGCCAGGGCGGGTATTTTGTGAGCGGCGAGGATCAGGCAAAGCTTGAAAAGATCATCCTGCGCCAGGGAAGCGACACGGTCAATCCCCGCATCGTCGGAAAATCCGCCGTGCAAATCGCCGAAATGGCGGGCGTGCGCGTTCCGGCGGACACGCGCGTGATCTTGGCCGAGACCGGCGGCGTGGGCGTTAAGCATCCCTTCTCGATTGAAAAACTCTCGCCGCTCCTGGCGTTTTACGTGGAGGAGGACTGGCAAAGCGCGTGCAAAAAGTGCATGGAACTGCTGCATTTTGTCGGCGCGGGGCATTCGCTTTCGATGCACACGAACAACGAACAGCTCGTGCGCACCTTCCTGCGCGCCAAGCCGGTATCGCGCCTGATCGTCAACGCGGGCGCGGCCCAGGGCGCGATCGGCGCGACGACGGGTCTCGCGCCGTCGCTGACGCTCGGCTGCGGAACGATCGGCGGATCGGCGACCAGCGACAACGTGACGGTCGAGCACATGTACCAGATCCGCCGCGCCGCGTACGGGACGATTGAAATAGACGCGCTCAGCGCTCAAGGCGATGTGTCCCGTGCTCCGATTACGGACAAGCCGGACATAGGTGAAAAGGACATCGAAATGATCGTGGAGGCCGTGCTGCGCGAATTGCGCGGCTGAAATATTCAAAGATAAGCCAGAACAGATTGAAGGAGGAACAGACATGGATCGCGAAAAGATTGCGCTGGGGATGGTGGAAACCCGTGGTTTGGTGGGCTCGATTGAGGCGGCGGACGCCATGGTCAAGGCGGCCAACGTCACCTTGATCGGCAAGGTACACGTGGGCGGCGGGCTCGTGACCGTCATGGTGCGCGGCGATGTGGGCGCGGTCAAGGCCGCGACCGACGCGGGCGCGGCGGCGGCCCAGCGCGTGGGCGAGCTGGTTTCGGTGCACGTCATTCCCAGGCCCCACGACGAACTCGAGAGCATCCTCCCCAAGAGCTAAATATACGGTATAAGGAGAGAACTTCATGGAACTGATAGCGCTGGGCATGATTGAAACGCGCGGCCTGGTGGCCGCGATTGAGGCGGCGGACGCCATGGTCAAGGCGGCCAACGTCACCCTGATCGGCAAGGAGCACGTGGGCGGCGGACTCGTGACCGTGATGGTCCGGGGCGACGTGGGCGCGGTCAAAGCCGCGACCGACGCGGGCGCGGCGGCGGCCGAGCGCGTGGGAACGTTGGTATCCTGCCATGTGATCCCGAGGCCGCACAACGAGGTCAACGCCATCCTGCCGACTGTTTGACGGGCATAAGAGATGCGTTACATAACTGAAAGAGAGCTGCGCGCGCAGTTTGAAGGCGGCGCGCCCGCCTCCTACACCTTGCCTGAGGGCGCGCTCCTGACGCCCGCCGCGCGCGAATATTTGCAGGACCTGCGCCTGTTCAGCCGCGGGGTCGGCGTTGCTGTTCCCAAGGAGAGCACGGGCGAAAAGCCGGAGCACATGACGCACCTTGACGGGCGGCAGATGGTCCCGAAGGATCACCCGCGCATCGTGCTCCGGGGCCTGCTCGACCGGCTGGAGGCGGAAATCCTGCTGGTTCAGACCGCGTGCGCGCGGCTTGGCCGAAGCGAATTCGTGCCCCGGCTTCAGGACGCGCTGAACCTGACGCGGCGCGTGCTGGCCTCAGACGTGACCGGCATGGCGCTTGACGACTGGACGCTTGACGGCATGAACGAGGAGGAAGTGCGCGCGGCGTCGCACGATCCCAAGCGCTATACCGGCGGCGGGCACGTACTGCCCGATTGGTCGCAGGGTGAACTGCCGGCATTGCTCAATTGTTTAAGAACCTATGTGCGTCAGGCCGAAGTACAGGCTGTGGCCGCGTTTGGCGGCGCGCAGCCCGGGGAAGCGCGTGTGGACCTGATTCGGGCGCTCAACCGGCTGTCGAGCTACTTCTACGTGCTTGAACTCGCGGCGATTTATGGAGAGGGGGCGCAAAATGGATAGGGCGCTCATTGAAGAAGCGGTGCGCGCGGTGCTCAAGCGAACATCTTCCGCGCTTCCCCTGTCAAAGCCCATATTGGTCGAGACATCGGCGCGCCATGTGCATCTCTCGAAGGCCGACTGCCAACAGCTTTTTGGCCGCGACGCGCTCGCCAAGGCGCGCGACATCTCCCAGCCCGGGCAGTTTCTCTCCGACGCGCGCGTGCGCATCATCGGCCCCAAGGGCGTGCTCGACAATGTGGCCGTGCTCGGCCCGACCCGAAGCGCCACGCAGGTTGAGATTTCATGGACCGACGCGCGCGCGCTGGGCGTCAACGCGCCGGTGCGCTTGTCGGGCGACTTGACGGGCGCGGCGAACGTGCATTTGCAGGCGGGCGACAAGGTGATTGAAGCGCGCGCGGCCATCGTGGCCGAGCGGCACTTGCACTTGACCTTGGCCGAAGCCGCCGAAATGGGCCTTAAGGACCGTCAAACGGTCAGTGTGCGCGTAGGCGGAGCACGGCCCCTGACGCTTGAAGGCGTGGTGGTGCGCGCGGTCGATCCGTCCGCGGCGCGGCTGCACATCGATGCCGACGAAGCCAACGCGGCGGGCGTGTCAAAGGACACGACATGTACGATAGAGGCGTGCGCGGCGGCGCCCTCGGCGCCCGCTCCGCGCGGGAGCAGCGAGGCCGCGGCGCAAATATCCGGCAAGCTGATTTCGGAAGAAGCCGCGCGCGCGCTCATCAGGCAGGGCGCGAAGCAGGTTCAACTTTCAAAGGGCCAACTGATCACGCCGCTGGCGCGCGATTGTCTGCGCTCAGGCGGCGTCACGGTGATAGAAAAGGAGGCGGGCGCGTGATCATCGCAAAGGTCGTGGGCAACATCTGGGCGACCCGCAAGGAAGAGGCGCTCGTGGGGCGCAAGCTCCTCATGGTCGAGCCGTGCGCGCTCGACGGCACGCCGCGGGGCGAAGCCTTCGTCGCGGTGGACTCAATCGACGCGGGCGAGGGTGAGATGGTCGTGGTGACCATGGGTTCAAGCGCACGGCGCGCGCACGGGCAGGACGATTGCCCGGTGGACGCGTCGGTCGTCGCCATCATCGACATTCACGAAGTGAGCAAGGCGCAGGGCAAGAAGAATGGATGACGCGTTAAAGCTCCTCAAAATGGGCGGCGTGGTCGGCGGCGGCGGCGCGGGCTTTCCGACCGCAAAAAAACTCGAAGCGCAAGTGGAAACGCTGATCATCAACGGCGCGGAGTGCGAGCCGCTGCTCAAGAGCGACCAATACTTGATGGAGCACCGCGCGGACGACCTGGTTCTGGGCGCGGGCATGCTCCAAAAGATATGCGGCGCCAAAGAGCTGGTGATCGCGCTCAAGGCCCACTACAAGAAGCCGCTTGACGCGCTTCGCGCAGCGAGCGAACGCGCCGGGATTCTGGCGCGGTTTCACTTGCTCCCGACCGTCTACCCGGTGGGCGACGAGCAAGTGACCGTCTTTCTCGCGACCGGAAAAGCCATTGCGCCGCTCGCCTTACCGAACACGGTCGGTTGTACGGTGGTCAGCGTTTCAACCGCGATCAACGCGCTTTTCGCGCTAAACGGCAAGGGCGTGACGCGCCGCTTGGTGACGGTTGCGGGCGAAGCGAGAGACCCGGGTCTGTACGACGCGCCGGTCGGCATGCGCGTGCTGGACGTCGTTGAGGCGGCGGGCGGAGCCACGGTCAAGGGCGCGCGGCTGATGCTGGGCGGGCCGATGATGGGCACGCTCATGCCCATGGACGCGGATCCGGTCGTGACCAAGACGACCGGCGGAATTCTGGTGCTCCCGCCTGAGCATCCGCTGGTGTTCAACGCCGAGCAATCCCTTGAGCACATGCGCAACCGCGCAAAGGCCGCCTGCATTGGGTGCCGCACCTGCACCGACCTGTGCCCGAGGTACCTGCAGGGCCAACCGCTCGCCCCGCACAGGGTCATGCGCGCGTTTTCCATGAATCAGACCGACCCGGCGGCGCTTTTGTGCGTCGAGTGCGGCATATGCGAGTGGTACGCCTGTCCCATGCTGCTCTCGCCCCGGCGCGTGCAGCAGCAGATGAAGGCTGTGCTGCGCGCCCAAAACGCCCGAAGCGACGCGGCCCTGCACCCCGCGCAGCTTGAGATGCGCGCCTTCCGGCAGGTACCCAGCGCGCGGCTGGCGGCGCGGCTTGACGTGGGGAAGTACGACATGCCGGTACCGGAGCACGCGCACGTGCTCTCATCAAGCGAAATCCGCGTGCCCGTCAAACAGCACATCGGTTCTCCGTGCTCCCCTTGTGTCGCCGTGGGCGAGCGCGTCAGCGCGGGCCAGGCAATCGCGCGCGCCGGGGATGGGCTGCTTGGCGCGGACGTTCACGCGTCGATCGACGGCGTGGTCACGGCCATCGGGGAAGAAATCACCATCCGGGGGAGGGACGGCGCATGATCTCGCTGGGCTTACTCGAACTAAACAGCATCGCCAGGGGCGTTGAAGCGGGCGACGCGATGCTCAAGGCCGCGGATGTCACGCTGATCCGCGCGGCGGCGGTCTGTCCCGGCAAGTATACCGTGATCATTACGGGCGAAGTGGCCGCGGTCAAAGCCTCGATGGACGCGGGCAAGCTCAGGGCGGGCGACGCGTTGGTCGATGAATTGACGATCGCGAGCCTTGACGGACAGGTCGCGCGGGCTTTGTCCGGCTGCGCGCCGGCGCCGGAGGCGGCCTCCCTTGGCGTGATGGAGTTTTTCTCGATCGCCTCAGCGGTGGTCGCGGCGGACGCCGCAGCCAAGGCGGCGGACGTCACGCTGATTGAAGTCAGGCTGGGCCTGGGCATCGGCGGCAAGAGCTTTGTGTCCTTGACCGGCGAAGTGGCGGCGGTCAAAGCGGCGGTTGACGCGGGTCTGGTCCCCGCCGCCCGCAACGGACTCGTGGTCGCAAGCTGCGTGATCCCCTCGCCCAGGCGCGAAATATTTGATTCCATGTTGTAGGCAGGTCAAAATCCTCAAAGGAGAAAGCCATGAAGCAGTCGGTATTTGCGCACAGGGGCGCATCGGGTTATGCGCCGGAGAACACGATGGAAGCCTTTGAGCTGGCCCTCAGGCAGGGCGCGGACGGGATCGAGCTTGACGTACACCTATCGCGCGACGGCGAGCTGGTGGTGGCGCACGACGAGGAAATCGACCGCGTGGCCGACGGCTCGGGCTTGATATGCGAAATGACGCTCAAGGAGCTCAAGGGATACCGGTTCAACCGCGTCAACCGCGCCTACCCGGACGCGCGCATCCCGACCCTTCGGGAGGTGTACGAGCTGATCCGGCCGACCGCGATGCGCATCAACTGCGAGCTCAAGAACAGCTACATCGATTACCCCGGGCTTGAGGAAAAGTGCATTGCGCTGGCGGACGAGCTGGGGCTTAAGGACCGCGTGCTGTATTCGAGTTTCAACCACCACAGCCTCATTCGGGTCAAGCAAATGGATCCGTCGCTCTACTGCGGCATGCTCTATGAGGCGAGCCTGATCAAGCCCTGGAATTACGCGCGCATGTACCAAATGGACGCGCTTCACCCGCATTTCAGCGAGCTTCAAATTCCGGGCGAAGCCGAGAACGCGCACCGGCTGGGCCTTGAGCTCAACGTATGGACGGTCAACACCGCTCGTGACTTAAAAGCCTGCTTTGAAGCGGGTGCGGACAGCGTCATCACCAACTACCCGGACGTGGCGCTTCGGGTGAGGAACGGCTGAGGCTATTGTCTAAAAGCAGAAATAGATAAACGGGTTGTACGCCGAGGATGAAAGCGCCGCCATGCTCATGAGCAACAAAATGATCATGCCCAATCCCTTGACGGCTTCGGCCCTCCCCGCATTCCATTTTGACATCAGCCGCGCCGGGAAGGGCGTAGCAGCAAGCAGCGCGACCAAGCACATGCATACGGCCTTGGGCGTTAAATGGGTAAGCGCCAGCGCCCCGCCCTGGCCGATCATCGCGGCAAAGTACGCGCAGGTCTGGGCCATGCTCTCTCCCTTGAACAGCACCCAGCCGCACAGGACAAGCAACTGCGTCAAAAAAATTCTCGCGAGCTTTGGCCCGCGCCCGGCATCTGCCAGAGACTCTAGCCCCCGCGCGATTCCGTGGTAGGCTCCCCATATGAGGAAGCTCCAGCTTGCGCCATGCCAAAGGCCGGTCAGCAAGAACACGATGATGATGTTGGCGAAACGCCGAGCGGGACGGACCCGGTTTCCGCCCAGGGGGATGTAGAGGTAGTCCCGGAACCATGTGCCAAGCGAGATGTGCCAGCGGTTCCAGAATTCGCGGATTGAGGAAGATATATAGGGATGGTTGAAGTTTTCCATAAAGTCGAAGCCGAACATGCGCCCAAGGCCGATCGCCATATCGGAATACCCCGAGAAATCAAAATAGATCTGCATGGCGTAACAAATCAGGCCCAGCCAAGCTCCGCCCGCGCCCAGGCCTCGTCCGGCCAGGGCGAACGCCTCATCGGCCAACGGCGCGAGCGCGTTGGCGATGAGCACTTTTTTTGAAAGCCCTATGACAAAGCGCTCCATACCGGCCGAGAAACCCAAAAAGCTTTCATGTCGCTCATCGATTTGCGCCGCCACATCGACATAGCGCACAATGGGCCCGGCGATGAGCTGGGGAAAAAGGCTGATGTAGAGCGCAACCTTGTCGATGCGCGGTTGCGCGGGAACATCTTTGCGGTATACGTCGATCGCGTATGACATGGCTTGAAACGTATAAAACGATATCCCGATGGGCAATGCGATTTGCGGCACGGCCAGCGCCATGCCGGTCAGGCGGTTGAAGCTTGCGACGAGCAACGCACTGTACTTGAACACGACCAGAAGCAAAAGATTCGCCGCGACGCACATTGCCAGCAGGGCTTTTTTTTGCGCGCGGCTCCGCTCCATGATGAGCGCAAACGCCCAGTTGAGCACGATCGTACCCAGCATGAGCAGGATGTACCTGGGCTCGCCCCACGCATAGAAGATGAGGCTGAACAAAAGCAGCCACGCGTTCTTAAGGCGGCGCGGGACGATGTAATAAACGATCAGCGCCGCAGGAAGCGCGAGGCAGAGGAAGGTAAGCGAGCTAAATACCATCGGCGTCCCCTCCCGCAGACAACTGCCTGCGCAGTTGCTGAAGCGTTTCAAAATCGTCCTCGTCGTCGCCCTCCGTTTCCCAATCGGGCGATACCCATTCATCAAGCGTCCACTGGCAGCCTGAGACAAAAGCCGCGCCGTTCGCGCCAAGCGCGATGGCGCGAACCGGCGCCTGAAGATCCACTTCGTCAAGCGGCAGCAGCGCCTGATACCTTTGCGGATTGTCCCCGCCTTCGTAATCTGGCATTTCCGCCGCCCAGTAGATTTGCCCGCCCATTGAAATATAGGCGTCCGCAATGCCGCAAACCCCGTCAAGCTCAAGCTCGACCGACACACAGCCCGAGTCTTCATGCGCCGTCACCGCGCACAAATCCAGCGCTTTTGCATCGGACAGATCGAGCGCGACGGGCGGCGCTATGCACGTAATCCCCTGGGCAAGGTACAGGCGGATGTTGCGCTCGGCGATTGCGATCAGCACATCGTCCGCCGGTTGCGTCGCTTCAAACGGGTCCTCCCACCGAAGGCGGCTGGTCTCATAGGCGGGGGTGATGAAAGGCGCGATCCCGCTTCCAAAGGAGTCCCGAAGGAGGAGCAGCGCGCCTTCCCCGTCCCCGGGCACGAGCAGGTTTCGCGCCGAATAATCGGGGCCCGGCCCATCGGTTGGACTTTCTTGAACCAACCGCGTCGTTTGCTCGTTCAGTACGCCCTCCAAGCCGAGCATCCGCGCCAGGTCGCCGGAATAGAGCGCGTCACGGCGCACGGTCGGCGCGACGCAGGGCTTTCCCATCTCAGACAAAATGGCCTCAGCCGCCGCGTGCGCGCCGACATCGTTCCAGTGCGTATCGGTGAGATGGTATGTCCGCTCATCTTGCGAAGCAGCTTTAAGCACCGGGAGCAAGTCGATCACGCGCGCGCCCGCCGCGCGCAGCGCCTCGTTTACCCGGTCGATGTTGCCGCCATCCAAGCGCCGTTCGTAAGAAATCGGCATCCGATCCGGATAGACGCTGCTCTTGTTGGGTACGATGGCGACATAAAGGCGCGCGCCGCGCGCCTCGAGCGATTGGGCAAGCCGGGCGATATTCTTTTGAATGGCGCTTAGTTCGCCGGTTTTAAGCGCCGACGCGCCGGAATAATCGTCCACCGTTTCCCGGTAGAACAGCATGCCGTCCCGCCCCACGATGACATCGTCGTTTGTCGATGTACGAAACAATTTGTAGTTGACAAGCGCGTTCAGGCAAACGAGCTGGCTTTTAAACCCCAATTGACCAAGCAGCCAACTGTCAAAATCCTGCGCGAGCTTCCCGTTGATTTGCCCGTCCTTGCCAATCAGCCGGGGCATGGGCGCTTCCGGTTGATCGCCCCTTTGCGGCTGGGCGCGCACAAAAGGCATTACCAATACTGGCAATGCCATGATGATCAGCGCGACAAGCGAGAGAAATACGGGCGCGCGTTTCATTCGGATCCGCTAGGCGAGCAGGGTGATGGACTTCACTTTGTCGCCGGAGAACTTGACCACCATGGATTTGCCGCCGGCCGAGTAGGTATAGGTGCTGCTTGATTTGGAATACCCCGTGCCGTAAAGCGTTTCCATTCTCTCCTTCGTATTTCCGACCTTCAGGCCGGTCGATGTGCCAACCGTCTTGCCGGTGATCACGAAGCTCATCACCGTTTCTTTGTTCGTCTTGGTTTTGAGCAGCGTTTCAACCTTGACGCCCTTGCCTGAAAATGTGTACAGATACGACTGCGTTCCCTCCGTGCATCCGTCATACGCCTTGCGGCTGTATTTTCCGAGCTTTGATTTCCATCCGGTGGATGTCGCGCCCACCTTGATCGTCGTCGAGCCTACCTTAATGGCCGCCTTGGCGGCCGTAAAGCTCGCGGCGGTGGCCAATTGCGGCGCGGCGACCATGCCCACGACAAGCAGCACCAGCGCGAACCATGCCATGATTCTTCTCTTCATAACCCTGTTTCCTCCATTCATCGTTACGATTTCACCTTGACATTCCTGGCCTTCAGCGCCGTTCTCAGCGCCGAAATGCTTTTGCCGTCGATGATCTCCACCCTTGTCCCGTTCGTGCAATGATCGTATACCCATTTCGCATCGCTCACCTTGAGCCGCACGCATCCGAGCGATTGCCTGGTGCCCAGCTTGCCGACCGTCGAGCTCATGACCGAGCGCGAAGAACTGTAGAGCACCGAGTGGAAGAACAATCCGCTTTTGTAGATCGACGGATAGCGGATGTATACGCCGGAGGGGTAGCGGTACCATTCGCCCTTGCGGCTGGCCATGACGTATACGCCGTTTGGCGTGCGATCGTATACCTTTCCGGTCGAACAGATCATGTGGCGCAAGGCCAAAGTATACTCGCCGTCCTGATCCTTGATGTACGCCGTGACCACCTGCGCTTTTTTGTTCACCACCAGGACAATCCCGCTGGCGCTCGTGCCTTCGGGATCGGGCAAGACATTGCCCGGCATGTGGCTTAACAGCGTTACCGCCTTTGACAGCTCCCCTTGAACGCTTCCGTAGATTGGCCGCACCTTGTAGGCGTGTATGGCGGTTGGCAGGCGTGTATCGGGGTAATATGTCTCGGTCGTCTGCGCGACCTGCTCATAGGTATCCGAGGGAAGCTGCGCCCTGTACACGGCGTAGCCGCTCGCGCCCACCGACTCATTCCAAACGACGTTCAGCTTGTTCGTCGGCCCGGTTGTGTAGCTCTCCTCACAAATCACCCGAACATCGCCGAGCGGCTCAAACGCCGCGCGCACGGCGCTTACGCCGCTTGCCGTGCCGTTGAATTCCGAGACCAAACGGAAGAATTGGGCCTTGGCGTTTTGCGCCGCAAGCGTGTACGCGGTCTCGCCGATGGACGCTTCAACCGTGGTCCACGGCCCGGTTGCCGAATCCGCGCGCTCAAGGGTGACGCCGGTCGCGTACTTGCCCGGTTTCCACGCCAGGTGAATCTCGCCTGATACCGCCAGGGAAAATTCCGTGGCGGGCGCGACGCTCCCCACGGTTTGAGAGAAATCGCCCCGCGCCGCGCCCCCGACCGCGCGCACTTTGTAAAACTTGGTCACCGGCGCGTTTTTGTGTACATAGGCAGTCAAGGACGGCGTGGCAAGCAGTTTGTACGCGCCGGTCGGGGTATTGGCGGCATATACCTGATACTTGACCGCGCCCTTAACGGGCATCCAGGTAAGGGTATTGAGCTTGTCTTCGCGCGCAAGAGCGAAATCTTGCGGCGCGCTCAATACGGGATCGGCCCCTGCAAAGGCGCACAGCGCCAGGGACAGCGCCAGCGCGACCAGGAACAGCGCCCCAAGCGGCAATATTTTCCTCACATCAATCCACCCTTAACTTGTATGGAATAAAATGGGCACAACTATGTTGATGATACAATGGAGTTGCCTTAAAAAGCAAGGGCTTCGGACACACAAGTGGTGTGTTCTATATTAAATAAAAATTTGCATATCGGAATTCGTTCTGTTATGATCTTGAAAGGTGGTGTTTCGGTTGGACAACGTCTATGCGCGGTTTGGCGATCTTCTATATGAATTCATTCAATGCAAGGAACTATCGCTGACCGACGTCTCAAAACAACTGGGTTATAAAAGCAAAACCAGCCTTGCGCGAATCCTGCGCAACGAAGCCAACGAAGAGAGCAACACCCAATGCCTTGAGCGTTTGTATGCGCGAAGGCTGATAAGCGGCGAAGAAAAAACCGCGCTTCAAAAAAGCATAGAAATTGCGCGCATGGGCGCCAAGCGCTACGAAGCGTGGCAAGCGGTCGAGGCGCTGATATACGGCAGGCGCTTCGGCAACCGTTTTGATTTTGGCGAACAAGCGCTCAAAACGCTTAAACAGGCGCTGAGCCCCAAGTCTTTGGAAAAGCTCCAGGTCCTGGTTCTCAACTGTTGCTGGCCGGAACTGTTCGAAGCGCTGTTCTCGCGCCTTCCCCATGGCGCCCCCACCGCGATCGAGCATTATTTCTCTATTGGCCAGGATGTCGCCCATACCATGCGCAGCATCGCCTCCCTCGCCACCGGCATCGGAAAGAGCCTGCGCGCGAAATTTCAAAGCCACGCGTTTGAATCAACCGGCGAACCCTTGGCGGGGCTTCTAACCAACAATATGATGTTGGTCAAGGCGGTTCGCAACGGAAAAACCACCGAGCAAATCCTGTTTTTTGAGCCTTTGTTGGGCTTTCGTTCGGTGCATTTGACGCCCGGCCAAGGATTCTATGATTCGCTTGTCAAAATGCTTGAGGGCGAAGCGCTCGCGCGCCAGCGCGCAACGGCAGATTACTCAAGCATGCGGGAAGCCGAAGATCTGATCCGCCTGTCGGAGCTTCATGAATCTCTTGAATGGAAGCGCAACATGTACATCATCGAACCGGACCTGTGCATCCATTGCGTATCCCCGGACATCATCCTGCGCGCCGTTGACATGAAGAAAATCGCGCCGCTAAACCCCGCAAACGCCCAAATTGAACCCATGATGCTGCGTTTTTACCAAAGCCACGCAAGGCGTTACAAGAACATTTTTGAAAACAAATGCGCAAAGCACTTCGTTTTGTCCAAGGAGCATGTGCGCGGTTTCGCAATGACGGGCATGCTTTCGGTCCACATGTATGTACTGCGCGCCTTTACCATCAAGGAGCGGCTGCAAATCCTCAAAAACTGCCTGTGGCATCTTGAACACGACGCGTTCTTTAACATCTATTTCTGGAATGACGGCGAAGAGATCCCCGTAAGCGGGTTCGCGTGCAACGATCCGAACAATATTCAAGTATTCATTGGGCAAACAAGGCAAGATCCGGAACCGACAATCGATGAAATCTTTTTGGAAGACGGTGCGATGGCCGATTTGTTTCGCGACTACATTCGCGAGGAAATCCTCAAAAAAAAGGTGCTGCCCAAGGGGGAGACCATCGCGTTTCTTCAATCGCTCATCGCGCATCTCTCATCCATGGATGAGTTGATCGGATAACCATCAGCAAAAGGGAGGCTCTTCTTCATGAAAAAAACCTGGGCATTGGTTCTTCTGCTTTGTCTGACCATGGCGCTGTTCTGCCCGATCGCCGCGCGCGCCGCGGTCAACGTTCCTTCCTACACGCTCCCGCTGGGCGCGGACCTGGCAAGCACGTACATACGCCCGGACCTGCCCATCCGCCAATTCACGTTTACCCTTGCCGAGACATGCTGGGTGGACATTGAGGCGGTTTATCCCTCCTCTACGGTCGATATGTACCTGGCAAACATCAACGCCAACCAGATCGAGCCGGAGGATGAGGATGCCCCCTATTGGGCGCTCGGGCAGTCCTTCGTATGCGATCTTGTCGATCTGTGGGATGACGAGGAGAGCGTAAACGATCTTTTGTGCCTGAACGCGGGCAAGTACTACCTCATCGCGGCCCCGAGCGGCTATGACATCTTCGAAAGAAAAGATACGCCCGTCATGACCAAGTCCGCGACCATCAAGCTTCGGGCCGCGACCTCCCCGCTCAAGGCCAATGAGATCAGCGACCCCGAAGGCAACAACACCATTCAGTCCGCCACGCCCCTCACCTTGGGCGCAAAGGTGAACGGCATGGCGACCGAATGCGATTACGATTTTTACAGCTTTACCCTCGCGCAAACCAGCAAGCTTTCGCTCGCCCTCACGCAGGACAAGGCCAACGTCGGCCTGTACCTCTTCCGGGAAGCGCCTGAAGCGGCGGACGCGAGCGGCAACCCCGGCATCGTTTGGGTGTACGAGCGTTTCATGAAGTACGCCAAACCGAAGAAGACATTCTCGGCGTCCATGTTGGTGCCGTCCGGCAAGTACTTCCTGCTCATCACGCAGGACATGCACATGACATCTACGCCGTACTCGGTAAAGGTCACGGCATCATCGACTTCGGCGTCGTTCAAGCTGGCCCTGCCAAAGACACTCAAGATGGCCGTCGGATTCCCCCAGACCATCATGTGCGCTACCGCACCCGATTATTTCCCGTTGCCTGAGGTCGTGTATACTTCGAGCAAGCCCTCGGTCGCGTCCATCGACCCTCAGACCGGCTTGGTCACGCCGCTCATGAAGGGCGCCACCACCATCACCGCCAAGACGCCCGACGGCAAGAAAAAGGCCACCAGCAAGCTGGTGATCGCCGACAACAAGTTCACGCGCCAAAAGCCGCTCAAAGACTACCTCGATGAAGACGACGTATGCGCCTCCACCAAGTCGCTTGAATATGCCGGGAATACCATGGTCGCCGATGTATTCATCTACTCCAATACAAAAACCCCGATCACGGGGATCGGCAACGTCACCGCATACCTCTACGACCTCGAAGCATACGATGAGGACTACGAAACGGCGGTTCCGCTCGCACAGGTCAGCGCAGGCACGTGGACCCCCAAGAACGGCGCGCTCAAGTACAAAAAATACGATATCCTGCGCGTTGAATTCGCGGGCGCGCAGGTCATGAATCTCAACCTGCTATCGGGCAAGTACGGCGTAATCATCAAGGGCGACCACCATGGGCTCTTCAGCGACTATGGGGTTGTGCATTCGCTTTCCAAGGAAGGCAAGCGCGTCTATCAGGATTGGTCGGCCCAGCCAAACGGGTAATAGGCAAAGCGCCGCAAGACATTCAACGCCCGGAACCGCGCGGCTCCGGGCGTTGAATTTGTTCTGTGCCGGTTAGATCAAGCCAATGAGCTGCCACCAGCAGGTCTCAAAGAGCACCGTGAGCACGACCACGAGGGTTTGCGGGACGCCCATCTTGAGGGCGTCTTTGTCGCTGTAGCCGCCTTCGTCCAGGCCCACCAGCAGGTTCATGTGGTGGAACGGGAGCAGCCAGTGCAGGCAAACGGCGGTGTAGGCGATAAGCGCCGCGGGAAGCGCCGGGATACCCGCTGCCTGGCCGAAGGCGATGATCGCCGGGGCCGCAATGCCGAGCACCGCGAGCGTTGATCCCAGCACCATGTGCATCGCCATGCATATGCCGGTCGCGATCAGCGCGAATACGTAGGGGTTGGCGCCGATGGATGCGGGCATCAGGAGCTTTGCCACCCACGCGTTCATGCCGGTCGCCGCGCCGACGCCCCCGATGGCAAGCGCCGCGCACAAAAACAGGAGCGTGCCCAGGCTCACCTGGGACCAGCTCTTGGCGTTCAGCGCACCCACGAGGGGCGAAGCCAGGAGCAGCACCGCGACCACCGCGATCCAGCCCGCGTGCAGTCCGTGGATGGAATCGGTCATCCACAAAACCACCGCCAGCGAGATGACCGCCAGCACCTTTTTCTCCATCGGCGAGACCTTGCCAAGCGCGCTCAGTTCTTTGTCAATTTCGTTTGTGTTCATCTCAAAATGGCTCGGGCGCTTGAACACGATCAACTGATTGAGGAGCGTCAGGGCCGAGGCGACGATGGCCGGAAGGCCCATGTAGATCAGCCACTGAAGCCAACTGACCGCCGCGCCCGAAAAGCCGACCGCCACCGGGTTGAGCGTGCTGTCGCCCGTCAAAAGGAGCATCGCGGTGGGCACCGATCCCGCGAACACGGCAAGCCCCACGGCGCGCTTGTGCGCATCCGAAAGGCCCGCCGCCTTGGTCACATAGCCCATCACCGAGATCAGCAGGAACGCGCGCGGCCATGGGTGCGGGATCATGAAGCTGAGCGCCATGGACAGGAGGTAGCACGACACCAATATGCCCACATAGGAGCGCACAAACCGGCGCACGTACATGAGCGCCACCCGCTTGCCCAGGCCCGAACCCTGCACCGCCGCCGCGATCAGGAACCCGCCGATGACCAGGTACATCATGGGGCCGGTCCAAACGCTGAAAATCAGCGAGCGCGGCGCGATCTCGGGGTCCAGGAAAAGCGTATAGCCCATGAGAAGATGAAGGGCGGTAAAGCCCGGGTGCATCGCGCCCGTCGCCCACCAGATGACCGCCATGAGGCTGAGCGCGAGGCAGCGCCGCCCATCGACGCTTAGTCCTTCGATCGGGCAAGCAAACAGCAGGGCGCATACGGCGAGCCCCAGCGCAAGCCCGAGCGTCTGTTTTGTCAGATACTTCTTCATAACGACTGCATCACCGAAATCAGGATGGAGTAGTACTTATCCTCTGTGGTATCGGTCCTGGATGTCATCACCACGGGAATGTTTGCGCCCGTGATGGTGCCCGACTGCTTGAGGTGGGCGAAGTAGTGCAGCGACTTGGTGAAGATGTTGCCCGCAGCGAGATCCGGCATGATCAGCACGTCGGCGCGGCCCGCTACATCGCCGCCCACACCCTTTGCCTTGGCCGCCTCCGCGTCGATGGCGTTGTCGAGGGCGAGCGGGCCGTCTACGACGCAGCCTGCAATCTGGCCGCGCTGGTTGGCCTTGGAGAGCATCGCGGCGTCAATGGTTGCGGGCATGGCGGGGTTGATGGTCTCAACCGGCGCGAGCACCGCCACGCGCGGGCACGCGAAGCCCAACTGATGCGCGAGCGTCACGGCGGCCTTCAGGATCTTGAGCTTGTCGCCGTATTCGGGCGCGACGTTGACCGCGCAGTCGCTGATGATCACAAGGCGGTCCTGGTGGGCAAAATCAAGCACCGTGGCCTGGCACAAAAGGCCCTTGTCGGGGATAAAGCCGTACCCCTTGTCGAGCACCGCGCGCATGAAATCCGCGGTCTGCATCTTGCCCTTCATGGGCATATCGGCCTCTCCGTCCGCGACCATCTTGCAGGCAAGATCGGCCGAGGCGCGGCCGGGCGCGGCTTCGACGAACCTAAAATGGTCAAGGCCCTCGTTCATTGATGCCAGGAGCTTTTGGGTCTCTTCTATGTCGCCGATCAGCGTGGCGTTCACGATGCCCTTGCGCCTGGCCATGACCACCGAACCCAGCGCGTCAGGGTCGTGCGAACCGGCAAGCGCCAGCGTCTTTTTATAACCGTTCCCGGTAATATGCGCCTCTACATCGGCAAAACTTTTAAACATCTGATTGCCTCCCCTGTCGCGTTCGTGAAATGGGCTGTCCCCCTTGCGTGCCTGTGCCGGTCGCGGCTGGTCCGGCACTACAGCTCCTTGACGGGAATCGCGCCGCGCAGCGCTTCGTAGGCGTTGAGCCCCAGCGACTGCATTTCATATTCGCCCGGATACAGGGCGACCGGCGCGATGAACTTGACGCGCTCGATGATGAGTCCGGTAATGTACTCGCTGCGCGCAATGCCGCCGGTCATGAAGATTGCGTCCACATCGCCCTTGAGCACCGTTGCCATGGCGCCGATTTCCTTGGCGACCTGGTAACACATCGCTTCTACCGCTTCCTCGGCCTTTTTGTCGCCCGCCATGACGTTGTCCTCGACGATGCGCATGTCGGTCTCGCCCAGGTACGCCATGATGCCGCCGTGCCCGTTGAGCTTTCTTCTGAGCGTCTCGCGGGTGTACTCGCCCGAGAAGCACATGTCGATGAGCGGCCCAGCCGGCAACGTGCCGGTGCGGTTGGTTGAGAACGGGCCGTCGCCGATCAGGCCGTTGTTGGCGTCTACCATCCTGCCTTTTTTGTGCGCGCAAACCGAAATGCCGCCGCCCATGTGCACGCCCACCAGGTTGAGGTCCTCGTAGCGAATCCCGCGATCCTTGGCGTACTGGCGCGCCGCCGCGCGGTGGTTGAGCGCGTGAAAACTCGAACGGCGGTTGAACTCGGTCAGGCCCGAGTAGCGCGCGAGCGGTTCGAATTCGTCGGTGACCGGCGGATCGACGGTGAAGGGCTTGACGCCGTAGTCCCTGGCAAAGCGAGATGCGATCAAGAGGCCCAGGTCGCAGGCATGGTTGCCGAATTTCTCGCTGCGCGACTGGTCGAGCATCTTCTGGTTGATCAGGTATGTTCCGCCCTCGAGCGGCTCGGTGTGTCCGCCGCGCGTGACCACCGCGTCAAGCGCCGCCGGTTCGATGCCGTTGGCTGCCATCTCGCGTTTGACCGCGTCCATGCGGTAATCGAGCTGATCCCAAATGGTCGCAAAAGCGCGTATCTCCTGCGCCGGATGGTCGATTGTCTTCTTGACCACCAGGCGGTCGTCCTCGTAGTAAGCGAACTTGGTGGAGGTCGAGCCGAGGTTGACGGCGATGATCTTGTACATGGTTTTCACCTTATCCTTCCAGCGCCTTTAGCTGTGCGTAACGCTTCGCGATTGCCGCCTCCGCGCGCTCAATGTCCTCGGGCTTGATGCGCTTGAAGCGGCCCTGAAGCTTCAGGTATCCTTCGAGGGGCTTCAGCGGCTTTTTGTAGTTTACCGTGTACCCGCCGTCCTCGTACTCATAGAGCATCCATGCGCCGGTCTCGACCGCCGCGCGGCACACCTCGATGGACTTGCTCGGATGGTACGCCCAGCCGGTCGGGCAGGGCGCGTGGATGTGCAAAACCGTCGGGCCGTCAACTTCCTTGGCCTTCCTAAGTTTCTTCCTCATGTCGGGAATGTTGGCGACCGAGCAGGTGGCGGCGTAGGGAATGCCGTGCGCGATCACGATTTGCAAAAGGTCCTTGCGCCCGGACAGCTTGCCGCCCGGCGTCGTGGTGGTGCTCGCGCCCAGGGGCGTAGAGGACGAACCCTGGATGCCGGTGTTCATGTACGCCTCGTTGTCGTAGCAGATGTAGAGCACGCGGTCGCCGCGCTCGATCATGCCGGAAAGCGCCTGCAGGCCGATGTCCACCGTGCCGCCGTCGCCCGCGAAGCCGAGCACCGTCGTGTGGGCGTTGCCCTGCGCGGTCAGCCCCGCGCGGATGCCGGCCGCGTAAGCGGCGGTATTTTCAAGGTTGCCCTGGAAGCCCGCGATTTTAAGCCCGGTCTCCTGGCCAAAGCCCATAAAGAGCGCCGAGCATCCCGGCGGAATGACGATGACGGTGTCGCTGCCCAGCACATCCAGGACGTTGCGCATGACCAGCTCCATCCCGCAGCCCGCGCACGCGCTGACGCCATGCGCCACCAAGTCGGGCGTGTCTGTGCCGATCTTAAACATTGAGCTCCACCTGCCTTATCTTGGTCGGTTCGTCCTTGAGGTCGATCCACGTGCTCTCGATGTCCTGGCCCCCGGCCATCAGGTCGCGCAGCACGCGTTCAATGGTCATCATGCTGATGTCGCGCCCGCCGAGCCCCGCGATGTAGCTCTTGACGAACTTGTCCTGATCCTTGAGCGCGCTCATGACCTCCAGCGCCAGCGGCGGGAACTGCCCGCCGAGCCCCGCGGCGCGGTCGATGACGGCGATATTGGGAACGTTCCTTAGCGCATCTCGAACTTTCCCGGCCGGGAACGGGCGGAAGCATACCACTTTCAGCGCGCCTGCCTTGACGCCCATGTCGCGCAGGCAGTCCACCACGTACTTGGCGGTGCCGGACATGGAACCCAGCGTCACCACGGCGAACTGTGCGTCTTCAAGCTGGTAACCTTCGACAGCGCGGTGCGTGCGGCCAAACGCCTTCTCAAATGCCTCAAAGACTTCGTCCACCACTTTCTCGGCGGCCTTGAAGCCCAGCGCCTGCTGATAGCGCATCTCGGTCAGTTCGTCGCTGGGCGTCAGGTTGTTGATGATGATGGGATCTTCGGGGTTCAGGTACAGGTTCTTGGGCGCGTAATCTCCGATGAAAGCGTCCACTTCCGCCTGATCGGGGATGGACAGCTTCTGCATGGAATGGGACAGGAAGAACCCGTCCAGGCACACCATGGCGGGCGTCAATACCCGCGCGTCCTCCGCGATGCGGTAGGCGGCAATCGTCAGGTCGTAAACGTCCTGCACGTTCTCCGAATACAGTTGCAGCCAGCCGGTATCGCGCACGGTCATGGTGTCCTGATGGTCGCACCACAGGCTCCAGGGCGCGACCAACGCGCGGTTGACCACCGGCATGACGATCGGCACGCGGCAGCCGGAGGCAACGCCCAGGACTTCCGTCATGAGCGCGAGGCCGACGGAGGAGGTGGCGGTCGCGGCGCGAACGCCGGTCAATTGCGCGCCGATGGCGGCCGACATGGCCGTGTGTTCGGATTCCACGCGGATGTACTGCGCCGGGAGCTCGCCCGAGTCTACCAAGTCCGAAAGTTTTTCGGCGATGGAGCTTTGCGGGGTGATGGGGTAGGCCGATATCACCTTTACGCGCGCCATCTTGACCGCTTCAACCGCCGCGGCGTTGCCATCGAGCATCTTGTACTTCGCCATTAGAGTTCACCTCGCTCGTCCACCATTTGAATTGACTTCTTGGGGCATTCGTTGGCGCAAATGCCACAGCCCTTGCAGAAAGCAAAATCAAACGTCACGCATTCTTCCCGATCCTTGTGCACCGTGACCACGCCCGCCGGGCAGTACCTTTGGCAGGTGCCGCACTTGATGCACGAAGCGTAATCCACCTTGGGCCGCTCAAGCCGCCACGAACCGGTATTGGCCGAGACGAAATGGTTGGCGCAGGGCCCGACGGGATTAAAGCTCCTGGCTTTGTTCGTAGGCCGCTCTTGCCGCGTTTGCATTCTTCTCACCCGCCTTTCCGAATACTTCCCTGAGCGCTTTTTCAACCGACTCGATCTTGACTGCGCCGGTTCGCGCCAGCGCGCCCAGCATCGCGCCGTTGGGGATTCCGCGCCCGATGTTGTCAAGGGCGCACTTGGTCGCGTCCACATAGTAGGTTTTTTTGAAGCCGTAGGTCTCGGCATAGCGTTTGGCCGTCTCGATTTTGGCCGTGTTGATCACGAGCACCGTACCCGCATGCTTGCCCTTGGCGACATTGACGTGCTTGTGCTGGTCGATGATGAATTCGTCGAGCACCACCACGATGTCGGGTTCATACACAAAGCAGTTGAGCACGATGGGTTTTTTGTCGATCACCATGTCGGTGTAGACCGGCGCGCCGCGCCGCTCGTGCCCGTAGGCCGGCACGGTGATCGCGTACTCGTCCTCGTGGATCGACACCGCGATCGACAGCGTCTTGGCCGCGGTGACCACGCCCTGGCCGCCGATGCCGTAGAACTTGATTCGTTGCATAGCTTTCTTCCTTTCCGTCAGGGGAGTTTCATGAACGCGGGGCCGCGCTCCTGTTTTACAGCAGGAACAATATGCTCTGGGGCACATAGGTGATGAACAACAGCGCGATGATCGAGGCCAGCAGGAACGGCAGCACGTTCTTGCAGATCGCCTCCACCTTGACCTTGCAAACCGCGCTCGTCGCGAACAGGCACGCGCCAAACGGCGGAGTCAAAAGGCCGATGGCCGTATTGACGGTTACGATCAGGCCGAAGTGGACGACGTTGACGCCCACCTGCTGCGCGACCGGCCAGAGCAGCGGCACAAGGATGATCATGATGGCGGTGGTCTCCATGAACGTGCCCGCGATCAGGAGGATCAGGTTGATGATGAGCAGGATGATGGCGGGACTCGATGAGAAGTTCGAGAACCCGGCCACGATCATCTGCGGGATGCGCTCGTAGGAAAGCACATAGGCGAACACCGTCGCGCACGCGATGATGAACATGGTGTTGGCCGTGGTCTTGGCCGACTCAAAGAACACCTTGGGCAGGTCCTTGAACTTGAGGTCCTTGTACACGAACAGGCCCACCAGGATGGAATACACCACCGCGATGACCGCCGACTCGGTGGGCGTGAACCAGCCGCCGAACACGCCGCCGATTAAGATGACGGGCGTGCCGAGCGCCGGGATGGCGTCCACGATGATCTTTGCAATTTCTTTTCCGGTATACTTGCGCCCGTCGCCCGTATAACCCTTCTTCTTGGACATCAAGATGCAAACCACGATCAGCGCGAGGCCCACGTAGATGCCCGATGGAATGCCCGCGAGGTACAGGTCCGAGATCGACGAAGAGGTCATGACGCCGTAGAGGATAAAGGTAATGCTCGGCGGGATGATGACGCCGATGGGGCTGGCCGAAGCCACGACCGTCGCGGCAAATTCCTTGTCATAGCCGTTCCTGACCATTTCGGGCACCATGATCATGCCCATGGCGGCGGCTGTCGCGACGCCCGAGCCGGAAATCGCGGCGAAAAACATGCACGCAAGCACGGTGACGATGGCAAGCCCGCCGGTGAAGCGCCCGACAAAGATGTTGGCCACGTTGACCAGGCGCTTGGCGATGCCGCCGGTGTTCATGAGGTTGCCCGCCAGGATGAAGAACGGGATTGCCATGAGCGCCAGCACGTTGACGCCCGAGAACAAGCGCTGCGCCACGATCATGGGTTGGATGCCGGTAGACAGGATGTAGGTCAGCGCCGGACCCGCCACCGCGAGCGCGATCGGGAGGCCGATCGCCAAGAGGACAATAAAGAGAATAAAGAACAGCGCGATCATGTGCGCTCACCACCTTCCACAATTTCCTCCTTCGGCGGAGCAAACAAGTTGATCAGCAGGTAGAACGCCGTGAACAAAGAACCGAGGGGGATTGAAATGTACATCCAGTTCATTGAAACGCCCATGTTGGGAGAAATCTGACGCGCGACCATGCCGGCGGCCTGAAAGCCCACCCACACGAGGATGAGCGAGAAGATCGCAAAGAGGGCTCTGCGGAATACGTTTAAATAAAGAAGCGCCTTGCCTTTGAGAAGCCCGTCTAAAATGGTAACCGAAATGTGCTCGCTCTCCTCAGCCAATTTTGCCGAACCCAAGAAGATCAGCCACACGCAGGCAAAGCGGGTCAGTTCTTCCGTCCAGGACAGGCTGATACCCAGCCACCGGGAGAAGACCTGGGCAGCCATCGATACAACCATCAGGACCAAAAGCAACGACATCAGCACTCGGACAACTTTGGACAGCGCATCCGCTACCTTGCGAAGAATCGCCACAGGGTATCACCTCACAGTTTCTTTTTGAGTGAAAGACCGGCTGCCGCGCCGAGCCATGCGCGGCAGCCGTATGGGACATGCTTGGGTGAAAGATTACTTGGCGGTTTCGCGGATGGCGTTTACGTAGTTCATGCCCGCTTCGCCGTACGTCCCTTCAAACCAGGAGTAGGCGCTGGTCGCGGCGGCCTTGAACGGCGCGCGGTCGAGGTCGTTGACCTGCATGCCCTGCGCTTCCAGCTTCTCGATGAAGCTGCCTTCCTTCTCGCGGTTGATCTGGGTTTCCTCAAAAGCCGCCTGTACGGCGCACTCGCGGATCAACTGCTGGTCCTCCGCGCTCATGCGGTCAAAGGTGCTCTTGGACGCCATCAGCGCCGCCCAGCCCGCGATGTGCTGCGTGAGGGAGAGGTACTTTTGCACTTCGTAGACGCGCTCGGCGAAGATGGTCTCCGGCGGGTTCTCCTGGCCGTCGATCGCGCCCTGCTGAAGCGCGGTGAACACTTCGCCAAAGGACATGGCGCTCGTCACGACGCCAAAGTCCTCAAACGTCTTGACGAACACGGTGGATTCCACGACGCGCAGCTTGATGCCCTTGATGTCTTCAAGAGACGTGATGGGGCGCACGTTGTTGGTGACGCTTCTGAAGCCGCGGCCCATCAGGGACAGGCCGACCAGGCCCTCGCTCTCGCACTCGCCAAGCAGGCTGGTCGCCGCGTCGGAGGCGATGAACTTCTCGATGTGATCCCAGTCGTTTAGCAGGTAGGGAAGGTCGAGCGCGCCCAGCAGCGGGGCGAAGTTCGAGATGACCGACGCCGTGTTGACCGCAAAGTCCACGGTGCCAAACTGCATGGCTTCGAGCAGGTCGCGGTCGTAGCCCAGTTGCGCCTGGGGATAGATCTCAATGGCGATGCGCCCGCCGCTCTTCTCCTCCACCAGCGCCTTGAAGCGCTCGGCAAGCAGGTTGTAGTTGTTGTCAAGCGGCGACATGTGCCCAAGCTTGTAGGTCACTTCGGCGGCGGAGGCGCACGAGGCAAAAACGCCCAGGATCAAAAGCGCCGCGAGCAGGATGGATACCAGTTTCTTCATGGATAAGTCCTCCCTTACTTTAATTGGTTCTTCGCTCATGGGTACTGGGTCGCCGGGTCATCCACGGTAAACGATGATTCATTCGGTTGGTGGCTGGCGAGTTGATTTTTCGTCCAGGCGGACTTGCAGAAACCGACGCTGTAGCAGCGCTACCGCGAGTGTTTCTGCAAGTCCGCCTGGGCGGAAAAGCAGCCGTCAGACAGTGATCGAATTGATCAGCGCTTACCCAGGTAACCGTGTTCGATCATGCGAATGAGCCTGTATATCGTGTGAACATGTTCACAGGACACATTGTATTGTTCTCCCTTTTTCACCACCATGCCCAGGATCGCGTCGGCTTCGGTGCGCCGCCCCGCGAGGCGGTCCTGAAGCATGGACGGCTTATGATCCTTGTGGGGGACGATCACCGAAAGGATGGTCTGGTGCACGCGCGCTTCGTCCGCTTGAACGCCGTCGGCACGCGCCACGCGCACCACGTCGGAGGCGATGTCAAGTGACAGCGAACGCCCCTCTTCCGTCGAACCCACGCCGCCAACTGTCTGCTCGGTGATGCAGGTGAGCGCGTTGTACGCCGCGTTGAAGGCGACCTTCTCCCAGATGTCTACCATCACGTCCCGGCTCAGGTACGTCTCGCACCCGCCCAGGGTGAACAGCCGCGCCACTTCTTCGCCAAACGGCAGGCACTCGGGATCAAGCGGCATGATCTTGGCCACGCCCTTGCCGGTAAATTCCACCTCGCCCGGGCCCAGGAGGTCGGTGGCGTAGTTGGTGATGCCCGCGATGATGTTCTCGCGCGGCGCATATTGCTCGATTTGCTCGATATTGCCCAGGCCGTTTTGAAGCGTCAGCACCTTCGCGCCGGCTTTGAGGACGCGCTGCGCAGTCTTGAGCGCATCTGCGGTGTAGATGGACTTGGTGAAAAGCACCGCAAGATCGCAGACGGGCACATCGGATATGTCGCTCGTCGCCTTCATGGAAAGCGCCTCAACCCCGCTTCCGTCGTGAATCAGGAGGCCGCGCTCGTTGATCGCGTCCACGTGCTGCCGGTTCACGTCGTACAAGTACACATCGCAGCCCGCGCGGTATAGCGCCGAGCCAAACCGGCAACCCATCGCGCCCGCGCCGATCACAACAGCCTTCATCTTATCCCTCCGTGTTTCTCTATGTGAAATGGCGTATCTCTATGAATAGTATATCACGGGTTGCTACATAAATACTATTGACCATATGCATTAAGTTTTTGCGCATTCATTTGCGGTTTGCATGTATATATCGTACATAGGGTTAACTTTGACAGTTTTTCATACAAACGTTCATGGTTAACAAGAAAATGCCGGCGGCATGTGTTTCAAACGCATAGGGAATGTGTTATAATACGGCACAAGCCGTAAAAAGCATCGGAAAGGGCTGTGTTTGTTGGAAAAGGGCAATTATATCCTGCAATCCGTGGAAAACGCGCTGGGCATCATGGACCTGCTCAGCCAGCATGAAGAATTGGGCGTAGCCGAGATTCACAAATTTACCGGCCTTGGACGCGCCAGCGTGTTTCGCCTTCTGTATACTTTGGAGGCCGGCGGCTATGTATCCAAAAGCGCATCGGCCAAGTACCGGTTGAGCAACAAATTTGCCCACTACGGCAACATCGTAATCGGGCGGTACGATCTTGTGATGACCGCGCGGCCCTACCTGCAAAAGTTGCGCGACCTGAGCAACCAGACCACCCATTTGTCGGTGATGACGGGGGACGGCAAGAGCACCTTCCTGTACAAAGAGGCCACCAACAACGCCATCCAGATGCTTTCGCAAATTGGCCTGAGCATGGACGCCTCCTCCACCGCCAGCGGCAAGTCCATGCTCGCGCAATTGGACGACGCCGAGCTTTATCGCCTGGCGGACCAGTACGCCTATGAACCATTGACCGAAACCTCCATCAAGAACAAGATGCAGCTGATCCGCGAGATTCAGCTGATTCGCCAGCGCGGCTACGCGGAGGATCTCGAGGAGCACGAGGTGGGCCTGACCTGCTACGCCGCGCCCATCTACGGTTTAAACAACGAGTGCGTGGCCGCCATCTCCGTCTCGGGCGCGACTGCCCTGATGCAGCGCGACCGCGATCAGCTCATCGAACACCTGCTGGACGTAGCGCGGCAGCTATCCCGCGAGCTGGGCGCGCAGAATTAACCGCCCGCTGCCACGCATGCCCAAAAAACAGCGCCGCCACGTCCCAACCATGGACGCAGCGGCGTTTGGCCGGATTGCCCCCGGCGATGCAATAAGCGGGGACATCCTTGGCGACCACCGAATTTGCCGCGATGATCGCGCCGTCGCCAATCGTCACGCCGGGCAGAATTGTGGCGTGCTGGCCGATCCAGACATCATTGCCGACGACCGTATCGCCCTTGAACACTCCGCTTGTCGATGGGTCACAATATTGCCCATTCGGCAAAAAGTCGGCGATTCCTTTTGGTTTCGCCGGCTTTTTTTATCTTTTTCCCGAGGCTGGTGGCTTCATTTGTGCTGAAGCCTCCTCACCGTACCCCACAACCCCCAAAGTCCGATCAAAGCATGGAGATTTGGGGTTACACCGTCATGCGTTCTCCGGTTCCAGCAACCCGTAGTTGCCGTCCTGGCGTTTGTATACCACGCACGTACCGCCGGTCTCCTCGTTCAGGAACATGAAGAAGTTGTGCCCCAGCATGTCCATCTGCACGATGGCGTCGTCAACGCTCATGGGCTTCATCATGAACTTCTTCGTGCGCACCAGCGTCGCTTCGAGCGCCTCTTCAAGCGCCGCTGCGTCCGCCTCTTCGTATGCGCCAATGCGCAGCCGCTTTTCAAGCTTGGTCCTGTGGCGGCGGATCTGGCGCACGATGATGTCTACCGCGCGGTCGATTGAGCCATACATATCCGGCGTGGTTTCCTCGGCGCGCAGGATCGCGCCGTCAAATGCGATGGTAATCTCGACCGTGTTGCGGTTGCCGCGCTGCTGGGACAGGCGCACCTGCACTTCTTCCGATTCGTCCAGGAACCGGTCGAGCTTGGAAAGTTTTTTTTCAATGCGCTCGCGCAGCGCCTCGGTGATCTCTACGTTTTTTCCACTTGTAATGATGCGCATGTCGTTATCCTCCTACTTCAAATGAGGTGAATCCCGCGCCCGTCGGGCGCAACCGGCTCTGCCATCGGAACCGCCCTCTTTCTATATTCATGATGGGTAGCGCGTAGTATCTATATTCGCGATCTCCATGATTTTTCCTGCCACCCAAAATATTTTTCTTAACATTCATATTCTCGCCATATGCGTAAGCCGCATCGTGCGCTTCCGCTTATTCGCGGATATGCACGATGCGCGACCGGTCAGGCGCCTTCAAAAACCAAGTAGGCGGTGAATGTGCTGTCCGTCCACTCGGTGATCATTTCGCCGTGGTAGCGGGTGAGGATGGTGCGGATGCTGCGCAGACCCAAGCCGCCGTCTTCTTTCAAGCTGACGATCCTGTCGTCCTCCTGCTTCAGGGCACCGTCAAAATTGTTGGTGACCATCAGGATGTACTGGGTGGCGGTTCGCTGCGCCTTCACGGCAATGCTGCGTCCGGAGTGCAGCCTTGCCGAAGCTTCCAGGGCGTTTTCCAGCAGGTTGCCGACAATGATGCACAGTTCATAATTCGGCAGCTGAAAGCCGCCCAGGGCATAGATGTCCACATCGAAGCGGATATCCAGCGCCTGGCACCGCTCCTGATAATTGGCCACCAGGGCGTTCAGCGAGGCGTTTTCGCAGTATTTTGTGATGTCCAACTGCGCGAGCTGCGTTTCGACGTCCCTCAGTTGCATGGAGGCGCCCGCGGCATCGCCCGCAAACAGCATTTCACGGGCGGCGTTGATCAGATATTTCGTGTCGTGCCGCAGAATGCGCAGTTTGTCATACAGATCCTCCAGCTTTTTGTAGTGCCCGTGTTCAATCGAGACGATGTTCAGCACGAAGGCGGACTCAAACTTTTGCTCCGCCTTTTCATAGGTGCTCACAATCGCCACGAGGATGAAGACATAGCATGCGGCCAGGGAAAACGGCGGCAGAAAGTAATACACGTCGGGTCTTAAGGGCAGCGGATACCAGACAATACCCTGGGTCATGTAGCAATATCCCATGATGACGAGCGCCACAGACGGCGCCAGCAAGTAGAGCAGGCCGTCAATGGGGCGGGAAAACACGAACAGGATGCCGCGCAGGTTCGGCCCATACCGAAACATCAGCATGCTGTAAATGGCCAGCGCCGCGCACACCAGAATCAGCAGCATGGTATAATAGGCGTCCGTCTCGTATCCGCAAACCAGCTGTGCGACAAGCGAGCAACTCCAGTTCAGAAACATGGTGATGAACAGCGTACCCACATAAATGAACAACTTGGAGAATACTTTGCCCTTGTTGTAATAGAGCAGCACGGCAAACCAGAAAATGGCCACGGGCACGTTTTCGAAGACGGTCGCGAGGACGGGATGAAAATAGACGCAGGTATTGAAAGCCAGCATGGCGGCAAAGGCGAGCACCATCGGCAGATCCGGTTTGCGCCTGAGGCCAAAGCAGAGAATGCTGACAAGTATATTGACGGCCAGTATGGCATAATTGATGGTGCGGTAAACCCAATGTGCTGTCATAGCGGCGATCCTCCGGTTGTTCTTTGCGCTTCATTATAGCATAGATTCCGGGTGTGCGCCCATTTTTTCGCCATCTTTGTTGAAACACCGTATGTACTTATTGAGAAACTCGTGTATAATAATGGTTATACGCGGGTGGCGCGGAACAAAAGCGGAGGGATGGGCGGATGGTTTCGATTGCCATATGTGATGATATGACCGATCAGCTGGAGCAGCTTGCGGCGCTGACGAACGAGTACATCAAGGAGCGCGGCCTGGTTGCCGATGTGCGCGCCTTTTCCCATCCTGATCAGCTGCTGGACGCTAGCGCCAAGACGCCCTTTCAGCTATATATACTGGATATCGTAATGCCCATGCTCAGCGGCGTGCAGTTGGGCGTTGAGCTGCGCCGGGGCGACCGCGAAGCGCAGATCTTGTTTGTGACCACCGAGCCAGGCTTCGCCCTTGAATCGTTTTCAGCAAACCCCGTCGGCTACCTCGTAAAGCCCATCAACAAGGAAAACTTCTTTGAGGTGCTGTCGCTCGCCATCTCAAAAACCGCCGCCGTGGAGAAGGCCACCATGGCGATCAAAACCAAGGACGGGCTGCGCGTGGTGGCGGCAAACTCGATCCTGTACTGCGAGCGCGTGCGCAACAGCGTCAGCATTGCGCTGGTCACGATGGAGCGTTTGGACGCGATGACCATACGCGTGCCGTTTACCGAATATCTTTCGCCGCTCTTGGAAACCGGAAAATTTGTGCAACCCCACGCTTCCTTTGTCATCAACATGGCCCGGGTGGAGCGCATGACAAATACGGAATTTGTGATGCAAGGCGGCGCGGTGATTCCCATCGCCAAGGGCAGCCAGGCGGCCGTAAAAAAGACCTATTTGGACTATGTCTTTGACCGAGGGACGACCGTGTGACGCCCACCTGAGACAATTCTGCGCAAAAAGCGCTCTTTTCTTAACAGGAACGTTTTTTTGTTACATGTGTGCGATAATGCACCCAGAATGGTAGCATGTGACGCCACGGATGAAAGGACCATGTAACAATGCAAGAACCACCGTCAGATGAATCGACGCTATCCAAACCAAACTGCGGCGGAAACATTTGGCCCAGGCAGAGCTGCCCGGCGTTTGCGCCGCGCAAAGCGGCGCTGATCAACGAGTGCTGGTATTGCCGCCACGCGGATTTTCATTTGGACAAAGACGAACCGCTGGCCGTCGGCATTTGCCGCTGGCCTGACAAAAACGCATGGTGATGCGGCGCGTGCGTTGACAGATTGTGCCATTTTTCCGCAATATCATCCTGATTTTACGCAAAGTATGTGTTGACGCACAAACTGTGATAAGTTACATATCGCCAGGCGATGACAGCGCCAACAGGTAACCGTCTCGGTGCGTCAGAGGCGGAGGATCAAAACAAAATACGGAGGATGATACACATGACAGTTCTGGAATACATTGCGACCCATGCGGACGAGCTGGCGGGCCTCAACTCCCGCGAAGACCTTTTCAAGGCGATTTCTCAGGGCGTGAATGCCCCGATTGACGAGTACCAGCATTCCATCAAGGAAATGAACTTCCTGTATCAGGTGCTCAAGGGCATCTTCGCCGACGGCAAGATGGAGGAAGCCCGCCACCTGTACGAGACCATCAGCAAGGTCGTGGAAGCGAAGACCCCGCGCTAATTCGTTCCCAGCGAAGCCAAGGCCGAAGCCCTGTTAATGACGCATGTTACAGGCGCTTCGGCTTATTCATAAGAAAAGGTTCGTGTGAATGATGAACATTGTGATCGCGTCCGACGCGAATTATCTGGCGCCGGCCAAGGTGCTGCTCCGGTCGCTGGCCATGAATAATGATGGGCCGTTTCATATTTATCTGTTGCATGGCGGCATTGAGTCCAGCCTGCAACAAGCCTTTTGGGACGATTGCGCGCGGTTCAGCGATGCGCTGCACATTCATTTTACCTTGGTGGACGACGCCATGTTTCAAGATGTGCCGGTCGCCTTCGGCCTGCCCCATACAACGTATTACCGCTTTCTGGCGCCTGCCCTGCTGCCCCCGGACATCGATCGGGCGCTGTACTTGGACTGCGACATCATCGTCAACCGGTCGGTGGAAGCGCTGTATCAAATGAATTTTGAAAGCAAGTTGCTGATCGCTTGCGAAGACATCGGCGTTTCCGTTTTGCGAAAATATAAGTTCCTCACCATGTTTGACCGCATGGGCGCGCCCCTTAATCAGGACAAGTACTTCAACGCCGGGGTGCTGATGATCAACATGGACAGGGCGCGCGAACGAATCGTCTTTTCGGATGTGATCGCAAGCATTGCGCAGTACCGGCAATACATCACGTTTTCCGACCAGGATATCCTCAATTTTCTGTACGGCATGGAAACAAAGTATGCGGATTACAAGATCTACAATATGGGCGCGGGATACATTGCGGACGGTGAAGAGGACTGGGTGCGCAACAACACGGCTTTGATTCATTACTACGGCTCGAGGGAAGGCAAGCCATGGGTCGATCCGGACAGAGAAAACAGCCGTTGTTTTGCCAATCGCCTTTGGTGGCAATATGCCAAAGAAGAGGACTGTGTATGAAAGAATATGCGATTTCTGTCGTGACACCGTGTCACGATGTCAATATAATGCTGCTGAGACGCGCCTTTGATTCGCTCAGGCAGCAGACACTGGGCTTTGAAAACATTGAGTGGATCATCGTGATTCACAATTGCAGCGAGCAAAACGCCGGAGAGATTGAACAGCTGGTCCGGGGCTATGACAATGTAAAGACGTTTCGGCTGAACAACGACAGATTCTATGCGGCAAGTCCGCGCAATCATGGGTTGCAGTACGTGACGGGCAAGCGCCTGGTGTTCCTGGACGCGGACGATTATTTTGAAACGGATATCTTTGAAGTGTCCCTGCGCCACATGGACGAATCGGATGCCCCGATCCTGGTGTTCCGCTATGAGGTCGCGGAACTTGGAGGCGACATGCAAACGCCGATTCATCCGTTCTGTATGCTGGATCAGACGCGCGAATCCATCGTGCTTGATCGGGGCAGCTGGGATTCCCGCCAGTTTGTCCATGGCGAAGCGATGAACCTGGGCACGAAGGTGTATGACCATGCCTTCATGCGCAAGCACGGCATTGCCTTCGATGAGGAGATCCCCTTTGCCGAGGAAGGCAAGCTGCACCTTGAGTGCTATGGCCATGCCGAGCGCATCTGCTTTTTGCCGCAAAACATCGGCTACATTTACTGCCGATACGGAGAATCCATACTGACCACGATGAAGAAGACGTCGGAGCAGGCGATGCGCTATGCGCGCGGCTTCAAGAGCATTTTTGATTGCGGCGCGCAGATGCAGCTGGACATGAATGAATACACTTGGGACCTGCTCGGCTTCTTTTCGGCGATCCTGCTCGCGTCCATGGATCTGACGTATCAGGACCGCAAGGAAATCAAGCGGCTGCTGTGGCCCTACCGCAAGAACCTGAAGCCGCTGACGCCCTCCAAAGCCTACACCAAGGAAAAGATCAAGCTGATGACCATGCTGACCTCGCTGGTGCTGGCGCATCCGTTCCTTGTGAACAATCTGATGATGATCATGAAAATGCTCAAGGTCGATGTGTCGCAAAAAATGAACCTGCGGTACGACCAGGCGCAAGCTTAACGAAAGCGGGGAAACAAAATGCTGCGCGACACCCAAGGCCAGGTTCTGCAGGGCATCCTCAAGCGCAACGCTGAGACGGATTACGGACGCAGATTCGGCTTTTCTCAAATAGAAACCATTGAAGAGTACCAGCGCCGGTTGCCGCTGACAAATTACGCATTCTATCAGCCCATCCATCAGCTGATTTCTCGGCTGGGCGAGCGAAACATTCTGACAGAGGAAGAGCCGATCTGCTATACGCTTTCCTTTGGACCCGATGCGTCCGTGCGGTACATTCCGTGCACAGCCCCCTACCTTGCGATGTTCAGGCAAGAGGTGCAAACCCTCGGCGCCATGGGACATGTGTTCTCGCTCTACGCGGCTCTCCCGCAAAACAAGCGGTTTGGGGACGGCCTGTACCTGAACACGATCTCCGGGCTGCTGCTGACGCTGAGCGCGGATGTGGGCTCCATGACCAGCCCCAAGGAGCTGCTGTTTCCGAGCGACATCTTTGATGTGCGGTATGCGCGCATGCTGTTTGCCATTGCGGACGAGCGGGTGCAGCTGATCGCGGCGCCCTATACCGGCAGCGTGATCGACGCGTTTGACTTCTTGGAGCAGCATTGGGAAGCGCTATGCGATGACATCGAGCGCGGCGCCATCCCGTGCGACAAGTCGCTGCCGCAAAAATACTGGCTGCCGGAGGCGCTGCTCAAAAAGCTCAATGAAGTCCTGAGCCCGAACCCGGAACGGGCGGCCGCCCTTCGCGCTGCGTTCAAGGGCAACCGCGCAAAGCCGCTCGCCAGCAGGATCTGGCCGAATCTGAACCTCGTCGTGGCGGAGAACAGCGCGACCACGCGCCATGCGCAGCACAACTCCACATCCGTACTCAAGCGGTATATCGGCGAAATTCCGCTGAACAACGGCCTGTATTTTTCGCCGGAGGCGCTGGTCGCCACCAGCGTCAGGAGCAATTGTGAGGAGCGCAAGCTGCTGGCGGAGGCGGGATTCTTTGAGTTCATGCCCACGTCGTTCCTGTCAAACGGGGCGTCGCGCCCGCTGCTCGCCAACGAACTGGAGGTCGGCGAGGAGTATGGCTTGGTGGTCACCAACTGCCTGGGCTTTTACCGGTACAAGATCGGCGATGTGGTGCGCGTCGAACGCATGGACAAGGGCGTGCCCGTGTTTTCGGTTCTGTACCGCGCCAATGCGACCATTCCGTCCAAGCGCAACGCCGAGTCGGAAAAGGCCACGGATGTGCTAACAAAAGTGGAGCATGTGCTGGAGGAGATCACCTCGGCGCGTGCCCAGCGATAGGGTAGGAGGATCTGAAAGATGGCAAAAGAGAGAGAGAGAGCGCCGGAAAGCGGCATCGTGGCCGGCACGAACAATTATCTGGTCGGCAGGCTGCTGATGGGGTTATTGGTCGTATCGATCGTGATGATGCTGGGCGCCACGGTGAGCATGTCGATCGACAATCTGGTGGCGAGCAACATGCTCGGCGCGGAGGCGCTGGCGGCGATGAACGTGGTCATGCCGCTGTTCGTCTCCATCACCATGCTCAGCAGCATCTTCGCCAACGGCGGCAGCGCGCTGGCGGCGCGGTATATCGGGCAAAACGAGGGGAAGAAGGTCAACGCGGTGTTTTCGCTGGTCTTGCTGGCGGACCTGGTGTTTGCCATCGTGATCGTGATCTTGGTGTTGCCCAATATGAATTTCATCGCGTCCTTCATTGGCGCCAAGGACGACCAGCTTCGCGAGATGACCGTGCAATACATGATGGGCCTGATGATCGGCGTCATCCCGATCATGTTCAACGCGTCGCTGCAGAGCTTTATCCGCGTGGCCGGCAATCCGCGGCTGGGCGCGACCAGCGTGCTGGTGATGGCTGCCGTGGACATCGTCTTGGATGTGCTGTTCGTCGGCCCCCTGAAGATGGGTATGTTTGGTTTGGCGCTTGCCACGAGCATGAGCTATCTGGCCGCATGTCTGGTTTCGCTGAACTACCTGCGCAAGAGCGAATGCTCGCTTGGCCTTCAAAAGCCCTGGCCAGCGCTGCGCGATGCGGGCTCCGTTTTGAACATGGGCTTTCCCAGCGCGCTGACGAGCTTGACCGCCGTTGTGCGCGGGGTCGCGCTGAATGTCATCGTGGCCATCCAACTGGGCACGCTCACGCTCAGCGCCATGTCCGCGCAGGGCACGGTTGCCAACCTTGTCAGTTGCGCTTCGCTGGGCGTCGGGTTTGCGATCATGCCGCTGATCGGCATCTTCTTCGGCGAGCAGGACCGGCTGTCGCTGATCAAAACCATGAAGCGTTCGCTCACCATCGGCACGGCGATCAACGCCGCCTTCGCGGTGATCATCTCGGCGTTGGCAGCGCCGATCGCCGGTCTGTTCAACATCGGTGATCCCCAAACCGTGGCCATGGTGCAGCGCTCGGTCTGGTTTTTCGCGGCGTCCATGGTGTTTGCGATGATCAACTACGCCTTTGTGTGCTACTATCAAAACGCGAAGCGCGTTTGGCTGGCGAACGCGATCATCATCGGCAAGGTGGCGCTGATTCTGGTTTGCACGGTGCCCTTCATCGGCGCGCTCAAGGACAACGCGATCTGGCTGGGCGGCATGTTGTCCGAAGCGCTGGCCTGCGCGCTGTTTGTGATCGCCGCGACCGTCATCAACAAGAAATTCCCCACCTCGCTTGAGCAGCTGCTGCTGCTGCCCAAGGAATGGGATACCGGCGCGCCCTGCTATGAGGTTTCGCTGAAGAACAATCTGGACGACTGCATCGGCCTTTCGCAGAAGATACAGGCATTTTGCGAGGAGAACGGCATGCCGCGCAAGACGGCCTATTATTCGGCGCTGTGCCTGGAAGAGATGGCAGTGAACACCGTCACGAACGGATTCAAGGACGGCAAAGACCACTTCATCGACATCAAGGTCATTCTATCGGGCGACACGGCGAAGCTGCGCTTCCGCGATGACGGCGTGGAATTCAATCCGCTCGATTATGTGCAGCCGGTAGGCGGGCAGGATCAGAGCGATGAGGAGGTCTCGTTTGACAACATCGGCATCAAGCTGGTCAAGCAGCTGGCGCAGAGCATGGATTACCGCTATACGATGCGGCTGAACAACCTGTTCATCGAGGTTGCGGACGTGAAGAAGCTGTCCACCGCGGCAACCGTGGACAACTGGGCAACCGTGGAGCAGTTCCTGCGCCAGTCGATGAAGGGGTACCGTTGCCCCGGCAAGGTGATCGGGCGCATGGTGCTCGCGGCTGAGGAACTGTATGTGAACATTGCCAAGCATGCGTATGCGCCTCAGAACGGCGATGTGCGCATCCACGTAAAGCCGCTGGCCCAGGGCGTCAGCATCACCTTCCTGGACAAAGGCAAGCCGTTT
>JAVBND010000078.1:0-4138 GCA_031551775.1 Eubacteriales bacterium | reverse complement strand
GATAGCGAAGCATCAGGCTGTGGTCGCTACCCGAAATGCGCTGCAAGCACGAGCGCACGGACTGCCCTTGGGCGCGCGCCCGGAGCACCTGCTCGAGAAGCTCCAGCACTTCGACTTCTTCAAACGGCACGAATCGCGCGGCGCGTTCCTGGCCGCCAAGGCGCTGTCGAACCTGGGCGTAATAGTAATTGCGGATGCTGTTTGGGCGCCTGCCGGTTTCGCCCGCGATGCGTTCAAATACGCTTTTTAGGGCGATGCCCTGCTGCTGTGCTTCGTCTGCGGTTTCCCACAATAGGTTGGTTTCACGGTCACTCCAGCCGCTGCGCTTTGCGCTGGTCATACCCTGTTCCATGAATACTGATCCTCCTACAAATGTTTGATGATACAGATTATGCACGAGAATCCTCCGAGATATACTCAGCGCAAAATAAATTTGTGATTTGTGCTGGACATAGCAGAAATTGGCGGCAAATGCGCAAAAATATAAATAAATATTCAACGAATGCGCGTTGCAAAACTTGTCCGCAACGCCTATGCTGATACTATTGGATACTTACTTTGGAACCGTCTTTTGAATTATCCTTGGAAATGTCCCTGGAAATGGAGGATGCGCATGGCCAATACACAGAAGATCACCATCCTGGATTTCGGTGGGCAGTATAACCAACTCATCGCGCGCCGCGTGCGCGAAATGGGCGTGTACTGTGAGATCCTGCCCTTCACCAAGCCCGTGGACGCATGGCGCGACGAGACGCTCAAGGGCGTCATCCTGACCGGCGGCCCAAACAGTGTCTACGAGCCGGACGCGCCCAAACTGGGCAACGAGCTATTGCAACTGGGCGTCCCCGTCCTTGGCATCTGCTACGGTATGCAACTCATTAACCATGTCTGCGGCGGCAAGGTCGAGAGCGCGGAAATCAGCGAGTACGGCCGCACGGAGCTCATCGTCGATTCATGCGACCTGTTTGAAGGTGTGTCAAATCCCACCAGCGTGTTCATGAACCATACGGATTTCATCCCCGCCGCGCCCGAAGGTTTTTCTGTCCATGCGCACACGGAAAATTGCCCGGTTGCCGCGTTCTCGTGCGCACAAAAGGGCATGTACGGCGTGCAGTTCCATCCCGAAGTGAACCACACCAAGGAAGGACGCCGGATGCTGCAAAACTTTGTGTTTAAAATCTGCGGCTGCGAAGCGGGCTACAAGCTCGAAGACCAGATTCAGAAAATGATTCAGGATGTCAAGGATCAGGTGGGCGACAAGAAGGTCGTCGCGGCGCTTTCGGGCGGCGTGGATTCTTCGGTCGCCAGCGTCATCGCCGACCGCGCGCTTGAAAAGGGCCAGCTGACCTGCGTGTTCGTGGATCATGGCCTGTTACGGTACAAGGAAGCCGAGCAAGTCATGCAGACCTACCACGACAACCTGGGGCTCAATATCATCCATGTGGACGCCTCCGACCGCTTCCTTGAGGCGCTCAAGGGCGTGACCGATCCCGAGCAGAAGCGAAAGATCATCGGCGAGACGTTCGTGCGCGTGTTTGAAGAAGAAGCCAGAAAGACCGGCGCACAGTTCCTGCTTCAGGGCACCATCTACCCGGACATCATCGAGTCCGGCATCGGAGGCTCGGCCACGATTAAGAGCCATCACAACGTGGGCGGCATGCCCAAAGAGTCGATGTTCCAAAAAGAGCAACTCGTGGAGCCGCTCAAGTATCTGTTCAAGGACGAAGTGCGCTATGTGGGCGAAAGCCTGGGCATCCCGCACGACATGCTCTGGCGTCAACCGTTCCCCGGCCCGGGACTCGCGGTGCGCTGCATCGGCGAACTGCGGCGCGAGAGGCTCGATCTGTTGCGCCTGTGCGACTGGATCTACCGCGAGGAGATCAAGAAGGCCGGATTAAGCGAGAGCATCTGGCAGTACTTCGCGGTGTTGACCGGCGTCAAGACCGTGGGCGTGATGGGCGACGACCGCACCTATGCCGACTGCATCGCGCTCCGGGCCGTCATCACCGAGGACGCCATGACCGCGGAAGTGGCGGAGATTCCGTACAACGTACTGAATAAAATCGTGCGCCGCATCATCGGCGAGTGCCCCGGCGTGAACCGCGTCGTATATGACATCACCTCAAAACCCCCGGGAACGATTGAGTGGGAATGATTTGAGATCGCCTGAAAAGCCTGGAATATAAGGGTTTGAGGGCACCGCCAGAGCGTGATGGCAACGTTTTGGCAACACAATCCATTATTCATTGAAAAGAGCTAACTGATTTTGAATGTCAGTTAGCTCTTTTTTTGCATTCTGGATTAATGATCGGAGGTGTTGGCATGATCCTTTTCAGCCCACAGCGTATCGCGTTCCACTTTGGTGCGCTCTGATTCTATCCTTGGGTAGTTGTAGCGCCACGCATCGTATTCCTCTTTGGTGATCTCCCCGCTATTGAGCTTCTCTGCTTCCTGTTGCCAAGCCATGAACATATCCAGCATGGAGACGTAGGTCATTCGCTTGCTCTTATCCAGCGTCAGGCAAACCTCGCCGTCAATGCTGTTGATCTTGAGGCCGTAGATGTCCTCGCAGGCAAACAGCGTGTGCATCAGACCGTCGTAGCTATCAATGTCGGGAACTGCCAGGGCGCGAGGGCTGACCTCCAACGCTCTGGACAAATCGGCCACAAGGTTCTCTTTGGGCGTCCTCGTGCCGGATTCATATTGCGCCATGCGCACATCGGCGGTCTTCTCATCAAACCCGATCGCCATGCCAAGAAACTTCTGCGTCATGCCACGCAGATTGCGGAAAAACTTGATTCTTTCACCAATGGCCATCGCCCGATCCCCCTATCCGCAAAACTGGTGCCTGTTGATAGTATAGCAGAAATGTTTAAGGGTAGTCAATGGGATCATAAGCAAAAAAGTTTAATATTAACATGCGAGCCATTTGACATAAGCATAAATGTTTAGTATAATGTACTTACTAATCAGATTTGATTAGTGTGGCGTGGAAGAGAACGACCGAGCAGAGGGAGGGAGACCGCAGTGAACAACACGTTTTTGAGAGTGGATGAAGTGGCGGAAAGATTGGAGGTGTCTAGGTCCTATGCCTACAAGATCGTCCAGAAGCTGAACAAGGAGCTGAAATCCATGGGCTACCTGACCATCGCGGGGAGGGTCAACAAACGGTACTTTGAGAAGATGGTCTGCTACGGCGAACCCGTAGACGGAGAGAGGAAGTGATCGAATGGCGGCCTACAAAGAATCCAATACCAATACCTGGCGCGCGGTATACCGCTACACCGACTGGAAGGGTGAGCGCAAGCAAACCCAAAAGCGGGGATTCACCACAAAACGTGACGCCCTAGCTTGGGAGCGAGAGCAGTTACAAAAAGCCACAGCGGATCTGGACATGAGCTTTGAGAGCTTTGTGGAGACCTACACCGCCGACATGCAGAGACGGATCAAGGAGAACACCTGGGCAACCAAGGAGCACATCATTCGGACGAAACTGCTTCCCTATTTCGGAAAACGGAAAATGTGCGAGATTCAACCAAAGGAAATCATCGCATGGCAGAACGAGATGATCAACTGCAATGATAAGTCAGGCAAGCCGTATTCGCCGGTTTATCTGAAAACGCTCCATAATCAGCTCAGTTGCATTTTCAATCATGCGGTCAAGTATTACGGCCTCGCCCAGGAAGGAGATGTCCGATGATGAGCTAAAGGCGCTGTTGGTGGCAAATCTGCAGCACAGGATTTCTGCAGAAGCGTTTACTGCATCCGACGAAATTCCATCCGCAGGGGTCGATCCATCCCAAGGCAATTCCTCCCCGCGACCGTAGCCGGGCAAGCTCCCCTACCCCAAGGGCCCAAGGGCGCACTTATACACCCTTCGGGTGTCGTGCGGCCTTGCAGGCAGCGTTTTGAACCTGTCGGTTCAAAATTGGGGAGCGCGCTCCCCAAGCCCTTCGGGTACGCGGAGAAGGAGGTGAACGCGCATGGCCATCTATCATCTGTCGATCAAGATTATCAGCCGGGGGAAGGGCAAGTCGGCGGTCGCAGCGGAGGCATACCGCAGCGGAGAGAAAATCACCAGCGAGTACGATGGGCTGGTTCACGATTACACGCACAAGGGCGGTGTAATACATACAGA
>JAVBND010000005.1:0-5375 GCA_031551775.1 Eubacteriales bacterium | reverse complement strand
GTCTGCTCCTCAGGCGGTTCTACCGGATAGTTGCCGTCGAAGCATGCGGTGCAGAATCCCTCTGAATTGTCACACAGCCGCCTGCAGTTCTCAATGCTCAAAAAGCCCAGCGTGTCTGCGCCAATGATCTCGCGGATCTCGTCGTGGCTGTGCTGACAGGCAATGAGCTTGTCCCGGCTGTCGATGTCGGTGCCAAAATAGCAGGGATTGAGGAAAGGCGGCGCGGAGGATCGCATGTGCACTTCGGTGGCGCCCGCTTCGCGCAGCAGCTTCACCACCCGCGCGCTGGTCGTGCCGCGCACAATGCTGTCGTCCACCAGCACCACGCGCTTGCCGGAAACCGTGGCCGCAACCGGGTTCAGTTTGATGCCCACCAGCTTGTCGCGCTCTGTCTGCACAGGCTGGATGAACGTGCGTCCGATGTATTTGTTTTTCACGAAGCCCAGTCCGTACGGGATGCCCGACTGCTTGGCATAACCGATGGCCGCGTCGATGCCGCTGTCCGGCGCGCCGATGACCACGTCAGCCTGCACCGGTTGCTCCAGCGCCAAAAATGCGCCCGCCCGTTGACGCGCGATGTGAACGGAGCTGCCGTCAATCACGCTGTCCGGCCGTGCGAAATAGATGTATTCGAATATGCAGGTGGTTTTCTTGCACTTTTTCGTGTGCGTGTGGATGGCGCGAACGCCATCCTTTGAGATCACCACGACCTCGCCCGGCTCAATGTCGCGCACGAACTTCGCGCCGATGGAATCCAGCGCGCAGCTTTCGCTGGCCACGATGTGTCCGCCGTTCAGCTCGCCCAAACACAGCGGCCTGAACCCATGCGGGTCTCGCGCCGCGATCAGTTTGGTCGGCGACATGACCACCAAAGAATAGGCGCCTTTGAGCACATCCATCGCGTTGCTCACTGCGTCCTCAATGCTCTGCGCCTGCAGCCGTTCCCGCGTGATGATATAACTGATGACCTCCGTGTCCGAAGTGCTGTGGAAGATGGATCCGCTCAGTTCCAACTCCTGCCGCAGCTCGCCCGCGTTCGTCAGTGCACCATTGTGGGCCAGCGCCATGCTGCCCTTGATGTGGTTCACCAACAGCGGTTGCGCGTTCAGCCGCGGATTCATGCCCATCGTACCGTACCGCACATGTCCGATCGCCATCTTGCCCGGGCCCAAATCATCCAGCACTTCGCGCGTGAACACATCATTGACCAGTCCCACATCCTTGCGGTTCTTGATCACGCCGCGATCATTCACCGCGATGCCGCAGCTCTCCTGCCCGCGATGTTGCAGCGCAAAAAGCGCATAATAACAAGCCGAAGCCACGTCCGATCGCTCCGGCATCCAGATTCCAAACACGCCGCATTCTTCATGGAGTTCATTGAACATAGGTGGTTGCCTCTTTCTGTCATCAAGTTCTGTCGTCTAGGTAAGCGATGAGTCATTCGGTTGCTGGCTGGCGAGCTTAATTTACGTTCAGGTGCGCTTGCAGAAACCGAAGGCGCAGCAGCGCTACATCGAGTGTTTTTGCAGGCGTACATGGGCGGATATTCAACCGTCAGACGGTGATCGAATTGTTCAGCGCTTACCTAGGCAAGCGCTTTGCCCTCTCCCCCACCCGTCGGCGGCCAATCACTCGCCCAACAGTCGCTTCAAAATCTCGTGATACGCATCCTCCACATTTCCCAAATCCCTGCGAAAACGGTCCTTGTCCAGCTTTTCACCGGTCTTGCTGTCCCAGAACCTGCAGGTGTCCGGGCTGATCTCGTCTGCCAAAACAATCGTTCCGTCGCTCGTCTTGCCAAACTCCAGCTTAAAGTCGATCAGCTCGATCCCTAGATCCTTCAGATAGTCAGTCAACAATTGGTTGATCTTCATCGAATAATCCGAGATCAGCTTGAGCTCGTCCTCCGTCGCGTATTCCATCGCGAGGATATGGTATTCATTCACCATCGGGTCCCCGAGCTCATCGTCCTTGTAGCAGAACTCCAGCACCGTCCTCTTCATTTTGGTGCCTTCCGGAATCCCCAGCCGCTTTGACAGCGAACCCGCCGCGATGTTCCTCACAATGACCTCCAGCGGAACGATTGAGACCTTCTTGACGACCGTCTCGCGGTCATTGATCTCTTCTACCAGATGTGTCGGAATGTCGTTCTTTTCCAGCATCATCATCAGGTGGTTCGTCACGCGGTTGTTGATCGCGCCCTTGCCCTGGATCGTGCCGCGCTTCAGCCCGTTGAACGCGGTCGCGTCATCTTTGTAAGAAACAATGCACTTCTCCGGGTCCGTCGTCGCAAATACCTTTTTGGCCTTGCCCTCGTACAACTGCTTCGTGCGCTCCATGATCAATGCCCCTCCTGCTCATTCTGATATTTTTCCCGAATGGCCAGATCCTTGGCCAAGACTTTCTCCGTCATCTCCGCCCGCAGCTTCACGATCCGCTGTGCCAATTCCGCGTCCGCCAGCGCCAGCATCTGCGCAGCCAACAGCGCTGCATTGTACGCGCCGTTGATCGCCACAGTCGCTACCGGCATCCCTTGCGGCATCTGTACCGTCGCCAACAGCGCGTCCAGCCCATCCAGCTCGCCCGCCTTCATGGGAATCCCGATCACCGGCAGCGTCGTGCCCGACGCCATCACGCCCGCCAAGTGCGCGGCCTTCCCAGCCGCACAGATCACCGCGCCAAACCCGGCAGCGATTGCGCCTTTTGAGAATGCATGCGCCGCATCCGGCGTCCGGTGCGCCGAGATCACGCGCACTTCATAAGGAATCAGAAGCTTCCCGAGCAACTCAATTCCCGGCACCAACATCGGCAGATCCGAATCACTGCCCATCACCAACGCGACCTTCAACACCAGCCATCCCTCCCACTCCAATTCGTCAACACGCCAAGTATACCATGAAATCCGAACAATGACACATGAATATACGAAAAATAATGTGAAATCTTGAAATATTTCCGAACATTAAAGCGCAGATCGCATTGATATGCCCACATACCTCAGCAATCGACCACAAATGACCCCTTCCATCGCACCTGAATGTAAAATCCCCATTCACCCCAAGAAACCCCAAAACTCAGCTTGACAACACCCAATCAGGTGTGCTATAATTTCGTACTGTTGGCAGAGCCATGCCAATGTAGCTCAGCTGGCAGAGCAGCGGTTTCGTAAACCGCAGGTCAAGGGTTCGAGTCCCTTCATTGGCTCCACAACAACGAGGTGTAGCGCCGTTTGGTAGCGCGTTTGGTTCGGGACCAAAAGGTCGCAGGTTCGAATCCTGTCACCTCGACCAAAAATCATCCTGAAATCGATCGATTTCAGGATGATTTTTATATACATTGCACAAAAATGCCAATTTGTCCGGATTTCAAATGCAACCAAAATACAACGAATGAAAATGGACGCCGTTGCATCTACCACAACAGGTGGTATGTAGCTAAATTTATGACCACAATATGTTGTGTATATGTATACGGGCCAATGCATATCTATGCGTGAAAAATGCCATCGGGAGATTTTTTGGTTCTTGGTCTGAAAAAGCAATTCAAAACATTGGAATTTGATGCTGTACCTCTCGTCTAATCAGTGAAGGAGGTGGTCAAATGAGTGAGGCTTTGGTACCAAGCCGCATTCGGGAAGAAAGAATTGAGCAGTTGATCCGCCTCTATGAAGATCGGTTGCTGCGCATGAGCTTCATGTATCTTCAGGATCGGGCGTTGGCGGAGGACGCAGTCCAAGAGACATTTATCAAGGCATACAAAGCACTATCCCAATTCCGGGGAGAATGCAATGAAGAAACATGGCTCATGCGAATCGCCATGAACACTTGCAGGGATATTCGCCGTGGCACGTGGTTCAGGCGCATGGATCGAAGCGTGACGCCGGACGTGCTGCCGGAACCCATCTACGAACAAGGTGCTCAGGACGATTCCGTGGTTCTGGAAATCATGCGTTTGCCGGAAAGGCTCAGGGTGGTCATCCTGCTGTACTATTATCAGGACATGCCGGTGGCAGAAATCAGCAAAGTCATTTCGATCTCGCCATCGGCTGTGTATCACCGTTTGAGCGTGGCGCAGAAGCGATTGAAGGAGCGGTTGGAAAGGTGGTATTTCGATGAAGAACGATAGGCTCAAAGCGGCAATCGACGACCGCCTTTCTGCTTTGCATGGGACGCCCGAAAGCAGAGAGCGCATCATGAGATGCATGAAGGAGGACGCGATAGTGAAAAAGAAGATGAGTTATTCCATTATCCTCGCGGCAACGATGGTCGTTTTGCTGGCGTCGGTGGCGCTGGCGGCGGTGAATCACACGGATCTGATCGGTTGGTTGTTTGGCGAGAACGCGCCTCGCGAGATGGTGCAGCAGGCGCTGACAAAGCCTGAAGCGGTCGCGGAAAAAGACGGGCTGAAGTTGAGTGTTGACGAATACATCTACGATGGGAACACGCTTTCGCTGAACATCGCGGCGGAATCCGGCAGAGACGGGACGGTATTTTTTCACACGGATAACCCAGCGTTCGAACAGGAATTCCAGGTTACCACAATCGGACTTGGCATTGGTCCCGATGAATTCATCGCGCTCGGCGGCACGGTCGATGGAAAGCTCGTCGAAAATCGGGTCAACACATTTGTTGCCTATCAGGTGCCGGACGAGGTGGCGGGAAATCCCATCCAGATCAAGCTTACAGGTCGGTTCTACACGCCAAAAAAACCCATCGTGGCGTTGCCCGACACACATGGCGACTACGACCTATACCCGGAGGATTCCGACCATATCTATTTGCAGAACGGTCGGTATACGGTGCTACAAAACTACCCGGCTGGAATTGAAGCAATGGCCGCAGCGACAAACGTCGATGATGTGCTAGACTTGTTTCATATGCAGCCTCTGGGCGATATTGAGCTGACGCTGACCGTACAGCACAACACCGGCGCATTGCGCCATACCCGTGTGGATGGACAGACGAAATTTGATTACCCGGAGTATGCTGTTCAAATCACCAAAGCTGACTTTGGAACGGCAAGCACTATGATCGAGTACACCGTCACGACCAAGCCCGGCGCGACGCGCAGCCTAAACGGGGAGCGGGGCGGAACACTGGCATTCGTGCTGCTGGATACGGATGGCAAGCTGATCCAAATGCCCTGGAGCGGCGGCGGCGACAACTTCGATGACGGAACCGAGCGCATCGAGTGGACATCGCGCGGCGACCCGATGCAGCAGGTTCCCTCTCGGATCACGTTAATGCCCTACAACGAGGCGGCCTTCAACACGAGCGGTGACGATGATCCCAGCCCGTACTTCTATACAGAAGAAGCGATGCAACTGATAATCGTTCCGAATTAAATGGTGGAAGAACAGCTTTTGCCAGAAATCT
>JAVBND010000091.1:0-51579 GCA_031551775.1 Eubacteriales bacterium | reverse complement strand
CGTAGCGCGTTACGAGGCGGTCAAAGCATTCTGCGACGCGCAGGTCAAGGCCGGGCAATTGGGCCAAGGAGATGCCGACCGCATCATCGGCCAGTTCGACTAACATCAGTGCGCCGATGTGGGTTTGTTGATGGTCAGAGGAGACGGGGGCCGTCCCCCGGCTCCTATTCTTTCTGCTTGGCGCAGATATTCATCCACGCCAAGTACAGATCCTGACAGTGCGATTGTAAAACCGCCGACCAAACGCCCTGATTCCAACCAAAATACCGTACGATCCCAGCAATATCAATTGTTCTTAAGGCAACACCGCACAACCCAAATTGACGAAACCATGATATAATAGGATCATGAACAAGCAGATAACGCTGAGCGCACTCCAAGACGAGCTGGCGCAGGCAAAGACGAAGAAGAAAGAATTTCTTACGCAGATGGAACGGATCGTTCCATGGGCGGAATGGGTGGCGCTGATCAAGCCGCACTATTACGCCGGGGAGAGCGGGAACAAACCGTACGACCTGGAGTTGATGCTGCGTCTGTATGTGCTGCAGAACCTGTACGAGCTGTCGGACATGGCGACAGCGGAGCAGGCGATCGACAGCCGGGCGTTCTCGGAGTTCTGCTTGAAAGCAAAAGTGAATATTTAAGGCGAAGCAAAGTCATGTTTCAGACAATCGACCGGCGCTAAAAAGCGAGAGGAGCCAAGCCTCCCCTCGCTTTTTCATCGCCGCTTAAACGATGCCGTTTGGTTCCATTCGCATCCTCCGCGTCAGTCGCCCACGCGTACCACGGACAGCGAGGCCATGGTATCGTTGGCGAGGCCACTCAGGTTCAGCGGGTGCGAAGATACCACGTGGAACTCAGTATTGGCAGGTACTTGCATGACGGTCTGCGCGGAATAAAGCTGGCTGCCCGAGCCGCGCACGTGATCGATTGTCAGGATGGCGCTGAGCACCTGGGCGTTATCACGCCTGAGGGCGATGAGCGAACGCACTTCATCGCAAGAGGGCACAAAAAACTTCCAGATGAGGAAGTAGGTGCCCGCGCGCAGCACGCGAACGCGTGCGCCGTTAAGCGCAAAGTCGGACGTGGGAACCGCCGTAAAGTTTGGCATATCGAGGCTTTGGTCAAGCTGTGTGGTCGAGAGCACGCCATTTGCCCACAGCACAGCCGCCGTCACCTGATTGGTGGGGCCGGAAGGACCTTGCGGTCCCTGCGGTCCCTGGACGCCCTGAGGGCCCTGAGCGCCGGTCGCACCGGTCGCGCCGGCCAAACCGCGCAGACCCTGCGGACCTTGCGGGCCCTGGGGGCCTTGCGGGCCAATCGCGCCAGTCAAACCGATCGGACCTTGCGGGCCGGTTGCGCCCGCAGCGCCCGTCATGCCCATAGCACCGGTCGCCCCGGTCAAACCGCGCGGACCTTGGGGACCCGTGGCTCCCGTGGCCCCCGTGGCGCCCGTGGCCCCGACAGGCCCCATCGCGCCAGTCAGGCCACGCGGACCGGTCGCGCCGGTTGCGCCGGCTTCACCTTGAAAACCACGCGGGCCGCGCGGGCCGGCACAACCGCCGCATCCGCAATTGGAACCACAATTGCCGCAAGAGGAAAAACCATCCTCCATAAAATCGAAATCAGACATTGGAACACCTCCATGATTGATCCGCTTCATGCTATGCTTTTCATGCAAAACCGGTTCAAGCGCTGGCGTTTTGGGGCAGTCTATGGTATAATCTGCTGCTTGAAGGGATGTGTTAAAAATGGATCAGTTCCTCATCATAATGGACATGCAAAACGATTTTATTACCGGTTCACTCGGAACCGATCAGGCGCGCTCCATCGTGTCCGGCGTCGCGCAGCGCATCCGCGCCGCGCGCGAGTCGCAAAGCGAGGTCTGGTTTACGATGGATACGCACGATGACGGGTATCTGGATACGCAGGAGGGCGAAAACCTGCCAATCCTCCACTGCCTCAAGGGCACGGATGGTTGGCAGTTGGCCGAAGATATCGCCAGGGAAAAAACGCAGGCGATGCGCGTGTTTGAAAAGCACGCGTTTGGAGCGCCTGCCTTCGTCAAGGCGCTTGACGAACACGCCCAGAAGCAAGGCCATCGCGAGGGCCGCGGCCTTCACGTGGAATTGTGCGGGCTTTGCACCGACATCTGCGTCATTACCAACGCGTTGCTTTTGAAAGCGGCGCTGCCTGAGGCGCGGGTCGCGGTTCAAGCGCACCTGTGTGCGGGGTTGACCCGCGAGCGCCACTTGGCGGCGCTTGAGGTCATGCGGTCTTGCCAAATCGCGGTGCGCGCATGATATTGTGGCGGATCAAAACCTTCGCGCCAGCGCGCGAGCGCGGTTCATCGCCTCTTCCATAATCGCCCCGACATCCGCGCCCCAAATGTCCAGTCCTTCCGCCCGCACCTGATCAAATGCGCCTATGCCCAGGATGTTCAATATCCCGCCAAGGTAATCGCCCCCGAAGTTGTTTGCGCCAATGGGGCTGCCCGATGTGGTCAGGTACAATGCGCGCCCGCCTCGGCACAACCCTACCGGGCCGCTGTCTTCATAAATGAAGGTGATTTTTCTGACAAAGATATGTTCGATGTATACTTTGAGCATGGACGGAAACGAAAAATCCCAATAGGGCGCGGCAATGGCGATGCCCCCGGCGCACGCAAACTGGCGCGCAAGGGTGAACATGGCGTCATCCAGCAGGTCCTTATCAATCAATTCTTCGCGGCGGATAACCATATCGCCTGTGAAAGGGACGAGCGCTTGGGCGGGTAAATCTATCCGTTCAACCGCTTCACCCGGATGCGCTTCACGGTACGCCGCAAGGAATGCCTCCGCAAGGCGGCGGGTTCGCGACGTCTCCCCCGCTCTCGGGCATGCGTCAATGTACAAAAGGCTCATGAACATCCCCCCTGTTCTTTGATCGGCTCACGTAGCTTATCATCTTTGCGCATCATTTGCAAGAAAATGTCAGGCGATAAATTGCTCCATTGCATTTCTTGCCCGGGGATTGTATAATTGAATATATATCAAAGTGAGGGAGGTAAACCGGTATGAAAAAAGTCCTCGCGACGCTGTTGTCTCTGTCCTTGCTTTTCGCTTTTGCGCCTCTCGCGAGCGCTGAGCCTGATCTGCCCTCGGTTGCCATTGTGATGTCGGGGAGTCTGGGCGACCGCTCATTCTATGATTCATCCAACGAAGGACTCAAGGCGCTCACCGATAAATACGGCCTTAAGAGCACGTTGATCGAGTGCAAGAACGACGCATCGATGTTCACCACCAACCTGATCAGCGCAGCCGAAAACAACGACATCGTCGTCGCGGTCGGCTGGGAGTTCTGGGACGCACTCAGTGAATACGTGCCTGAACTGCCGGACACCAAGTTCATTTTTATTGACAACGGCCTGGACGGCGTGGGCGACAACCTGCTCTCCATCACCTATGCCCAGAACGAAGGCTCCTTCCTCGTGGGCTACATTGCGGGCAAATTGACCAAGACAGGCAAGATCGGCGTTGTGGGCGGTGAAGACACCGATACCATCAACGACTTTATCGTGGGCTATGAAGCGGGCGCCAAGTACGCAAGCCCCGATGTGACTTGCCACCGCCAGTACGCGGGTACGTACGATGATCCCGCCAAGGGCAAGGAGAACGCGTTGGCGCTGTACTCCATGGGGTGCGACATCGTCTTCCAAGTTGCGAGCAAGACCGGCGAAGGCGTGTTTGAGGCCGCAAAGGAAACCGGCAACCTGGCCATCGGCGTCGATTCCGATCAGAAGTACATCAGCCCCGACGTGATCATTTGCTCAATGATCAAGGAAGTCGGCAAGTCCATCGAAAGCGCCGTCAGCAAGTACGTTGATGAAGGTGTTTTTGAGGGCGGAACCATCTGGCTGGCCGATATGGCAACCGGCTTCATCGACGTTGGATATGGCGATGAAGGCATGACCCAGCAAGTACCCGATGCGCTTAAGCAGGAAGTCGAGCAGATCAAGGCAGACATCATCTCAGGCAAGATCGACGTCCCCAGCGTATTTGACTGATCAAACGCACGTGTCCGGCGCCGCGCGGCCGACAGGCGCGCGGCGCTTGGACAGGGAGGACAAATGACAGACTCCATTGTTCGCTTTGAACACATCTCCATGCAATTTCCGGAGGTGTTGGCCAATGACGATATCTCGCTTACCATTCAAAAAGGCGAGGTGTTCGCGCTGATTGGCGAGAACGGCGCGGGCAAGTCAACACTGATGAATGCGCTCTACGGCCTGGTCAATCCGACCGCCGGACGCATGTTCATCAAGAATCACGAGATGATCAAACACGCGCCCACCGAAGCCATCTCAATGGGCGTGGGCATGGTGCACCAGCATTTTAAGCTCGTGCCCTCTTTTACGGTTGCGCAAAACGTCATGCTGAGCTGCGAACCCAAGCGGCTTGGCTTTTTGTATGATTTTAAGAAAGCCGAGCGCAGGGTCCTCCAATTGATTGAGGATTTCGGCCTCAAGCTGGATCCCCAGACGCCGGTTCACGAACTGTCGGTGGGGCTTCAGCAGCGCGTTGAAATACTCAAGACGCTGGGTCGGGGCGCGGACGTCCTGATTCTGGATGAGCCTACGGCTGTCTTGACGCCGCAGGAGACCGACGAGCTTTTTTCAGTCATCCGGCGCATCGTCAGGGAAAAAGGCATGACCGTCATCATCATAACCCACAAGCTCTATGAAGTCATGGCAATTGCCGACCGCGTGGGCGTCATGCGCGCCGGAAAGCTGGTCGGTGTTCAAGCGGTGAAAGACGTCAACGAGCGCACGCTTGCCGGGATGATGGTGGGGCGCGACGTACTGCTGGGCGAATTGACCCGCGCCGATACCATCGGCACCCAAGCAATCCGCGTGGACCATTTGCAGGCGCTGTCCGACCGCGGCCTTGACGCCGTGCGCAACGTGTCACTGACGGTCAATGCCGGCGAAATCGTAGGCATCGCGGGGGTGGTGGGCAACGGCCAGTCGGAGCTGATTGAGGCCATCGCCGGGATGCGTCCCGTGCGCGGCGGTACGATTCACATATGCGGACAATCGACCGCCGGCATGTCGCCGGGCGAGATCCGCGGTCTCGGGCTTGCGCATATCCCGGAGGATCGGCTCGGGACCGGCGTTTCCTCCAAAGCATCCGCCGAAGACAATCTGATCGCCGGGCGTCAGCGCGAAGCCGCTTTTTCCTATAAAAGCATCCACTTAAAGCGCCGCGCCATCAGCGAATACGCGCGCAATCTCTTCAAACGCTTTGATATCCGCGGTGCGAGCGTCACCATTCAAGCATCTTCTCTTTCGGGCGGAAACCTTCAAAAGCTGGTGCTGGCGCGCGAGTTCTCCTTGGATGCCAAAGCGCTCATCATCGCTCAACCCACGCGCGGCGTGGACATCGGCGCGATTGAATTCATACACCAGTCGATCATGAGAAAACGCGACGAAGGCGCGGCGGTTCTGTTGGTCAGCGCGGACCTGGACGAATTGTTCCGGTTGTCCGACCGCATCATTACCATGTACGAGGGCAAAATCACCGGCGAGTTCAGAGCCGACGCAATTGAAAAAGCCGATATCAGCTACTACATAACCGGCGGGGTCCAGGAAGAGGGCGAACGTGATTAAGTCTTTGAAGCAGCTCTTCTCTTTTCGGCGCAGGGGCGCGCTGAACGGCGAGTATATCCTGGCGCTCGTCATCAGCATCATCCTGGCGTTGGCCGTGGGCGCCCTCATCATGGCGATGACCGGCCATGACCCGATTGAAGGCTATCGCGCGCTCGTCACCGGCGCGCTCGGTTCTGAGCGTGCGCGCAGCGATACGCTGGCCAAAACCGCGACGCTGTGCCTGACAGGGCTGGCCATGGCGCTCGCGGCGCAGGCGGGCATCTTCAACGTCGGCGGCGAAGGACAACTGTACCTGGGCGCGGTCGCGGCCGCGCAAGTGGGCGTGTGGCTTAGCGGACGTTCGCCCTGGATAGCGATTCCGGCGGCGCTCGCGGCGGCGATTTTGGCAGGCGGCTTGTACGCATTTCTCCCCGGTTGGCTCAAGGTTCGCCACAAGGTAAACGAAGTCATCACCACCATCATGCTCAATTCCGCGGCGATATACTTCTGTTCTTATCTCGCGACCGGGCCTTTGAAGACCGCCGAGCGCGGCATTTCATCGGGTACCGCAAAGCTCGACGCTTTGTTCCTGTTCCCCAAGGTGATCCGGCTCAGCAACCTTACCACCAGCATATTCCTCTCAGCGGGCATTGCACTTTTCGTCTGGTACCTCATGCAGCGCACGCCGCAGGGGTATGAGATGAAACTGACCGGGCAAAACGAGCGGTTCGCACGCTATGCCGGGATCAATACAAGGCGCCTCGCGCTGATCGCCATGGTGCTTTCGGGCGCTATTTGCGGCTTGGTTGGGATGTTTGAGGTCTACGGTATCCACAAGCGGTTCATTGAGTCGGTTTCAAATGAATTCTATTACGACGGCATGCTGGTCGCCATGATCATGCGCTACCATCCCATGGGCATCATCGTGATGAGCTTCTTCTTTGGCGCGCTCAAGATTGGCGGCGCAGCTATGGAACAAGTGGGCATACCCAGTGAAACCATATTGATCGTGCAGTCGGTCATCATCTTCTTTATGGCGGCGGAAAGCGGCATATCCGCTTCGTTCAAGGAAGCCTTGCTCAGGCGGCGCGCGCGGCGTAGCGCTTTGGCGCGTGCCGGAACGGAGGATCAATGATGGGCGATATTTTTACACTGGGACTCCTTCAAAACACGCTGCGCACGGCGACACCCGTGGTGCTGGCGGCGCTTGGCGTGCTCATGACCGATCACGTGGGCATCATGAACATCGGCATGGACGGGATGATGCTGTGCGGCGCGTTTTTCGCGGTGTTGGGCAGCGCGTTTCTGGGAAGCTGGCAGATGGGATTGGTCGTGGCGCTTGCGGCTGGCCTTGTGCTGGGTCTGTTCTTCGCGTTATTTGTGGTCAAATTCAAATCAGACGAATACATCATCGGCGTGGCGCTCAACATCTTTGCTGGCGCGCTGACGGTATTTCTGCTGCGTTCGATCTTTGGCGTCGCGGGCGCGTTTTCCGGTTCGGCCGCGCTTCCGATTCACGGCCTGCCCAAGCTTGATTTGCCCTTTCTGAGTTCGATTCCCGTCATTGGGCCCCTCATTGGAGGCAATACGCTGCTTGTATATGTAAGCTGGCTGTTGGTCGGAGCATGCTACATATTTATTTACAAGACGCCGGTTGGATTTTGGATGCGCGCCGCGGGCGAACACCCGGAAGCTCTGCGTGCGGCGGGGGTCAGCCCGGAAAGGATGAAGTGGCTGGCATCCATCTTGTGCGGACTGTTTTCAGGGCTTGCCGGCGCGCACCTGTCGCTCGGTTACCTGACGATGTTTACCGAGAACATGTCATCTTCACGAGGGTTCATTGCGGTGGCATGCGTAATTTTTGGCAGCGCGAACCCGCCGCGCGTATTTCTTGCGGCGCTGTTGTTCGGCTTCATCGACGCGCTGGGGCTACGGCTTCAATCGACCGGCGTATCGAGCAACCTGACTTCTATGGCGCCCTATGTCGTGACGGTTGCCATGATGGTGCTGATCACCCTGCGCGCGCAAAAAAAGCGCATGAGGACGATATAAATTAATCGCGGCTAACCACTTCCCATAGACCATAAATTATGGTATACTTTTATCGAGAAGGCGGTGTTTGCTGCCGACCCGTCTTTGATGTAAACAAATCGAGTGGGGGGAAGTTTTCGTATGAAAAAATGGCTTGCTTGTCTATTGGCGCTGGTGCTGGGGCTTGGCGTTTGCGGAGCATACGCGCAAGGGGCGGGGTTAACCCCCGGAACCTACACGTCAACGATGACCGCCATGCATGGCCCAATGACCGTTGAGGTCACCGTGACCGGGGACGCCATCACTTCCGTTAATGTGATCGATCAGGTTGAAACCCCCGGTGTGACCGATCCGGTTTTTGAAAAGATCCCGGCCTCTATCGTGGAGAAGCAGACGACGCGCGTGGATGTCATCACCGGCGCGACCGTCTCAAGCCGCGTCTTGATGGCTGCGGTTGAGGATTGCCTCAAGCAGGCCGGAGACGCTCAGAAGGCTTTCAGCAAAGAACTCGAAAAGGCGCCCGCCGAGGATATGACGCTGAGCGCTGACGTGATCATCGTTGGCGGCGGCGGCGCCGGCCTGTCTGCGGCCGTCAGCGCATCCGACGAAGGCGCGTCCGTCATCTTGATTGAAAAGACCGGCTTCCTGGGCGGCAACTCCATCGTCGCCGGCGGCATTTACAACGCCCCGGATCCCGATCTGCAGGACTATGCGGAAATCTCCGGCAACCAGGATTCCCTGGTCGAAGCCGCACTGGCCGAGGAGCCGATCAGCGAGGAGCACGCCCAGCTGCAAGACGCGGTGCGCGCTGAGTTCGAGGCGTACAAAGCGACCGACAAGACCTTGTTCGACAGTGCCAACTGGTTTGCGCTGCAGACCTGGAACGGCGGCGACAAGATCGCCAATCTGGACCTGGTCAAAGAGCTGACCGCCGGCGCCTATCCCGCCCTTGAGTGGCTCGAAAGCATGGGCATGGAGTTTAATGACTTTGTCACGCTGGGCGGCGGCTCGCTGTATCCGCGTACCCACGGCGCGACCACACCCAACGGCACGGGCTACATCAAAGCATTTAAAAATGCGCTCAAGGACCGTGAAAATGTGCAGATTCTGATGGACACCACCGGCGTTAGCCTGATCACCGACGGTGACGCGGTGGTTGGCGTCAACGCCATCGGAAAGGGCGGAAACAGCGTAACCCTGACCGCGGGCAAGGGTGTCATTTTGTCAACGGGCGGTTTCGCCGGCAATGTCGAACTGCGTCAAAAGTACTGCGAAGGCGAAAAGTGGCCGGATCTGAGCGCTTCGCTTACCACCTCCAACATGCCCGGCGTGACCGGCGACGGCATCTTCATGGCCGAAGCGGTCGGCGCCGACCTGGTGGACATGGATCAGATTCAGCTGCTGCCGTTCTGCAACCCGCAAACCGGCGCGACTTTTGACATCACCTCCGCCAACTGCTTCATCAACAAGGAAGGCAAGCGTTTCGTGCGCGAGGACGGTCGCCGCGACGACATGTCCAAGGGCATGATCGCGCAGCCGGACGGCCTGGTATACTACATCTTTAGCTGCGAGGATCCCAATCAGGTCTTCAGCCTTGGCAAGAAGAGCGTTCAGTATTATCTGGACAACAACCTCTACGGCTACATGCTCGACACGACATTGGAGGGCTTGGCCGGTCAGATGGGCGTTCCCGCTGACGCGCTGGCCGAGACGGTTGAAGCATTCAACGCGCATACCAAGGCCGGTGACGTGGACGAGTTTGGCCGCACCAGCTGGGCAGCCACGATCGAGGGGCCGTACTATGTGGCCTACCAGAGAAAACCCGCCGTGCACCATACGATGGGCGGCGTGCGCATCGATACCCAAGCCCACGTTCTGCGCGCCGACGGTTCAGCGATCAAGGGCCTCTACTGCGCCGGCGAGGTCGTGGGCGGCATTCATGGCGGCAACCGCTTGGGTGGCAACGCGATCGTTGACTTCTGTGTGTTCGGCCGTGTGGCCGGCAGCAACGCCGCAGCAGGATAAACGCCAGGAATCGGCTTGAACAAAACATCCCCCACGGCAAAGGCAGCTTGCGGGGGATGTTTTTTACCACGTACTTCATCGTTCATCATCGTCAAAACCCAGATTGCGCGCATACGCCAACAGCGCCTTTTCAAAGCATTCCATGGGCGGACGCACCGTTCCGGCGCCTATTTGACCAACCCCCGCCATGTTGTGCGCCATGCGATGTCCGGAGTAAAGGGATAACCTATGGAAAGCGTGCGCGGAATATCTCTTAAAGTGCGGGATATGATGAAAACCCCGGGATATGATGTTCGCGTTGCGAGAATCATATTCCGGGGCGATTGGTCTTGGTTTAGCGCTGGCCGCTCATCGAGCGCTCTTGCGCCTCGATCATTTTCTTAACCATGGAGCCGCCAATGCTGCCCGCCTGCTTGCTGGTCAGGTCGCCGTTGTAGCCCTGCTTGAGGTTGATGCCCAGTTCCGAAGCCACTTCGTGCTTCATGTTGTACATGGCCTGACGCGCCTCGGGTACGTTGATGCGGTTGGTGTTATTGCTGTTCGCCATTGTCGTTAATCTCCTTTAACCTATCGATTTCATTGGGGATTGCGTAGGGTTACTTGTGGGAATTTTCGTAGTCTTCGATCATCTTGCGAACCATGTAGCCGCCTACATAGCCGTTCTCACGCGACGTGAGATCGCCATTGTAGCCCTGCTTCAGGTTTACGCCCAGCTGTCCGGCGATTTCGAACTTCATCTTGTCCAACGCCTGGCGTGCTTCGGGAACATTGACCTTGCTGCTCATCTTTTTTCACCTCCCAAACGAGTCTGACGTTATTGTGGCCGCATGCAAAAAAAATAGTCTGGAAGGTTTTTGTTTCTAAAATATGCCTCGGCGCTTAACGCCGGGGCAAAAAAATGATTGCACGGAAACATCGCGGCGATTGCCCGGGGTTTTTCGGCCCCAATCCAAATCGCAGGCGGACCGGCATTATGTGTTCTCCCGGCGCAGTTGTTCGACCAGCCGCTTAATGTGCTCACGGGCCTCAGTCTGGCGCATAAATTGTTCGTCGGGGCTTGGCTGCTGATCGCCCATCAAGCCCACAAATTGGCTGACTTTAAGGCCCAGCGCTTCCTGCATAGCCTGATCGCTGCCGCGCGGCGAAACCAAGTAGTAGCAAAGCAGGGAATCCTGCTGACCGATCCGGTGCGCGCGGTCTTCCGCCTGTGAATGGACTGCCGGCGACCAGTCGAGTTCGCCAAACACCACACATGTCGCGCGCTGCATGTTCAGCCCGCTCGCCGAACGCAGGGAAATCACACACAGATCGGTCTTCCCGCCCATGAACGCGTTGAGTGCCGCGTCTTTTTGCTTCTCGTCCTCGCGCCCGGTAATGAAAACCGGTTTTAGCGCCTTGAGTTCGCGCTTATAGGCGTCCATCACCGCGTGGTGATGCGCGAAGAGCAATACCTTTTCCCCGCCTTCGACAAGCGCCTTGACGAACAAGGCCACATATGGCGCTTTCGCGACGCCGGTCGCCTGTCGTTGGAGCGCGCAAATTTGATCCTCGATCAGCGCGCGTAGGGACGCGTTTTCTTCATCTTCAAGCTGTTTAAGCTGGCCCGCCACGGGCCGCATGATCTCGCGGTAGGTTTCGTCGTTCCAGTCGATCTCCTGAACCAAGCGCCGCTTTGGCGCGAGTTCATTTAGAACGTCCGCCTTGAGCCTTCTAAGCATCAACCCTTCACGGCGCAGATGCTCGCCTAAGAGCTCGGGCTTTGCCACAATGTGGCTGGCATAGCCGTAGCACCACTCGCGCGAAAAGCTTTCAAAATCGCCCAGGCAGTGAAAATCCAAAATGTTGACCACGTTCCAGATTTCCCCGCCCGCGTTGTAGATGGGCGTGCCAGAGAGCCCAATCACGTTTTCGCACCCGCCCGCAACCAAGCTTGCCGCGGAATATTTCTCGGTTCCCGCGTGGCGAAGCTCTTGGATCTCGTCAAAAATCACCGCCTGGAAGTTGACGTTTGGCAGCGCTTGCTTCCAGCCGCGCAGGAGTAGGTAGTGCACCACGTATAGGTCTGCGGCGGGCAAGTCGTAGGGCTTGAGCCCACGAATCACATGGATGCGCACGCCGCCCTCGATCTTTAAAAAACGGTCCGCTTCACGCTGCCAATTGCGCACCAAGTGCGGCGGCACCACGATCAGCGCGGGAAACGCCGAAAGTGTCGCCAGGAATGAAAGCGCCTGAACCGTCTTGCCAAGGCCCATCTCGTCGGCCAGCAGACCGCGCTTGCTCGAAAGCAAAAATGCCAGCCCCTGCTGTTGAAACGGCATAAGCTCGCCTTCAAATGTGCCCGGCGGCGGCGACGCAAATTCTGGGGCGATCAAGCGGCGCTCGCGTTCGATTGCGTATTCGCGCGCCTGCTCAAGCGCCTCTTCCCAGCGCGCGCGGTCGCTTTCCTTGATCTCAAGCGGATAGCGCAGCATCAGCCAATTGACATCTCCAATGATGCGCCGGTGCGCGGTAAAACGCGCCACGCCGCGCCCCCGCCCGTCTGAGCCGGGAAACAGGCGCTTGGCAAGCTCTGTCACGCAGGGTTCGCCCTTGATGACCCAGCACTTTGCCTTGCGGTTGTAGCTGAGGGTGCCGTAGGTGTGGCCGGTATCGTAGGGCTTAAGCAGGTATGCCGGAATCAGGCTCACGGAAGCGCCACCCCCCACAAACGATTCAGCCCAAGTACCATCACCGGTTTTGAGGCTATGGTCGCGGGCAAGCTCGCGCCGCGCGTGGTGATCAGCACCAGCGCGGCAAGTTTGTCCGACGCCAGGTATTTTGCGGTCTGTGCCTTGAGGGCGCGCGCTGACACATGGGTTTTTTTTACTTCAATGCCCACATCGCCAACCATAAAGTCAATCCGGCAGCGCGGCGCAAGGGTCACCTCATGTGAAAACGCTATGTCCGCAGCCGCAAACGCCCCGGCAATCATGGCGTGCAAATCGTATTCGCCCGGCGTCGCGGGCACGCGCAGGCCTGAAAGCGCCCCGATAATCCGATCGAGCGCCGCTTTTGTGTTCGGCATCATCAGCGAATTCCGGCAACCGTATAGCCCGCGTCGGCGACGGCCTGCTTGAGCGCATCGTCCGATACATCGCCCGTCACCGTCGCCACGGCTTCCTTCTTCTCAAGATCGACCGTCGCGCTCACGCCGGGAATCGCGTTCAATGCCTTCTCCACGTGCGCCTTGCAATGGCCGCACATCATGCCCTCTACACTGAGTATTTTCGTCAAGGTTTTTTCCTCCTTTTTATCGATCGGCGGAATGATCTTTTTCTGTTTTTCTACACATCTCATGGCGCGCGGCATGAAGCGGAACAGCCTCAGCGCATTGGATACCACACACACGGAGCTTACGCTCATCGCGGCCGCGCCCAGCATGGGGTTGACGGTAAACCCCAACCATCTGTAAAACACGCCCGCCGCCAAAGGGATCAGGAGCACATTGTAGAAAAATGCCCAGAACAGGTTTTCACGAATGTTGCGCATGACCGCGCGGCTGAGTTCGAGCGCCGCCACCGCGTCCATGAGGCTCGACTTCATGAGTACCACGTCCGCCGACTCAATCGCGATATCCGTGCCCGCGCCGATCGCGAGCCCCACGTCCGCACGGGTTAAGGCGGGCGCGTCGTTCACGCCGTCGCCAACCATCGCGACCACGCGGCCTTTTTCCTGAAGATCGCGCACATGCCTTTCCTTGTCGCCCGGCAGGACGCCCGCAATCACTTGATCGATTGATAGCGCCTTGGCTACGGCACGCGCCGTGCGCTCGTTGTCACCGGTCAGCATGACGGTCTCCACCCCCAGCGCATGGAAGGCGCGGACGGCTTCGGCGCTGTCGGCTTTGGGCACATCGGCCACCGCGATCATGCCGAGCAAGTGCCCGCCGCGCGCAAAATACATACAGGTCTTGCCCTCGTCCGAGCGTTTTTCGGCTTCGCGCGCAAGGGGTGAAATGTCCATGCCCGTCTCTTGCATTTGCGCGGCGTTGCCGCCGAGCGCCGTCTCGCCCGCCACCAAGGCGCGCACGCCGCGCCCAGGCACCGCCTCAAACCGATCGATCACGAGCGCCTTAACGCCCTTTTCGCCAGCGTAGGCGACGACGGCCGCCGACAGCGGATGGCCGGAAGGTTCCTCAAGGGACAGCGCGATCGGCAACAAGCTTTCATCAAGCGCCACCACATCGGTCACACGCGGCTTGCCCTCGGTGAGCGTGCCGGTCTTGTCCAGCACCACGGTATTGACCGCGTGCGCCTTTTCAAGCGCTTCAGCGTTCTTGAACAATACGCCCAACGTCGCCGCCCGGCCTGTTCCCACCATCACCGCGACCGGCGTAGCCAGCCCCAGCGCGCACGGGCAGGAAATGACGAGCACGGTAATCAGCGTGCTCAGCGCAAACCCGACGCCTTCCCCGAGCACCAGCCAAAAGATGGCGGATAGGAACGCGACGGCAATGACAACGGGCACGAACACGCCCGCAATCTTGTCCGCCAATCGCTGAATGGGGGGCTTTGAGGACGACGCCTGCTCGACCAGCTTCACAATCTGCGAAAGCGTGGTCTCCTCCCCCACCCTTGTCGCTTCAATGCGCAAATACCCGGTTCCGTTGACCGTGCCCGCGCGCACGGAACTGCCCTCTTCCACTTCAAAGGGCAGGCTCTCCCCAGTCATGGCCGATTCATCGACCGACGACCTGCCCGAGAGCACCGTGCCATCGACCGGAATGCCGCCGCCCGGCTTCACCCGAACCACATCGCCCGCGCGGACATCCGAAAGCATCACTTCCGCCTCGCCGCCATTTTTTTCAATGACGACGGTCTTGGGCGCAAGTTCGGTCAGTTTCTTGACCGCGTCGCCCGTGCGCCGCTTTGAGCGCGTCTCAAAGTACTTGCCCAGCGTGATCAGCGTTAGAATGGTCGCGCCGGATTCGAAATACAGGCTCATCGTAAGCTCGTGCGCGCGCGCCATATCGCCATGGCCCAGCGCGTACCCCAGCATATAAATTACCGCCACGCCATAAACATAAGCCGCGCCCGAACCCAGTGCGATCAGCGAATCCATGTTGGGGGTCAGGTGAAAAAGCGCCTTGAATCCGCGCGAAAAATACGTCCAGTTGACCAGCGCGATGGGCGCGCAGAGCAAGAACTGTGTAAACGCGAAGGCCATCTCGTTGCCTGTCCCGTGCAAAAACCACGGAAGCGGCAGGCCCATCATGTGCCCCATCGATACGTACATCAGAGGGATCAGCATCAAAAGCGACGTGACCAAGCGCCGCTTCATGCCGACAAGCTCGTCTTCCTTTTGCTCGGCAGCGACCGCCGCCCCGAACGGCGCGGCTTGGTACCCAGCCGCTGCCACCGCGCATATCACCCGGTCATCCGCCGCCGTACCGCTCAGCTCCATACTGCCCGCCAGCAGGCTGACCGATACGCCTTCGATGCCCTCCACCTTTTTCACCGCGCGCTCGACATTGGCTGCGCACGCGGCGCAGGTCATGCCCTCCACACGGAATCTGCGTTTTTCCATGTCCTTCCTCCGAATGGGCCCAATTTCGATTATTTATAACCAAAATGAAGGCGCGGCAAACATCAGTGCGCAAACTGGCTGTTGTAAAGCGCGGCATAGAAACCGCCGCGCCTGAGCAGCTCTTCATGCGTTCCCTGTTCCACCACATGGCCCGCGTTCATGACCACGATCAAGTTCGCGTTTTCGATGGTGGATAGGCGGTGGGCTACGATGAAGCTGGTGCGCCCCTTCGTCATGCGGGAAAACGCATCCTGGATTTTCCGCTCGGTGCGCGTATCGATTGAACTGGTCGCTTCATCCAAGATCAGCATTTCTGGCAAGCACAGCATCACGCGCGCGATGGACAAAAGCTGCTTCTGCCCCTCCGACAAGGTGGCGTCCGCCTCGCCGATCATGGTTGAGTACCCCTCGGGCAAGCGCTTGATGAACGAATGCGCGTGCGCCGCGCGCGCCGCTTCCTCTATTTCAGCATCGCTTGCCGAGGGCTTCCCGAGCGCAATATTCTCACGCACCGTGCCGCGCTTGAGCCAAGTCTCCTGAAGCACCATGCCGTAATGTCTGCGCAGGCTTGCGCGCTTGAGTCCCCTGACATCTTGCCCGTCTACCGTGACCGCGCCCATATCCACATCATAGAAGCGCAGCAGGAGGTTGATGAGCGTCGTCTTGCCGCACCCGGTCGGCCCGACAATCGCGACCCGCGCGCCCGGATGGGCCTCGAGGTTGACGTTTTCAATCAACGGCTGATCCTGCTTGTATGCAAAGCACACGTTTTCAAGCGCCACGTCGCCCTTGACGCTCGTCAGCGCGCGCACCCCCGGCGCATCTTCCTCTGACAGCTCCTCCTCAATCAATTCAAATACGCGCGCGGCGCAATTGAGCGCATTGGTAAGCTCGGTCACCACGCCCGATATTTCGTTGAAGGGCTTGGTGTACTGGTTGGCGTAGCTCAAAAACGCCGTGAGCGCCCCCACCGTGATCCCGCCAAAGAGGGCTGAAAACGCGCCCGCAATGCCCACCCCCGCATACACAAGGGCATTGACGAAGCGCGTGGCCGGGTTGGTAATGGAAGAATAAAAGATGGCGTCAAGCGATGCTTTTTCAAGCACCCCGCCAATTTCGTCAAACCGCGCGGCCACCTGCGCTTCGCGCCCGAACGCGCGCACAACCTTTTGCCCCGCGATCATCTCTTCGACATAGGCCGTCTGATCCGCGCGCGCCTCGGCCTGAAGGCGGAACATGTCATACGTGCGCTTGGCGATGAACGCCGCGACCAGGAGCGACAGCGGCGTAATCACGACCACCACGAGCGTGATCTTGACATCGGTCATGAGCATGAAGACGAGCGTGCCAAGGATGGTGATGACGCCGGTAAAGAGCTGGGTAAACCCCATGAGCAGGCCATCGGCAAACTGATCGACATCGGCGATCACGCGGCTGACCAGTTCACCGGTAGGCTTCCCGTCAAGGTAGGCCAAGGGCAAGCGCCACAGTTTTTGAAACGCCGCCCCGCGAATCTCGCGCACGGTCTCATAGGTCACTAGGTTGTTTACCACGTTCATGGCCCACTGCGAAAGCGCAGTGACTGCGACGGCCAGGGCGATTTTGACAACTACAGCGCCCACCTTGTAAAAATCCACCCGCCCCGCCTCGATGATCGAATCAATTGCCTGACCGGTCAATACCGGCACGTACAGCGTCAGCGCCACACTGATGAGCGCGCACAGAAGCGATACGACAATCAGCGCGCGGTAATGCCCCGCGTACATGAGCACCTTTGCGATCGTGCCCTTCTTGGACGGCGCCCGCCTGCCAATCATCGCCTACGCCTCCTTTGGATACTGCGAGTAGTAGATCTCCTGATAGACCGGGCAGTTTTCAAGCAATTCCCGATGTGTGCCCTGGCCTGCCACACGTCCGTCGTCGAGCACCACGATTTTATCAAGATACATGACGGAGGCGGCGCGCTGCGACACGATGAACACGGTCATGTCCTTGATCGAGCGTATGGAATGGCGCAGTGCCGCGTCGGTCGCATAGTCAAGCGCCGAGGCGCTGTCGTCAAGGATCAGGATTTGGGGTTTTCGAACCAGCGCGCGCGCAATGGTCAGGCGCTGCCGCTGGCCGCCCGACAGATTTTTTCCGCGCTGCGCGACCTTGGCGTTCAAGCCTTCCGGTTTTTCCATCACAAAGGAAAGCGCCTGTGCGGTTTTAAGCGCTTCCTCCATTTCTTCTTCGCTCGCGTCCGCCTTGCCCCAGGCAAGATTGCTTTTAACCGTACCTTCAAACAATTCCGCGTGCTGCGGCACGACGCCGATCATTCGCCTAAGGTCCTCCGGCTGATAATCCCGAACATCCACGCCGTTTACTTTTACCGCGCCGCCTGTCACGTCATAGAAGCGCGGAATCAGGTTGACCAAGGTGGTCTTGCCCGAACCCGTACCGCCGATGACGCCCACCGCCTCCGCGCGATTGACCCTTAGGGTCAGCCCGGTCAATGCCTCCGCGCCCGCGCGCTCGTAACGCACTGAGACTCCGTCAAACTCGACCGCGGGCGCGCCCGCTTTCGCAGTCTTCGCATCTGAGGACTCCCGCGCGCTTTCGCCCGCATCCGGCGCGTCCAGTACGTCGGTGACGCGCCCCCAGCAAGCCATTGCGCGGGTGAGGGTAATGATCAGGTTGGCCAGCTTTACAAGTTCAACCAGGATTTGCGATAAATAGTTGACCAGCGCGATCAGCGCGCCCTGGGTGATAACGCCCCCTTCGACGCGCAGCGCGCCGGTCCACAGGAGTGCGATCAGCCCCGCGTTGACCACCAGGTACGTCGCGGGGTTCATCACAGCCGAAATGCGCCCGACGAAGCGTTGCGCCTCGCTCAGGCGCTCAGTCTTCCGGTCAAACTCGCTTATTTCCTCATATTCCCGGTCAAACGCGCGCAGCACGCGCACGCCGGTCAGGTTTTCGCGCACCTGCGAAAGCACCGAATCGAGCGAGGTCTGGGTCCCGCGGTAGAGCGGAATCGTATAGAACATGATTCCAAACACGATCACGGAGAGAACCGGTATCACCACGGCAAACACCAACGCGGCCTTCCAATCTATGGTAAAGGCCATCACCATCGCGCCCAGCACGATAAACGGCGAACGCAAAAACAGCCTGAGCGTCAAATTGACGCCCGACTGCACCTGATTTACGTCGCTGGACATGCGCGTGATGAGCGTAGACGCGCCGATCCGGTCAATCCCCGAATAGGGCAAGCGCTGAATTTTATCGAGCAGCGCGCGCCTGAGCAGCGTTGAAAAGCCGACCGCCGCCTTGGCGGCAAAATATTGTGCGGTAACCGAAGCCACAAGCCCCACCACCCCGAGCGCGGCCAGGACAAGCCCCATGTTCACAATAAACCCCCGGTCGCCGCCGCCAATGCCCCGGTCGATCAATGCGGCCACGACCAGCGGTACGAACAGCTCAAAAGATGCTTCCAGCATCTTGAACAAGGGCGCCAGAACAGTTTCTTTCTTATAGGGCTTGAGGAATTTCCACAGTGTCTTCACATCGGCACCCCCTATATGCCGCCGAGCGCGAGCTGTACAAGAAACACGGCGACCGCCGCGCACATGGCGACCGTCAGGAGCGATTTTTCCATCCATGAAAGCGCAGCTGCCACGGCGAGTCCCGCCGCCGCCGTCAGCACGGAGCCGGTTGAATACAAAATGCCGGGCAGCGTCATGGCGGCGAGTACCGCGTAAGGCACGTAGATCAAAAACGAGCGGATAAAGCGGCTTTTGATGCGTTTTCTGAATACCGCAAGCGGTACCATGCGCGTTAAGTACGTCGTCACGGCCATCACCAGGAGGTAGGGCGCAAACGCTTCAACCTTCATTTATGTTCCCTCCTCGGCCGGAAAGAAATACGCGCCCACGCCCGCCGCGACCACCGCGCACAGGATGATTGATGCGCCGCTTGATACAAAAGAAAATACGGGGATGTAGTGAAGCGCAAGGCTCAGTGCCAGCGCGGTCAATACCACCGCGCGCACGCTTTTGAGTTTTTTCATCGGCGGCACGAAGATGGCGATGAACATGCCGTAAATCGCGATGCCGAGCGCCGTCGTCACGCTCAGCGGCAGGACTGATCCCGCCGCCGCGCCGAGAACCGTGCCCACGGCCCAGCCGATGTAGGGCATGGTCGCAAGCCCGTACAGGTAGCTTTTCCCGATCAATCCCGCCTGACTGCTCGCCACGGCGAACACTTCGTCGGTGATGAAAAACGCGGTAGCCAACCGGTTCAAAAGGGTCATTGAATCGTCAAGCTTTTGCGTGAGCGACATGCTCATCAGGGAATACCTTGTGTTGATCGTGAGCTGCACGAGAAAGAGCTCCGCCAAAGGCGCAAGCCTGAGCATCTGGTCAAGGCCCGCCACTTGGCCGGCCGAGGTCAGGTTGGTCATGGAGATCAGCGCCGCCTGCAAAACCGTAAGGCCGCCTTTTACCGCGCTGATGCCAAAAGAGAAGGACACCGAAAGGTATCCAAGGCCAATCGCCACGCCGTCCCTGACGCCTTTTGTATAGGCTTCCACGCTCCGTCCACTCCTCGCAAAACAACATGCGTCAATTCCAAATTGTAGTGTCCGATGAGCGGTTTGTCAAGGAATGGGCGATTAACAACACGTGCGTTTTGTCCGTTGAGGGGTTTGTTGTATGAGGGGTCTGTGGTATAATGAATCAAAAGGCGGTGAAAACATGATCACACTCATCCACCCGACAATGGCGCATGAAGCCGAAGTCATGTTGTACAAAACCGAATTTCAGGTTGCCGGCGACCGTCTCGACGGTTGTGCGGGGCTTGAAAAATACGACAATTACGCCGATTGGTTAAACGCCCTCGCGAAGGATCAATCCGGCGAAACCGTTCAGGCGGGCTATGTCCCCGCGACACTGTACTTGGGACTGCGAACGGACGACGGTGCGCTGGTTGGCATGATTCACATCCGTCACAGGCTAAACGCGCACCTCGAAGCGTGCGGCGGTCACATCGGCTACAGCGTGCGCCCGGACGAGCGAAACAAGGGCTACGCCAAAGAAATGCTGCGTTTGGCGCTTGAAAAATGCCCGGGGCTTGGCATTGAGCGCGCGCTCGTCACCTGCCACGCGAGCAACGAAGCGTCGCGCCGCGCCATCCTTGCCTCAGGCGGGGCGCTTGAAAACCGCCTGGAAGTGGGCGGCGTGCTCTACGAGCGGTACTGGATCGACGCGCCCTGGCGCATCCGAACGGGAAGACCAGAAGACGCAAACGCCATCTGGCGCATCAACAATGAAGCGCTCGGCTACGACTACCCCGAAGACGTGGTTCGTGGTCAGTATCTGAAAGTGCTTGAGCGCGCGCTGGGCGCGGTCTTCGTCGCGGAAGGTCATGGCCAAGTGTACGGGTGCATCCACGTAACCGACTACGAGACCATCTACTCGCCCGCGCAGAAAAACATCATGTCGCTGGCCGTCGATCCCGCATTCCACGGTCATGGCGTGGGCAGCGCGCTTTTGCAGGCAGCGGAGAATTGGGCGCGAAAGGACGGCGCGTCGGTCATCCGCCTGATCAGCGGCATGAGCCGTACCGGCGCACATGCCTTCTACCTGGCCTGCGGCTATACCCTGCGCAAGGAACACAAGAATTTCGTCAAGTCGCTTTAGCGCCCCTGCGCTTGAGCTTTAGCAGCGCTCGCTTGTCCTCATCCGTCACCCTGAAAGATTCGCGGATCTTCTGGATGGCCTTGTCGTGGGTAAAGTCATCCAGACGGTCGCGCGTAAGGTAGCTTCTTCCCGCCTCGGGGAACTTGACGTAGCACTCGGCCACAAGCCACGCCGCGGCCATGCGCGCGTAGTAGTGATCGCTGCGAACCGCGTCTACGCGTTCGATTACGCGATCCACATAATCCTCCACGACAAAATGCGCAAGCATCGATACCAGCGCAAAGCGCACGGCAAAGGGTTTTTCGCTCAGCAGGAATTGATCAAGCCACGGCCATACCGTTTCGCGCGACTGCTCCATAAACCTAAGCCCCATGGTGACGCTGTCGCACACCGCCCAATTGTCGATTTTCGGAACGAACGCCTCAAGCCTTTTGAGCGTCTCGCCGAGCGGCAGCTTTGCATAGCTGATCGCAAGACCTTCCAGCATGATCTCCTCATACGAATCGCCTGCTGCGTACTCCTGAAGGCCGTCGCGCGCAATCTCGCGCGCCAGGGTACGCAACGCGGGCAAGCGCACGCCCAGTGTGTTTTGCTGCCCCGGTACCAGTTTTTCATTGAACGCGCGATACTCCGGGTCCGCCAGTTCCAAAAGCCTTGCCCGCACCGCATCGATACGCATAAAGCAATCCTCCCGCCGTCCTCTGTGATTCCATTATGCGCAGCCCGCGCATGGTTGTCAAGCAAGAGCCGCCCGCAAAAAACCGGAGGAAGCCATCAAATGAAGCCTCCTCCGGCGATCGTTCACCCGCAAAAAGTCTCAAACGCGGTCTTGTAGAAAACCTGTTCCCTGACATCCGGCGGGTAACCTTCGAGCATTTGTTCGTATGCCTCGATGCACTTGGCGGGATCGTAAAACGGTGCGTCAGAACCGAACATCACGCGCCCTGCGCCCAGTTCGTCGATGGCCATCTTCACATCCTTCGTGCCGATGGCGCTCCCGATCAGGCGCATATTCGGGCAAAGCTTGGCCACATCGATCACTTTGCGCGCGTTGTTGGTTTCGCATGGACTCGCGCCGCCCATATGGATCATGATGATCGGTGTGTCCGGGAACGCGTCGGCCACGGTCGCCGCGCGAAAGGGGCTGGTCATCAGCGGTTCGTCAAAGCCGATGTGAAAGGCGATGATGCCGTTCCGCTTGGCAATCTCCTCGCACACATGCATGGCGCCCAGGCAATCGATCGGATAATAATTCTGCGCGCCGTTGATCTTGACCCCGCAAAACCCGTATTCGTCAAGGCAAGTGACCGCGTCCCGTATCGCCTTGTCCTCGCCTTCCATGACGTTTGCCCACCCAAACGGCACAAAGCGGGGGAGCGTCTTGCACTCGTCATAAATGTAGCGGTTGCTCTCGGAAACATCATCTACGCCTTGCGGCAAAAGCCAGCAGACGGCCTTGTCCACATGCGCCCCAGCCAAGCGTTCGTCGAGTTCCCGCGCCGAAGGCGCTTCGGGAAAATTTTTGTAAGGCGACATATGCGTGTCCGCGTCAAAAAACATGTTGCTCATTCCTCCATCCCGTATCGATTGCCGAGCGACCCGTCCATTTCCTCAAGCATGTCAACCATAAGCCGATAGCGCGGATCAGGATCGAGCTTCGCCTGGAGAAACGCCGGAATCAGATCCCTTGCCAGCCATGAACCGACGATCTTTTCGCCGATGCACATCACCTGCACGTCGTCGTGTTCCACGCACTGGTGCGCGGTCTGGATGTCGTGAACGACCGACGCGCGTATGCCGGGCACCTTGTTCAAAGCGATGGCGATGCCCACGCCGGTTCCGCAAAATACAATTCCGCGCTGGGCGCGCCCTTCCAGTATGTAGGGTGCGAGCGCCTTGGCCACATCGGGAAAGACCATGTCGTGCTCCGCGTTGTCGCTGCCTACGTCGATCACCTGATGCCCAAGGTCGCCAAGAAATCCGGCGCACTCCGCCTTGAGATGATAACCCGCCTTATCGCTGCCAATGACAATGATCATGACCTGCCTCCTTTCACCCGCGCAAGGTTGGCCTTGCGCTTGCCCAGATACGCCTCGCGCACGCGCTCATCCAAAATGACCTCCTGAGATGGCCCGTCCAGCACAATGCGCCCGCGCTCAATGACATAGGCGCGGTCGGAACACTTGAGCGCGCGCTTGGCGTTTTGCTCAACCAGCAATACCGGCGTGCCCAGCCTCCTGTTTATCTCCTTGATCTTCAAAAAAACCTCATCGATGATGAGCGGCGCCAAGCCCATCGACGGTTCGTCCAGCAGCAGGAGCTTGGGGCGCCCCATCAAGGCGCGGCCGAGCGCGAGCATCTGCTGTTCGCCGCCGCTTAAGCTCCATGCAAGCTGCTTCCTGCGCTCGCAAAGGCGCGGGAATATCTCATAAATGGTCTGGATGTCCTGGTCCAGATTGCCGCGCCTCACGCGCACACCGCCCCAAACCACAGTGCCAACCGTCAGGTTCTGCTCGACCGTTAAACCCGGGAACACGTGTCTGCCCTCCGGAACGTGCAAAATGCCCATCCGCGCGATTTTGTGCGCCTTCTTTTTGCTGATCTCTTCCCCGTTGTAGCGGATGCTGCCGGTGATCGCCGTATGGCCGGAGATCGAATTGAGGATCGTCGTCTTGCCCGCGCCGTTGCTGCCGACAAGCGACACGATCTCCCGGTCTCCGACCTCTATGTTCACACCGCTGAGCGCCTGGATCTTGCCGTAGAATGCGCACAGGTTCTCAATCGTCAGCATCGCTCTCACCTCCAAGGTACGCCTTGATGACCGCCTCGTTCGCCTGCACTTCTTCGGGAATGCCCGTGGCAATCTGCTGACCGAAGTTGAGCACCGTAATGCGGTCGCAAATCGACATGATCAAGTCCATCGAGTGCTCGATGATGACCACGCCCATGCCGCCCTCAACCGCGATCTTGATCAACCGGACGATGTACTCCATCTCTTTCTCGTTGAGGCCCGCGGCCGGTTCATCCACGAGCATGACCTTGGGGCGCGCCCCAATCGCGCGTACGATCTCAAGCAGCTTTTGCTGGCCGTAGGAAAGCTTTTCGATGGATTCGCTGAGGTTCACCCCGGCAAGTCCGGCTTCTTCCAAAAGCACTGTGATCGGAACATCTACGCCGCCGCGTTCCGTTTCGCGCTTGCGCCGGGCCAGGTCCTCGCCCACCCGCAAATTTGTGTAAATATCGCACCGAGCAAGCAGGCGCGGGTGCTGAAACGTGCGCGCGATGCCCAGTTTTGCGCGGCGATGGACCGCCATCCTGGTGACGCGGCGTCCCTCGAAGTAAATCTCGCCGCTGTCAACGGAATAGATTCCGCTGATCATGTTGAGCAGTGTCGTTTTGCCAGAACCGTTCGGGCCGATCAGACCCACGATCTCGCCGGGAAAGACTTCGAGTGAGATGTGATCCGCAGCTACGACGCCGCCAAAAGCCTTGCAAATGCGGTCAAGCTTTAACACGCTCTTTTGCGCGATTCCTGAATTTGTCATTGAGAGACTTCACCCCTCCCAGAATTCCTTCCGGCTGGAAGACCATCAGTACGATGATGCCCACGCCGTAGATAAACATCATGACCTCCTGAAGCGGACGCAGCCATTCCTGCAGCATGATGATCACGAAGCTGCCGATCACCGCGCCGATGGGCGATATTGTGCCGCCCAGCATCATCATGACCAGGTAAATTGTCGATTGGTTGTATGTGAATGTAGGATAGCTCAGGTAACCCGCATAGAAGGCGTACATCGCGCCCGCGAGTCCGCACAGCGCGCCGGAGACGCCAAAGGCGATGCTCTTGGTCAAAAGGCTGTTAACGCCCATGCAGTTGGCGGCGATTTCGTTGTCGCGTATGGCCATGAACGAGCGCCCGAGCGCCGAGTTGTACAGCACCTTAACCAGCACAAACACGATCGCCGACAGGGCAAAATACAGGTACAGGTACTGCGCGTCATTGGTAAAGGCAAACCCAAAGGCGCTGAACTTCGGGATACCCTTCATGCCGATCGCGCCGCCGGTTACTTCGTTCCAATTGGTGAAAAGGCTGTTCAAGATGGTCATCAAGCCGATGGTCGCAAAGGTAAAGTAATACTGCTTGAGCCTGAAAAACGCAAACCCCAGCAGGAAACACATCGCAGCCGTTCCCAGGACGCTGATCAGCATCGCCGGAATCGGGGCCATGCCGAGCTTGATCGTCATGTTGGCCGTGATGTAGCCGCCCACGCCCCACAAGCCCGCCTGCGCAAAGGAGTTCTGCCCGCACATGCCCAGCAGCACGTAAACGCTCATGACGCAAAGGTAGGTGCACATGCCCACGATCAATACGTTCATTATGTAGCTGGATACCAATTGCGGCAGGAAAAACACGAGGACCGCCAGGATGGGAATGACCACCAGGGGAACCGAGTATTTGTTTCTCTTCACTGCGCTCACCTCACGCCTTTTCCTGAATTTTGCCGCCAAAGATTCCCTGGGGCCTGAACATCAGGAACAATATGAGCACCACGTAGATGATGACGAGCTGATACGTAGAGGAAATATATACGCCGCCAAAGGATTCGACGAGTCCCACAATCAGCCCGCCGATGATCGCGCCGGGAATGCTGCCAAATCCGCCGATGACGATGGCGGCAAAAGCCTTTGAACCCGCGGTCGCGCCCATTGTCGTATTGATAAAGAATATCGGCGCAAGTAGACCCCCGCAAATGCCCGTAATCATCGCGCTGATCGCGAAGGTAAGCGAGATTGACAGCACGACCGGAATGCCCATCAGCGATGCCGTGTACTGGTCCTGCGCGGTCGCCTGCATGATGTTGCCGATAAACGTCTTTTCGAGCAATATGTATACAAGCAGCATCAAAACCGCCGCCACCAGGATGATGGCCAGGTACTGCTTCTGGATGAACGCGCCGGACGAAGTCTGAATGGTTCCGCTCATGAGCTTGTCCGCATTCTTGGGCATGCTGCCCCAGATGAGCTTGGCGCCTTCCTTGAAGGCGATAGACGCGCCCATGGCGCTGACGATGATCGCCTTGGCCGGTGCGTTTCTCAGCGGCCAGTAGACAAACCGTTGAAAAATGATGCCGATGACCGCCATCGCCATGCAGGAAATCATCAAGGAAACGACGATGTTCATCCCGATCATTTTGTTGAACGTATAGCATAGGTAACCGCCGAACATCAAGAATTCGCCCTGCGCGAAATTCATGATGCCAACCGAGCGGAAAATGAGCACCATCCCCATCGCGATCATGCCGTACACGAATCCCATGGAGATGCCGGATACAAACAGTTGTAGATTCATGCTGCGCCTCCAGCCAAGCGACGGGAGGCCCGATGGCCGAGCCTCCCGTTTTCTTCAGTCTCAGGTACGGTTACCGCTTTACTTCTTGGAGATGATCTCGGCCAGCACAGTCGCCGCACCGTCCTTGACCTGCACAAGCAAGCCGCCGCGGCCGCAGTCGCCGTTGGTCGTGCAGTCGTACGTGGTCATCGAACCTTCAAACGCGTCAATGGTGTTCATGGCATCGCGCACCGCCGCACGGTCGGTCGTGCCCGCGCGCCTGATCGCTTCCGAGATAACCAGGATGTGGTCGTACACTTGCGCCGCGGACTTTCCGCAATCATCGCCATAGGTTTCCTTGTATTTCGCTTGCAGCGCCGCGCCCTTGACGGACGTGGTGGATGGCGCCCAATGGGTCGCCGCCATGACGCCTTCGCAGGCTTCGCCCGCCAGACGGATGGTCACAACGTCGGTAAAGCCGTTGGAGCCAAGCACAGGCATGTCTTCCATGCCGATCATGCGCATCTGCTGAAGGAGCAGCGCGGCCTGATCCGAAAAAGCAGCGCCAATTACGGCGTCAACGCCGGCGGCCTGGATCTGCACAAGCTGGGCGGTCAGATCCTTGGTTCCCGTGGCAAAGCCAAGCGTGAGCTTGGGCTCAATGCCATGCTTAGCCAGCGACTTGGTGAACAGGCCGGCTTGGTCAACAGAAGAGCTTTCGGTTTCGTGAATGATCGCAAATGTCTTGTACTGGAGCTCATCCACCGCGTAGTTGATCAACGCCTCACACAGCGTAACGTCACACGCGCGCAGTTGGAACATCCACGGGTTCGCGTTGCATGTGTCGCGCAGCGTGGGGCTTGAGCCCTGACCTGTGGTCATGATGCCGTTTTCCTTCGCCAGATCCGCAACAGCAAGGTTGTCGTTGGAGCTGTCGGAGCTGATGATGGCGACGATGTCCTTATCGGCGGCAAGCTTCTTCCATGCCGTCACGGCGCCGACATCGGTGCCCTGCGCGTCTTCAATCACAATTTCGATCGGGCGTCCAAGAACGCCGCCCGCGCTGTTGATTTCCTCTGTCACAATCTTCACAACATTCGTCGCGTATTCGCCCTCAAGCGAACGATCTCCCGTCAGAACCGTCGTCAGGCCGATCTTGATCGGATCGCCCGAGGCTTCGGCAAACGCGACCGTTCCAACAAGTGTCATCGCCAGAGCCAGAACCAACGCCAGAACCTTTTTCATGATGTTCCCTCCCGTTTGATTTGTTTCACCCATCCGGTCACCATGCGCGATAAAACGTTTACTCGCAAGAAATAGTATCACAATCGCTTCATGTTGTCAACAACAAATATTCGGCGGTTTGTGGGATTTTTGCGCTTTTCAATTGACATTTCACCAATTGATGTAAACCAACACCACATTTCACATGGATTTTTCTTGGTAAACGTTATATCCGTTCTCTATTGCTATTCGTAAAAAAATAATGTATAATAGCACCGATTGAAAAGCGAGGTTATTGCATGGCGCGAATTACGATTAGAGATATTGCCCAAAGGGCGAACGTATCCATTGCCACCGTGTCCCGCGTGATCAATGCCAATCCGACAGTCGCTCCGGAAATATTTGAAAAAGTAATGTCTGTGGTTGAAGAAACCGGCTATTACCCCAACCAGCTCGCCCGGGGGCTGAAAATCTCAAACAGCAAAACCATCGGACTGCTCGCGCCGGACATCACCAACGAGTACATCGCCCAAATGGTGAGTGTGATCGACGGCGTCATCCGCCCCGAGGGTTATTCCTTGATTCTCTGCAGCGCCATCAACGACGCAAAAAGCGAAATGAACTACCTGCATCTGCTGCTCGAAAAGCAGGTAAACGGCATGATCATCAATACCATCGGCCTGAACGAATCATTTATCGCCGAGATCAGCCACTCTGTACCCGTCGTGTTGCTGCACCGCAAGATCAATCACCCAAAATTCAAGGGTGACTGGGTGGATACCGATATTTACGCCTGCGCTTACCAGTTGACCAAGCTGCTGCTCGAACGCGGCCACCGCAAGATCGCTTCACTCAACGGACCGATGCGCCTGAGCACCGGTCAAATGCGCTATGATGGCTTTTGTAAGGCGATGCGAGATTACGGCGTGCCTGTTTCAAGAGACGACCCTTATTACTACGAGGGCAATTTTACCTTTCAGTCCGGCTATGACGGCGCCAAATATTTCACGGAACTGAGCGATCCCCCCACCGCCATCGTCAACATGCACGGCGAAAGCACACTTGGCATGCTGCGCTATTTCCGCAATCACAACATCGAAGTACCGGAAGACATTTCCATCGTATCTGTCGCGGGCATCCCCAAAAGCGATATCCTCTACGTCCAGCCCTACAACTACCACATGCAACCCGATGCCGTAGGCTACCGCGCAGCCACGTTGTTGTTAGAACGCATCGAATCAAACAATACGCTGCAAAACCGCGAATGCTGCTTCACCATGCCCATCGTCCCCGGCAATTCCATCAAGGACCTGCGCGCCGAAATATAGCGGTAAAACCTGACCCAGCCCCGTACCCATCCAATAAAAATCCGCCCGAAGGCGGATTTTTATTGGATGGCCTCCCCCACTCATCGAAAAGATTCGCCCAAAGGGCGGAGATTTTCGATGACGGTTCCGCATCAGCGGGACCAGTGCTCCGCCCATTTTTCAAGGAGCGCTTCCTTTTGGCCGCCCAGCCATTCCCAATCAATCGTAACGACGCCCAGCTCTTCGTCGCTCGGATAGTTGCCGTAGGAAATGGTCTTGTTCGCGCCGCGCGCACAGTTCTCAACCGAACGCGCCTGCTGATAGTCAGCCGAAGCGCAGAAGTCCAGGAACGCTTCCGCGGCATCCTTGTGCGGCGCGCCCTTGATCAGGCCCGCGCCCGACGCGCAAGCGGTGTTGCCTTCCTTGGGATAGACCAACGAGATGTTGTCGGCGCCGTTTTGCTCGATTTGCATCTGGATGATGTTCTCGTAGCTCAGGCCCACCACATATTCGCCGTTGATGACGCTCTTGAACACGGTGGAAGAGCTCGTCGTGATGACGCCGTCACAGTTCTCGATCAGCTTGTCGATGTACTCCCAAGCCTTGTCGTCGCCAATCGTATCGCCCTTGAGCGCCAGCATGGTGTGGAACTGGCGGTATCCGGACGAGGAAGCGCTCGGGTCCGCCTGAATGATCTTGCCCTTGAGGGCGGGGTTGAGGAGGTCGTCATAGCTCTCAATGGCGATGCCCAATTCCTTGACCAAGTCGTTGTTCACGACGAAGGCCATGTACTGAACGTCGAAGAAGCTGTAGTAGCCATAGGGATCAACCTTTGAAAGCTCATCGACGATGGTTGGCGTATAGGGATCGAGCACGTCGTGGAAAGTGGTGCCGTCGGATTCGAACAGCCCGCCCATAATGACGTCAGCCTGGGGGTTGCTCAGCTCGCCGCGCGCGCGGGCGATGAGCTTGCCAACGGAGTCCGATATCCATTCGATGGTGCAATCGGGGTAATACTCGTACCAGATGCGCTCGACGGTCGCTTGCTGCGCGTCGTCAAGTGTGGAATAGACCACGACGGTGTTCCCGATGGATGAGGGGTCTTCACGAACCCAGGAGGGCTTTTCTTCCGCGAGCGCGCCTGTCGCCAGTACGCTCAGAATCAGCAGGGCCGCCAGGAGCAAGGTAATCAGTTTTTTCATGGGTCTCCTCCTTATAAAATCTACGATAAAGCCAAACGGCTCTATGTCAAAACAGACGTGCGCTATACGCTCATGCGCTCGGAGCCGCGCGTACATACGAGGTAGAGCACCAGGCACGCAACCGTGAGCAGCGTCGTCACCGTCGCAAACGCCGACGCGGTGCCGTAGGAACCCAGCGTGATCGACGAATAGGTGCTCAACGTCAGGGTAATCGTACGGTTGTTGTAGAGGAATATTCCGCTCGACATCTCCGTGATGATCGAAACGAAACTCAGGATCGCGCCGGAGAGGATGCCGCTCTTCATCTGCGGAATCGTGATGGCGATAAATGTCTTGAGCTTGCCCGCGCCCAGGCTGATCGCCGCTTCTTCGGTAGAAACCGGAATCTGCATCATGGTTGCGGTGGCGGATCGGCTGGTATACGGCATTCGCCGAATCGCGAGCGCAATCACCATAATCCAGATGGATCCAACCATGGCAAAGGTGGTATCGCCGATTTCCACCTTGAACGCGCCGAACGCAACGATCAGCGATATGCCGATGACCGCGCCCGGCATGATGTAGGGCAGCATCGAGACGGTATCGATCATGTTGTTGAAAGCGCTTGGGCGGCGCACGACCAAGTACGCGATCAATACCGCGATGACGATGATGATGGCAAGCGCCAGGATCGAGATGACGAGCGTGTTTGAAATCGAGCGCGCAAGGAGTTTGCGGATGGCGTTTTGATAGTTTGACAGCGAGTAGGTAGCCTGCGCCACCTGCCCTTTGTAGTCGCGGAAGGAATCAAAGATGATGTAGAGCTGCGGCAGCATCGCGACCGCGAGCAAGCCATAGCAGTACGCATGCATGAGTACGCCCGAGGCGCCCTTGGGCCATTTCTTCTCAATCGGATGAAGCGAATTGATCGTGAACTTGAATTTGCCGGTCGCCCACTTTTGAAGCAGGAACACCACTGCGGTCAGCACGATCGCCAGCACGCTGACCGCCGAGGCAAAATTGTAGTTGGCCCCGGTTTCGCTTAAATATGAATCGTAAATCAGCACCGGGAAGGTCTTGAACCCTTCGCCGATGATCGCGGGGGTCCCGAAATCGGCAAACGCGCGCATGAATACGATCAGCGCCGCCGCGAGGATGGTCGGCATGGTAAGGCCCATCACCACGCGGAAGAAGCGCTTGACGCCGCTCGTGCCCAGGTTGGCCGATGCTTCCATCAGCGAATTGTCGATGTCCTGAAACGCGCCGTTCATGTAGATCATGACCAGCGGGAACAGCTTGAGCGCCTGTACGAGCAATATGCCGCCAAAGCCGTAGATCGAGCCGGTCTTGATACCGATCGTCTGAAGGAGCTTGGTGATGACGCCGCTTCGCCCCAGCAGCATGATCCACGAATACGCGCCGATAAAGGGCGCGGACATGGTGCACAGGAGCGCAAGCACAAAAATCACCTTGCGCCCCTTGAGTTTGTAGAAGGAGAAAAAATAGCTGAACGGCACGCCGAGGATCAGGGCGATCACCATGACCGCGCCTGATACCTTGAAGGAATTGATGATCGTGCTCCAGTAATAACTCTTCTGAAAGAACTTGACAAACGCGCCCAGCGTAAAGCCGTCCTTTTCGGTATAGAACGCCTCCCACATGAGCCTGACACAGGGGTATATGAAGAACAGCAGGAACAGCAACAGCAGCAAAACAGCCAGATAGTTCCATACCTCAAACCGCTTCTTCCTCACCTTGCCGCTCCCCCCAATCCGCTGTCCACGCCCTCCATGAGACTCATCTCGCTTGCGGCGCTGAACACATTGAACTTGTCGGTGTTGACGGTGAGGTAGATTTCGCTGCCCGGCGGGAGGATGGAATCAATCTGCGATTCCTGAATGATCTCGGCGCTTTCGCCGCTCTCAAGCGTCACAAAATAATGGGTGTTGAGGCCCAGGAATACGCTGTCGTCGATCCGGGCCTTGAGCGCGCCCTCCCCCGCCCCGGCATTGAGCAGCAGTTCCTCCGGGCGGATAGAAACCAACACGTCCTCTTCCCCCGCGTAGCCCCCTTTCAGGTTATCCGCCTTCACCCGGCAGCCACCCGCGAACTCCACAAAGCGCGCCTTGTCAATCACGCGCGTTTTGCCGCGAATCACGTTGCTCTTTCCGATGAAGGTTGCCACAAACAGGTTCGCCGGGCGCTGATAGATGCTCTTGGGCGACCCGATGTGCTGGATCACGCCCTTGTTCATGACCGCGATTCGGTCGGAGATGGCCATGGCTTCCTCCTGGTCGTGGGTGACGTAAACGGTCGTAATGCCGACGTCTTTTTGAATGCGCTTGATGACGGTGCGCATTTCGACGCGCAGCTTTGCGTCAAGGTTGGAAAGCGGCTCGTCCATCAAGAGCACATCGGGCCTGATGACGAGCGCGCGCGCCAGCGCGACGCGTTGCTGCTGGCCGCCCGAGAGCCGGTCCGGCATGCGGTCGGCGTATTCCTCAATTTTGACCAATTTAAGAAATTCGCCGGTTTCGCGCCGGATCGTCTCGCGGTCGAGTTTTCGGTTTTTAAGGCCGAACGCCACATTCTTTCGAACCGTCAGATGCGGGAAGATGGCATAGTTTTGAAACACCATGCCAATGTTGCGCCGGCCGGGATCGATGTCGTTGATCCGTTTGTCATCAAAATAAAAATCGCCGCCTTCAATCGAATTGAACCCCGCGATCATGCGCAGCAGGGTGGTCTTCCCGCAGCCCGACGGACCCAGCAGCGTGAACAGTTCGCCATTTTCGATTTCAAGGGACAGGTCGGGGATGACGGTGGTGGTTCCGTATCGTTTGAGTGCTTTTTTGATTTTTATGCCAACGCTCATAAATGCCTCCAACCGAAGTTTCTCCGTCAACAATTATACCACAAAACGGGCGTTTTGCAAATGATCGGGCAAAAAAACATAGTCAAACATTACGATTTGTTTTTAGCGCAAAGTATATAAATTCTTTGGCATGGTCTTTTTCCGATTGCCCGCTTGACAAGCGCGGGCATATGCGGTATACTCGCAAAAACGCTTATGTGGGGAGGCATCGCAATGAGTTTGGTCCTGCGGATGGGCATGCGTCGGCGCGGGCCTGCTTTCAAAGCGGGCGTGCGCCGGATTTGATCCGACGCGCGCGCCAGTCGATTGAAGGCAGCCGCGCTTTTCACGGCTGCTTTTTCTATGGATTTTTTTCGAAAAATGGAGGGAATGAAATGGCTTACCGCGTTGAAACGAAGTGCATTCAGGAAGGCTACAAGCCCCAAAACGGCCAACCGCGCGTGCTGCCCATTTACCAGTCTACCACCTACAAGTACGATTCTTCCGAGCACCTGGGCGACCTGTTCGACCTCAAGGCGCCCGGCCACATGTACACCCGCATCTCCAACCCCACCGCCGAATGTGTTGAAGCGAAGATCGCCGCGCTCGAAGGCGGCGTGGGCGCGATCTGCACATCCTCCGGCCAGGCGGCGGCGTTGCTTGCCATATTCAACATCACGCAAGCCGGGCAGAACCTCGTGAGCGCCTCGACCATCTATGGCGGCACCATCAACCTCTTTGCCGTCACCATGGCGCGCATGGGCATTGAGACGCGCTTCATCACCCCCGGCATGAGCGAAGATGAAATCGACGCCCTCTTCGATGAAAACACCCGCCTGGTCTTTGGCGAGACCATCGCCAACCCGGCGCTCGCCGTGCTTGATATTGAGAAATACGCGCGTCTTGCGCACCGCCACGGCGTGCCGCTGGTGGTTGACAATACCTTCGCGACACCGGTGCTGTGCCGTCCGTTTGAATACGGCGCGGACATCGTGATGCACTCGACCACCAAGTACATGGACGGCCACGCGAGCGTGGTCGGCGGTGTGGTGGTGGACTCGGGCAAGTTTGACTGGGCTCTGTCGGGCAAGTATCCCGAGCTCACCGAGCCTGACCACTCCTATCACGGCGTGGTCTACACACGCGATTTCGGAAGCGCCGCCTATGTAACCAAGGCGCGGGTACAACTGATGCGCGACTTCGGCGTCACCCCGCAACCCCTGGCGTTGTTCCTGCTCAATCAGGGCCTTGAAACGCTGGCGCTGCGCATCGAGCGGCACAGCCAAAACGCCCTGGCGGTGGCTCAGTACCTTGAAACGCGCGAAGAAATCGCCTGGGTCAACTATCCGCTGCTCGCAAGTTCGAAGGACTATGCGCTGGCAAAGAAGTACCTCTCCGGCGGCGCGTCGGGCGTGATCTCATTTGGCATCAAGGGCGGGCGCGAAAACGCGGTCAAGTTCATGGACGCGCTCAAACTCGCCGCCATCGTCGTACACGTAGCCGATTGCCGAACCAGCGTTCTGCATCCCGCCTCCACCACCCACCGGCAGTTGAGCGACGAGCAACTGGCCGCGGCGGGCATCGGGCCGGACCTGGTGCGCATGTCGATTGGCATCGAGCACGCAAGCGACATCATCGAAGACATCGACCAGGCGCTCAAAGCGCTTGGCGCCTGAGCGCAAGTTATCGCGCATTATAGCAAGGAGGAAAAACTATGCCCATCAGGGTGCCCAATCACCTGCCCGCGATTGAAACGATGCTCAGCGAAAACATCTTCGTCATGAGCGAGGCGCGCGCAAGTTCCCAGGACATCCGCCCGCTCAAGATCGCGCTGTTAAACCTCATGCCGACCAAGATCGCGACCGAGACCCAGTTTGTGCGCCTGCTGGGCAATACGCCGCTGCAAGTGGAATTGACGCTGCTCCACACCCGTTCCCACGAGTCAAAAAACACCTCGCAGGAGCATCTGATCAACTTCTACCAGACGTTTGATGACGTCCAAGCGCAAAAATTTGACGGCCTGGTCATCACCGGCGCGCCGGTCGAGCAAATGCGGTTTGAGGAAGTCGATTATTGGGAAGAACTCACGCGCATCATGCAGTGGAGCAAGACCCACGTGCATTCAACCCTCCACATTTGCTGGGGCGCGCAGGCGGGCCTTTACTACCATTACGGCGTACCCAAGTACCCGCTAGAGAAAAAACTCTTCGGCGTCTACCCGCACGTGGTCGAGCGCCGAAGCTCGATGCTTCACCGCGGCTTTGACGACATCTTCTACGCGCCGCACTCGCGCCATACCAGCATCCGCCGTGAGGATGTGGAAAAGGTCGGCCTGATCAAAATCCTGTCCTCCTCCGAAGAGGCGGGCGTTTACGCCATGGCGACCGATAAGGGCAAACAAATCTTCGTCACCGGCCATTCGGAGTACGATCCCGATACCCTGAACCGAGAATACGTGCGCGACAAAGCGGCGGGCCTTCCGATCGAAGTTCCGGTCAATTACTTCCCCGGCGGCGACGATCAGAAGGAACCCGCAGTCACCTGGCGCGGCCACGCCAATCTGATGTTCTCAAATTGGCTCAACTACTTCGTCTACCAGACCACGCCCTTTGACATCAACGAGATCGGCTGAAAAGCTTTTGAGGATCGAGGAGGCCAAGCGCGACGGCCGTTTTCAGCCCAAGGCCCGGCCCCTAATCACCGAGGAGGCCGTCGCGCGGTTCATCGATCAGGTTCGCGGCCGGGAACCGGCGTACACGAACCTGATGGCGATGCCGCCATCCGTGCACCGCAACTATACCGGATATTCGCTGGACGTTCAATCAGAAGAAGCGCGGCGCAAGCGGCTTGAGAAGATCATCGACCGCCTGAACCGGAACCTGAAGCCGATGTAGGCGGGCTTACCGGTGATTCTTGTCCTTTACCTGCTTCATAAGGCGTTTCATTTCGCCCTTTCCGCCGAACATCCGGTTGATTTTTTCGTTTTCAAGCTGCCGGGAATTGAGGCCCGAATAGGACATTTCGCGTTCGAGTTTCTGATGGCTTTCAAAGCGCTCCCAGGACAGGTCGCCACTTTCAATCGCCTCCCTTACGGCGCAGCCGGGTTCCGCTGTGTGGGAGCAATCGGCATACTTGCATCTTGCGGCAATTTTCTCGATGTCTTCAAAGGTTTTAGAAAGATTCCCCGTATAGATCGTCAGCGCGCGCATGCCCGGCGTATCGATGACGATGCCGCCGTTTGGCAACGGCAGCAGTTGCCGGTATGTCGTGGTATGCCTTCCCTTGTCGTCATCCTCGCGGATCGTTTGTGTTTTAAGCACATCCCTGCCTATGAGGCGGTTGATGAGTGTCGATTTGCCGACGCCCGACGAACCGACAAACGCAATCGTCTTGCCCGGCTCGATTAAGGCGTTGACCGCCGCGTATCCGTCCCCGTTTTCCGAGGAACAAACAATCACCTCAACGCCCATGCTCACTTGGGCGATCTCAGCCAGCTTCCGGGGCAAATCATCGCACAAGTCTGATTTCGTCAGAACGATCACCGGAACCGCCATGCTGTCCCACGCGATGGTCAGGTACCGCTCAATCCGCCGGATGCTAAAGTCTTGATTGAGCGACATGCAAATGAAAATCGTGTCAATATTGGCCGCGATAACCTGCCCCTGATTGTCGGTCCCCGCAGCTTGGCGCGCCAGGACGCTTTTGCGCCCAAGGATATGATGGATGATTGCGTTTCCGGTTGACGCATCGGTTCGATCGATCATCACCCAATCGCCAACAGCCGGAAAAACGGTCGGGTCATCCGCGCCAAAGACGAGCTTGCCCGAAACGCTTGCGTTCATTTCTCCCTTTTCTGAGATGACTTTATATAAATCACGGTGCTGCTGGGTAACCCTGGCGATGAACAAACCCGGATGCATCGTTGCCTCCTGCTCAAACCGCTCGTCAAGCCCGTAATTTTTTAAATCGATATCCACATTATCCAATTCCTTTCGGAAATCATCGGTTTCATTGTTTGGGTATTTGCTGGGACTTATACATAACGCTACTTACACCGGCCTTAAGGACAAGCCGCCTTGCGCGCTGCACAAGGCGACTTGATCGTTTCAAAACATGCGCATTCCGGACACTATTCCATCACCAGAACGCTGACCGAATGCGGCGGGAGACGCACTTCAAACACACCGCCGTGAAGCGCGCGCACCGCGTCGTCGTTTCGTTCGATGCGCACGCGCTCTTGCGCATGAACGTCGTTGTACGCATCCGGCGAATCACCCCTAAGCGTATGCATCGCGCAAGCGCGCCTCGCGCCCATCGTGTCAAGCGTCAGCATCTTCTCTTCGTGCTCGTGCTTGTTGATGAGCGCGATGGCCAGCCTTCCGTCTTTTGAATGCTTCGTCGCGAGCGCGTCCACGCAACCGACCGTGACCGGCGTACCGTCCTTCGCTTTTGTCTCGTATGCACAAGCCTCGTCCATCCAGCCGTCAAGCACTTCGTCGCCCATAAGGTTTGCGTACATGTCAAACACGTGGAAGGTCGGCCGCTTGACGATGCCCTTTTCATGCACGTAGATGCACCCGCGCGTGTTGACCACGGGCGCAAAGCACGCCATACCGACCGCGTCGGCGTTTCTCAGCAGCATGCTCAGGAAACACGCCGAGAACACCGCGTCGGCCATGGTATAGACCGAGTTCAGGTCGTTGCGATCGCGTGGGTAGAGGTAGTCCGCCTTGGTTCGGCCCTGCTGGACGGTGTGGGCGTTTGGATGGTGCCAGCCGCGCAGGTTCCATTCGTCGTATGTAATTTTAACCTTGCCGGTAAGGCCCAGCGCATCGAGCAAGCCCCGCACGCGCCGAAGCGCGCCGGTCATGCGCTCTCCGGTTTCAGCCATCACCTGCCCATAATCCGCCGGTTCGTCCACCTGCCACAGGCCGTCCCAATAGCCGTGGATCGATATCCAATGGAGGTGGGGACCCGCCGCCTTGAGCAGCTTGACGTTCCAATCGAGGTCGTCAAGCGCCGCGGCGCTGAGCTCGGCAAACGGGTCCACGTGGTGGATCATCTTGGCCGATTCCAGCACGATTCGGCTCCACTCGTCCGAACCCTTCGCGCCGATCTCCCACGAGCCGTAGTTTTCATTGCCCACGGACCAATACTTGACACCGTAAGGGTCTTTGTGCCCGCCCGCGATGCGCATGCGCGCGAACTCGCCTTCGTCCTTGAGGTTGCAATACTCCACCCAATCGCTCATCTCTTCCGGGGTGCCGGTGCCCGCGTTGGTACAAAAGTACGGCTCGCATTCAATCGCGCGGCACAGTTCGACGAATTCATCGGTGCCAAATTGGTTGCTGTCCTCGACCCGCCACGCCTTGTCAAAACTGGGCACGCGTTTGCCCACGCCGTTTCGCCAATGGTAACTCGACACAAAGCAACCGCCCGGCCAGCGAATGACCGGCGTCCTGATTTGCCTGAGCGCTTCGATGACGTCGGTCCTGAACCCGCGCGCATCGGACAAGGGCGATGCCGGGTCGTAGACGCCGCCGTATATCTGGCGGTGAAAATGCTCCAGAAAATGGCCGTACAACATTGTATCGCGCTCAAACAACACGCGATTGGGGTTCACTTGATACCGCATGCGCTTATTCACCCAACCTTATCACGTTCCATGAAAACGCCTTGAGTTTGATATCCAGGAAACCGTCCCTGACCGTACCGCCCGCGCCACGGGTCGGCGCGACGGTCATGGGCGCGTCTTCCGTATTGACCGCCTTGGCGTCGTCATGGTGCATCTCAATGTGTTCAAGCACCTTGAGAAGACCAAACGAACGCAAGTCAACCGAAAGCTCAAGATCCTCCGTCAGGTCGCGGTTGACCGCAAAAACCGTCACACACCCGTGATCGTCCATCGTCGCCGTGGCGTCTAGCACCGGCACGCGCTCAAAGTCACGGCTGTCGTACACGGGCGAATCGACGATCGCGCGAAGCGAAACGCCGCGCCCATACTTCGAGCAATGCATCAGCGGATAGTAGATGGTCTGCGCCCAGCACCCGCCGCCGTTGCGCGTCATGATGGGCGCGATGACGTTGACCAATTGCGCAAGGCACGCAACCTTCACGCGATCGGCGTTCTTGAGGAAGGTCATCAAAATCGAGCCCACCAAGAGCGCGTCCTCAAAGTTGTAGATGTCCTCAAGCAGCGGGATCGCCCTCCCCCACTTGTCCGTCTTCCACACTTCCTCGTCCTGCTTTCGGCTGTGGTACCACACGTTCCATTCATCAAAGGACAAGCCCAAGCGCTTCTTCGCGCGCTTCTTGCCCCGAACCGCGTCGCAAATCGAAACCACGGTATGGATGAAATCATCCATGTCGATCGAACGCGCGAGGAAGTTCTTCGTGTCGTTTTCAACATTTCCGTAGTATTGGTGCAGCGACACATAATCGGCCTGGTCGTAGCATTCGCTGAGCATCGTGAGTTCCCACTCGCCAAACGTCGCCATCGAAGTATTGGACGAACCGCAGGCGACCAATTCGATTGACGGATCCACCCACTTCATGACCTTGCCCGCTTCGCTCGCCACGCGCCCGTATTCATAGGCGGTTCGATGCGCGATCTGCCACGGGCCGTCCATCTCATTGCCCAGACACCACAGCTTGATGCCCAGCGGATCTTTGCGCCCGTTCTTTTTGCGCAGATCCGACCAATAGCTGCCGCCGGGGTGGTTGCAGTATTCGACAATGTTTCGGGCCGCATCGACGCCGCGCGTGCCGAGGTTGATGGCGTACATCATCTCTGTGCCCGCTTCCTTGCACCAGTCGGCAAATTCGTGCATGCCCACCTCGTTGGTCTCGGTGGTAAACCACGCAAGGTCAAGCCTTCTGGGGCGGCTGTCCCTTGGCCCCACCGAGTCCTCCCAGTTGAAGCCCGACACGAAGGTGCCGCCGGGGTAGCGCACCACGGGCACGTCAAGCGCCTTGACCATGTCCATGACATCGCGCCGGAATCCGTTTTTGTCGGCGCTCTCGTGGTCGGGTTCATAAATGCCGCCGTACACCGCGCGGCCCAGGTGCTCTATGAACGAGCCATAGATGCGCGGGTCGATCCGGTCAATCTGATAGGCTTTGTCCAGGGTCATTTTTGCCTTGTTCATATCCGGGTTCCTCGCTTTTCCATGTATTACCCTTTTACGCCGCCCGCGGTCATGCCCTCAATGAAGTATCTCTGGAAGAAAATGTACACGATCAGGATCGGCAGCACCATCAAAACCGATCCGGCAATCAGCATGTCATAGTTGTTGCCGTAGGGCGTGATGAGCGACCGCAGACCGATCGGGAGCGTCTGTAAGGAGCTGGTTCTAAGCACCATCATGGGCCACAGGAAGTTGTTCCAACTGTTCATCGCCTGAAGGATCAGCATGGCGGCGTAGCTCGGCACCATGAGCGGCATAAAAATTCTGAAGAATATGCCGTACTCGGTGCAACCGTCGATGCGCGCGGCTTCCATGAAGTCCCGCGGCAGACCCGAAAGGTACTGCTGAAAGAAGAAGATGGCAATCGGCGCCACAATGAAGGGCAGGATCGCGCCCAGGTAGGTGTTCATGAGGCCGAGCTTCACGAACAAATTATAAAGCCCCAGCAGCAAAATTTCAACCGGAACCATCATCACCATCATGACCATGATGAAGAGGAAGTTGCGCCCCTTGTAGCGGTACATAGCCAGCGAATACCCGACCATGGAAGAAAGGAAGAGGCACAGGGACGTGTGCAAAGCCGTCACGATGATCGAGTTTTTGTACCACGTAAAGTAGTTGCTCTGTCCCGAGAACAAGTAGATGTAGTTGTTGAGGTTCATGACCGAGAGGTCCCAATCGACGTTGAGGCCGTACCTGACCAGGTAGCTGCCCGGCTTGAACGAGGCCACGATCATGGCGTAAAGCGGGAACAGGCAAAAAACAGCCGCCAGCAGGAACACGATCAGAATGGCGAAGGAAGCCCAGGTGAATTTCTTCGTCTCGCCGGTATCATACTTCTTGCTCATGCTAGTCACGCTCCTTCTTGAACTGGCCGGTCGCGCCCAGCTGCACAAGGTTGACCACCAGCGTGAACGCCATCAGCATGAGCCCGATGGCCGCCGCGCGGCCCATCTTGTTTTGCTCAAAGCCCTGGCGGTAGAGCATGCCTACGATGGTAAGCCCCACGTTCATGGGCGAGGAGTTGCTGTTGAAGAGCATGAAGCTCTCGGTGAACATCGACATGCCGCCGTAGATCGAGATGGTCAGGACGTAGATCGAGACCGGCTTTAAAAGCGGCACCGAGACGTGGAAGAACTTTTGCAGCGCGTTCGCGCCGTCAATCGAAGCGGATTCGTACAATTCATTCGGAATCGCGTCCAGCCCCGAGAGAAAGTAGAGCATGTTGACGCCCAGCCACCGCCAGGTTGCCATGACGGTGAGCGCGATATAGGCGACAAGCTGATTTCCGGCTGTCAGCCATTTCTGCGGCTCAATGCCCAGGGCCGCCACGATGCGGTTGAACAGCGCCGTGTCAAGGTCGCCCAGGATCAGCCGGAAGATGATGCCCGCGACCACGACCGAGGTCAGCGCCGGGACAAACAGGGTCGAACGGAAGGCATTCTTGCCGAGCGACGACTTGCTGTTGAGCAACGCCGCCAGCACCATGGGCACCGGAATCAGCACCAGGAGCGTAAGCGCGGTATAGACGATGCTGTTCTGAATGGCCAGAAAAAAGTGTTTGTTGGTCAGCATCATCTGGTAGTTCTTCCAGCCGATGAACGTGCTCTGCCCGGGCATCACGTCCTGAAAGCTCATCACCAGCGTCGAGCCGATGGGGTAGACAAAAAACATCAGAATGGACAGGATAAACGGCAGCGCGAACACATAAGGCGCGATTTTCTCCGAATAGAATAGCTCCTTGAGTCCGCTCCCGCGCTTTGGTTCGGGCGTCGTCATGATGGGATTCCCCCCTCTGGCTTGCTTTCATGTGGGCATGAAATCGTCCCGGGGCACGCGGCCCCGGGACGGATTCGCGAAGAGAATTATTGCTCGGCGCGCACCATGTCGGCGATCTCGGTCAGGACGGTACGGGCGTCTTCCATGTTGACGAAGATGCGCGTCCAGCCGTCGGTTTCGAGGTAGTTCTCCATGGTGGGAGAGAGTTCATTCATGTGGATGTCGTTGAATTCATCCTTGACCTCGAGCAGCACGTCAAGCACCTGCTGGTCGAAGTACTCGGTGAAATCGTTGGGTTCCTGCATGATGGGGTCTGACCAGGTCTCAATGCGGATCGGGTCAAAGCCCAGCATCTTCCAGATCATCTTGTTGCCTTCATTGGAGAGTTTGCAGAAGGCGAGGAATTCCTTGCACAGCTCGGGATTCTTGGCCTGCTCGGTGATGGAAGTGCCGGTGCCGCCCATGACGGCCGAGCGGTCGCCCCCTTCGGTCCACGACGGCGCCGGATAGATCTTCATCTTGCCCTTGAGCTCAGGCATGTAGTCCACGAACCTGCCCATGTACCACATCGGCATCCAGATGGAGGCCGCGCCGCCCTGGTTCATGAAGCCGTAGTACTCCTCCGCGTGATGCAGGCCGCCCGGCGAGGCGATGGCGATGCCCTCCTTGAGGAGCTTTTGCAGGTATTCGCAAATGGCGACGTTGGTGTCGTTGTCAAGGGTCACGTTGCCCTCGGCGTCAAAGAAATCACTTTCCGCCTGCGAGAACATGGGCCACTGGGTCCAGGAGTCGGTGGTCTCGATGGTGGTCATGGGCTTGCCGGTCTTCTCCAGCACGACCTTGCCCGCCTCATAGAAATCATCCCAAGTCTTGATCGTGGCCGGATCAATGCCCGCCTCGTTCATGATGTCCATGTTGTAGTAGATGACTTCCGCGCCGACGTGGAAGCAAATGCCGTAGTACTTGCCGTCCTTGGAATAGACATTGACGCGCGCCTGGACGATGTTGTCAAGCTCAGGCTCCACGATGTCGTTGAGCGGAAGAAGCTGAATGTCGCCCTTGAGGAAGTTTTGGTACTTGTTGATCTCAATGTCAACGATGTCGGGGGCTCCGGTGCCCGACTGGAGCGCGATCTGAAGGTTCGAGTAGATGTCGGCGTCGGACAGCGCCAGCGGCTCGAGCTTGATCGGACGGTCGGGGTTGGCTTCGTTCCACTTCTCAACCATCGCCTCATAGAACTTGATGTGTACTTCCTGGAACGTCCAGAAAGTGATTACCTCAGGCTCCGCGGCAAACGCGGCTGCCGTAGGCAAAAGCAGCGCCAAGGCCAGGACCAACAACAGGATTTTCTTCATGACACAACCTCCCTTATTATTTTAGGCATAAATGGCAAATTTCCAAGCCATGTGCCCAATAAAACCCATTAAGTATTTACGCTCACTAGATAACAGTATATTCACGAAGGTACGGTATGTCAAGTCGCATCTAAAATATTTTAGATTCTGGTAAAATAGTATAGTTTGGTAATTATATAATAGTTCGTGAAATAATAAAATAAACATTGACATAGTATGAGCAGTACATTATAATTCATGAGAACCTACGTGAGGGGGATTTACTTATGCTGCAATTGCACAGTGTGAAGGATGGCTTGCCGATCTTCAAGGCACTGTCAAGTGAAGTACGCGTTGCCATATACGAACTATTATGCCATCAGGGCCCGATGCGCATGAGTGATATTTGTGAAAACGTGGGCATCACCAACGGGGCGTTGACGAGCCACATGCGGCTTTTGATGGAGAGCGGGCTGGTCAGCGTACAGGTCGTACCGGGCAAACACGGCAACCAAAAGCTCTGCACCGCGCTCAAGGATAAGATTGTGATCGACCAGGCGGGCACGCAGAGCAATTTGAGCGTTTACGAGACCGAAATTTCGGTGGGGACCTACACCGCCTACGAGGTGTATCCGACGTGCGGTTTGGCGACCGCCGAGCACGTCATCGGGATTGAGGACGACCCGCGCTTTTTTGCTTCACCCGAGCGCATCCACGCGGGCATCCTCTGGATGGGGCGCGGGTATGTCGAATACATCATTCCCAATTACCTTGAAAAGGGGCAGCAGTTGCTTGAAATCCAGATCAGCTTCGAGATCGCGTCTGAAGCGCCGGGATCGAGCGAAGACTGGCCGAGCGACATCTCCTTCGCGCTCAACGGACGGGACCTGGGAACTTGGACGAGCCCGAGCGACTTTGGTCTGATCCAGGGTATTTATACGCCCAAGTGGTGGAACCGCATCTGGAACCAGCACGGATTGTACAAGGTGCTCAGCATCAACAAGACCGGGTCGTACCTGGACGGCGGCCGCATCTCGAACACATCGCTTGAGGATCTGCGCATTGATCACCGCTCAAGTCTTACGCTGCGCTTTGAGGTCAAAGCGGACGCGAAGAACTGCGGAGGGCTTACGCTTTACGGCTCGGGGTTCGGCAATTATAACCAGGACATCCGCGTGCGCATGCACTACAAGGCGGCCGAAGAACCCGCGCGCGACCGGTAATCCATAATCCGTGATCGCAATACGGCGTCTTCGCTTTTCCGAGCGCAGACGCCGTTTTATGGGTGAATGCTCAATTCTTCATGCCGGTCATCACGATGCCTTCCACAAAATATTTCTGTCCAAACAGGTAAATGATCACGCCCGGCACAAAGGACAGGCAGGTGGCGCACATGATTTTGGCCCAGTCCGCCTTAAGGCCGCTCTTGAACATGGACAAGCCGATGGCGATGGTAAACCGCTCGGCCGAATTGATGTAGACGGTCTGCTGCAAAAGGTCATTCCACAGCGCCACAAAGATGAACAGCGCCACGACGATCATCGCCGGCTTGATGGACGGCACGATGATTTGCGTAAGGATCCGCATGCGGTTCGCGCCGTCGATGGTGGCCGCTTCGTCGAGTTCCCTCGGGATGGAGCTGATGAACTGGCGGATCAGGAAGATGTTGAACGCGCCGCCGCCGCAAAAATACGGCAGGATCATGGGCCAGTAGGTATTGCCCAGCCTGAAGAACATGGTCCACATGATGTAGAGCGGCAATAACGTCACCATGCCGGGCAGCAACATCGAACCCACGCACAGCGAAAAGATAAACCGCTTGCCCGGAAAGCGCAGCCGCGCGAAGGCATAGCCGCAAAGCACCGCCGTCAACGTACCCGCCGTCACAGCAGGCACGATGATGGTCATGGTATTGCCAAAGTACAGCCAGAACTTGAATACCTCAAGCGTCTCAACATAATTTGAGAACAGCCAGCGGCTGGGGAAAAGCGCGGGCGGATAGGCGTAAAGTTCGCTGTTGGTCATCAGGCTTGAACGGAATATCCACCAGATGGGGAACATTGCGGCCAGCGCAAACAGCACAAGCAGCACGAACGCCAGGCCGTTCCACATCTGGCTCGCGCGCTTTTCCTTTGAGCGTTTTGCCGCCGCGCCCGATTCAATCATCGTCTTCATCATGCGCCGATCACTCCCCTTCGTAGAATGTCCAGGTCTTGCTCGTCAGAAAGAGCACGGCGGTGAAGAAGGCGATCAGCACGAAAAATACGAAGGATATCGCGCAGGCATAGCCGATCTGGTTGCTCTTAAACGCATAACGGTACATGAGGTAGGTCATGAACATGGAGGAATTGCCGGGACCTCCGCCCGTCAGCGCCAGCGCCGGCGTGACCACCTGCATATTGGTGATCAGGCTCATCAGCAAATTGTAGAAAATAATGGGCGACATGCAGGGAAGCGTGATGTGGCAAAAGCGCTGCCAGCTGTTGGCGCCGTCAATGTCCGCCGCTTCGTGGTACACGCGCGGCACGTTTTGAAGACCTGCCAGAAAGATGACGATCAGGTTTCCCGACAGCCAAACAGCGATCAGGGCAAGAGACGGCAGCACCGCCGATGAATCGCTTAAAAACAGCACACCCTGTATGCCGAAAAATTTCAAAACGTAGTTAAAAAGGCCAAAGTTTGTTTCGTACAGCCAAGACCAACCGATGTACACTGCCGCGGCAGGCAGGATATACGGAAGATAGAACAGCACCCGGAAGAGTCCCCGGGCGGGGATCTTGCGGTTGAGCAGCATTGCGATCACCAGCGAATAGACCATGCTGAACGCAACCGACATGGCGGAAAAAATGACGGTCACGCGAATTGAATCCTTGAAGTAAGGGTCTGTGGTGAAGAGCTTGATATAGTTTCCTATTTCGTTGTACACCGGCGCTGAGATGCCCTTCCACTTAAAAAAGCTCAGTACGAACACGGCGATCAGCGGAAGATACGTCAATACCGTCAACCCGACAAACGCGGGGATCAGGCACAGGTACGCGGTCCTGGCCTCCTCCCGCGCGCGCAGAGACTTGACTTTTGCCGCTTTCGTCTTACTTTGCATCGCTCGACCTCCATCCAAGCAGGCCTGGCGGAAGCCCCGGTTGTTCGGGGCTTCCGCCGGTTCAAAGGATCAATCGCCGTTAAACGCCGCGACAAGCGCGTCATAGTTTTCAGTGATCGCCTGCTCGGCAGTGATCTTTCCGGTCCATACGTCACCCAGGACCGAGCCAAGAAGGGCGTTGAAGTCCACGGTATTGTTCACATAGTACCAGGATGCCGGGCGCGAATAGTTCATGGAAAAGTCAACCAGAACCGGCTTGGCTTCCTCATAGGGCGGATATGCCGGATTCTCGAGCCACTTGCGGGTGAGCGCTTCGTCCGTGTAGTAGCTGTCGAGCGTCGGCATCCAGATGCCGGTCGCGATCAGGCCGTCCCAGTTGTTCTCCTCGCGGGCAAACCACTTGAGGAATTCCATGGCTTCTTCGGGATGCTTGGTCTGGTTGAATACGACGGTCGGGCCGCCGGTGGTGATGGTGACCAGTTCTTTCATATAAGGCAGCACGGCGACGCCGTAGTTCAGACCCTCCTCGCGGGCGGCGGACAAGCAGGTGCCGATGTTCCAGAGGCCATTGGTGGTCATGGCGACGGTGCCGGCGACGAGCGAACGCGGCACACCGTCATCTGTCAGGCCGGTAGACAGCGGCGCGACATGGTGAACAAGGTACAGATCCGCCACCTTCTGGATGGCTTCAATCGCGGCGGGGTCGTTGATGGTCACTTCGCTGCCGTCGGCGGAATAGAAGCCGCTGCCGTTGGACAGGCACCACACCTCGAGCTGCCAGGTCAGATTCTCGATCATGCAGCCGTACTGCACGATGTTGTTTGCGTCAAAATCGGCGCTCGCCGCGTTGTTTCCGTTCGCGTCAAGCGTCAGGAGCTTCGCGTTCTCGACGAATTCATCCCAGGTCCACGCCTTCTGCGCGTCGGTCGGCGGATAGGCCACGCCCGCCTCGTCAAACATGTCTTTGTTGTAGTACATGATCAGGTCTTCAAAAGCGGTGGAATAGGCAACCGGCTGGCCTTCGAATTTGAAGGTCAGGGAGTCAAGCGGCCGCGCTTCACCCTCGGCGTACATCGAACTCACGTCGTACAGCATGCCCTGTTCGGCCCACTGGATGACGCCCGCTTCGCTCATGATGGCGGTATCGGGCAATTCATTGCCGATGGCCATGGTGTTGAGCTTTTCCATGTAGGTCTCCCACGGGATGGGGATACAGGTTACTTCGATCCGATCCTGGGAGGCGTTGAACTTGTCGATGGTCGCCTGCGTAGTCTTGGCTTCGTCCTCGCCGCCCCACAGCGCATAGGTGATCTGCACCTTCTCACTATCAGCCAGCGCAACCGTGCCGATGCACATGCCCACAAGCATAACCGCCATGAGCAACAGAGAAACCGTCTTCTTCATTGTCAACCCACCTGTCCTTTCTCAAATTGGATCACCCATTATCAAGTGGCCCTAGTACCATGACGTCAGCCACCAACAATGCTCAACCAATGCGCAGCCATACCCGCATCTCGCCGGGTTCGCGGTTGCACCACAGGCAATAGGGCACCGCCACCAAGGGCGTATCTTCCCGCCTGTAGCAGGGCGCGCCGTACAGCGCATTTGTATCCTCAAGCGTTTGAACGATCCTCTCGCCCGATAGTTTAAGCGTCGGCAACGCACCCGGGAGCCCTTCGGCCGGGCTCGCCTCAAGGATCGCGCGCTCGAGTTTGACCGATACGCTTGCCAGGTTGCTCCCGTTGTCCGCCTGCTCCAGGCAATAGACAAACGGTCCCTTTTGAAGCGCCACCTTCCCCACATCCGCGCGCACGTTCAGGTTGGCGGCCACAAATCGGGCTTCGGCCGCGCCGCAAATCGTGACCGAGTGCCGCCCGGCGCCGCAAACATCCAACCGCGCATAGCCATTGATCATTTCAGGGAAAACCGATTGACCGTTAAGCGTTAAGCGAACGCCCGATAAATACGATGGCAGACGCAGCAGCAGCTTAAGCCCGCCCGGTCCCGGCAGATCGATATCAAGCGCGATCTGCCCGTCCGTCATATAACTCGAGCGCATCTCAAGGTCAATCACGCCTTCCGGCGCCGCGTGATGCAGTTTTGAGGAAATGAACTGGTTGATGTAGATCCCCCCGTCGCCCTCGGCATACACATACTGCCCCAGGCTCGCAAGCGTCCGGGCAATGTTGGGCGGACAGCAGGCGCACGCGAACCACGGCTGGCGCACCGGCTTCACATGGGACATGGAGGTAGAAGCCTTGCAGGCTTGCGGCCACACCTCGAGCGGGTTTACGTAGAAGTAGGTTTCCCCCGCCGCCCCAATGCCGGAAAGCACCGTATTGCACAGCGCGCGCTCCACGCTCTCGTAGTAGCGCGCGTCGCCGGTGAGGGACGCCATGCGCTGGCCGAACATCATCAGCGCAACCGATGCGCAGCTCTCGCAGTACATACCGTCGTTGGGCAGGTCGTAATCCACTGTGAAGCGTTCAAGCTTGCCCGACGAGCCTACCCCTCCGGTGATATACATGCGCTTTTCCACAATGTTGTCATAAAGCGCTTCACACGCGGCCCTGAGTGTGCAATCACCCTTCTCGAGCGCCAAGTCCGCCATGGCGCTGTACATGTACAGCGCGCGCACCGCGTGCCCCTCCGCGGTCCTCTGCTCGGCGGGCGGCAGGTGGCTTTGTGCGTACTCGGCATCGTATTCATGAAACTCCGGGAACAGCTCGAACCCAAACCCTCCCCGGGCCTTCATTTCTTCAAGAAAGTAATTGGGGGGCCCGCCGCGCTTGGCGATGAAGTGGTTTGCCAGGTTCAAATACCTTTCCTCGCCGGTCACCCTGTACAGCTTGACCAGCGCAAGCTCAATTTCCTGATGGCCGGGAAGCCCTCTGTGCTGATCCGGCCCGGGGCCGAACACGCTGTCGATCAGATCCGCGAAGCGAATGGCGACACCCAACAGCTCCTTCTTGCCCGTGGCGTTGAAGTACGCCACCGCCGCCTCAATCAAGTGGCCAGCGCCGTACATTTCATGCCCCTCGGTGAGGTTGGACCAGCGCTTATCCGGGTGCTCAATGGTGATGTATGTGTTGAGGTACCCGTCCTTCTCCTGCGCCTTCGAGAGAAGCCCAATCACCTCGTCCGCGTCTTTTTCAAATTCTTTGCCGCAGCCGCTTTCAATTGCGAACGCCACCGCTTCCAACCATTTGTACAGATCGGTATCCTGAAAGATCGCGCCCCGGTGGCGGCCCTTCATCAGGCCCGCGGCAATTCGAAAATTGTCTATGCAGTGCGATTTATCGCCCGGGAGGAGGCCGTTGAGCGCCTTCCATTGATAGGGCAGTATCGCCCTTGACACGACGAGCGCATATTGACCGAAAAGGGTGTCCGTGATCTCTATTTCTCTCAAAGGAATCGGGCGCATGACCGGCTTCATAAACAACTACTCCATTCATCCACACGGTTCAAATCGTGCATTCATCCCTTTACCTAATCGTTTTACTTTACTTGTTTTGAATATACTCCAATGCGAATTGGTTGTCAATAGCAATTTTTCGGCATATCTATAGCAAATTTTTTCGCACCCACGTCAATTCATTGGCAATATTGTCACAACCATTTTGCTCCATTTGCTACAATCAAGAATATTTGTCAATAAAAAGAAACCCAGACGTTGCGCCTGAATTTCTATATTTTAATTAAACGTTTAATTTAGTCGTGCAAAGTTCATGGACGATTCCCGAATAAAAATATCGCAAGGCAAGAGGTACGGTTCGTGTTTGACCGGCCGCAGGTTGATGCTGTCCAATATGACCTGTGCCGAACAGCGGCCCATTTGGCCCAGCGGCATGCGCACACTCGAAAGCGGCGGAGCATGCTCGACGGCCCCCTCGGTATCGTCAAACCCGAACAGCGCCAAATCGCGCCCCACCTGAATGCCGCGCTCCGCCGAGCGCTTGTACACTCCGCACGCCATCTGGTCGTTGAACGCGAAGATGGCGGTCACGCCCATATCGATCAACCGGTCCGTATAGGCATAGCCGCTTTGCTCGCTCCAGTCGCCGCAAACCGTAAAGCCCGCGTTGTAGAGGATGCGCGCGTCATAGAGCGCCTTTTGCACCCCGCGCAGGCGCGATTGGGCGTTTTCGCTGACCAACGGTCCCGAGATGATGCCGATGTTCCGGTGCCCAAGCGACAGAAGGTGCTTAATCACCTCTTCCCCCGCCAGTTCGTTGTCCGACAGCACCACAGGGTAGTCGCGGTCCTTGGGGAAACAGTAGGTGTACACAAAGGGGATCTTGACGTTCATCATGCCCGGCGAATAGCTGATCCCGCGGCTGTGATAGCCCACGTAGATGATGCCTTCCACCTGCTTGGCCATGAGGTTGTGCACGAATTCCTCAAAGAGCTTTCTGTGGGTGGGTGTATCGGTAAAGTCGTTGGCATAGCGCTTAAAGAGCCGCATGTTGGTGATGATCATCTCATAGCCGTTTTCCTCGCACTGCGCATCAATGCCATCCACGATTTCAGGGGTGTTGAAAACCGTCAAGTCCTCGGTAATCACGCCGATGGTATTGGTTTTGCGCCGCTTGAGGTTTTTCGCCAGGGTATTGGGATAATACTGCAAATCGCGGGCTACAGCCTGAATTTCGCGCGCCTTTTCAGGGCTGGCCGCGCCGGGTTTTCCGTTGAGGACATTGGAAACCGTCGCGATGGACACCTTGGCGATGCCCGCAATATCCTTGATTGTCGCCATGATTTCCCTCCCCAACAGCATTCATGCGCAGCCTATACGTTTAACTTAGAGTATACACCCGACGCGCATCCGAATGCAAGCCTCCCGAATTCTTTATTCCACGATGCCCAGCGCGCGTTCGCCAAGTTCGGTCAGCGCCATGCTGCCTTCATCCAAGGACGCTGTATCAAACCGGAAATCCGGCCTGTTCCGGCTTTGGGCAACGGTATCCTCAAAATACTTGTACAGTTCCGATTCGCGGTAGCCCTGGTAATCGTAGCCGCCGATCGGGATGTCGTAGTCGATCGTGATGAGGTTCTTGTCCTCAAGCAAGCGCAGCACCGCGCCGCGTTCTTTCACCATTTCCATTGAATCCGTCAAATCGTTGATCGCAACCCTCTCAAGCGCGCTTGACCAAATCTCATCATCGGCGCTGCTGGTCAGTACAAAACGCGCCACCGGAAGGTAGCGGTACTGGCCGATCAGCGACAGCATGTCTTTCTCCGCCTCGCTCAAATCGATCTTTACGTCGCCCACGTTCCTTAAATGACGCTGTCCCGCGCAGCAGCCTTCGTGATGCCCGTGGTCATGGTGATGTCCCGCGCAGCAGCCTTCGTG
>JAVBND010000090.1:0-29888 GCA_031551775.1 Eubacteriales bacterium | reverse complement strand
TCCGCCGTACTTCGCAAGCACCATCGTGATCGCCGCCGTCAGGGTCGTCTTGCCATGGTCTACGTGGCCAATCGTGCCCACGTTTACGTGAACCTTGTTGCGCTCAAATTTTGCTTTCGCCATCTTCCTTGTTGCCTCCTACCCAATTATGCTTGTTGTGGAGCGGGTGATGGGAATCGAACCCACGTGATCAGCTTGGGAAGCTGGAGCTCTGCCATTGAGCTACACCCGCACGCCCGCCTCCAACATACCGATCCATATTGTACTCAATGAAGGCGCGTTTGTCAATCTATTTATGCCCAATCAACCGGTGAAAATGGTAAAATTCTTGAGATGGTAGCGGGATTATTTCTCGTCCAGATACTTTTGCAGCTTGCGCTTAACCCGCTGCAGCGCGTTGTCAATCGACTTTACGTGCCGGCCCATTTCGCCGGATATCTCCTGGTAGCTCTTGCCCTCAAGATAGCTTAAGAGCGCCTGCTTCTCAAGCCCTGAGAGCATCTCCCCAATCCTGCCCTCAATCGCGCCCACATCTTCGCGGTTGATCAGCATTTCTTCAGGGTTGCTGACCCAGCCTTCGGTGATGACGTCGAGCAGCGTCCGGTCGCTGTCCTCGTCGTAGATGGGCTTGTTGAGCGAGACATAGGAATTGAGCGGAATGTGTTTTTGCCGGGTCGCGGTCTTGATGGCGGTGATGATTTGACGAGTGATGCACAGTTCCGCGAACGCGCGAAACGAAGCCAGCTTCTCTTCTTTGAAGTCGCGGATGGCCTTGTACAGCCCGATCATGCCTTCCTGCACAATGTCCTCGTGATCCGCGCCGATCAGAAAGTAACTGCGCGCCTTGGACCTGACGAAGTTCTTGTACTTGTTCAGCAAATATTCAAGCGCCTGGTCATCTGAGTCTTGCGCAAGTTTTACAACCTCTTCGTCCTTCATGCCCTCGAAGCGTTCGTACAATGAAATACCCTCCCGAACCAGATCGCCTAACCCCGGCGCATTTCTTCCAATTTCTGACGCACGCTTGGACTCAACTGTTCCATGACTGTGGCGCGCGTCGGCTTTGCCTCGCGCTGCGCCCCCTTAAGGCCCGCCTCGCGCGCGTGGTCGAGTTCCACCAGCAGTTCCCGGGCCGAGAGGCGCGTCGCACCCCGGCCCAACACCACCGTTTGTTCGACACCGTCGCTGGTCGCCACGCGCACTTCAATCTTGTCAAGCGCGATGTCCTCTTGAAGTCCGTGGACCAGGCGCTCGATGTAGTGGTCGGCGGTTTCGCCTTGCTGGGTGAAGACCACCGTGAAATTGCCGCTTTCCGTAACCGAGCGCGTCTTGCGGTTGGACAGCCAGGCGTCGTAGACCACGATCACCTTTTGGCCCAAGTACCCCGCGTAGTCGCGCAACGCTTCGGTCAGTTGATCGCGCCTGTCGTCAATCGACTGACCGGGTATGACCGTCCGGCGCGCGCCCAGCACGTTGTAGCCGTCCACGATCAAGATGCGCTTTTTGGTGTGCGGTTTATGCGCCATGGCGCGCCCGCGCGATTTCGTAGAGCAGGATGCCCGCCGCGACCGATGCGTTCAGCGATTCGATTTTTCCGTACATCGGAAGCTTCACGCGGTTGTCACACTGCTTCTCGACCAGCGGTGAGATGCCCTCGCCCTCCGAGCCGATCACGAGCGCAATGGGACCTTGAAGGTTCACCTGATCGACGTTTGCTCCATCCGTGACCGCGCCGGTGATCCACAGGCCCTTTTCCTTGAGCTCATTGAGCGTTCTGGTCAGGTTGATCACGCGCGCCACCTTTACATGGCTCAGCGCGCCCGCCGCGGCCTTGACCGCCGCCGGGTTGAGCCCCGCTGAGCGGCGCTCCGGAATGATGACGCCGTGCGCGCCCATGCACTCGGCGCTGCGGATGATCGCGCCCAGGTTGTGCGGGTCGGTCACGCCGTCGAGAACCACCACAAACGCATCCTCGTCCTTCGATTCGGCCAGCTCCAAAATATCCTCTATGGAAGCATACTCCGCCGCCGAAGCGTAGGCCAGCATGCCCTGGTGGTTGGGATAGACCTGGTCGAGGCGCGCGCGCTCGACATACTGAATGACCACGTGCTGCTCGCGCGCCATGGCCACAATTTCGCGCGCAGAGCCGGTCAGTTCGCCGTTTGTTACGAGCAGCTTTTCGATGCTTTGGTGCGCCTTGAGCGCTTCTCTTATGGGATTCCTGCCGACCAGCAGGTTCTCCGGTACTTCCGGCGCTTGATTCTCAAAGAAATTCGGCGCGTCGGGCGCTGATGCCGGCGCGGCGCTCGCGCGGTCTGCCGGTTCAACTCTTGTGGCGGGCGGCACGGCGTAGCGCGGCGGCGTTGCGCGGCGCGGGGCGCTTTCCGGGCGCGTCTCCTCGCCGCTTTTTTCGAACCGGCGGCCATACTGGGGCTTCTTACCCGAGTCAAAGCGGGCGTAGGGCCTGTCACCATGGCCCGCCGGGCGGCCGTACTGGGGCCTGTCGCCCTGGCCCGCCGGGCGGCCGTACTGGGGCCTGTCGCCCTGGCCCGCCGGGCGGCCGTACTGGGGCCTGTCACCCTGGCCCGCCGGGCGGCCGTACTGGGGCCTGTCACCCTGGCCCGCCGGGCGGCCGTACTGGGGTTTGTCGCCCTGGCCCGCCGGACGGCCGTACTGGGGTTTGTCGCCCTGGCCCGCCGGACGGCCGTACTGGGGTTTGTCGCCCTGATGATAGGAACGGCCGTGCTGCGCCTTGTCGCCCTGGCCCGCCGGGCGGCTATACTGGCCCTTGTGATCGGCGCCTTCGTATCGCTTGCCCTGGCCCGTGGACCTGCCGGTCCCGGGCTTGTTTGCGCCTTTGCCGAAGCGGTTGTTGTCATATGCCATAGGGGTTCTCCTTTGCTGCGCCGCTCAGGGCGCGCTCGATGATTTGGTCAAGCCGTTCGTATTGTTTTGTCACATAAAGGTAGCCGATCAGCGCTTCGAGGCCGGTTGCGCTGTGGTATTCGGCAATGTCGGCGTTTTTGGAGGGCGTTTGGTGGCAATTGCGCGCGCGGCGCACCACGTCCCGCTCGTCATCGGTCAGCGTATCCGACAGGCGCTTAAGCGCCTCGGCCTGCGCGTGGGCGCAAACGGTCCGTATCGCTTCCCGATGGAGGTTCTTGACCGATCCGCCCTTTGCCACCAGGCGCGCCCGCACGTTCAGATCGTAAATGGCGTCGCCCAGGTAGGCAAGCTCAAGGGATCCGGGCAGAGCGCCGTGGCGCGTAAAATCCAGCCGTTCCAGCATTCTTTTTTCCATTATAACAGTTTGAGCAACTGCGCATACGCTTTATCCCAAGCGCCCGGGTCGCCTTCGGGCAGGAAGGTCTCGGTGGGGAAGGAGCGCGAAACGCACCTGCGCAACGCCTTCATACCGCCGACGGCGCCAAGGCCCATCGCTTGCACCAACAGGTTGCCGATCACGGTGCCTTCCGAAGGTCCGGCGATGACCGGGCGTGAGATGGCCGAGGCGGTGAAACGGTTGAGCATGTTGTTCTTGCTGCCCCCGCCCACGATGTGCAGAACCTGGATCTTCTTATGCAGCAGGTCCTGCTCCAGCCGTTCGATGCCCCAACGATACTTGAGCGCCAGGCTCTCATAGATGATGCGCGCCATTTGGCCCCGGCCCTCGGGCACGCGCTGGTTCGTATCGCGCAAGTAATCCTGAATGCGCTTGGGCATATCGCCCGGGCTTGCGAATACGGCGCTGTCCACATCAATCACCGCGAAAAACGGCTCGGCTTTGCCCGCCATCTCAACCAGTTCCGGGAAGGAAACCGCGTCGCTGCGCCGGTCCCATTCCCTTTTGCATTCGTTGATGATCCACATGCCCATGATGTTTTTGAGCAGCCGAATGGTGCCGTCGATGCCGCCTTCGTTGGTGTAGTTGGCTTCCATGACGCTCAAGGAGCACAGGGGCTCCTTGATTTCCGCGCCGAGCAGCGACCATGTACCCGAGGAAAGGTACGCAAAATCTTCCGCGTCGGCGGGCACCGCCGCGACCGCTGACGCGGTATCGTGCGAGGCCACCGCGATCACCGGAACGCGCCCGACTCCGGTCTCTTCCGCGATCTCAGGCAGCAGATAACCGCGAATCTGGCCGGGCTGCTGGATTTTTGTGAGCAAATGCGCGGGGAGGTCAAATGTATCGAGAAGGTCCCTCGCCCAATCGCGCGTGTAGGGGTCAATCAGCTGGCTGGTTGAGGCGATGGTGTATTCGGCGCCCATCTCGCCGGTCAGGAAGTAGGCCAGAAGGTCGGGCATGAACAGGAGCTTCTCGGCAATCTTGAGCTGCGGGTCGTCCTGTTCCTTTGCCGCGAGGAGCTGAAAGAGGGTGTTGAAGAACATGAAAGCCAAGCCGGTTTTTTCAAAGATCTCGGACTTGGGCATGATTTGAAAGGCCTTCTCCATCATGCCGTCGGTGCGCTTGTCGCGGTAGTGAACCGGAATGCCCGCCAGCTGACCGCCCTTGGCGATCAGTCCGTAATCGACGCCCCAGGTGTCGATGCCGATCGCGTCAAGGTGAATGCCCTGCTTGGCGCACTTGTTGAGCGCCACCTTCATCTCAAAGAAGAAGCGCTGCACGTCCCACTGAAAGCGCCCGTTGATTTCGACCGGGTCATTTCCGAAGCGGTGGATCTCGTTAAGCGTCAAGACGCCGTCATCCAGAACGCCGAGCATTGCCCGTCCGCTCGACGCGCCAAAGTCAAACCCCAGCAGATTGAGTACCTGCCCCATAGTTCAGTGACCTCCTTTGCCGCCCGGCAATGTGCTTACGGAAAGTCATTCCCGCGATTGTCCACAGTATACCAGATGAATAGCGGTTCATCAACGTATTTTGTGAAATTTGAAGGGCGGTGAAACCATACGCGCATGCGCAAAATTCGCGGAAGAATTGCTTTTGCAAGGCGCGTAAGGGCAACCTGCAAGCACGCGTTTTGACCTTCTTGTATCCGCTTTGTGTGAACAATCCACACTGTCCACAGGGTTATCCACAGAAAAAGTCCATATTTGGCGGCTCTGACGCAGATTTTCCACATATGCGGGAAGAAAACGCTGTGCATGAGGTGTATTTATCCACAGACAATACTTTGTTTTGTGTTGAAACCATAGGACTGCGGTTTGTTTTTCGTCCTGTCTTGTAAGAATTTTAAAAGATTTTGTTGAATTATGTTTAAGCAAACCGTGCAAACGCGAAGAAAGGCGGTTTTTGGCGGGATCTTCTGCGTCAGGGTCCAACTTACGCACAGGCTTGGGCAATGTGTTTCGCCCTGGAAAGGGCGAAAAAGACTCCGGTCTGGCCGCGGGCGCGGTACCGGGGTCTTGAAGAAAATAATGGCGTCCGCTGGCAAAATGACAGAAAAATTTCATTCGCGCCGCTGCACCAGGTGGCAGGAAGGTTCTGCGTTTAGGGATAGCGCGGAGATATCTCCGGTCATCAGGCGGTAGAAAGCGGCGGAGCCGATCATCTCGGCGTTGTCGGTGCAAAGCCGGGCGGGCGGCATGAACACCTGAAGGCCCCCCTTTTCGCCGCGCGCGGTGATTTCCTGCCTGAGCAGCCGGTTGCTGGCCACGCCGCCCGCGAGCGCGAGCTTTGTGACGCCCGAGTCGAGCGCGGCCTGAACGCTCTTTGAAACCAGCTCATCCACCACCGCGCGGCGAAACGAAGCGGCAAAATCGGCGGCGGCGAACACCTCGCCCTGCTGCTTCAGGTTGTGCGCCAAGTTGATGACGTGGGTTTTTAGACCCGAAAACGAGAAATCGTAAGGGCAGCGTGTGTGAATGCGGGGGAAACGGTAGGCCCTGTCGTTGCCCTCTTCGGCGAGCGCGTCGAGCAACGGACCGCCGGGGTAGGGGATGCCCAGCACACGAGCCACCTTGTCAAACGCTTCGCCCGCGGCGTCGTCGGTCGTCTGGCCAAGAAGCGTATAGTTGCCATAACGGGTGACGAGCACGATATGGCTGTGCCCGCCCGATGCGATCAGGCATACGAAGGGCGGCGTAAGATCGGGGTTGGCCAGATAGTTGGCGCTTAAATGGCCTTCAATGTGATTGACGCCCACCAGCGGTTTTTGAAGCGCCCAGGCGTAGGCTTTGGCAAAGCTCACGCCGGTGAGCAGCGCCCCGACCAGACCCGGCCCGTAGGTAACGGCCACGGCGTCGATGTCCTCCGCCGCTGTGCCCGCGTCATGAAGCGCCTGTCTGACCACCCACGGCAGGGCCTCGGTGTGCATGCGGGAGGCGATCTCGGGCACCACGCCACCGTAGAGCGCGTGGTGGTCGATCTGCGAGGCGATCACGCCCGAGAGAGAGCGTCGCCCGTCTTCGACCACGGCGGCGGCGGTCTCGTCGCAGGAGGTTTCGATGGCGAGAATGCGCGCGTGCCCCTTGGCCTTCAGGCGCTGCGCCGCATCGCGGACGATTGTTTCGTACATCATGCCATTTCCTTCCTTCTTTTGCCCAGGATGCGCGCGCCGCACGCGGATACCGCGATGAGGGCGGCGAGCCCGCCCGCGCACGTGAGCGCGATGTGCCCCGCCAAGGTCATGAAGAACGCCTGCGGAAGCATCCTGATCATCAGTTGGCTGTCATCCATCATCCACAGGTCGTTGGTGAACAGGATTTCGTGAAAGGCGATGAAGGCGCGGTCGAAGTTGAGTGCGGCGAGTCCTATGGCCAAGGCGATCAGCGCGGTCCAGGCAAGCGCCGCCTGGAGCATCGTTTCAAAAAAAGTGCCAAGCGAACGGGTGAGCACCACCCCCCAGACCGTCAGAAGAAGGCCGGTGAGCGCGAGCGCCAGCCGGATGGCGCGCCCCGCCTCAAAGAGGTTCAAAACGTCCGCCATGTGTTCAAGTTCCCTGTCCTCAAAGACGCGGCGCGTTTGGCCGTACACTTCGTCCGCATACGCAAGATCGACCTCCCGGCCGCGAAGGTAGTCGAGCAACGCGTCCGAGGCGCGCTTTACGCCTTCCTCGCTAAGCCCGGTCGCCTGCGCCGCGTTTTGCCGGGCGTGGAGCGCCATTTGATAATTTCCGTCAAGCGCGGAAAACTCAAAGAGTGTCAGCAGCATCGCCGGTACGAGCAAAAGCTGCCCCGCGAGGAGCAGCCATCTTGGCAGTTTACGCAAAGTCCATCCTCCTACATACGGCGCGCGCGGGCGCGGCTTCCGATCCGGGGATTAAGAGCGCGAAGACGTAAAATTCGTACCGCCCGGGCGTCAGCGGCTCAAGCGCCAGATTTTCAACCATCCACACGCCGCTTTCCATTAAAAGGCGGTGGATCTCAGGTTCATTGTCCCCGGGCGCAACCGAAAGGCGGTCGGTTCCGAGCAAACGCACGCCCTTGCGGATAAGTATTGCCGCCTGGAGCGGCGTTAAACCGGAAAATCGACCGGATTTCAGGATCAATCGCACGGTTCCCTCCGGCACATCCTCAAACGCGCTGCCGTCATGCACCACAGACAAAAGCGCTTCGCCCATCATCAAGTTCAGCGGCATGGTTTCAATGCCCGGCCCGCCTTCAATGAAATGAAGCGGCGCATCGACATGGGTTCCGGTATGCGCGCCCAGTTTGAGCAGCGAGAGGTTGTAGCCGTCGCGCGAGACCGAATGCGTGAGCGCGCGCGAAAACGCTTCTTCGCTTGAGTAAACCGTCATGCCCGGCGCAAGCGCGCGCGATACGTCGATCAAGTCCATTACAGCTTTTGAAGGTAGGCTGTCACGAAGCCTTCGAGGTCGCCGTCCATCACCGCGTCGATGTCGCCCATTTCATAACCGGTCCGATGGTCCTTGACCATGGTGTAGGGCTGGAAGACGTAGGAGCGGATTTGGCTGCCCCACTCGATCTTCTTAAGCTCACCTTTGACGCCCGCCATCTGCTCCTGGCGTTCGCGGTCGTGAAGCTCCGCGAGCTTTGCCCTGAGCATTCTCATGCAGGTTTCGCGGTTTTGAATCTGGCTGCGCTCGCTCTGGCACTGGACGACAAGGCCGGTCGGCAAGTGCGTCATGCGCACAGCCGAGTCGGTCCGGTTGACGTGCTGGCCGCCCTTGCCGGAGGAACGGTAGGTGTCGATGCGCAAATCCTCGGTCTTGATCTTAATCGCGCCTTCGTCGTCAATGATGGGGGCCACGTCGAGCGAGGCAAATGAGGTGTGCCGCCGGGCCGCCGAATCAAAGGGCGAGATGCGCACCAGGCGGTGAACGCCGCGCTCGGACTTCATGAAGCCGTAGGCATAATCGCCCGAGACTTCAAATTCGACCGACTTGACGCCCGCTTCGTCGCCTTCGAGAAAATCGAGCTCTTTGACGGAAAAGCCCATTCGCTCGCAAAAGCGCACATACATGCGGTAGAGCATTTGGGTCCAATCCTGCGCCTCGGTGCCGCCGGCGCCCGCGTGCAGGGCCAGAATGCAACCCGCCTGGTCGTGCTCGCCGGTGAGGAGCGTCATCAGCTTGAGCTGCTCAAGCTCCCCCTTGAGAGAGGTCAGTTCCCGCCCAATCTCGGGAATCAGGCTCTGGTCGTCCATCTCTTCGCCCAGTTCGATCAACACGTCCGCATCGTCGGCGCGCGCGTTCAGGTGCGCGTACTGGTTCAGGCGCGCTTCGACCGCGTGGGCGCGCTGGTTGACCTTCTGCGCGCGCTCAAGGTCGTCCCAGAAGCCGGGCGAACCCATGTCCTCCTGAAACTCAATCAACTGCTCCTTGAGGTGTTCGATGTCAAGCGACTGCCCCGCTTCCGTTATCATATCGCGCACGGCGGCAAGTTCCTGGCGGAAGCCATCGGTTTCAATCATAAGATCATCCTTTTGTCATAAGGTGTGAAAATCCGTGGGGTTCCCAATCTCGCGCTTACCTAGGGGCGAAGCCCCTAGGCTTTGCCGCAGCACTCTTTATACTTCTTCCCGCTGCCGCAGGGGCAGGGTTCGTTGCGTCCGACCTTCGTCCCGGCGTTCGCGGGGCGCTTTTTCACGGTGCCGTCGCCGCCGCCGTGGGTGGCCGCGACCGGCGTCGCGACTTCTTTGCGCTCGGGCGGGCGCACGAGAACCGCCATGTAGAGCCGACGCAGCGTATCCTCCTGGATCAGGCGGATCATCTCGTCGAACATGTCGTAGCCTTCCATCTTGTACTCGATGACCGGGTCGCGCTGGCCGTAGGCGCGCAGCCCGATGCCGTCGCGCAGTTGATCCATGGCGTCGATGTGGTCCATCCAGCGCCGGTCTACCGCGCCCAGGAGCGCCACGCGCTCGAATTCGCGCATGTCAATGCCCGCGCGGCTGATCATGTCCTCGCGCTCCTGATAGAACGATACGCTCGCGTCCTCGAGCTTCTGCTCAAGCGTCTGGGCGTTTGAACCCGCGCCTTTTGCGATTGCCTCCACGGCGCCCGGCTTCTCACAGGTGCGCTCGAGATACTCGGCGAGCTCGGATGTGTTCCAATCGTCCTGATCGCTCGAACCGTTGGTTGCCCGCTTGACGGCCTCCGAGATGAGCGTGTGGCGCATCTCGACGATGCGGGAAGCCATATCACTGCCCTCAAGTACTTCGCGGCGCTGGGCGTAGATGACCTCGCGCTGCTGGTTCATGACGTCGTCGTACTGAAGGACGCTCTTGCGGATGTCAAAGTTTCGGCCCTCGACCCGCTTTTGCGCGTTCTCGATCTGCTTTGAGAGCAAGGAGTACTCAATGGCTTCGCCTTCCTGCATGCCGAGCTTTTCGATGATGGGCGCGATGCGGTCGGAGCCAAAGAGACGCATCAGGTCGTCTTCCAGCGAGATAAAGAACTGGCTCGATCCGGGATCGCCCTGGCGCCCGGCGCGGCCGCGCAGCTGGTTGTCGATGCGGCGCGATTCGTGCCGCTCGGTGCCGATGATGTGAAGCCCGCCGACGCCCACGACTTCCTCGTGCTCGCGGTCAGTCTCATCGCCAAACTTTTTGAGCAGGTCCTTAAAGACCCCGCGCGCTTCCTTGACTTCATCCGGCACGTTCTCGGCGTGGCCGATGGCTTCTTCGATCAGCTCCTCCACATAGCCAAGCTGGCGCATCTTGTGGCGCGCCATGAACTCGGCGTTGCCGCCGAGCAAGATGTCGGTGCCGCGGCCGGCCATGTTGGTTGCTATCGTAACGGCGTTTTTCTTGCCCGCCTGCGCGACGATCTCGGCTTCCTTGTCGTGGAACTTGGCGTTCAGCACGACGTGGGGAACGCCCCTGAGAGACAGCATCCGGCTGACCAGCTCGCTCTTTTCAACCGAGACGGTGCCCACCAGGATCGGCTGGCCGGTCGCGTGGCGCTTGACCACCTCTTCGACGACGGCCGCGTACTTGCCCTTGACGGTGGTAAAGACCGCGTCGTTCATATCCGCGCGCACCATCGGCTTGTTGGTCGGGATGGTCACGACGTCGAGCTTGTAGATGCCGCGGAATTCTTCTTCCTCGGTCTTGGCGGTACCGGTCATGCCGGAAAGCTTTTTGTACATGCGGAAGTAGTTCTGGAAGGTGATGGTGGCAAGCGTCTTGCTCTCGCGCAGCACCTTGACCTTTTCCTTGGCCTCGATGGCCTGGTGAAGCCCTTCCGAGTAGCGCCTGCCCAGCATCAGGCGGCCGGTGAACTCATCGACGATGATGATCTCGCCGTCTTTCACCACGTAGTCCACGTCTTTCTTCATCATGGCGTGGGCTTTGAGCGCTTGCAGGATGTGGTGGTGAATCTCGGTGTTTTCGATATCGGCCAGGTTCTCGATGCCAAAGAACTGCTCGGCCTTTTTTGTGCCGTCTTCGGTCAGCGTCACGGTCTTGAGCTTCTCATCGCGCAAGTAGTCGCCGCTTTGGATGATCTCGCCCTCCTTGTCGGCCTTGCCCTCTTTCAGGCGCGAAGCGAACAGATCCGCGCGCGTGTACATCTCGGTGGATTTTTCGCCCTGGCCCGAGATGATGAGCGGCGTGCGCGCTTCGTCGATCAGGATCGAGTCAACTTCATCGACGATCGCAAAATTGAGCGGGCGCTGCACCAGCCGCTCCTTGTAGGTGACCATGTTGTCGCGCAGGTAGTCAAAGCCCAGCTCGTTGTTGGTGGCGTAGGTGATATCGGAAGCATAGGCCTTTTGCCGCTCTTCGGGTTCCATGTCGTGCACGATCAGCCCGACCGTCAGGCCCAGGAACCGGTACACCTTGCCCATCCACTCGGAGTGGAAACGCGCGAGGTAGTCGTTGACGGTGACGATGTGAACGCCAGCGCCGGGCAGCGCGTTGAGGTATGCGGGCAGCGCGGCGGTCAGCGTCTTGCCTTCGCCGGTTCTCATCTCGGCGATGCGCCCCTGGTGCAGCACAATGCCGCCCACCATCTGAACGCGAAACGGCCGCTGTCCGATCGCGCGGCGCGCGCCTTCGCGCACCACGGCGTAGGCCTCCGGCAACAGATCGTCGAGCGACTCGCCCTTTTTCAGCCGCTCACGGAAGAGCGCGGTCTGACCCCGCAGTTCTTCATCGCTCATTTTTTGATATGTGGGCTCGAGAGAATCGATCTTATCGACCATCGGCCAAATCTTCTTGACCTCTTTCTCGTTGCTGCCCTGAAGCAATTTTGTCAAAAATTCAAACATTGTGATCCTCCATTTTGGGATGTTCCATAATTATCCCCAAGAAACCGGTTCATTATAGCACCACAGCCCCGCTGATTGCAAGGGGCGGTGCGATAAGATACAGGATTGTCACGTTGATGTCGCAAGACTGGTCAACGAGGGCAAATGGATGAGATTGGTGAAATAATAAAATAGATATTGTACAATGAAAAAAAACTGATGTATAATGACGAAAAAATAGAAAGATGAGCGGGCGCGGCTGAATGCTAAAATGGTCATGACCAGCCATTACTACAAGTTATAAGAGGTGTTTTCTATGCCTAAAGAGACAAAAGCGATTATAAACGCCAAGGGAATTCAGATTGCGATGATCATGGATGCAGACCAATCCGACTATATCAGCATTACGGACATTGCAAAATACAGAAGCAGCGAACCGGCCGACGTGGTCAAGAATTGGATGCGCAGCCGGGAGACCCTCGAGTTTCTTGGTCTATGGGAGCAACTTAACAATCCATCTTTTAAACTGGTCGAATTCGACCGGTTTAGAAATGAAGCGGGACGCAACGCTTTTGTTTTATCTCCCAAGAAATGGATTGACAATACGGGCGCAATCGGCCTCAAATCAAAGTCTGGCCGGCATGGCGGCGGTACATTCGCACATGTGGACATAGCGTTCGAATTCGCATCCTGGATTTCGCCGGAGTTTAAGTTATTCCTCATCAAGGATTATCAGCGGCTGAAATCCGACGAAGGACATAGGGTTGCGCTTGAATGGAACGCCAAGCGAGAACTCTCCAAGGTCAACTACCGCATCCATACCGATGCAATAAAGCAACACCTTTTGCCGCCGAATTTGACGGCGCAACAAATCAACTTTACTTACGCAAACGAAGCGGATATTTTGAATATGGCGCTGTTTGGTCTGACGGCGAAACAATGGAGAGAACAACATCCTGATTTAGAAGGCAACATACGCGATCACGCGACGATATATCAATTGATCGTACTGGTCAATATGGAGAGTATGAACGCCGAATTGATCAAGCAAAACTTTGAACCCAAGGATAGGCTCACTTATCTCAACAACATGGCCATTGAGCAGATGCGATCGCTTGAAAAAAGTGCGGCGGCGCGGCGTCTTAGTGATATGGTGGAGTCAACCCTACCGCAAACCGATCGGTAGGGTTGATGAGCAGGGCCCTATATTTCAAACAAACTCACCTGGCTGGTCTCGGGCATGCCGCCCAGCGCGCCCGCTTGCGCGAGCAGATCGACCACCGAGCGGGTGACCTTTCTTCGCACCATATCTTCCTGTGAGATAAAAGGACCGCCGCTTCTGGCCTGTGCGAGGTTTTGCGCGGCGGCGAGGCCGAGCCCCGGGAGCGAAGTCAGCGGCGGGAGGATGCGCTTCTCGCCCGCGATCAGGAAGTTCTCGGGATCGGAGTCGTAGAGAGAGACCGGCAAAATGGTGATGCCGCGGCTGAGCAGCTCGACCAGCGTCTCCATGATTGTGATCGCGCCTTCTTTTTTGGCCTTTTCATCCTTTTCAAGCGCCTGCAGGTCGCGGAGCCGGTCCTTGATGATCGGAAGCGGCGCGACCATGGTCAGCGCGTCAAAGTCCTCCAGGTTGCGCTTCAAATAGCAGGCGTAGTACTCGGTTGGGTAGTACACCTTGAAGTACGCGATGCGCAGCGCCATGGTCACGTAGGCCACCGCGTGCGCCTTCGGGAACATGTACTTGATCTTCTTGCAGCAGGTGATGAACCAGTCGGGTGTGCCCGCCGCCTTCATGGCCTCTTCCATCTCGGGTTTTAGGCCCTTGCCTTTTCTGACCGATTCCATGATGGTGAAGGCCGTCTTGCTTTCAACGCCCCACGCGATCAATTGGTTCATGATGTCGTCGCGCGTGCATACGCACTGCCGCAGCGTCGCGACGCCCGACTTGATGATGTCCTGGGCGTTGCCGAGCCACACGTCGGTGCCGTGCGAAAGGCCCGAGATGCGGATCAGCTCTTCCATCGTGCTGGGCTTGGTATCGACCAGCATCTGCCGGACAAAGCGCGTGCCGAACTCGGGTACGCCAAGGGTGCCGGTGGGAACGCCGATCTCGTCCGCCGTCACGCCCAGCGTCTCGGGGCTTTGGAAGAGGGAGAGGATGCGCCGGAACACCTCGGGGTCGTCAAGGGGCACTTTTTGGGGCGCGATGCCGGTCAGGTCTTGCAGCTTCTTGAGCATGGTCGGATCATCGTGGCCCAGGATGTCGAGCTTGACCAGCACGTCGTGCATGGAACTGAAGTCAAAGTGGGTGGTGATGATCTCGCTTTCAAGGTCGTCCGCCGGGTGCTGGATGGGCGTAAATTGGTAGATCGAATACTGCTTGGGCAGGACGACCATGCCCGCCGGGTGCTGGCCCGTCGTGCGCTTGACGCCGGTTAAGCCCTTGGCCAGGCGTTCCTTCTCGGCGTTGGTGGCGCTCTTTTCCTTTTCTTCGAGGTACTTGAGCACGTAGCCGTAGGCGGTCTTCTCGGCCACGGTGCCGATCGTGCCCGCGCGGAACACGTTTTCCGCGCCGAACAGCTCCTTGACGTAGGCGTGCGCGCGCGCCTGGTATTCGCCGGAGAAGTTGAGGTCGATATCGGGTACCTTGTCGCCCTTGAAGCCGAGAAACACTTCAAAGGGAATGTTGAACCCGTCGCGGTCCATGTTCCCGCCGCATGCGGGGCAGGCCTTTTCGGGCAGGTCGAGCCCGCAGGCGTACTGCGCCGGCACATCGAATTCAGAGTGCTTGCACATGGGGCACACGTAGTGCGGCGGCAGCGCGTTGACCTCGGTGATGCCGGTCGTCCACGCCACGAACGACGAACCGACCGAGCCGCGCGAACCCACGATGTAGCCGTCTGAGAGCGATTTCGCGACCAGCTTGACGGCAATGTCGTAAAGCGTGGAGAAGCCATATCCGATGATGGATTTAAGCTCCTTCTCAATGCGCGCGCGCACGATGTCCGGCACCGGATCGCCGTAGATCATTTTCGCCTTTTCCTCGGTCAGGTTTCGGATGTCGGCCTCGGCTTCTTCCCAGAAGGGCTGGAAGGTCTCCTTGCCCTCGGGATGGGGCAGGAAAACGGTCATCTCGCCGATGCGGGCGGCGATTTTGTTGGGGTTCTCAACGACCACCTGACGCGCGCGCGAAGCGCCCAGGTAGGAAAACTCGTCCAGCATTTCGTCCGTGGTGTGGAAATACAGCGGCGGCTGCTCGTCGGCGTCGCCAAAACCCTTGGCGTTCATGAGGATGGCGCGGTGAATGGCGTCGCGCGGCTCCATGAAGTGCACGTCGCCCGTCGCTACGACCGGGATGTCCAGTTCCTCGCCCAGGCGCACGATTTTTTCGTTCAGCGACTGAAGCCCCTTTTCATCGGCGACGGCGCCTTCGCGCACGAGGAAGCGGTTGTTGCCGGTGGGCTGGATTTCGAGGTAATCGTAGAAAGAAGCGATTTTTTTGAGATCCTTGTCGCCGCGGCCCTGGAGCAGGGCGCGGAACAGCTCGCCCGCCTCGCACGCCGAGCCTATGATCAGCCCTTGCCTGTACTTTTCGATCAGCGCCCGGGGGATGCGCGGCTGTTTGTGGAAGTGGTTGAGGTGTGCCTCGCTCACCAGGCGGTAGAGGTTGGTCAGCCCTTCCTGCGATGCCGCGAGCAAGATGATGTGGTGGCTCGAGCCCGCGCCGCCGTCGAAGGCGCGGTTGAGGTCGCTGAGTTTTTCCAGTCCGTCCACACGCGGCAGCATGATCATCAGCGCTTCGGCTGTCGCGCGCGCGTCGTGCACGGCGCGGTGCGCGTTCTTGAGCGAGATGCCAAGCGTCTTGCATACAGCGCTCAGCTTGTGACTCTTTTGGCCTTTGAGCAGGTTCCTTGACAGCGAAAGCGTATCGAGCACCGGATGGTCATGTGAAAGACCGTGCGCCTCAAAGGCTTTTGAAACAAACGCCCAGTCAAAATCGGCGTTGTGCGCGGCGATGACGGCGCCTTCGCAGAAGGCGTGGAAGTCGTTTATGACGTCGGGCAAGGTCGGCATGAGCGCGACCATGGCGTCGGTGATGCCGGTGATCTCAACCACCTTGTCGGGGATGGCGCGCATGGGATTGATGAGTTGGCTGAACTCGGCCACTTCGCGGCCGTTTACGTACTTCACCGCGCCGAACTCGATGATGGTGTCGGTGCGGGGGGAAAGCCCGGTGGTCTCGACGTCGAGCACGACGAAGGTCGCGCCCCTTATGTGCCGCGCGTCGGATTGCTTGACGATCACGGCGCGGTCGTCGATCAGGTAGCCTTCGCAGCCGGGAATCAGCTTGATGCCCTTTTTCTTGGCCGCGCCGAACGCCTCGGGGAATGCCTGCACCACGCCGTGGTCGGTGATGGCGATGGCCTTGTGGCCCCACTTGGCGGCGCGCGCGATGAGGTCGGAGGGTGATACGCACGCGTCCATGGCGCTCATCTGGGTGTGGGCGTGCAGTTCCACGCGTTTATCGCTTGCCGTATCCTCGCGCGGCGGCGGAGCGCACGCCTTCATGAGGTCGGTGACATTCAGCACCATCTCGCGCTGGAATTCGTCGTACTGGTAGCTGCCGCGCGCGCGAACCCACGCGCCGACTTTCACGACTTCGGTCAGTTGCTCAAACATCTTTTGCGTTTCGGCCGGGTTTTCCTGTCCGCGCTTGCCGCTCAGGAACAGCTTGCAAGGGACGGTGCCGGTATAATCGGTGACGGCAAAGGTGACCAGCTTGGTCGCGCCGCCTTTCAGGTCGCGCGAATCAAAGGAAACCACCTCGCCCTTGAGCACCGCGCGGCCGGTATGCTCGGTGAGTTCGCTGATTTCTATGTCGGGGTCGGTGATGGGTTTTCCGAACAGCTTGCTTTGAACCGGCTTCTCTTTGGCGGCGGCCTGCGCGGAGAGCATCTGCTGATCGCGCGCCATGCGTTCTTCTTCTTCGCGCCGTTTTTCCTGAATGGCGGCCATGCGCTTTTCAGTGTCGCCCGCGACTTCGAGCACCACGCGCACTTCGGCTCCGAACAGCTTTTTCAAAAGGTCCGCGATGCGCGCGTCCGCGCCCTGCTTGACGAGGTACTCCTCGCCCAGCTTGTCCAGCACCGGAACCCTCAGCCGCCCGTCCTCAAGCCGCCACGCGGCTTCGCCGCCCATTAAGTAAGGCAGCGCGCCCGGCATTTCCTGGGCGAGGATCGAGAGGGTGAAGCGGGAAACCGTGGCCGGGTTTTCGAGCACCTGCTCCTTGAGCGCGGGGTAGGAAACGCGCAGCTTGACCTTCGCTGCGGGAAAGCCCGCCTCAAACGACTGAAGAATGTCATAGAATTCCTGGCCGGTTAAAAGCCGCGCCGCGTGAAGGCATATGATCAGCTTGTCGCCCGCGCGCGACGCGATCACCTTGTCAAGCGCCAGGCTCTGAACCAGCGCGGGCGCGAGTTGCCTCAGAAGAGAGCGCCACAGGTCGCTCATGTCAGCCTCCGTACTTCCCTCATCAGTGCCTCGGCAAGATCCCCTTCAACCTTGCGCGGCTGTTGCCCCTTGACAAAAAGCACGCCGCCGCTTTTGCCGCCCGCGACGCCCACGTCGCATTCGGAGGCTTCGCCCGGCCCGTTGACCACGCAGCCCATGACGGCCACCTTTAAGGGTTTCGCGATCAGGCGCGTCTCTTCGCGCACGCGCCGGGCTATGCCTTCGACGTCAATTTCGGTGCGCCCGCAGGTTGGGCAGGAGATCACATCGACGAAGTTGTCCCTGAGCCCCACCGCGCGCAGGATGTCGATGCCCGCATAGACTTCCTGAACCGGATCGCCGGTCAACGATACGCGCATGGTGTCGCCAATGGAATCGATGAGCAGCGCGCCGAGCGCCGCCGCCGATTTGACGATGCCCATCTCGCTTGTGCCCGCCTCGGTCACGCCGATGTGCAGCGGGTAGTCGGTCTGTTGCGCGGCCAGGCGGTAGGCGTCCACCGTCATGCGCACGCTTGACGCCTTCATTGAAAGTACGATGTCGTAATACCCGCACTTCTCCAGCACCTTCGCCTGGTTCAGCGCGCTTTCGACCAGCGCTTGGGCGGTCGGCGCGCCGTATTTTTCCAGCAATTCCTTCTCAAGCGAGCCCGCGTTGACCCCGATGCGCACCGGGATGCGGTGGGCCTTGAGGCAATCGGCCACCATCCGGACGTTCGCCTCAGAGCCGATGTTGCCGGGGTTGATGCGCAGTTTTGAAAGGCCCGCCTCAATCGCGCGGATGGCGAGACGGTGGCTGAAATGGATGTCCGCGGCGATCGGCAGGGGACTGCCCTCGATGATCGCGGGGAGCGCCTCGGCCGCCGCGTCCGTGTTGACCGTCACGCGCACAAGCTCGCACCCGGCGTTTGCCAGGGCGATAATCTGATCAAGCGTCGATCGCGCGTCGGCGGTATCGGTGTTGGTCATGGACTGCACGGAAACCGGCGCGCCGCCGCCGATCTTCAGTTTCCCCGCTGTAATCTGCCGTGTCATATGTTTACCCTCCTATGGTAATGCCCGAGATCAGCTTGGCGATGTCGCGGTATGTGATCACCACGAACAGCGCCATGAAGAGAATGAAGCCCGCCGCGTGGATGAGCGCCTCATGTTCGGGCTTGACCGGCTTTCGCCGAACGCCCTCGACCGCGAGGAACACCAGCCGCCCGCCGTCAAGCGCGGGCAGCGGCAAAAGGTTCATGATTCCCAGGTTGATCGAGATCACCACCAGCATGTAGATGACGTTTTCCATGCCGCCGGTCTGCGCCTGCTGGCTCATCACGCTCACAAGCCCCACCGGGCCCGCTGTTTCTTCGATGCCCTCGCCGGTCGTCACCAGCGCGCGCAGCGCCTTGACGATGGCGGTGGAAGCGTCCTTGGTCAGATTCAGGCCCGACTGGACCGCTTCGCCGAACGAGAGGTGATAGAGGTAACCCAGCGTCACGCCGATCTTGTAGCCGTCTTGGGTTTCCTGCGGCGCCAGGGTAAGAGGGACGCGCTCGCCGTTTCGCGCCACCACAAAATCAATCGCTTCGCCGCCCGTTCCGGTGATGATCTCGCGCACGCGCGCTTCGCCCGCTTCGCTGAACTCGATGGCCTCGCCGTTCACCGTCAGGATCTGATCGCCGCTTTCCATGCCCGCCGCCATCGCGCTTGAGCCTTCGGACACTTCGTGAACCAAGGGCGCCGCGTAATAAAACGGCGAGAGCGAGATGTAGAGCGCGACCGCCGCCACAAACGCCAGGGCGAAATTCATGAAGGGCCCCGCAAACACCGTGATGATGCGCTTAAAGACTTTTTGCTTGTTAAAAGGGTTCATGGGCGGGCCTACGGCGTCGTCGCCCGGCAGGGGGAAGCTGGCGCGGCCCAGCGTGAGGGAACCGGGATCGGCGCTGACGACCAGCGTTTGCCCCGTTCTCTCGACGGTGAAGGTCAAAGGCCCCTTGCGCTGATCGATCTTGCGGTTGACCTTTGCCGCGCCGCCGGGGCCGTACTCGATGTACTCGCGGCCTATTTTTACGATCAGGTCGCCGGGTTTCAGGCCGCAGGGCTTTTGGGTGTGGATGACGCGCGGAAGCGAACAGTCGTCCACGCGGCCCAGCATGATGCCCAGTTGCGCTTCATTTTGGCCCGTTTGCGGGCGAATTGAAAGCGGAATGAGCGCGCCGTCGCGCTCGACCACGATGGTCAGCGTGCCGCTTAGATCGTTAACCGCGCCGAGCAGGACGTTTGCGCCCTCTTCGTCAAAGGAAAGATCGGTATCGCCCACTTTTTTTAGGATGTCGCCCGCGCGCATGCCGGCGGCAAGCGCCGGAGAATGCGGGGTAAAGCCGCCTGCATAGGGTACCGGGTACCAATTCTCGGCTTCGTCCTCGCCCACGAACTTGCAGAATCCGCCGAGCGGAATGAACAGCCGGATCGAGTAAAGTGTCCTTCCGCGCCGCCAGGAGACGAGCTTGGGCCCAAAGCCCATCGCAAATTCCGTGACGCCGATGCCGGTTGCGCGCGCCGCCAGATAGTGGCCCAGCTCGTGCATGAAGATGATGATGCCGATGACCAGGAGGGCCAGCAGGATGTAGGGGAGTGTCGCCATTCAGATTCCTTTCCGCATGCGCAAAACCTGCGCAGCCCGCGCGCGCGCCGCGCGGTCGGCTTCATAGACGTCGTCAAGCGTTGCGATGGGCAAGGGCGCGGTTTGATTCAGCACTTCCTCTACCGTCCGCGCGATTGCGCCAAACGGAATGAGCCCTTGAAGGAACCGCTCAACCGCCACTTCGTTTGCGCCGTTTAGCGCCACCGGCATCGACCCGCCCGCCTTGAGCGCGCCGATCGCGTACTTGAGGCAGGGAAAGCGGCCTAAGTCGGGCTCCATGAACGTGAGCTGTTTAAGCTTTGCGAAGTTCAGCTTTTCGCCGCCGAAGGCCACGCGCTCGGGGTAGCCCATGGCGTAGCCGATGGCCATGCGCATATCGGGCGCGCCGAGCTGCGCCAGCACCGCGCCGTCTGAAAACTCCACCATTGAGTGTATGACCGACTCAGGGTGAATCACCACTTCGATTTGATTTGCGGCCACCCCAAACAGGTGGTGCGCTTCGATGACCTCAAGGCCCTTGTTCATCATGCTCGCGCAATCGACCGTGATCTTCGCGCCCATCGACCACGTGGGATGGCGAAGCACTTCGCGCGCGCTTGCGCGCTCAATCGCGTCCTTATCCCATGCTCTCAGCGCGCCGCCCGAAGCGGTCAGGATCAGGCGGCTGGGACGGTTTGCGTTTGCCGCTTCCAGGCACTGAAAAATCGCGCTGTGCTCGCTGTCCACCGGCAACATCTTCACGCCGCGCTTCGCGGCTTCGCCCATGACCAATTCCCCGCCCGCGACGAGCGCTTCCTTGTTGGCGAGCAGCACGCGCTTGCTGGTTTTAAGCGCCGTCAGCACCGCGGAAAGCCCCGCGATGCCCACCACCGCCGCCAGGACATCGTCCGGGCGCACGGCTTCAAGCGCGCGCTCGGCGCTTAAAGGACCGAAGAACCATTCGATGTTTTTTAAGTCCGCCGGAATCTCGTCCGGTTCCACCACCAGCGCGCAGGCATCGGGGCGAAAGCGCCGCGCCGCCCAAAAGAGCTTCTCGGCGCTTGAATGCGCCGCCAGCACGCCCGCGCGGAAGCGGTCCGGGTGTTTATCGATGAGGTCAAGGGCCTGCGAACCGATCGATCCGGTCGCGCCCAATACCGCGATGGTTGGCATAGGTCGTCCTTTCAAAATATGCGGGGGCCCGATAGCTTAATCGGCCCCCGCTTCGGTCTCATGTACATGATATCACAATACTTGAATGACCAGCTCGAAATAAATGTAAACAATCGCGCCGGAAAAGATCACGCTGTCGATCCGGTCGAGCATGCCGCCGTGGCCGGGGAAGATCGAGCCGAAATCCTTGATGCCGCAGTAGCGTTTGGCCATGGATGCGGTCAAATCGCCCACCGGGCTTGCGATGCCGCCCAGCAGCCCGATGACCGCGAAGTGCCAAAGCGGCGGAAGAATTGCATAATACGGATGCGCCGCAGGCAGCGCGCGCGTGATGAAGGTGGCGATGAGCGGGATCAGGACGGCCATTGCCATGGAGCCGAGCACGCCCGCGATGGCGCCTTCGACCGTCTTCTTGGGGCTGAGTTCCGGACACAGCTTGGTCTTGCCCACGCGCATGCCCACTTCATAGGCGGCAAGGTCGTTGCCAAGCGCCACCAAGAAGCACAGCCCGAGCGCCACCGTCGCAAACAGCGGCGGCTTCAAGTCCTGAAGCGGGAAGATCAGCGTGATCAGCATGCCGGGGTAGATGAGCGGAAACAGCGTAGCGACCGCCGATTCAAAATCCACTTTTCCCCGCAGTACGATGGCGGTCAATCCCGCCATGCACGAAAGCGCGGTCAACGGGCCCAGCGCGCCCGCGCCGTAGTAGAGGTACACCGGCATGGCGAGCAGCGCGTACGCGATGCCCACCCACTTTACCGGCCTTGCGCCCCGATGGCAAAAGGCCGAATACATCTCGTGAATCGAGAGGACCATCATAACAACCAGCCCGATGCGAAGGGGCCAGCCCTTTAAATACCACAGCGTAAGCAACAATACGGCAAGCAAGATGCCGGTCGTGCGCCGCTTGACCATTTCACTGACGCGGTTGCCTGATTCTTCAGCCATCGGTAGAACTTACCTTTCCAAAACGCCGCTCGCGCTGGGCATACGCCCACAAATCCTCGCGGAACGTTTCCACGGTGTAGTCGGGCCAAAGCACGGGATTGAAGATCATCTCGGCATAGGCCGTTTGCCAGGGCAGGAAGTTCGACGTGCGCATCTCCCCGCTGGTGCGGATGAACAGATCGACGTCCGCCTGCCCGCGCGTGTAAAGATGGCCCGCGAAAACTTCGCTGGTGATCGCATCGGGCGCAATTGAGCCCTCCAGCGCCTCGCGGCAAAGCGCGCGCGCGGCTTCGGTGATTTCGGCCTTGCCGCCGTAGTTGAGGGCGATGTTGAGCTTGAGCCCGGCGTTTTCGCGCGTGCGCGCCATGGCCCGCTTGACGGCGTCCCGCTGCTTGGCGGGCAGACCCTCCACATCCCCGAGGATCAGGATGCGCACGTGTTTTTCGTGAAGCTCGTCGATCTCGCTTAAAAAGTAACGCGACAAAAGCTCCATCAGCGCGCCCACCTCGTCCTCCGGGCGCGCCCAGTTCTCGGTGGAGAAGGCGTAAATCGACAGCGACGCGATGCCCCAGTCGCTTGCCGAGCGGATGATTTCGCGCAGCGCTTCCGTGCCCGCCGCGTGGCCCGCCGAGCGGGGGAGGCCGCGCGCCTGAGCCCAGCGCCCGTTGCCGTCCATCACGATGGCTACATGGCGCGGCAAGATGGGCGGAAGCCCCTCGTGGCGCGCTGCTTCACGCTTGCGCAAGGCATAAGCCGCCTTGCCCAAAAGCATGCGCAGGCGGTCAAGCGCCGTCATGCGTTATCCGCCTTTGCGCTTTCGGGAAAGCGCGCGACCGTCATTAAATCGCCCGCCACCCGCACCACGCGCATCTCGCCCGACGCTTTCGCGCCGCGCGGGCTCGCCGTTTCTTCTACGCGCGCCGCGACCCCTTCGCGCGCAAGGCGCGCGAGGGCCTCCTCCAGCCGCATGCCGAGCAGCTCCTTTTCATCCATCAGACCGACATGATCTCCTTTTCCTTGTCCTCGCCGACCTTGTCAATGTCCTTGATGTGCTGGTCGGTGATCTTTTGAAGCTCGGTCTCCCCGGCTTTCTGGTCATCCTCGGTGATGGCGCTGTCTTTCTTCATTTTCTTGAGGTCTTCCATGGCGTCGCGGCGGATGGCGCGGATGGCGACTTTGCCTTCTTCCACGGCTTTCTTCACCTGCTTGCACAGTTCCTTGCGCCGCTCCTCGTTGAGTTCGGGCACCAGCAGGCGGATGACCTTGCCGTCGTTGGAGGGATTGATGCCGATGTCGGACTTTTGAATTTCCTTCTCGATGGCCGTGATCATCTTGGCTTCCCATGGGGCGATGACCAGGAGCCTGGGTTCGGGGGAGGAGATGTTGCCCAGCTGGTTGATGGGGGTGGGCGTGCCGTAGTAATCGACCACGATGCGGTCGAGAATTTGCGGGTTGGCGCGGCCCGCGCGCAGGGTGGAAAGATCGCGCTTGATGACGGAAATGGTCTTGTCCATTTTTTCGCCCGCAGCCTTGATTCGCTCCTTATACATATCGAAACGTACCTCCTGTTTCAATGACGTAGAACGCCTGATGTGCTACGCCCTATTGTATCGGATTTTTGGACAATTGGCAAGCCTCAAATGGCGCAGCCGGCAGGGCCCTGAGCGGGGATGTCCCTCGTACCGCGCGGCGGCCAGCTCCCCTTCGAGAAAGGAAGCTGGCCGCGAAGCAAAGTGCGGTGCTAACCTAGTTTTCAACCGCTTCGCAATAAAGCGTGTTGCCGGAGACATACGTATAAATCGTCAGCGTATCGTACCCGTCGTACCTGAAGGCAAAATCAATTTCGTCCTGATAATCCACGCTGATGGCGTCGGACGCGTTTTTGACGTAGTGCTGGTTGTAGTCCTTGTACACCGATTTTTCCAAGACGGTCACGCTGGGCAGCGACTTGACCGCCATGTACAGGCAGCTCGCCACCTGAGCGACGCCCCCGCCCACGGTCTTGACGCCCCGGCCGTTGATTGCCGCCTTGTAGCCGTAGCGCTCGGTGCGCGGGCCGACGACCGAGTTGAACGAGAATTCGTCGCCGTGGGACAGCGTGGTGTCGTATATGCTGTCGGCGGCCAGAATGATGTTGTCGGTCAACGCGGACGAGCCGCTTACGCCAATGGAGGCATAGCCCGGCGCGGAGGATTCGTCCCCGCTGACTTCACTGTCCGCGACGAGCGCGCAGTGCACGTAATCGTCGCTCACCCACATATCGATGCGCAAGGAAGACCCGGTATCGTTGTAAAAGGAAAAATCGGTGCCGGCTTTGTAATCGACCAAGATGGCGTCCTTTTCGCTTGCGACATAGTTGTCGGTAAAGGTCGAGTAGGTCTCCACTTCGTCATAGCTGATGCCGTCCAAGTCCTTGAGCGCGATATAGAGCGTGCTCGCCACCTGCGCCACGCCCCCGCCCGTCACCTTGACGCCGCGGCCGTTGGGCGCGTTCTTGTAGCCGTAGGAGCTGGTGCGCGGGCCGACCGCATCGTTGAAGGAGAAAAACCCGCCGTCGCCCGTGACCGTGATGCCGTCGATCGCCTGAATCGCCAGGGTGATGTTGTGCTTTTTATTCTTTGACGCGCCGCGCAGCGTGGTCCTGGCCGAGGAAAGCGTGGCCTCGGCCGAAGCGGACAGGGAGCATATCGCCAAAAGCAGGCACAAAAGCGCCGATGCGCCCAGGATTTTCTTACGCATTTTCACCGCCCGCCTTTCTTGATACGTTGGACTTATCCGCCGCCCATTTGGTTCCAAGCCGTCAGGAAACGATCACGGCCACCGCCGCCGCGATGAGCGCGTCGTGGGTGATCGAGAGCATCACGCGCGTCCCGCCCAGGGATCGCATGATTTCAAGCGCGCGGCCCTTGAGGAAGCACTCAGGAGCGCCCGCGCCGTTTGGCACGATTTCGATGCTGTCCAAAAAGAATCCGTCAAACCCGGTGCCCAGCGCCTTGGCGACGGCTTCCTTGGCGGCAAAGTAACCGGCGGCGGTATCGGCGCCTTTTTCCAAAATGCGCGCCCGCTCGCCTTCGGTAAACGCCCGGTTCATGAAGTGCTCTTTTTTGATCGTTTGCTCAATGCGCGCGATCTGACATACGTCAAGGCCCAGCCCCACAACCCCGCCCATCGCCTTCACCCCCCGGTTACGGACATTATACCATATCGTTTACGTCCGAGCAAAGGGGAATTGATGTTTTTTCGCGGCAATGCTTGTAAGGATGGCTTGCATGCGTGTATACTACGGAGCGTATGCCATGATGGAACCTTTTGGCCGCGTGGGCCATCATAATTATGTACTAACCGTTGGGAGAATATCATCATGCAATCGACACAGAACCTAGTCAAGTCGCTCAACCAGAACATTGGCCGTGTAATCGTGGGAAAGAAGGACGTCATAGAGCTGATGCTCATCGCGCTTCTGTGCCGCGGTCACGTGCTCATAGAGGACGTACCGGGCGTCGGCAAGACCACGCTGGCTTCGGCGCTGGCGCGCTCGCTTGATTGCTCGTTCCGGCGCATCCAGTTTACGCCCGACATCACGCCCTCTGACATCACCGGCTTTTCCATCGTCAATTTCAAGACCGGCGAGCTCGAATACCATGAGGGCCTGGTCATGAGCCAGATGGTGCTGGCCGATGAAATCAACCGCACCTCGCCCAAGACCCAGTCCTCGCTCCTTGAGGTGATGGAGGAAGGGCAGGTTACGGTGGACGGCGTCACCTACCGCATGCCCCAGCCGTTTATCGTGTTGGCGACACAAAACCCGGTCGATTTTGTGGGCACGTACCCCCTGCCGGAGGCGCAGCTCGACCGTTTCTTTATGCGCATCTCAATCGGCTATCCCACGCCCGATGAGGAGACGGAAATCCTTGAGCGCTTTACCTCGGGCGTTGCGCCCATGGCCGATCTTAAGCCCATCTCAACAGCCGCCGACATCAAGGCCGCGCAGGAGAAGTTGTCAACCGTGTACGCTTCGCGCGAAGTCCGGGCCTATGTGTCCCTGATCGCGGCAGCGTCGCGCAAGTACGCGGGGCTTGAGCTCGGCATTTCCACGCGTGGCGCGATTGCGCTGACCAAGGCGGCCCAGGCGCGCGCCATGATCGCGGGGCGCGACTATGTGCTCCCCGAGGACGTGCAGGCCATGGCCGAGCCGGTGCTGGCGCACCGCATATTGCTTTCGCCTGAAGCGCGCATGCGCAATATTTCAGCCGAAAAGGCGCTCGCCGCCGTGATCGGCTCGGTGCAGGTGCCGGTGAGGATGTCGTGACGAGGCGCGCATTCATATTTTTGCTGGTGATGCTGACGGCGCTTTTCGTGGCGCTTTCGACGGGCGCTCAGATCTACTATCTGGTGGTGCTCGCCATGGGCGTGATGGCGCTCATCTCAGTGGCGTCATGCCTGCTTGCGCTTCTTACCATCAGGACCACCATCAAGTGCCCGCGCCGCTCCGTTGAGCGCTTGGCCTCGGCGCCGGTGGTGGCGACGGTTGCGCACATGGGGGTTTTGCCGGTCAAGTCGATCGCGCTCAAGCTGTCGCTGCCCGACGACGCGGGCTCCCTTGACGCGCTTGAGCTTGACGCGCTGCCGTTTCAGACGCGCCGCTATGACGTAAGCGTCACCTGCCCGCACAAGGGCGCCTATGAAATCGGCGTGACGCAGGCGGCGGTGACCGACGTGTTTAATTTGTTCACCTTTTCGCGCAGGATCAAGGGCAGCCAATTTCAGGTGGAAGTGTTGCCGCGCGTCAGGCGGCTGCCCGCGCTCGAGCTGCGCGCCGGGGACATGGGCGACCAGCGCCTGACCCGCATGACCGAAGACAACGCGTCGCCCGCCGATGTCCGGCCCTGGATGAGCGGGGACGCGCTGAAAAAAGTACACTGGAAGCTGTCGATCAGGAAGCGCGAGCTGATGGTTCGGACCTATGAGGAATCGGCCCGGCCCGATACGCTGGTGCTGCTCGACCTTTATCCGCTGGGCGCGCTCAAGAGCCACGCGCTGACCATCGAGGACGCCGTGACCGAGGCGGCGGCTTCGATCATCAAAGCGCAGCTGACAAGCGCCTATCCGGTTCGCATGCCGCTCATGAGCGCCCAGCCCACAGAAATCCAAGCGGAGAACGTGGCCGAATTCGGCCGGTTTCTGCACGCGCTGACCCGGGTTAAGTTCGACAGCCCCTTCTCCTACGAAAAAGTATTGATGCTTGAGATGCGGCGCATGCAAAGGACCGGCGGCGCGGTGCTCATAACGCCCCGGCTGAACGCGCGCATCGCCGACCTTGCCAGCCAGATGGCGCGCGGCGGCATGCGCGTAAGCGTCATCTGGGTGAGCGACAACCGGCGCGAAGAAGCGCTTGAGCTCACGACCCGGCTCAATGACATGGGCGTTCAGGCGATCCGCATCGATCCCTGGGGCGATGGGCTGACCGCCGAAAAGATGGTGCAAAGGGTTAAATATGGGACGTAACAAAGCAAAGATCATCGACCTGTTCGGAAGCGCCCTGATCGCGCTTTTGCTGGGCAGCGCGCTTTCCATGATTTTGCTGGGCGCGCTCGGGCTCGGCGTGGCCTTTGGGCAGGTGCTCCTCAGCGCGTGCGCGGCGGCGCTTGTTTGCGCGCTCATGCTGGTGAACAGGCCCTGCGCGCTTGCGGGATTGTTTCTCACGGTTGCCGTATTGATCATATGGATGCGCGCGGGCGGCTTCGGCACGCTCTCCGGGCTTTTTGACGCGCTGATCGGCCTCACCTCAGGCGGGGAGAGCGACCTTTCAAGCCACGCGCCCGCGCTTGCCATGGGGCTTTCGGTCCTCCTGACGCTGATTATGTTCTGGATGGCGCGGATGAGCGGAGGGGTCTATCCCGCGCTGACCCTGTCGGCGATACTGGCGTTTGGCAGTTGGTTTATCAGCAATCAAATTCAGCCGCTTTACGCCGTGATGGCAATCGCCGCGCTCGCGACGATGTTCGCCCGTGCCGCGGACGAAAAGACCGCGTACCTGCGCGCGCTGCCCGCGGGACTCATCGTGGCGCTGCTGGCGATCGCGCTGCTCCCGGGCGGGCGCATCACCTGGCAGCCGCTTGAAGACGCGGCGCAAAAGGCGCGCGACCTGTTCAGCGACTACTTCCTCTTCACCGACCCGCGCACCACCTATTCCATTTCAGCCGACGGCTTTCAGCCCATGGGCGAGATCCTGGGCGGACCCGCCGAACCGCTGCTGGACGACGTGATGACGGTGAAGACCGCGAAGCCGCTGCTCCTTCGCGGCTCGGTCAAACGCACCTATACCACCTATTCCTGGACCGAAACCGCGGTCAACAGCCGCTACGTGTTCATCGATCCGGTTCGGCGGGGCCTGCGCGATCAGGTGTTTGACGCCGACCGCCAGCCTTCGTTCGTCGCAAGCGGCGCGTTTGAAACCAAGACGGCCGGCGTGACGATGATCAAGGCGGGCATCAGCGCCTTGTTTGTGCCGCACGGCTTGACCGACTATCAAGCGCCGATCGACTTGGTCACCTACTTCAGCACCGGCGGCGAGGTATTCATCACGCGCGGCGTCGAGCCGGGCGACAGCTATTCCGTCAGTGCCGCCCTGCCCACGGGCGATACGGGCGCGATGCGGGAATTGACCCTTCAGCGCCAGGGAAAGGGCGACGACCGCTATCGGGCGGCGCGAGAGGGCTATACGTCGCTTCCGCGCGGGATCGAGCAGGGCGTCTATACGCTTTCTGAAAAGCTCACCCGGGACCAGAAGAACCCCTACGACAAGGCGCTCGCCATTCAAAATCACTTGATGGCCGGGTACACGTATTCGCTTGACGTCGATTACCCGCCGCAGGGGCGCGACTTTGTGAGCTACTTCTTGCTTGAGAGCAAGACCGGTTATTGCAGCTATTTTGCCAGCGCCATGGCGGTGCTCGGGCGCATGGCGGGCCTGCCCACGCGTTACGTCGAGGGGTACATGGTGCCGGTGCGCGGGAGCGGGGAAACCGTGGTCAGCGGCAAGAACGCCCACGCTTGGGTCGAGGTCTATTTTGAAGGGGTCGGTTGGGTGACGTTCAACCCCACGCCGGGCAGCGGCGACAGCTATGAGCCGCCTTCGGGCGGCGGTTCGGATTCGAGCGGGCTTAATTCGCATGCGGGCGACGAGGGCGACCCGACGCGGGACGAAGCCGGTGAGCCGACGCCTGCGCCTTCGCCCACGCCGCCCCCTCCGGGCGAGGAGGAAGGCGGGGCGGGCGAAGAGGAACAGGGCCAGGATACGAGTGAGGACGAGCCGGAAGACGGGCCTGAGGACCCGCCGCCGGATGAACCGGAGGATCAGCCCGAGGATCCGCCGGAGGACGACCCGGAGTCCGAGGACGAACCAAACGACCAGATGGACCTCAGTTTCCTGTGGTGGCTGCTCCTGCTGATCCCGATTGCGGGCGCGGCGTATTTTGTGGTGGTGCGCCTCAAGGCATCCGATCCGGGCCGCGCGATTGGAAGGCGCGTAAAGAGCGAGGAAAAGCTGATGATCTGGTACCGCGCGCTGCTGCTCGCGCTTGAGCATCAGGGGCAAGCGCCCGGCGCGGGCGAGACGCCTGTTCAGTTTGCGGCCCGGCTAAAGGCCGCAGGCGTGACCGGCGACGCGTTCGGCGAAGTCGCCCGGCAAGTGTCGCTGAACCGCTACGCGAAAAGGACCATCGACGCGGCCGCGATTGAACAGGCGCAGACCGCCTACCGGCTCTTGAGGGGGCAGTTTGGCTTTATGGAAAAGACGCGCTGGCTCATCCACCGGGTGGTGAAGGGCCTCGGCGACGCGCGGCAGATCCCGTAGGGAAGGAGGGGCAGTTTATGGCGTTCACCAACGACTATTTCTTGCGGCAGGTCGAAAGCCTGACCAACCTGATCGGCGAGCTGTTCCTCCACAAGCAGCCAAACCCCGTGGTGCTTGACGATGAGCAGGGCAACTTTACGCCTGAGGGCCTGCTCTGGATGCGGCTTAAAAAGCTGCT
>JAVBND010000068.1:0-31147 GCA_031551775.1 Eubacteriales bacterium | reverse complement strand
ACCAGTATGACGACGAAAAAAACTTTCTGTTCATTACCGACCACGGCGACCCCGCCCTCGGAGAGTGTTATGTAAAAGAAGGGTATCGATTCCCCGACGCGACCGCGAGGCCATACAAACTGGAGTTTAGCCGGGCTTTCTCGTCGAGCGAATACACAACGCGAACACCCATGGTAAAAGGCAAGCGGTACCTGGATCTGTTGCATGACGCCATCACATCGGAAAACCTGGACAAAATAGAATATGAATCGATAGAAGGCAATTTTCAGGGGTCTGTTGTGATCTACCTGGATGTGTCGCCGGAATTACACCGGTCGTTTGATGTATATGCCTACGACGGGAAATACTACGCGATGCTGGACTGGGTGGAGGAATCCGACGGGGAAAACAGGATGGCGCTGTGCGCGCAACTGCCGGTGGAACTGCTGGAAAAATTGACGGGGCATCGTGTGGAGACCCCTGCCGGCCAGGGAGAGGTGTATTTGTGAATAAGGCGCTTGAATACAAAAAAGAGGTTCCGCAGCCGGGAACCTCTCTTTTTTTACCTGAAAACCGCCTATACCAGCGCTTCCTGCACGGCCACGGCCACGGCCACGGACGCGCCCACCATCGGGTTGTTGCCCATGCCGATCAGGCCCATCATTTCCACGTGCGCCGGAACGGAGGAAGACCCCGCGAACTGCGCGTCGCTGTGCATGCGGCCCATGGTGTCGGTCATGCCGTAGCTGGCAGGGCCCGCGCCCATGTTGTCCGGATGCAGCGTGCGCCCGGTGCCGCCGCCCGAAGCCACGGAGAAATATTTTTTGCCGTTTTCGGTCGCCCACTTTTTGTAGGTGCCCGCCACCGGGTGCTGGAACCGCGTGGGGTTGGTGGAGTTGCCGGTGATGGAAACGTCCACGCCCTCCTTCTGCATTACGGCCACGCCCTCGGAAACGTCGTCGCAGCCATAGCAGCGCACATTGGCGCGGTCGCCCTTGGAATACGCTTTTTCAAATTCCACATTCAGCTTGCCGGTGTAATAATCGTATTTGGTTTCCACATAGGTAAAGCCGTTGATGCGCGAAATGATCTGCGCGGCGTCTTTGCCCAGGCCGTTCAGTATGACCTGCAAAGGCTGGGTACGCACTTTGTTGGCCGTTTTGGCGATGCCGATGGCACCTTCCGCCGCGGCAAAGGACTCGTGCCCCGCCAGGAAGCAGAAGCAGCGGGTCTGTTCCTCCAGCAGCATAGCGGCCAGGTTGCCGTGGCCCAGGCCCACCTGGCGCTGTTCGGCCACGCTGCCCGGGATGCAGAACGCCTGCAGGCCGATGCCGATGGCTTCCGCCGCGTCGCTGGCTTTTTTGCAGTCTTTTTTCAGCGCGATGGCCGCGCCCAGCGTGTACGCCCAAACGGCGTTTTCAAACGCGATGGGTTGGATACCGCGCACGATGGCGTCGGTGTCCACACCTTTGTCCAGCGTGTACTGTTTCACTTCCTCAAGTGACGCGAAGCCGTACTCTTTCATGCACGCTTCTATCTGAGGAATCCTTCTTTCATAACTTTCAAATGTTACCATGATAATTCCTCCCTATTCTTTGCGCGGGTCGATGGTGCGTACCGCGTCGGCGAACCGGCCGTATGTGCCGGTGTTCTTTTGCAGCGCCTCTTTGGGGTCGGCGCCATTGCGGATATCTTCCATCATTTTGCCCATGCGCACAAACTTGTAACCGATGATCTCGTCATTTTCGTCCAGGCCGATCTCCCAAATATAGCCTTCGGCCAGGTTCAGGTAGCGCGCGCCCTTTTCCCGGGTGGAAAAGATGGTGCCCACCTGGGAATACAGGCCTTTGCCCAGGTCTTCCAGGCCCGCGCCGATTACAAGGCCGTCATCGGAAAAGGCGCTCTGTGTGCGTCCGTACACGATCTGCAAGAAAAGCTCGCGCATGGCGGTATTGATGGCGTCGCAGACCAGGTCGGTGTTGAGCGCTTCAAGGATGGTCTTGCCCGGCAGAATCTCACCGGCCATGGCCGCGGAATGCGTCATACCCGAGCAGCCGATGGTCTCCACCAGCGCCTCTTCGATGATGCCGCCCTTGACGTTCAGGGTCAACTTGCAAGCGCCTTGCTGCGGCGCACACCAGCCGACGCCGTGCGTCAGGCCGGAAATATCGCGAATCTCCTTGGCCTGTACCCAGCGGCCCTCTTCAGGAATCGGCGCGGGACCGTGGTTGGGACCCTTCGCCACGCAGACCATCTGTTCAACTTCATGTGAGTACTGCATTGTTCGTCCTCCCTTTACCTTTCGGGTCAATAGTCTCGGGTCAGTCGTCCGTCACAGGGTATTATACCATAAAGCACTGTGATTGTGAATGAAAACCCAAAGATTTCACCAATTGCAGTTTCTGGTTTTTAGATGAGCGCTTCAAGCTCTTCGATGCGGGCGGCGAGGGACGCAAGGACCTGTTTGTTGCTTTCAAGCTTTTCGCGTTCCGCCGCGACCAGAGCCTCGGGCGCTTTTTTGAGGAAGCCTTCGTTTGAAAGCATGCCCGTCGCGCGCGCGATGTCACGCTCAAGCTGCGCCTTGTCCTTGCCGAGGCGCGCGATTTCCTTGTCCACATCGACCAATTCGCCCAGCGGCACAAACAATTCGCAAGGCGCGGTTGCCGCGGACGCCGCCTTCTCGGGACTGGGCGCGCTTTCTTCGATCAGCCTGAGTTCGCTCGCGCCCGCCAGACGCCTGAACCAGGTCTCGCCCATGGCGAGCGTGTCGCGCCAGCCTTCGCGGGGTTTGAGGATCAACGTCGCACGCACCTTGGGCTCAACATTCATCTCCGCGCGCAGATTCCGCACCGCGCGGATGACCTCCATCACGCCTTCCATCCGGGCGGCGTCGCCCTCAAAGTCGAGCGATTCGAAGGCCTCAGGCCAGCTCGCGATCATGATCGACTCGGCCGCGCCATCCCCGGTCGGCAGGTACCGGTATACTTCGTCGGTCAGGAAGGGCATAAACGGGTGCAGGAGTTTGAGGATGCCCAGCAGCACATGGAACAGCACCGCGCGCGCGGTCGCCTTGGCGGTCTCGTCCTCGCCGTTCAGGCGCTGCTTGGCAAGCTCAATGTACCAATCGCAGAACAAGCTCCACGCGAAATCATAAATCTTGTTGCTGGCAAGACCCAGGTCGTAGCTGTCGAGATTGCCGGTCACTTCGCGCGCCGTCTGCTGGAAGCGGGTCAGAATCCAGCGGTCGGACAGGTCAAAGCGCGCCGGATCAATGGCTTCCACCCGCTCGGGCGCGCCGTCAAGGTTCATCAGCGCGAAGCGCGAGGCGTTCCAGATCTTGTTGGCGAAGTTCCTGAACCCTTCGATCTTCTCGTCCGAGAAGCGCACGTCGTTGCCCGGCGAGACGCCCATCGCCAGGGAGAACCGAAGCGCGTCGCAGCCGTACTTCTCGATCATCTCAAGCGGATCGATGCCGTTGCCGAGGGACTTCGACATCTTGCGCCCCTGCGCATCGCGCACCAAGCCGTGCAGCAGCACCGTGTCAAACGGCAATCGCCCCATCTGTTCGATTCCCGAGAAGATCATGCGCGCGTCCCAGAAGAAGATGATGTCGTAGCCCGAGATCATGACGGAGGTGGGAAAATAGTATTCGAGATCGCTCGTCTTCTCCGGCCAGCCGAGCGTCGAGAACGGCCACAGCGCGGAGGAGAACCATGTGTCGAGCACGTCCTCGTCCTGGCGCATGGCCTTTGCGCACTTGGGGCAATGCTCAGGCGCCGCGCGAGACACGATCATCTCACCGCAATCGCAATAGTACGCGGGGATCCGGTGACCCCACCAGAGTTGGCGCGAAATGCACCAGTCGCGGATGTTGTCCATCCAGTTGAGGTAGGTCTTGGTGAAGCGCTCGGGAATAAACTTGAGCTCGCCCGTGCGCGCGGCCTGCGCGGCAGGCTCGGCAAGCGGAGCCATTTTCACGAACCACTGATCGCTCGTCAGCGGCTCCACGGTGTCGTGGCAGCGGTAGCAGGTGCCCACGTTGTGGTGAAGCGGCTCGGTCTTGACGAGCAGCCCTTCTTCCTTTAAGCGTTCAACGATCCTTTTGCGGCATTCAAGGCGCGTAAGGCCGCAGTACTCGCCCGCGTTTTCGTTCATGGTGCCGTCGTCGCCAAGCACGCGCAGGATCGGCAGGTTGTGCCGCTTGCCCACTTCAAAATCGTTCGGGTCGTGCGCCGGGGTCATCTTGACCGCGCCGGTGCCGAACTCAAGGTCCACGTATTCGTCAAACACCACCGGGATTTCGCGGTTCATGATCGGAAGCGTCACGGTCGCGCCCTCAAGGTGCCGGTAGCGCTCGTCGTTCGGGTTGACCGCAACGCCGGTATCGCCGAGCATGGTCTCGGGCCGCGTGGTCGCCACCACCACGTCGCCCTTTTTTCCCGGATAGCGGATGTGCCACAGGTGCGTGTCCTGCTCTTCGTATTCGACTTCGGCGTCCGAGAGCGCAGTCTTGCAGGTGGGGCACCAGTTGATGATGCGGTTGCCGCGGTAGATGAGGCCCTTTTCGTACAGGCGCACGAACACCTCGATGACCGCCTTGTTGAGCCCTTCGTCCATGGTGAAGCGCTCACGCGACCAGTCGCACGACGCGCCCAGCTTGCGAAGCTGGGTCACGATGCGCGTGCCGTATTCATTTCGCCACTGCCACGCGCGCTCGAGGAACTTCTCGCGCCCGAGCTTTTCCTTGGAAAGCCCTTCGGCTTTGAGCGCGTCGATGATCTTGACCTCGGTCGCGATGGAGGCGTGGTCGGTGCCGGGCAGCCACAGCGTGGGATCGCCCTTCATGCGGTGGTAACGGGTCAGCGCATCCTGCGGCAGCGCGTCCATCGCGTGGCCCATGTGCAGCTGCCCCGTGATGTTGGGCGGCGGCATCATGATGACAAAGGGCTTTTTGCTATCGTCGCGCACCGGCTTAAAATATCCGTTTTCCTCCCACTGGGCGTAGAGGCGCGCTTCCACCTCTTTCGGGGAAAATACCTTGTCCATTTCCATGTCCTTCACTCCTTTGAAAAATAAAAAGAGCAAGCCGCCCCAAAGGACGAATTGCTCCGTGGTACCACCTTTTTTCGCGGGGTGTTCCCCGCCTCAAGCGCGTTAAAGGGCGCACCCTCGCCGGGCTACTTGATGAACCTTGTTCACCCGGCGGCCTTCAAAGCGACCTTCGGTGGCTACCCGCCGCGCGGCCTTGCAGCCGATGAACCGCGCTCTCTGAAGGGGGACTGCCGCCTACTCCTCTTTTTCACAGGCCATATCGCAATCATTATACCCGTATCAAAGCCAATCGTCAACCGCGTACACGCGATTTAACGGCGGACCGCGTGTGCACGCGATTTAACGGCAAGCCGCGCCAGACGGCCAGACAGCGCCGCCTACTTCCGCCTTTGCCGCGCCGGACTTTTTCCGGGCGCTCTTGCGCCTTCGCGCTTCGCGCCGCTCTTCGAAGGCCTGCCCTTCTCCCCTGTTTTCGCGTTCGGGCCCTTGTATCCTTCCCGCACCAGGCACGCGCGCCCGGTTCCAATCAGATCAATCCGGCCCGCTTGCTTGAGCGCCTCAAGCACCATGGGCTTGTTTTGGGGCCTGAAATACTGCATCAGGGCGCGCTGCATCGCCTTCTCGCGCGGGTTTTTTGCGACGTAAACCGGGCGCATGTCGCGCGGGTCGAGGCCGGTAAAGAACATCGTGGTCGAGAGCGTGCCGGGCGTGGGGTAGAAATCCTGCACCTGTTCCGGGCGCAGGCCGGTCTTCTTCAGGTATTCGGCCAACTGCACCGCGTCGTCGAGCGTAGACCCCGGATGGCTGCTCATGAGGTAGGGCACGAGGTACTGATCGAGCCCGGCGTTCTGGTTGGCCTGCTGGTAACGGTTGACGAAACGCTCAAACACTTCGACGCCCGGTTTTCCCATCATGCGCAGCACCGGCCCCGAGACGTGCTCAGGGGCGACCTTGAGCTGACCCGAGATGTGGTGGCGCACCAATTCATCGACGAACTGCCCGCCCTTGTCGCGGAGCAGGTAGTCGTATCGGATGCCCGAGCGGATGAAGACTTTCTTGACGAGCGGCACTTGCCGAAGGGCCTTGAGCACCTCCACATAGTCGCTGTGGTCGGCGTCGAGCTTCTTGCAGGGTTCAGGGTACAGGCACTGCTTGCCCTTGCACGCGCCGCGTTTCAACTGATCCTTGCATGCCGGATGGCGGAAGTTGGCCGTCGGGCCGCCCACATCGTGGATATAGCCCTTGAACCCCGGCAGGTGCGTGAGCTTGGTGGCCTCTGCCACGAGCGAGGCGCGGCTGCGCGAAGTCACGATGCGGCCCTGGTGCATGGTGAGCGCGCAAAAATTGCACGCGCCAAAGCAGCCGCGCGAGGACGCGAGTGAGAATTCCACTTCATTCAGCGCCGGGATGCCGCCCGCTTTGTCGTACATGGGATGCCATGTGCGGGTGTAGGGCAGCGCGTACACGCGGTCCAGCTCAGCCGTCGATAGCGGCATCGCGGGCGGGTGCTGGCACAGGTAGCGCTTGCCGTGCATCTGGCAAATGCCCTTGCCGCGCACCGGGTCCTGCTCGTCGTACTGAACCATGAAGGCGCGCGCGTAGGCCGCCTTGTCGCGCGCGACGCTCGCCGAGGAATCGATTTCGATGTAGCCCTCAATCAAGTCTCGGTTCATAACTGCCGTCCCGGGAATGCGCGATTCATAGATGGGCGCGCCTGACGCAAGGTACCTGGCGGCTTCGACAATCGTGCGCTCGCCCATGCCGTAGAGCAGCATATCCGCGCAGCTATCGACCAGGATCGAATTGCGCACGCGGTCGTCCCAGTAGTCGTAATGGGCAAAGCGCCGAAGCGACGCCTCCACCCCCCCGATCAAAATGGGCGCCTTGGCGTAGGCTTCCCGAATGCGGTTGGCGTAGACGACGGTCGCGCGGTCAGGCCGTGAACCCGCCTTGCCGCCGGGGCTGTAGGCGTCTTCGCTTCGGGGTTTCTTGGCGGCGGTATAGTGGTTGACCATGGAGTCGATCACGCCGCCCGAAATCAAAAAACCCAGCCGCGGCTCGCCAAAGCGCTTGAAATCCTGGCATGTGTGCCAATCCGGCTGGGGAAGTACGCAGATTTTGTATCCCTCGCGCTCGAGCACGCGCGAAATGATCGCGTGGCCGAACGACGGGTGATCGACATAGGCGTCGGCTGAGACGAGCACAAAGTCGGGCGCGGCCCATCCCCGTGCGCGCATCTCTTCGGGCGTGACCGGGAGGAATGTATTCGGCATGGTTTCTCCTTGCGTTGGGGTACATGGTTACCCGATGATTTCGACCTTGGTGTAGCGCGGGCATTTTTCGTAGATCAGCTTGGCGTCTTCCGCCGATACCATGATCCCGCCGAAATCGATGTCCTGGCCCAGCATGTTCAAAAATGTGGCGACCGGCGCGCCGTTCTTTTTGTCGTAGGGAATTGAATGGATGATCACTTGCCCATCCAGCGAATACGGATAGCGCACGGCGTGCCCGCCCGCTTGCGTCCACTCGCTGCGCGAGGGGGTGGTGAGCGCCTCATATTCGCCGGCTTTTGCCAGCGGGCCAATGGCGCAGCGCATGGTGTTCCTGAGCTCGCCATACCCGCCTTGCTCGTCGCTCTGATAGACGTAGAGCCTCTTCTCGGAAAGGCTTACCTTCAGGCGATACGGTTTTATGGCGGCCACCGCGCCGCCCGAATACAGGGCTTCCTGCGTCGCGATATCGGCTTCGCCCGTCACCTTGAGTCGGTTTCGCTTCTGGAACGCCTTGACGGCTTGCCCGGTCTTCTCGCCGAACCCGCCGTCCGGCTCGCCCGCAAGGTAGGTCAGCGCGATCAGCCGCCGCTGCAGGCGATAGACCTGCTGCCCGCTGTCTTCAGGTTTCAAGGCATTGGGCGCCAAGACAAAATCACCCGAATATAGGAGTTTCTGAATCAGCGGATCGGCCAGACCCTTCATGTCGCTTTCCCGAAGATGGGCGTCCAGGGATTCGTACTGCCCGCTCGTGCGCACGTAGGACTCGAACGCCTTCACGCCCACGACCGTGTCCTCGCCGTAATGCCCATCTGAAAGGCCGGTGTAAAACCCCAGCAGCGCGAGCTGCTGTTGAAGAGATGTCACCGGTTCGCCCTTTTCGCCCCGCTGGAGCACCGGGTATTGGGCCGCCCGGGCGCTTGCGTCAAACAGCGCCTCTTGCGTCTTGACATCGGCTACGCCGGTCGGCTCCCGTCCCGCCGATTCCTGAAATACCGCCACCGCGCGCTCTGTGTTCGCGCCGTACCGGCCGTCCGCCTTGTCCGCGAGAAAGCGCAGCGTGCGCAGCTTTCTTTGTATGCGCATGACGGTCTCGCTGGTATCCCCGGGAGACGCGGTATCGCCCTGGGCGGGAATCTCCGAGGCGACGAGCGCGTCCATGAGCGCATCGCCCTTGAGCTCCATTCCAAAAGCCTGCGCGTGTGCCGCCAGGCGCTCAAGCGCCTGTTCAAACTTTTGCTCCGTCGCCGCGCCCTCAAAGTATCCCCTTTGACGCAGTATTTCCTGCGCTTTGAGTTTTGCGCCGCCTTCGTTTGCGCGGGCGGGCAGACACAGCGCCACGGCAAAAAGCAGCGCCAGCGCCAGCGCGCGCGCAAGGCGCCGGTCCCCCTTAATCATTTTGCCCGTCCAATTGTTTTTCAACCTGGCTATCCTCCGACATCGCCGCGCGCGGCAGCGTGACCAGGAATTCGGTGCCCTCCCCGACTTTTGAATGCACCTCGATCATGCCGTTCATCGACTTGACGATGTGCTTGACGATCGAAAGGCCGAGTCCCGTCCCGCCCATGGAGCGCGAACGGCCCTTGTCTACGCGGTAGAACCGCTCAAACAGGCGCTGCCCGTTTTCCTCCGGTATGCCGATGCCGGTGTCGGCGATTGACAGGTTGACCGTATCGGGGGAGTTAAACAGCGATACGGTGACCGACCCGCCTTGCTTGTTGTACTTGATCGCGTTTTCGATCAGGTTGATCAGCATCTGCTCCACGCGGTCGGCGTTGCCCATGATGCAACTGGGCTCTTGGGTGTGATTGCATGTGATGGTGACGTTTTTCTCCGATGCCAGGATGCGCAGCATGTCGGCCACGTCGTCCGCCATTTCGTCCAGGCGGATCCGCTCGCTGGGCACGGCGTCCGAGCCCGACTCAAGTTTAGACACGGTCAGGATATCGTTGATGAGGCGCGTCAAGCGGTCCGCCTCGAGCATGATGATGCGCAGGAACTTTTGCGCCATCTCAGGTTTCTCGATCGCGCCGTTTTGGAGCGTCTCGACAAAACCCTTGATGGAAGTCAGCGGCGTCTTGAGCTCGTGGGATACGTTGGCCGCAAAATCGGTGCGCACCTGTTCGAGCCGCCGCAGCTCCGTGATGTCTTCGACCAGCGCCACCGCGCCCACGGTCTTGTTGTCCTCAATCATGGGCGATACATACAGGCGGATCGGGCGGTGACCGCGGTGCGCCGCGGTGCGCGCCGCCACCTCGTTCATATACACGCCGTCCTGCTTCATGCCCTCGCTGAGCACGCTGTCAAGCTTTACGTCCCGGCTCGCCAACTGAATCGGCACGCCCTCGGGTGAACCCGTAATGCCCAAAAGCTGCTTTGCGGCGGGCGTCACCAGCATGACGTTCAAATCCTGATCCACCGCCAGTATTCCGCTTTGCATGCGATTGATGACCGCGCCCAGCGCCTGATTGCGCGTCTTTTGCCTGAATACCTGATCCTGCAAGCGCCCGATGACTTCGTTGAACCGCGCGACCTGCTCGATGGAATCGCCGGGCGCCCCGGTAATCCGGCTGTCAAACTGGCCCTCCGAAAAATCCTCGAGCGTGCGCAGCACGGCATTGACGAGCCGCCCCGTGCGCGCGTTCGCCATGCGCAGGATGGCGTAGTTGATGCCCGCCACAGCAAGCGCCAAGGCGATCAGCAACAAAGCGTTGCCGCCCACGGTCTGGGCAAACGTGAACGCCGCGCGCGATACGCACACGTAATAACCGCCGGGCAGCATTTGCGCCGCATACAGCCACTGGCTCCCCACCGTCCCGTTTTCGCGGGTAAAGGCATAAGAACCGGCGGCGGCGCTTTCGCGTTCAGCGGTGCTCAACGTATCCGCGATTTGCGGCCGGTTGGTGTAAAGCGTCACGCCCTTGTCCGAGTATAGCGCAAACACCATGCCCGAATCCGCCGCGACCCGGCGCAAGAACCCGATACCCTCATCATCATCAAATGCCGCGCTGTCCAATTGCTTGGCGGACAGGCGGCATATCAGGTTGATTTCATCCAGCATATCCCGGTTCAGCGCATCGCGGGCACAACCCGCGACGACACCCAGGAACGTTAAGCAGAGGATCAGGTTCAGCAAGGTCGCAATGAATGCAACCCTTTTTTTCACAAGCGGTTCTCCTGCCTGTCATTGAACTTGTATCCCACGCCGCGAATGGTTTCGATATAATGCGCATCGTCGCCCAACTTCTGGCGGATGTGGCGGATGTGCACGTCCACGGTGCGCGTCTCGCCGTAGAACTCATAGCCCCAGATGCGGTCGAGCAGGAAATCGCGCGTGAGCACCTTGCCGCGGCTGATGACCAGGAGCTTTAAGAGTTCAAACTCCTTAAGCGTCAGCGACAGTTTCTCGCCGTTGCGGAACGCTTCGTAATTGCCCACGTCGATGGTCAGCCCGCCAACGTGCAGGATGCCTTCTTCTTCGTTCTGGGGGGCCGCGCGGCGCAGAAGCGCCTTGACGCGCGCAATCAACTCGCGCACGCTAAAGGGCTTGGTGATGTAATCGTCCGCGCCCAGTTCGAGGCCTAAGATCTTGTCCACTTCATCGCCCTTCGCGGTCAGCATGATGATCGGAATGTCCGCCGTGGTGGGCGCACCCTTAAGCCTGCGGCACACTTCCATGCCGTCGATGCCGGGCAGCATGATGTCGAGCAGCACAAGCGCCGGGCGCTCGTGAGCGCACACGACCAACGCGTCCTCTCCGGTCGCCGCGGTTACCACACGATAGCCGGATGCCTCCAAATTAAACGACAACAGCTCAAGGATATGGGCCTCGTCATCGACCGCAAGAATCAGTTCGTTTGCCATGTTCGTCTCTCCTTTTTCAATATCTATGTGCGTCAAGAAGATATATCAACCGCGGACGTCCGCAGAATTATTCCGCGTTGCTTTCCACCAGCAGTTTGTTCAGTTCGCTCATGAAGGTCTGAATATCGCGAAATTGCCTGTACACCGAGGCAAACCGCACATACGCCACCTCGTCCAAGCGCTTCAGGCCCTCCATCACCATTTCACCGATGGCCTGGCTGGTGATTTCCTGATCGTAACTGTTGTACGCGCGCATTTCTATGTCGCGCACAAGCGTGTCAATTTGTTCTATTGACACAGGACGCTTCTCGCACGACTTGATTATACCCGCCTTTAGCTTGGTTGAATCAAATGTTTCGCGTGTTTTGTCCTTTTTTATAACCATCAGGGGAACCATGTCTATCTTCTCGTATGTAGTAAACCTGCGCCCGCATCCTTCGCATTCACGGCGGCGGCGTATGGTAGAACCGTCTTCCGTTTGCCGGGAGTCGATCACGCGGCTGTCCGTGCAATTGCAAAATATACACTTCATTGGGGGCCCTCCGTTTCCTACACTCTATTATTATACACAATAAAATGGGATTCGTAAAGCCCCAAACATCCAATATTTCTTAACGTATGCCAAGATATGTAGGCAAAATCAATCCTTACCTGCCGCAATCGAGCGTTTCGGGGTCAACGTCAACCAAAATTACATCGTCGCCGATGCGCTTGATCCGGTTCCAGGGAATCACGCAGCCGGGACGCTCCCGCGAGAACATGCCCGCCAACCCCCAGGCAGCCGGCACCACGATGGCCTCCACCACCGCGTTTTCATTGAAAATCAGGTCAATGGGCCGCCCCAGTTTGCGCCCGTCGCAAACGTTGATGACATCCTTGCACTTAAGTTCTGAAAAGCTCATATCCTTCCCCCCTCTACGTTTTATTCTATGCCCGCCGGGCGTTTAAGCCTACGCGTTTTATGGAACATCCATTTGACAAAGTTCGTCCAAATGCGTAGAATAACAATTGTGTCATAGTTGGCAAGTGTTGAGAGCAAGGCGGTGACCCCTCATGAGAAAAAGGGTTCTTTTGGTATTTATGGTCCTGCTTGTAGCGCTGACGCCTCTGGCGACGGCGAAGAGCAAGCCGGTTAAGAAGGTCGAACTGTCGTATTCCAGCCTGACGCTTGAGAAAGACGCAAGCCAGCAGCTGTACGCCGTGTTTTCGCCGGACGGATCAAGCGCGCCCATTCAATGGAAGAGCAGCGATCCCAAGGTCGCGACGGTTGACAACAGCGGCGTGGTGACGGCGGTCGGACCTGGAACGGCAAGCATCCAGGTCAAGACGAAAAACGGCAAAACGGCAAAATGCGCCGTGACCGTACCCGATCCGGACAAGGTGATCGCGTTCACCTTTGACGACGGCCCGGTCGCCAATACCTCAAAGCTCCTGGACGTCCTCAAAGCCAACGATGTTCACGCAACCTTTTTCATGTTGGGGGACAACGTCGATGCCAACCCATCCATCGCCAAGGCGGTATCCGACGCGGGCAATGTGATCGGCAGCCACTCGGTCAACCACCCCAACCTCAAAAAGCTTTCGCTTGAAGACGCCAAGTGGCAGGTCTCCCATTCGTTTGATTCCATTGAGGCCGCGACCGGCAAGCGTCCCACGCTCATGCGCGCGCCCTACGGATCGATCGACAATGACCTGGCTCAGGCGCTGGACGTAACGTTCGTCAATTGGATGGGCGATACCGAGGATTGGAAGGACCGGGACGCCAACACCGTCTACACGCGCATCATGGAAATGGCCAAACCCGGACGCATCATGCTGATGCATGATTTGTATGAAACGACCACGGAAGCGGTTAAAAAGGCCATTCCCGCGCTCAAGAAGCAGGGGTACACCTTCGTAACCGTCCCGGAACTGCTTGAGATCAGGGGGCTTGGCGAGACGCGCGGCACCATCATTTTCTAAGGAACGGCTATACATTCCCCGAGCGGTATGGTATAATCCATGCCGCTCATTTCTTTATTATTATAAGGAGGGTGCCGGATTGAAGAAGATCGAAATCATCGGCGCGTATGAAGGGAATCTCCGGAATGTATCGGTCAAACTGCCGCGCGAGACGCTGACCGTCGTAACCGGACCGTCCGGTTCGGGCAAGACAACCCTGGTCACCGATGTGCTGTTTACCGAATGCCAGCGCCAGTACCTTGAAGCCATGGGCATGGAGGGCATTCGCAAGCCCAATGTCGAGCGCGTAAAAGGCGCCACGCCCGCCATCCGCATCGCCCAGCACGGCTACAGCGCCAACCCGCGCTCATCCGTGGGCACGGTCACAGCCCTGTATACCGACCTGCGCATGCTCTATGAAAAACTGAGCGTGCGCCGTTGCCCCGCTTGCGGAAAACGCATTTGCGCCGCCGATTGCCGCGAAACCACCGAAAAAATCGGCCAGGACTTTTTCGTGTACATGGACTGCTCCGAGTGCGGCCACCGAATGGACAAGCTCACCCGCAGTCATTTTTCTTTCAACACCCGCGAGGGCGCCTGCCCCACCTGCCAAGGGCTGGGCACGGTGTACGCCATCGATGCGGAAAAGACGATCGACGAATCGCGCTCGCTCGAGGACGGCGCGGTGGGCTTTTGGCAGCACGTGTACAAGGACTATCAAATCGCGTCGTTAACCGCGGGATACAGGCACTACGGCCTGCCCTATGCGCCCGGAACGCCGGTAAAGGACCTGTCTGCCGCTCAAAAGGCATTGCTCAAGTACGGGGCCGGGAGCGCCGAAGCGCGGTCTTTGCTCGAAGGCCATCCGCTTCCGCGGACGGTTGCCGAAGGGCGCGTGGAGGGCGTGTACCCGGCGCTGATGCGCAAGCTTGCCGACAAGGGCGGCGACGCGTCCGCCGTGGGCGATTTTTTTTCTCTGACGCCGTGCGCGCACTGCCAAGGCGAGCGGCTGAACGACGCAAGCCGCGCGGCCACCGTGAACGGGACGCGCCTGCCCGAGCTTTCTTTGTTGCCGCTCAGCGCGCTCATGGATTGGCTCAGCGCGCTTAAAAAAACGCTGAACGAACGCGAACGCCTGCTGGTGGGCGACTTTCTCAAGGACCTCGAGACCAAGCTTGCGCGGCTTTCAAGCGTCGGGCTTTTCTACTTGACGCTCGACCGGCAAACCATGACGCTCTCGGGCGGGGAATCTCAGCGCATCAAATTGGCCGCGACGCTCGACAGCGAGCTGACCGGCGTCCTCTACATTTTGGACGAACCGACCATCGGCCTCCACCCGCACGATACGGCGGGCATGGTGAAGGTGCTCAAGCGCATGCGGGACCTGGGCAACACGGTGGTCGTGATCGAACACGACGAGGATGTCATGCTTGAGGCCGACCACATTGTGGACATGGGGCCGGGCGCGGGCCGGTTTGGCGGCGAAATCGTAGGGGAAGGCACGCTTGAAGAACTCGTCCGCAACCCCCGTTCGGTCACCGGGCGTTACCTGCGCACCGATCACAAAGACGCATCGCGCAAAAGATGCGGCGACGGTGGCGCGATTTCCGTGACGGGCGCGTGCCTTCACAACCTCAAAAACCTGAACGTCCGGATTCCGACCGGCACCGTTACCTCCGTAACCGGCGTATCGGGATCGGGCAAATCGACCTTGGTCTTTGACGTCATCGCATCGCGCGGCAAAAACGTGCGCGGGCTTGACGCGTTTGACAAGGTCATCACCATCGACCAGAGCGCGCCCGCGCGCATGAAGCGGTCAAATGCCGCCAGTTACATCGGCGTCTACACGCCCATCCGCGACCTGTTCGCGAAGACCGAGGCGGCCGGGCGCGCGGGGCTGACGGCGCGCGATTTTTCCTTCAATGTCAAGGGCGGGCGCTGCGAAACCTGCGAAGGGCTGGGCACCGTCAAGAGCAACATGCTCTTCTTCCTGGACATGGAAACGCCCTGCCCCGCTTGCGGCGGCAAGCGCTTTGGCGAAAACGTCCTGTCGGTCAGGTGGCAATGCCTTTCGATTGACCAAGTGCTTGAATTGACCGTTGAGGAAGCGGTCGGGGTTTTCAAAGGCCACGCGGCCATCGAAAAACCGCTCGCCCTGCTTCAGGCTGTCGGCCTCAATTATCTGCCGCTCGGTCAAACCCTGACCACGCTCTCCGGCGGCGAGGCGCAGCGCCTGAAGCTTGCGCGCTCGCTTCTTGAGAGCAAGAATGAAAAAAACCTCTACCTGATCGATGAACCTACGACCGGCCTTCACATGCAGGATGTCGATCATTTCATCGAACTGATCGAGCAAATGGCGGACGCGGGCAATACGGTTGTGGTGGTGGAGCACAATCCCCAACTGATCCGCGCCAGCGACCATGTAATTGACCTCGGGCCGGGCGGCGGCGACGAGGGCGGCACGGTTGTCGCCGAGGGTACGCCCGAAGAAATCCGGTCATGCCCCCAGTCGCTTACCGGGCGGTACATATAAGCGCAAGGGGGCAAACCCGCCTCCCCGGCACGCAGGCCCGGTTGACTTCAATGCGGGCGCGCGGTATACTCTATAAAGGATTTAATGATTATCATGATGGAGGAATCGCCATGAATACAATCACGGCATATGACATCGCCCGCATGATCGACCATTCACTGCTGAACCCGGCTTTTACATCCGATGAAATCCGCAAGGGCTGCGAGATTGCCAAGCAATGCCACGCGGCAACCGTGTGCGTGCGCCCGTCGGACGTGCCCCTGGCGCGTACCCTCCTTCTCAATACCGATGTCCAGGTGACCACCGTCGTCGGGTTCCCCCACGGCTCAAACGCGACCGCGACCAAGCTCTTTGAGGCGCAACTTGCCATCGACCAGGGCGCGACCGAGCTTGACATGGTGCTGAACATCGGCCTGCTCAAATCGGGAATGTACGAGGATGTCGAACGCGACATTCGCGCGGTGGTCATGCTTGCGCACGCCGCCAACGTGGCGGTCAAGGTGATCCTGGAAAACGCGTACCTGAACGATGAATTGATTGAGACCGCCTCAAAGATCGCGGAGAAAGCGGGCGCGGACTTTGTCAAGACTTCGACCGGCTACGCGCCGTCCGGCGCGACCATCCACGACCTCAAGATCATGCGCGCGGCCGTGAGCGAGCGCGTCCAGGTCAAGGCTGCCGGCGGCGTGCGGACGCTTGATGACGCGCTCCTGGTTCGGGCGGTTGGCGGCACGCGCTTTGGCTCAACGCGCACCCGCGAAATTTTGGACGAGGCCAAAAAACGCGAAGCCGAAGGCACGCTCCTCCTGCCCGACATCACGGATGACAGCGAATTTGCCGCGGTCAGGGCGGCCCGGTAAAATGGCTTTGACGGACAAATGACGGGAGGCATGCGCCATGCTCCGGCTTGGAATTGATATGGGCGGAACCAGCATCAAAACCGGCGTCGTGGACGGCAAGGAGATCATTGCCCGCCACAGCGTCAGGACTTTGGGCACATTTGAGCAGGTTGTATCCGACATGGCGCGCTCGGCGCGGGAAGCGGCAGCCAAGGCCGGGGTTCATCTTCATGACTTTGCGTCGGTGGGCGTGGGCATCCCAAGCGCCATCAACCCGCGCACCGGGCGCCTGGTGTATTCCAACAACACCGATTGGCGCGACGTGCCGTTCGTCGAGGAACTCAACAAGCACATCCCGGCCAAGGTCCTGGTGGACAACGACGCCAACTGCGCCGCGATCGGCGAAGCGGTGGCGGGCGGCGCAGCGGGCGTAAAGAACCTCATCATGATCACCCTGGGCACCGGCGTCGGCGGCGCCGTGATCCTAAACGGCAAGCTGTTCTCGGGCGCCGACGGCATGGGCACCGAGCTTGGCCACGTGCCGCTGGTTCTTGACGGCGAAGCGTGCACCTGCGGAATCAGGGGCTGTTACGAAGCGTACGCGTCGCTCTCGGGCCTTGCGCGGCTGACCCGCGCGGCCATGGAACTGCGCCCGGACAGCAAGATGAAAGACTACCTCGAAGGCGGCCAAATTACCGGCCGTACGGCGTTTGACGCGGCCAAGGCGGGCGACCAAGCGGCGCTTGAGGTGGTCGATCAATACGCGCGCTACGTCGCGGCGGGCATCGGCGGGCTCGTCACCACGTTCCGCCCGGACACGGTATTGATCGGCGGCGGCATTTCCCACGCGGGGGCGTTCCTGCTGGACCGCATCCGGCAGGGCCTCCCTGAATTCGTCTACGCGGCGGACGTCATCGGCTGCCCGTCGCTCGCGGCCGCGCTGCTCGGAAACGACGCGGGCATCATCGGCGCGGCGTACTTGGACGAGATGCAATCCGCCATATAACCATCGGTTAACCGATCCCCTGTTTATGATGACCGCGCCTCCATTGCGCCCGCGCGCGAGGCGCGGTATACTATTGTCATCAAGGAGGGGATGCACATGAAACTGGCGGGCAATATCGCGCGCCTTCGCGCGCTAAAGAACGTGACGCAGGAGCAGGTCGCGCACTCGCTCGGCGTCAGCGCGCCGGCGGTGAGCAAGTGGGAGTCGGGCAAGAGCTGCCCGGATATCGCGTTGCTGGCGCCGCTTTCGCGCTATTTTGGCGTGAGCGTCGATCAGTTGCTCGGGTGCGAAACGGAACTGTCCGAGGCGTCGATCGACGAATTGGCCATTGAGTGCGCGCATACTTTCACGGATGAGGGCTGGGCGGCCGGGCTTGAGCACGTGAAGGCGATTGATCGGGCGTACCCGGAGCACTTCGCGCTTGAGTTCCGGCTGGCCTGCGTCGTTCAGGATCACTTTGTTTTTGTCCCGGACGACGCGGGCATTGAGGCCGCGCATGCATACCAGCGCGATTTGTTGACCCGCGCCGCCGAGACGTCCGACGCAAGAATCAACCGCCTCGCGCGCTTCGTGCTCGCGACCATTTTGGCGACGAGCGGCGAGACGGCCGAAGCGCGCCGCATTTTGACCGATTTATCCGATGAGGATGCCATCCAGCCCCAGCAAATGCTGCCCACGCTCCACTTGATCGAGAAGGATTATCCATCTGCCAGCAAGCTGGCCCAGCAAATGTTGCTATCGGCAATCGGCGAGGCCATCCACCTCATGATCACGCTGACCGCGGCGGCGGCGCACAGCGGCGATCATGAGCGGGCGCGCGCCTACGCCACGGCGCAGGAGGCGCTGGCGGAGATGTTTGGCCTGATGCCGATATACGGCGCGACCGTCGCGCAGACCTTGAACAGCTATGCGGCGGCGGCGGGCGATGCGGCGGCGCTGCTGCGCGGGGTCAAAATGTTTGCCGGGTGGCTGTTGGGCGATGAAAATCCGAGGCCCGATGGCACGCTGTTTTGCGATGTGGACCTCAAAAGCGAAAGCCGCCCCCAGCACAGGGCGGCCATGGTTCGCGGGTACTTGGACGAACTTACGAACAGCGCGACTTATCGGGCGCTTCATGAAGACGAAGAATTTCAAGCCGTTCAGCGCAGCCTTTCAAACGCTCTCACCAAAGATTAGCCGAGGATGCGCCGCGTATAGCCAAGCATCTCATCATGAATGTGGCCGTTGGTCACCAAGCACCCGCTTTGCAGCCCGACCGGGATCGCTTCTCCCGCAAGCGTGCTTGTCCTTCCGCCCGCTTCCTCGCAAATGAGCTTGCCCGCCGCGTAATCCCAGGGCTTGAGCGTGCGTTCATAGAAGGCATCGGTGATGCCGCACGCGACATAGGCAAAATCCAGCGCCGCCGCGCCCACGCGCCTGATGTCCTGGCAGTGTCTGAAAATCTCGCTCATGATCCCGAAGTCATGCGCCGCCAGTTCCTTTTGGTAGGGCGCGGTACCGACCGAAACCAGACTTTCGTTGAGGGCGGCAACCTCCGACACGTGAATTTTCTTGCCGTCCCGGTACGCGCCCTTGCCCTTCAGTGCGGTGAACATTTGGTTCAGGAACGGGTTGTACACAATCCCGAGCACGATTTCGCGCTCCACCATCAGCCCGAGCGAGATCGCGCATTGCGGAAAGTGGTGGATCAGGTTGGTGGTCCCGTCGATGGGGTCGAGAATCCATGTGGGCTTATCGAGGTCGATTCCGTCCGAAGCGCTTTCCTCCCCCATAAACTGAATGTCGGGGTAGCGCTCGTAAAGCTCCGCTTGAAGGTAGCCCTGCACCTTGATGTCCACCTGGGTGGCGTAGTCAAATTCGCCCTTGATCGTTTTTTCGGCGATGTCGCCCTCGTTTTCGACGATTCCTTTTGCCGAGCGTACCAGTTCGCTGAGCGATTCCATGTCAAAGTCCCGCATCAAGCATTTCCTCTTCCTCTTGGTATTTCACGTGACCGTCTGTCAGATTCGCCCTACACCATGCTTTTTCCTCCCGAAACCTTAAATATCAAAAGCGTTGCCGACGCCCTATCGGTCAGCGAAAGCTACCTGAGCAAGCTCTTCAGGCGCAAGGGTTCCTCTTCCTTTTCCTTTCTCGACAGGCTGACGAAGATCCGCATGGCGGAAGCCTTGCGCTTGCTTGAGACGAGCGACCTCAAGATCTATGAAATCGCGTCTCGCCTGGGCTATCAGGACACCGAGTATTTTTCCGCGCTCTTCCGCAAGGTCACCGGCCGCAACCCTTCGGAGTACAGGCGCGGATAACCCCATCTTTCCCATGTCCTTGTCAAGGTTCCAATTCCTGCTCGCCGCCGGCATCCGGGCCAGGTTTTTCAGCGGCCGCGAGCGGCGTTTCCGCACCGGGCGCGCCCTCCTCAGGCTTAAGCGGCGGCGCTGGCGACGCGGTCGGCGCCGGCTTTGCCGTCACCTCGACAACACATGTGGCCTTGAGGCCGTTGCGCGTCTTGACCGTAATCGTGGTGATGCCGCCCTTGACCGCGGTCACGATGCCTTCTTGATTGACCTTGGCGACGGCCGGTTTGGAACTTGACCAGGTCAGCGCGTCCTCTGTCCCGTCCATTTTTAAGCCCACGGCCAGCGACAGCGCCTCCTTGACCGATAGCGAAGCGCGTTCCCTTGCAAGGGTAAGGAAGCTCGGCAGCGTCTTGACCCAGATGACCGCCTCGTCGCGGCAACCGTTCTCGGTTGCGGCCGTTACGATGGCGATGCCGTTCTTGACCGCCGTCACGCGGCCAAGTGCGTCTACCGTCGCCACTTCCGGGTCGTTTGAGACAAAGGTCACCGGCCTTTTGGACGCGCTGGAGGGCGTTATGCGCCACTTGAGCTTTGCTTCGCCCGAAAGCTTGGCCGATGTCCCGTTGACATAGAGCGTGAACGAATCCTTGGCAATCTTGAGTTTCTTGACCGCGGGCACAATTTTGATCGTAAGCGTCGCCTTGACCCCGCTGCCGTCCGCGGCCGTCGCGGTAATCTTCACACTGCCCGACTTTCTCGCCGTTACAACGCCGGACGAGGAAACCTGCGCAATCGCGTTCTTGCTGCTTTTCCACGTGAGCGCCTGAAGCGCGCCAGGCGGTGACACCAACGCCTGAACGCGCACCTGATCGCCCGGGTTGATTGCGGCAATGGCGCTGGGCAGCGCGAGCGCTACCGTCGCAACCGGCTCGTCAACCGTCACACGGCTCAGCCCCACCAGGCGATTGTGGCTGGTCGCGGTCAGCATGGTCGTGCCCGGTTTTATGCCGCGCACAACGCCGCGCTCATCCACCTTCGCGACGGCGCTGTCGCCGGTCGCCCAGGTCACGTCCGAATAGGTCACCTTTTGGGGCGCAAGCATCGCCTTGACCTGCTGATCACGGCCCACGAGCACTTTAACCGATTCAGGCAGCAAAACCGCCGTCACCGGCTGGATGACCTTGACCGTCAGCCTGCGCGTTATGCGGTGGCCGTCTTCTACGCAACGCGCCCCTACCGTGATGTTGGTTGTGCCCGCTTTGCGCGCGCTGATCGCCCCGTCTTTTTCGACCGACACAATCTGCGGATTTGCGCTCGTCCAGGTAAACTCCACCGGAATGCCCGCCGGACTTGCCGTCGCGATCAGGTTGCGCGTCTCGCCAAGCGATACCTCGTAAGCCGACTGCGCCGCAAGCGTGCCGCGCGCGTCGGCCAGTTCAATCACAGACAGTTCCTCCGATACCTTTACGGTGCACTGCGCGACAAGACCGCCCTGCGTGGTTGCGGTGACCAATGTCTCGCCGCTCTTTACGCCAAGTACCGCGCCGACAGCGTCCACGGCAGCGACCGAAGGATCCGCGCTTTTCCATGTGATCGGACCCGGGTTCAGCCCCACGGGTTTGGATACCGGCGTCAAGATCTCCCGCTCGCCGGGGAGCAGGGCCACCATCTGGGGAAGCGCGATCGATGTCAGGTTTGATTTGACGGTCACCACCATGACTCCGGCGACGCCGCTGCCGTCAACCGCCGTCGCCTGCACAATGGTTTGACCGTTCGACAGGCCGTTGACGTTGCCCGCCTCGTCCACCGTCGCGACCGACGGATTGCTGCTCGACCAGGTAACGCGCCGGTCGCCCGCGTCAATCGGCGACACCGTCGCGTCCATGCGCAGCGTCCCGTTTAGGCCAATCTCGCTTTCATCGGCGCTGACCAAGACCGCGGTGACCGGCCTGCTGACTGTAACCATGCATTCCGACCAAATCTCATAATCGGTCTGTGCGCGCACCGTGATGCGCGTCTGGCCAACCGCTACCCCCTTGACATTGCCCTGCCTGTCCACCGTCGCCACCGACGGATCCTCCGACGAATAGCGCAGCACCCGGTCCGTGGTATCCTCGGGGAAAAATGCCGCCGCAACGGGCTGAATCTGGCCCACAAACACGCCTGCCGCGTCCGGCAGCGTCACGCGCTCAACCGGCACGCGCACCATCATCCTGATTTGGGCCGCGTACCCGCTGCCATCTTGCGCGGCGGCCCGAAGCGTCGCCTCGCCGCCGCCTATTCCGGTCAGCTTTGCCCCGCTTTCGGTCTTTTCGATTTGAGCGATGTCCCCGTTCAGGCTCTCCCAGCGGATCTCGCTTGACGCATCGGACGGCAGCACCTCCGCCGTCAGATCGACCGACTCACCGCGCAAGACCGTGTTCGCATCGCCCTGAACGCCGATCAGAATATCCGTGACCGGAGGGCCGACGCGCACTTCGCAAATCGCCTCGGCCCCAGAGCCGTCCGCGGCGGTCGCGGTCAAGCGGCAGGTGCCCCCGGTATAGCCCGCGCGAATGATGAGTTCGCCCTTTTCATCTCTTGAGATATCGGCCACGCGCGGATTGCTGCTTACCCACTCAAGCGCGGGGTCGGTCGCATCTTCGGGCAGCACGCGCGCCGCAAGCGGCCATTCCGCGCCGTAGCACAGCGCCTTGTTGACCAGGCTCAGCACAACCTCTTCTACATGAATTGGCAAAACCTGAATTTCAATCTCACCGTATACCGTCCCCTGATCCTTGGCCGTCGCGCGCACGGTGACCTTGCCCGGAATCAGTCCTTTTAACAGGCCATTGCCGTCAATCGCGGCCAGCTTCGCGTCGCTCACCGACCAGACAAGCGCCTTGTCGGCGGCATCGTCGGGCGTGATTACGGCCTCAATCTGAAGCGTATCGTTTACCCTGACGCCGGTTTTTTCCGCCCTCAGGGTTACCGATCCGACAAATACGCCCGTGCCCTCGCCGGCATACGCCAACGGCACGGCCATGATCAGCATCAAGGCGACCACAAAAATCAGGGGAACGCGCCTTCCCACGCAAACCGCCTCCCGCCTTCAAACGAAATGTTAAAATAATCAATACAATTATACCGCATTGTGGATAGATCCGTCAATCGATTTAATCGCGGCGGCGCGCGTTTTTTATATCGCGTTATGATTTTGCGGAAAACCGCAAATTCAGGGCGTGCGCGCTGACAATATTTATTTCTTAACATAGCCTTCTACCAATTTGCCAAAAAATAGCGTATAATAAAGAATGTTCTGAACCATAGCATAGATGGAGGCTGATGACCATGGCACTGATTGACAAGATTAAGGCGAAAGCTTGCGCCGACGTGAAGCACATCGTGCTGCCCGAAGGCGAGGAGATACGCAACATTCAGGCGGCAGCCAAGATTGCCAAGGCCGGCATCGCGCGCGTAACGCTGCTGGGCAATCCAGAGAAGACCCGGGAAATCGCCCAGGACCTCGACCTTGGCGGCGTTGAGATCCTGAACCCGGCTTCTTCGGACAAGGCGGCTTCCTATGCCCAGGCGCTCTACGAGATTCGCAAGGCCAAGGGCATGACCGAGGAAGAAGCGGCCGGGCTCGTCAAGGACCCGATGTACTACGGCGTGATGATGGTCAAATTGGGCGACGCGGACGGTCTGGTCTCCGGCGCCATTCACTCAACCGGCGCCATGCTCAAGCCGGCGCTGCAGATCATCAAGGCAAAGAGCGGCATGAAGACCGTGTCGAGCTGCTTTTTGATGGAATGCCCGGACAAGTCCTTCGGGCAGGACGGCGTGATGATCTTCGCCGACTGCGCCGTGATTCCCGACCCCTCCGCCGAAGAACTGGCAAACATCGCGCTGGGCGCGGCCGACAGCGCGCGTTCCCTGGCCGGCATGGAGCCCAAGGTCGCCATGCTCTCCTTCTCCACCAAGGGCAGCGCCAAGCACGACCTGGTAACCAAGGTGCAGGAAGCGACCCGGATCGCGCATGAACTCGCGCCCGAGCTCGAGCTTGACGGCGAGCTGCAGCTTGATGCCGCGCTGGTCCCGGAAATCGGTGAGCTCAAGAGCCCGGGCAGCACCGTCGCGGGCCATGCCAACACCCTGGTATTCCCCGACCTGCAAGCGGGCAACATTGGCTACAAGCTGGTGCAGCGCCTGGCCGGCGCCGAAGCTTACGGCCCGGTGCTTCAGGGCATCGCGAAGCCCTGCAACGACCTGAGCCGCGGGTGCTCGGTTGACGACATCGTCGCCACCGTCGCGATTACCGCCGTTCAGGCGCAAGGATAATCACAAGCATTATAAATACCGGAGGTATTGTCATGAAAATCCTGGTCATCAACGCGGGTTCCTCGTCGCTCAAGTATCAGCTGATGGAAATGCGGGACGAATCGGTCCTCGCAAAGGGCATTTGCGAACGCATCGGAATCGACGGCAGCAAGCTGACACACAAGTATGGCGACGGCGGCAAATATGTCCTGACCGCGCCCATGCAGGATCACACCGAAGCCATGAAGTACGTACTTGAAGCGCTGCTCGACAAAGAGCACGGCGTGATCCAGTCGATCGACGAGATCGGCGCGGTGGGCCATCGCGTGCTGCACGGCGGCGAGAAGGTGACCGCTTCCTGCCTGATCGACGATTACGTCATGGGCGTCATCGAGGAGTTCATCCCGCTGGGCCCGCTGCACAACCCGGCCAACCTCATGGGCATCCGCGGCTGCAAAGCGGTCATGCCGAACACCCCCATGGTCGCGGTGTTCGACACGGCGTTTCACCAGACCATGCCGCCCATGGCGTACCTCTACGGCATCCCGCGCAAGTACTATAAGGAAATGGGCATCCGCCGCTACGGCTTCCACGGCACCTCCCACCGCTTCATCGCGGGCGAAATCGTGAAGAAGCTGGGAAAGCCCAACTCGAAGGTCGTCATTTGCCACTTGGGCAACGGCTCGTCGCTCTCGGCAGTCGTTGACGGCAAGTGCGTGGATACCTCAATGGGTCTGACGCCGCTTGAAGGCGTTTTGATGGGCACGCGCTCCGGTTCGCTCGATCCGGCGGTCGTGCAGTTCATCTCGGAAAACGAAGGCACCACCGCGACTGAGGTCGTGAACATGCTCAACAAGGAATCGGGCATGCTGGGCCTGTCTGGACGCTCAAGCGACATGCGCGACGTGTACGATTTTGCCGAAGAGGGCGACGCGAACTGCCAGGAGACGCTCGACGTGTGGAACTACGGCATCAAGAAGTACATCGGCGCATACGCGGCGGCGATGGGCGGCCTCGACGCGCTGGTCTTCACCGCCGGCATCGGCGAAAACGAATTCCGCGCGCGCGAGTCGCTGACCGACGGGCTTGAGTTCCTCGGCATTGAGATCGACAAGGAAGTCAACCGCCCGCTGCGCGGCAAGGAAGCCAAGATTTCGACCCCCAATTCCAAGGTTGAAGTGTGGGTCATCCCCACCAACGAGGAATTGGCGATCGCGCGCGATACGCTGATGATCACCGAAAAATAGGCGGCATATATTCAAAAAATAATTTGACAAAAGGAGCGCGCGCTCCTATAATGTCAAAGGTTGACTTTGTGAGGTGTACCCATGCTGCTTGACGTATCCCGCGCGCTGAAAAATCCCGGCCAGAGTTACCCTTTTGAGGGCGACGTTCTGCTCCCGGAGATGGATGTGCTGGACGATCCCGTGCGCTTTGAACGCGCAACGGCCAAAGGCACCTTTACCGGCGCGGTGGAATCGGTTTCGGTTACAGGGCACGTGGAAGCGGACGTCTTGACGCGCTGCGCCAATTGCCTTGACCCGGTCACGCTGCATGTCAACGCGCCGCTCAAAGAGGTATTTACCCGCACCGTGGACCCGGAAGACCCGGATCAGCGCGCGCTAACCGGCTACGTAGTGGACCTCACCGCCCCTGCAAAGGACGCGCTGCTGCTGGAACTGCCGATGCGCATCCTGTGCCGGGACGACTGCGAAGGGCTGTGCCCGGTCTGCGGCGTCAACCTGAACAAAGAGCGCTGTACATGCCAGGAGGGCGGCGAACGCCAAAATCCCTTTAAGGCATTGGGTGAATTGCTGACAGAGGATGAGGAGGTGTAACCATGGCCGTACCGAAAGGGAAAACTTCCAAGGCGCGCAAGAACAGCCGTCGCGCCGCCAATTGGAAACTGGAGCTGCCGGGCATCGTGAAGTGCCCGCGTTGCCAGAAAATGAAGCTGAGCCACCGCGTGTGCAAGCACTGCGGTTACTACGATGGCCAGCAGGTGGTGAAGGTGGAAACCGACGCCAAAGCGAGCGCGAAGTAAGGAAAATGCGCAAAATCACAGCCCGCGTCACAGGCGCGGGCTGTTCAGTTTATCGACAAAGTCGATAAACTGTCATCGAAAATCTTTTGCCTGGGCAAAACCTTTTCGATGAGGAAGGAACGGGGCCGGATTCCTGAAAAGTCTGCGGACTTTCCCGGGCGGAATCCGGGCGGGTGGGGATTTCGAGTCGGGCGGGCGATAAAGCCCGCCCTTGGTCAAAATCCCATTCACCCCCGGCGCACAGGTCGCCGGGGGCGTTGCCCGGGGTTTGTTGATGAGCTGAACAGCGGGGACTGTTAGTGCGTGTATCCGGATGATTGGATCAATGGTATCGCACAGTGCTTGCACACTTTTGCTGTCGGTATACTTTGCGAAGTACAAATGTTTTGTGCCCAGCTTCATCTCGTAGGGAATGCACCAGCCGCCCATGGCTCGGCGTTCCGGCCTCGAACGGAACTTACTTTTTTACTCGAGGAAATCTTTTTTTTACACAACATCATATTGACAAGCTGTACCTCCTGCGATATAATCATAAAGGTCGTCAGGGAAGCAGTCAAGCGGGATATCTGCATTCAATCCGGCGAAGACCCATATAAACAAGCACCATTAGCTCAGTTGGTAGAGCACCTGACTCTTAATCAGGGTGTCCAGGGTTCGAGTCCCTGATGGTGTACCATCCCGTGTGAGATGATAACCATCTCGTGAGACCTCATCGATGCCAGTCGATGGGGTCTCGTCATGTTTGTGCGCGCGCCTGATCGGCGCGCCGATCACCATCACGAGCATGCAACAGCACTTAATTTTGTCCAAGATCGTCCAAAGAAACTTGACCTGTCATCGGCTCGCATTCGGGCCGCTCGGGTAGGCCCTCGCGCTCTGCCAATTGGGTTACCGCCAGCCTGATCACCTCCGACCGGCTCAGGCCCAAACGCACCATCAGCGTAACAAGCCGCCATCGTGTGTCCGGGTCAATCCTTACCGTGATCGTTGGATGCACCATTTTTTACCACCTCCTCAAGGTGTCACTAAGCATACACCATAGTGTCACAGGCCGTCAAGGGGGTCCAGGATCGTTTTTTGACCCGAATCAAGACATCTTCACACCCCAAGAGGCAAAAACGCGCCAGACGGGCGCGCAGGTGCCTTTGTGCGGGTTTGTCGAATTGTGGCGAATCGCGGCGGGAAATGCGTCGATCTCTCGCCCGTGGGGCGCGTGGCGCGATCTGCGCCCGCGCCACACAGCCCCGCTGCGTCTTGCGTACCGGGGCCACGTCCGGAGCGCCGGTCAACTCATGGAGTATCGAGCTTGCCCGGCGCTCCGGACACGGCCCCTATTTGCGGCTGTCAGTTGCCGCGCTGATGGTTGGCCGCGACGGGGATGGGCCGCGCCGGGGATGGGCCGCGACGGGGATGGGCCGCGCCGGGGTTATTTCAGTCCTCAGTCGCTTCGCTCCCTGCGGGGTTCCGTGGTGGCAGCTGCACCCCCCCTCCCCCTTCCCCCCTGGCCGCGCGGCCTTGTCACCCCCCATCCCTCTCCCCCCCAGCTCCCAACCGGTAGGTGCTCCGCACCTTTATTGAGCGCTCATAGGGGGGAAGGGGGAGGGGGGGATTTACGCAGACCCGGGCGGTATCGCCGCTCCCGGGCGGCGGGTCCGGATCCTCTCCGCCTCGGCGGGGTGGCGGCGTCGCTGCCGAGTGTGTCGGCCTGCAGGTCGCTTTAAGCTGCTGACAATCTGGCGTCACCAGCTGGTTTGGCGGCGGTGCTGCTCCGCTTTTGGCCCGCCCTCCCGTCCGGGCGCGCTCGGCGGTTCTGGCCCTGTTGCTCTTGGCGCGCGCCCTCCCTTCGCCTCCGCTTCGCGTCCGTCGCTGGCTGTCCGACCGGCGTTTTTCCTCGCGCGCGCGCGGGCTACGGTCGCTCCGCTCCCTGGCCCCCGCTACAAGGGGCCCGCCCCGCGCGCGCGCGTTCTGTTTGGCCCGTTACAGCGCGCGCGCGGGGGGTACGGGGTGCGTGGGTTCGCCCTGCGGGGGCGCCGCGCCTGCGGGCGCGGTTTTGTTTTCGCGGCGCCGCTGCGTCAACTGCGGCCCCGTACTGGTTGGGCTTGGCGTCCCCGCTCGTATCTCTTTCGCCGGCGCGCCCGTCGCTCGTTCCCTCACGAGGCTACGGCCACGAAGGGAAAAAAGGCCAGGGGTATCGCTACCCCCGGTTCCTTGCGTTGCCTTATCCTTGCCGTCCTATCCCGCCGCGTCCTGCCTCTCACCCTCTGCGGCCATGCTCGCCATCAGCGCGCCCGTTAGCATGTCCATCGCGCGGTCGCGCATCCGGTGCGCCGTGCGCGTGGTCACGTGCACCGCGCGCGTGATGTACCCCCACGTTTGGCGCTCAACGTAACGCATCTTGACCACCTGCCGCAAGTCGGGCGGCAACTGCTCGATAAGGCCCGCCATGATCCGCGTACGCTTGATCCTTCGCAGCTGCTCGCGCTGCTCGTCGATGGTCAAGTAATCCGTCAACCCTTCGCGCACATAGCCCATGGAATCCAATTGCGTCACGCGCCCAACCTCCTCGCCGCCTCAATGATCTCCGCTGTACGCGGATCGTGCATCACGTCCCTGTCCACCGCGCCCAGCAAGTACGCGCTCAAAGTCTCGTCGCGCTCCTTGGCGCGCCGGACGATCAAATCAAACTGCTGGGGCGTGCAGCGCGCATACACGCGTTTGGTTTTGTCCTCACGCCGCCAGCGCCCATGTCCGTCTCTCGGCTGCTCCACGCCCCACACCCCCTCCACCGTGGCCGACATGCCCACCCAAATGATACCAATTCGGGGCCGGATTGTCCATCATCCGACCCCAAATTGTCACAATCCGCACCCGTTCGTGCCCACCGTGGCCGACGTCACTACCCGGGCATTTTGCCCTTCTCGATGGCGATCCACGGCCCACGCCCCTCGGCATACTCCGCCGTGGTCATCAGTCCGCGCAAAGCGCACTGAATCAGCGCGTGGTGCACGTGGTACCACCGCGTGCGGCCCGCCATCTCAAGATCATCAAGCACCGCCTCAATCACGCCTGCCTCCATGCCGATGTCAAGCATCACGCTTAAGGCCACCGTCATGTCATGCTCATGATCCCCACCGGTCAGCGCCCGGTATCGTTCAAGAATTCCGTCCATGCTGAATTCATCCACCGTCATCGCTACCGCCTCCCGTTCTCGTAATCCCACCGGCCCCGCTCTTGGTGCGCCATCGTGCGGTCATCAAACGCCTCGATGGTCTTGACCCCCTCGCTCAAGCACCGCCGCAAAACCCCCATGGCGTATGCCCAACTCGGCCTATCGGCCACGCTGGCCGCATCGAGCGCGCACGCGATCACGCCCGCCTCCATGCCCTGGCGCAAATAATACTCCATGTCCCGCTTGACCATGGGCGGGCATGCATGCCGCCCCAAAGAATCGCAGTAATACCCGGCCAAATCGTTCATCAACCGGTCATTTTCGCCCTGTCCCTCGCGTGCGCGCACGCGCGCGCCCCCGGAGATAGCAGCTAGAGAGAGAGAAGCAGCGGAAGAGGACGAAGCCCCGTAAATATCCCCGTTCTCTCTCTCTTTCCCCGGATAACCAGTACCGGGAGAACGTAGAACGTCCTTCGCGCGCGCGTCCTCGCGCGTGTAATCCAAAATCTTGCAACCCTGAACCGATTGTGTTAACATTGTTTACACCCCCAAAAACTACATCCGGAGGTGCCGCACATGCCCAAATCCACTGTTGCCGGATATTTATCCGGCTGGCTGTTGGCGCGATCAACATCCATCGCCCCGCGCACGATCGAGTGCTATAACAGCCTGATAACCCTGCACATCGCGCCCCAAATCGGGCAAAAATCCCTGCACAAACTGAAAGCGCGCCACATTCAAAAAATGCTTGCCGCCTTGGTCGCCGAAGGCCACACGCGTACCGCCGAGCTTTGTTTCGTGCTCCTGCGCCTTGCCCTCAAGGACACCGAAGCCCGCCACGTCATGGAGGACATCCCGCGTCCGCTCCACCGTGCGCGCCCCGCGTCCTGGTGGTCCCCCGACGAACTGCGCGCTTATCTCGCCGAATCTTCCGGCCAATGGCGGCTGTGCTGGCTGCTCGCCCTTTGTTGCGGGCTTCGCCGTGGTGAACTCGCGGGCCTTCGCTGGACTGATGTGGATCTCAATGCCGGGATTATCCGGATCCGAAACCAGCGTCAGTTCGTCAAGGGCCGGGGCGTCATCGATGGCCCGCCCAAGTCAGCCTCCGGAATTCGCGACCTGCCAATCCCGGCCCACCTGGTCGAAGAACTGACAGCGGCAAAGCTGCTGCATGATGCCGATGCCCTGATTGGCAGCGCCTCGCCCTACGTGCTCACCGGCCATTCCGGCGCGGGCTTGTCGCCATCGTCCATCGATCAAGCCCACCGCCGCCAACTCTCGCGATCAGGCGTTCGCCCGATCCCGCTGCACGGCATGCGCCATACCATGGCAACCTTGGCCATTGCGCTCGGCGTCGATATTCGCGTGGTTCAATCGGTCCTTGGCCACGCCCAAGTGACCACCACGGCCCACGTTTACGCCCACGTAGTAACCTCCGCGCAGCGCACCGCGATTGACGCCGTAACACAAGCCGTGATACACTAGGGATAGCGGTCGCCAAACCGGTTACCCACAGCATATCCACAACCCGCACCAAAAGCCCTGCAATGCAGCTACGTCCTGACTCTTAATCAGGGTGTCCAGGGTTCGAGTCCCTGATGGTGTACCAGATTCCGTCTCGAAAGAGACGGAATTTCTTTGTTGAAATGCAAAAACAGGCCATTTATGCTCGAAAACGGCCTGTTTTTCGCCATATTTGCAGTATTACCCCGTGCATTTCCGTCATTTTCGCAGACTTTGCCCTTGGTAGAATTCAATCAGTCGCGTCGTCCCGAGCAGGGTGAACGCGCGCCGAAAGTCGTAGCTGATGTAGGCGAGCGCGGTTTCGGCCTCGACTTTTTCCTGGCCTATGCACAGG
>JAVBND010000082.1:0-28951 GCA_031551775.1 Eubacteriales bacterium | reverse complement strand
ACAAGCAAGAAGTACCTCATCAAAGACCCCGACTGCGATAATGATAAGCTTGACGCATATGAAGTAGAGTCGGTTGTGATAAAAACCCTATTCGAGCGCGAAATGCATGACGCAGAAAAAAGGAAACAGACTGCACCATTGCAGTCCCCCGTATCAATTCTCATGGATCAATACGATGCGACATCAAAGAAGCTGAAGCGCCTATACGTCTTGTACGCAGAAGGCGACGATGCACTGATGGATGTTATCGACGGGCTCAAGCAAGAATTGTCTAACCTTCAGCAAAGGATCGATGTCGAGCGCGAGTTCGAAGATTGTCAAAATGAAAACAAAGCCACCCCTCGCCTAGACCTCAAGAATCTCAAGGCAGCATGGCCACATATGAGCATCCAAGAGCAACGGGCATCGTTGCGTGAAGCAATAAATAAAATCATCATTACTGGGCGACGGATTGACATCGACTTCAAAATCTGATATAGTTTAAATATTAGGAATAACATCATTTCGACATGTCAACACTATCGGCACAGCATACGTTGAAAACCTTACGCCTTGCGAAAGATCAAAATTGTCAATCGCTTTCATCAGGCCGATGCAGCCCACCTGGAACAGGTCGTCCACGTTTTCGCCGCGGTTGTGAAAGCGTTGAAGGACGCTTAAGACCAGGCGCAGGTTGCCCTGTATGAATTCGTGGCGGGCTACGGTGTCGCCTGCGTGAACTTGGGGAAAGAGCTCGCGCATGCGCTCATTTTTGATGACCGGTAGCTTGCTTGTGTCCACCCCGCAGATTTCCACTTTTCCAATCATAAAGCCACCTCCGACAGCAAAAGTATTGCCTTCGGAGGCGGCTTTTATGCCGTTAAAGGTTCGCAACAGACCGCTACGCCATTTTTAGAAGATCGGTTTGGAGCTGCTTGATGATGCGTTTTTCAAGGCGTGAAATGTAGCTTTGCGAAATGCCCATCATGTCGGCCACTTCTTTTTGCGTGTGTTCGCATCCGCCGTGCAAACCGTAGCGAAGGCCCACGATCCGCTTCTCGCGCGTGCCCAAGCGCCTGACCGCGTCGTAGAGCATCTGCCGCTCGACGCCCGCGTCTAGGTCCCGCGATACCAGGTCACCGTCTGTGCCCAGCACGTCGCTGAGCAGCAACTCGTTTCCATCCCAGTCGGTGTTGAGCGGTTCGTCAAAGGAAACCTCCATCTTAAGACGGCTCGTGCGCCTGAGCACCATCAGTATCTCGTTTTCAATGCAGCGCGAAGCGTATGTCGCAAGCTTGATGTTCTTATCGGGGTTGAATGATCCGACCGCCTTGATCAGGCCGATCGCGCCGATCGAGATCAGGTCTTCGATTCCGATGCCGGTATTTTCGAACTTGCGCGCAATGTAGACCACCAGGCGCAAATTGTGCTCGATCAGCATGGCGCGCGCCTGATCGTCCCCGCCGATCATGGCGCGCATGGCTTGGCCTTCAAGTTCGCGGCCAAGGGGCGCGGGCAGCATGTCCGTACCGCCGATATAGCATACGCTGCCCCGACGCATCCTGACCACAAGACCCAGAACCGTCTGCTTCATCACCTGCTGTGCGGGATTGACCATCGGTACCGACCCCCTTCTCCGCTTTTGATTTTCCGCGTCCCCGTGCTTTGAATCCGGCCGATCACCGAAGGCGCCAGCGCATGCGCCCCGCCCGGCATCTTTCCGGGATAGACAGCCACCCAAACGTCCGGCGCGCGCATCCATCCGTCGCCATAGGATACCAGAAGCTCATCGGGCGCAAAGCACGCCATTCTCCCCTGCCCGCCCAGCGCGCCGTAAGATACCAGCCGAAATCCCGGTGGCAAAGCGCCTTCCAGCCGCATAGGATCAATCATGGGCGGCAGGAGCTTTGCAATGCGCGACGCCTCCACGATCAGAACGGGCAGCGCGCTGATGGGTTCGTGCAGGCGGTTGCCCGTATCGATCAGCGCCGTCAGCCGGACCTGCTGACCGCGGCTCCTGATGAGCACCTGTGCCTCGAAGCGCTCGAGCTTCTTGCCCCTGGCTTCGAGCACCGCCACCAGCGCAGCGCCGCCAATCAGCGCGCCCGCAATCAACGAGGACACGCCTTGCGCGCCGAACAGCCGAATCGCAAGCATCTGCGCGCCGCCGAGAAACACCGTACACGCGATCATCATCAATGAAGCGCTTGCGAGCTGCGCGATGCTTTCCACCTTGACCCCGACCAAGGTCATGAGGACGGCCAGCGCGATATGGCAGGGCAGGTAGTTCAGTTGCGGAAAGAACCCCGACCGCATCGCCAGCGCATACATGGCGCCAAAGAGCGCCGCGCCCAGAACCATGTGCCACCGGATCCGTCCACGGCTGCGTGCGATTGCAGCAATTATGATGGTATTCATGAAGAAATTTATCATTAGATAACTTTCCAGGGAAACCGCCATAGCGCACCACCGCCTACTCGTCCAGTATAGGGAAAAGAGTGCGCGAAAAAAGCAGGATTACGGCAGCTTATCCGCCATATTCATTGACAGAAATCGCCAACTGCGCGCCCATTCGCCACGATTTACGCAATTAAAATCCATTATTCGACGAAAAAAAAGACGCCCGCACCGCTGTGCAAGCGCCTTGTCCCCGCTATGGCTAAGATTTACGAATCGAGCAAAAAACGCGATTTCGACATTTTGGGAAATGTGTCATGGGTTTTGTCGAAAAATTACGGAACTGAAAATGGATGCCGGGCTTGTGTGTTCACTGTCAACCGAAGGAAAGGCTCGAAAGCCTGCGCGGGCGGTATCCGTCGAGCTGATATTTACTGGTTGGTACAATGGAGCAACACAGCGTGTTGTGCATGTCCTCCGAGGTGCCGCCGCCCTGTTCGAGAATCATCATGCGCGAGCGTGCGGCATCCACATAGTACAGGAAGAAAACCACATGGCGGTTGTTCTTGACCAAAATGTCTGACGGGCGCAGCGCTTCGTAGCCCGGCAATGTGCGGTAAAGCCCTGTCGTATAGAGCGTGCGCGTACGGATGAGCGCGTTGCGGCTGCCCGCGCCCCACAAGCTCATGCCGACAAAGGAAGAGCAATCGTTGCCCACGTACATGCCGTCGCGCCGCTTGGCGGTCATCAGGTAGTAGCCCTTGCCGCTGTCCTTGTAGAAGCCCTGGGCGACGGCCTTCACTTCATTGTATGTGCGGGTGATGTGGTTGCCGCCCAGGCCGTGCTGGATATAGGGGAGGCCGTAGTAGACGACGCCCGGGAAAAAATCCTTGCGCGTTCCGTAGTCGCGCGTCCAGTAGCGCTGCACCTTCTCGGTCATCCACGGGAAGCGGTACATGGCAAACGCGCGCGTAAGGGTCAAAATGCGGCGGTTGGCGTCGCCAGCCGGGATTGCGCCCAATACGTACAGGCGGTTGACCTCGCCCAGCGCGCTCTCCCTGACGGCATCAATCTTGTTTAAATTCACGGCTATTTCGTTGGCATCGCTTGATCGCGCGGGTACCACGGTTGACAAACGCGCCTCGCGCACGACCACCGTCACGTGCGCCGAAGGCCCCCCCTCAATGGATGCGGTGACGACCGTCGTACCCGGGCGAAGCGCCCATACGCGGCCCTTGCCGTCCACTTCGGCGACGCGCGGGTTTGCCGCGGTCCACTGAACCGCAAGACCGGTGCCGGAGGGTTCTATGAGCGCTGTGAGCTGAACCTGATCGCCTTCAGAAAGCATGGGCGCGGCCTGGGCAATCGAGAGCGACGCCTTGGACGGATTGAAGGTCACAGTCAGCGTGCGCACGACAAACACGCTGAGTCTGTCTTTTGCGCGCGCGCGGATCTTGACCGTGCCCGGTCCGGTAGCGGTCACCAGGCCGTCGGCGTCCACCTGGGCGATCTTTTGATTGGTGGAGTTCCAAACCACCTCGCTTGACGCCGAGACAGGCAACGGATGCGCGGTTAGCTTTAACGCGTCCCCCACGAACATATGCGTATCCTCCGGCAGGATCACCAATTGCCGGGGCGGCGCGGCCCGGGCCGCAAGCGGCACAAGAAGCAAGGCCAGCAAGAACGCCGTAAGTATCCGCCTCTTCATCCTTTATCCTCCAATTCCGTTCATCCGCGTAAGAAAGGCTGCCGCGACGCGGCAGCCTGGAGGTCGAGTGAATTATTTGCGCTTGAGGAAGCTGGGCACGTCGGGCGAGAAGCCGCGGCGCTGGGGTTCCCTCTCCTCTTCAAACGAACGGTCCTGGTACACGCGCTCTGTGCGCACCGGCTCGCTCGCGGGAGCTGGGGCCGGCTGATCGTCGTAGCGCGGCTGGGGCTGGTTGCTGCGGAAGGAGAAATTCGACGCGTCGTCGAGGTAGCTCCTGCGCGCTTGACGCTGTTCGCCGCCAAAGATGGGCGATACGTCGGTGCCGTCAACGTAATGGGTCCGCGGCGCCGCGGCGCTTTCGCCCGCATAATCGGGTTTCGGCGCTTCCTTGACGGGGGGCGCAAACGGGGTCTTCTCAAACCCTGTCGCGATGACGGTGATGTGCACTTCATCCTTGAGCGACTCGTCGATGCCCGCGCCGAAGATGATGTTGGCTTCGGGATCGGCCGCCTGCGTAATGAGCTGCGCGGCCTCGTTGATGTCGATGATCGAAGTGTCCTCACCGCCGGTGATGTTGATGAGCACCGCGCGCGCGCCGTCGATCGAAGTCTCAAGCATGGGACTTGAAATGGCCTGCTTGGCGGCGTCCACCATGCGGTTTTCGCCCTTGCCCACGCCGATGCCCATGTGCGCAAGCCCGCGCGATTCCATGACCGAACGCACGTCCGCAAAGTCGAGGTTGATCATCGACGGCACGGCGATCAAGTCGGAAATGCCCTGAATGCCCTGGCGGAGCGTGTCGTCGGCAATCTTGAACGCGTCGTTCATGGTCGTGCCCTTGCTGACCACCGACAGGAGCCGGTCGTTGGGCACCACAACCAGCGTATCGACGTTGATTTTGAGTTGCTCAATGCCGTATTCAGCGTTCTTCATGCGCTGACGCCCCTCAAAAAGGAAGGGCTTTGAGACGACGCCGATGGTTAGAATGCCCATGCTGCGCGCCACTTCGGCAATAACCGGCGCCGCGCCGGTCCCGGTGCCGCCGCCCATACCGCAGGTCACAAATACCAAGTCCGCGCCCTTGATCGTCTGGGCGAGTTCCTCGCGGCTCTCCTCGGCGGCCTGCTGGCCGACTTGCGGCTTCGCGCCCGCGCCCAAGCCCTTGGTGGCTTTTTCACCGATTTGGATCTTTGTAGGCGCCTTGGACAGGCTCAGCGCCTGCTTATCGGTATTCACCGCGATAAAGTCCACGCCGCGCAGGCCGGTCTCCAACATACGGTTCACCGCATTGGTGCCGGCCCCGCCGACGCCGACCACCTTTATTGAAGCAAAATTGGTATCCCCGACTTCGAATTCCAGCACAAGGCATCCCCCTCGTTAAAATTATTTCTTGCCAAACAGAGCGCGAACGCCGCCGGCCAACCGTCCGGGCAACGTCTCTTCCTGAGCCGTGCGCTGTTCGATGGAGTCAAACACCAAATCCACCAAGCCCAAGGCGCTGGCGAAAACCGGACTGTTGAGCTTGGCCGCCTTGGCCATCGGCACTTTAACCGAACGGCCCAGGGCGCTGGCCAGGAATTCGCGCCCGCCGCGCATCATGACGAGGCCCCCACCGGTGACATAGACCTGCGAACGCGCGCTGAGCAGCGGCGCGGCATCCTTCATCGCCATATCGATCATGCCCGTGAGTTCCCCGACGGTGTTTTCAATGATCGACTGGACGAACGCGCGCGGGAACGTCAAACGCTGTCCGCGCTCATCGGTCACCTCCGGATCCCCCACCTGGTCAAATTCATCCGGCATAAAGATGTATTCGCGCTTGATCATCTCGGCCGCGCGCATCGGGATTTCAAGTTCGCTGGCAAGATCGGCCGTAATGTGGCCGCCTCCCATTGGCAACACCGCGTGGTAGACCATCGCGTCGCCCTCAATCACTGAAAACTCGGTGTTGAGGTAACCCACGTCGATCAGAACCGCCGCCCGGTCGCGCTCGTCGATTGACAAAAGCAGCATGCTCTCGCCCATCGAAGGCGCAAGAAAACCCAAAACGCCAATCCCCAATCCCATGAGCTTTCGCGTCACATCCTCAATGAATGAGGGGTCGGCCAGCACAAAAGAAATGGAAGCGCTGAGCGTGCGCCCTTTGAGGCCCACCGGCGACCATGTCTTTTTCCCTTCGTCCACATTAAACCAAGCGGGGCTGCGGTGAATCACCGTGCCGCCGAGCGAGGGAAGGTTGAGCAAATCGGCCGCCGCGTCCTGCACGAGCACCACATCGGCGTCGCTGACGCGCCCGTCCGCCGCGCTTACCTCAACATGCGCCACCTGATTGACGACGCGCATGTATTCACAGGGAACGCCGACATAGACCTCCCGAATGTGCGTCTTGCCCTCAAGCTCCGCCGCGCTGATGGAATTTTTGACCGCTTGAGCCAACTTATCCGGTGCGTTCCAGGATCCGTCCATATAACCGTCATATGGCACAGTTCCGGACCCGATGATATCGCAACGGTTAAACCCGCCGCTTTCCGCCAGCAGCGTTACGATTTTTGAAGTGCCGAAGTCAATGGCTGCGGCTACGCTTTTCATGCTTGTCCATCGCCTGCCTTGTCATCAATCGGTAAATTACCGCTTATACCCATAGCATGTCTATTATACATGTTTCTTTGGCAAAAGAAAAGGGCTTTTCATGTACATATATGGAAAAAGCGTAATAATTTATTTGGATTTACGACGCAATCCCCTGCCCAAAGGTTCAAAAAACACCGCCCGATCTGACGTTTTTTGCAAAACCGCGCATGTCATCCCACCACGTTCGGTTTGAAAATTGCCGATTTTCCGCTTGTGACGTCGAGCTTTCCCCCGTTCAGCCCCAAATCGTTCATCTTTTGAAGCGAGCTTTGAAGCCAAATGAGCTTAGCGTTCATGTCGGATGAGTCGCCAAGCTCGACCAACAATCCCCCGCGCATCATCAAGTAAAGATTGTCCAGATCGGCCACATTCAATTCGCTGACCAAGGCGCCCAGTCCCTGACTTTTGATTGCACCAAGCACGGCGACCATGGCGTCAAACTGGCCGTAGACGCTCGACATGATCGGCTGGCCGGTTAGGTAGCTTGTGGCCATGAACCCGGTCACAACCGGCAAGTGCTCAGTCGGCAGATCGTTTCTGACCCCCATCACCGAGCCCCATTCGTCCACGATCACCGATATGCCCAAGTAATCGACCACGGCGGCTTGCTGACGTTCGCCAACCGTCAAGCGTACGTCGCTCGGCCATGCCACATCCACCTTTTTAAGCGCCACGAGGCCCTCTTTTTCAAAAGCGCGCGCCACTTCGGCCTCGTCAACCGAAAAAATGCTCTCGCCCATCTTGATGCCTGAAATGCCTATGATCACCTGATCGCCTACGGTTTCGTTGCCGGTGACCGAGACGCGTTTTACCACGAATATCGCTCTGACCAAAAAAACGGCGGCCAAAACAAAGGCAAGGCACAGCACCAGCCCTGCCGGGCCTGCCTGCCTCCGCCTTTTGCCAAATTTTCTGCTTGCCGCCATTTGTATCCCTCTTGCCGCTCTTATGCGTTATTCTACAGTCTTTCTATCTTGCCTCCAAGGGCTTTGATTGATCCCTCAAACCGGTCATAGCCCCTGTCGATCAGCTCCGCGCCGGCCACCTCTGTCACGCCCTCGGCCACCAGACCCGCAAGCACCAGCGCCGCGCCGCCGCGCAGGTCGCGCGCGGCTACCTTTGCGCCGTTGAGCCGCCCGCCGCGCACAACCGCCGTGCGGTCGGCCACCAGAATATCCGCGCCCATGCGCCTGAACTCTTGCGCGTGCCCAAACCGGTTCTCAAACAAATTTTCCACAATCACACTCGTGCCTTCCGCCACGCAAGCCATCGCCATGATCTGGGCCTGCATGTCCGTGGGAAATCCCGGAAAGGGCTGCGTGGAAATCTCTACCGCGCGCAATTTCCCGCCCGCCTCAAGCGCAATCCGATCCTCGTCCAAATGAATTTCACAACCCGCGCGGCGCAGTTTGTCAAGTACCGCGCCCATGTCGGCTGCCCGCGCGCCGGTGAGTTCCACCGCGCCGCCGGTCATCGCGGCGGCAATCAACAATGTGCCGCCCACAATCCGGTCAGGCATCGGCCTGAACACCGCGCCGCCGAGTTTCTTCACGCCCCGAATCACGATCCGCCCGCCGCCCGCGCCCGACACGCGCGCGCCGCACGCATTCATGAATTTCTGCAAATCAGCGATCTCGGGCTCGCGCGCCGGATTGTGTATCACGGTCGTGCCCGGCGCGGTTGCCGCCGCCATCATCACGTTCTCGGTCGCGCCTACGCTGGGGAAATCCAGGTGCACCTCTGCGCCCTTAAGACCCGCACCATCGCAATAGATCATCCCGTGCGCTTCTTCTACCTTGACCCCGAGCGCCCTGAGCCCTTGCAGGTGCAAGTCGATGGGCCGAAGACCAATCTCACACCCGCCCGGATAAGTAACGACCGCCTTGCGGAACCGTCCGAGCATCGGCCCCAACATGAAAATTGACGATCTAAGCGCCTTGGACAGCGCGTCGGGCATTTCGTAGCCAGTGGCATAGCCTGGCTCAATCACAGCACGCCCCGCCTTGACCGCGCACTTGGCGCCCAGTGTTTCAAGGATGCTGAGCATGTTGCGGGTGTCAATGAGCTCAGGAAACGCCTCGATCACCACCGGCTCTTCCGTCAAAACAGACGCGGCCAAAATGGGCAGCACCGCGTTCTTCGCGCTGCCCACTTGGGCCTTGCCATTGAGCTTCACGCCTCCGGTGATCCGAAAAACCTCCACATGGCACACCTCCAATTATCCCAAGCCACATCATCAGCATATGCGTCGCGGAACAATTGGTGAATTCCGGGAGAAATTTTGGCATGTCCCCTAAATACAATTTTTTTATACTTCCATCGTCGGCGCTATGGTCGAACCGGTCTGCCGCGCGATCCGAAGCACCAACCCCGCCGCCGCCATGACGATGGCGGTCGAAGTGCCCCCGGCACTGAACAGCGGAAGCGGGAGGCCGGTCGTCGGCATCAGCCCAATGACCACCGCCACGTTCATCACCGTCTGAACGCCCACCATCGCCACAATCCCGCCTGCGAGAAGGCTGCCAAATCGGTCCTCGCATTCAAGGGAAATCTTGAGTCCGAAGTATATCAGCAGGAAGAACAAGGCCAGTATGATGAGGCAGCCGACAAGCCCCATGTCCTCCCCCACCACCGCGAAGATAAAATCGCTCTCGGGGTATGGCAGGAAGGCAAACTTTTGCTTTCCCCGGCCAAGGCCCATGCCAAACAGTCCGCCCGACCCAAACGCCAGGAGCGATTGCGCCAATTGGTACCCTTCGTCCGTCAGTTTGGCAAAGGGATCCCGAAAGGACATCAGGCGCGCGCGGCGATAGGGCTCCGACAGCGCGTAGAAGGTACCCAGCGCCAGTCCGCCCGCGCCCATGAGGCCCAGGTGCCCCCATTTTGCGCCCGCCATCATGGCCATGACCGCGGCGACGATCAGGATGGACCCGGCGGTCGAGAGGTTGGGCTGGAGCAGGATCAGGAAGAACATCGCGCCCGGGACGATCAGCATGGGCACAAGCCCGGTAAAGAGTTTTCCAACCTTGGCTTCGCGGCGGCTGAGCGTCTTCGCCATGAACAGCACCATCGCGTATTTCGCGAGTTCAGAGGGCTGGAAGCTGATGGGGCCGAGCCTGAGCCAGCGGCGTGAACCGTTGATCATGCGCCCCACGCCCGGGATCGGAACCAGCGCCAGCAGGACAAAGCTGACGAGCAGCAACCCCCCGCAAAAGATCGGCTTTTTGAGCATCCTGTAGTCGATTTTGCGGATGACCATCATCATCATGAAGCCCAGAGCCATGCCCATCATCTGGCTGATGACTTCGGAATACTGACCGGCCTCGGTATCCTGGGCATTGTAAAAGCTCGCGGCGTACAGGACCACAAGGCCCAGCGCCAGCAGAACCAGGAAGACCGCGAGAAAACCCCTTGCGCTTTTGTTGACCGGCCTTGCGGCTTTAGCTTTGGCCCCGCGTTCGGCGCGCGATATCAAGTACCCCCGGTCGCAAGCGAACTTACGATGCGCTTAAACTCCGCGCCGCGGTGTTCGTAATCACGGAACAGGTCAAAACTTGCGCACGCGGGCGAGAGCAGCACATTGCCGCCTTCCCGCGCAAGATCAAATGCCGTGCGAATCGCCTTTTCAAAATCCATCCCGGCGTGCTCGTAGCGCTCAAAACCCACTTCGTCAAGCGCTTTGGCGATTTCGCCGGAGGTAAACCCCACCAGCACCACGCGCTCGATCATGCCGCGCTTGACCGCGCGCGCGAGCGGCAGCATGTCCACGCGCTTGCTCGACCCGCCCGCGATCAAAACCGTCGGGACGGTCATCGCCTCAATGGCCTTGATGGTGGAATCGACGTTGGTGCCCTTGGAATCGTTGATGAACGTGACGCCGCCAATCGTCCGGACGATTTCGCAGCGGTGTTCGACGCCTTTGAATGTGCGCAGCGTATGGCGGATGACCGGCGCGGGCACGCCCGCCGCCATGGCGATGGCGGTCGCGGCCAGCGCGTTTTCAAGGTTGTGGGGACCAGGGATGAAGATTTCGTCCACGGGGCAAACGCAGCGGTTTGCATCCTCGTCTCCGTAGACAATCGCGCCATCCTTGACAAACGCGCCTTGGGGCGGCACCTGGGTACGTGAGAACCAACTCACCGGGCACTTGGCACCGTCTGCCAGAGGCCGCAGCGCCTCGTCATCGTAATTGAGCACCAGGCAATCATTTCCATCCTGGTTTTTAAAGATGCGCGCCTTGTGCCGGATATAGTTTTCCATGGTGCCATGGCGGTTCAGGTGGTCCTCGCTGATGTTGAGGATGGCTGAAACGGAGGGATGAAAGGTTTCTACGGTTTCAAGCTGGAAGGATGATACTTCGCACACGGTCACATCTTCCGCCCGCGCCTCGGTCACGACCGACGCGTAAGGCAGGCCGATGTTGCCCACCACGTAGGTCATCTTGCCCGCGTTTTTAAAGATCTCACCGGTCAAAGCCGTGGTCGTGGTCTTGCCGTTGGTGCCGGTGATGGCAATGAGGCGGCCCTTGCCCAGGCGCGAGGCCAGTTCAAGTTCGCCGATCAGCTCTATTCCCCTGGCCCGTGCGGCACAAACCACCGGATGGTCTATGGGCACGCCGGGGCTTATGATGACAAGATCGATTGCGTCCAGCAAATCTTCACTTTTTTCGCCCAACCGATACTCAACGCCCGCAACGCCTTCGAGCTGCTCGAGTGCGTGTTCGAGCTGCGCCCGGGTCTTCGAGTCGGACAGGACCACGCGCGCGCCCTGACCCGCCAGCAGGAGAGCCGCGGCAACGCCGCTCCTCGCCATGCCGACCACAAGAACCCGTTTATCCCTAAATTCCATTTGAACACCCCCTTTTAAGGGCCATTTTTTTGAATTCTATGCCGCGCCTACGCGGTAAATCCCAGGATCGCCACGAGACACAAAAGAAGCGTGACAGAGACGTACATCGAAACAACCTTGGCCTCCGGCATGCCGCCCAGTTCAAAATGGTGATGCAATGGCGCCATGCGGAAGACGCGCTTGCCGTGCGTGAGTTTGAAGTAGCCAATCTGGATGATGTCCGACAGGCTCGACATGACCATCGCAAGCGCGATAATCGGAAGCAGCAGCGACAGCCTGGTCACCATGGCGACCGCGACCAGCGCGCCGCCGATGGTAAAGGAACCTACATCGCCCATGAAGACACCGGCGGGATAGGCGTTGAAACGCAAAAATCCCAAAAGCGCGCCCGCCGCGCAGCCGCAGAAAATCATAAGGGAGGTGAGTTTGCCGTCGATGGCCGGATTCTCCCCCACCGCGAGCAGCATGATGATTAAAGCCATGGTGGCAAAATCGATCAAGGAGCAACTGGCGAGCAAGCCGTCGAGGCCATCGAGCAGGTTCGCCGAATTGACAGTTCCGACCAGTATGAACACCATCACCGGGATGTAAAACCACCCGAGGTCCCATTCGACCCCAAAAAAAGGCACAATGAGCTTGGACCCTATGGTCGGCTCCAGATAAGCCCATACCGCCAGCGCAACCGACAGCGCGAGCTGCGGAATGATCTTTTGCAAGGGCGTAAGCCCGAGCGAGCGCTTGCGCTTAACCTTGATGAAATCATCGACAAATCCCACCGCGCCAAAACCCAGCGTCGAGAGCAGCACCACCCACAAATAGCCGCCATTTTCATATCCGTATGACAGGACAATAGGCACCAGCACCATGGGCACGGCGAAAATGATGCCGCCCATGGTCGGGATGCCCTGCTTTTTCTTGTGGCTTTCGGGGCCCAGTTCAAAGATTGTCTGACCAAACTTCATCCGCTTGAGCCAGGGGATCACCACCGGGCCCAGGGCGATGGCTGCCAGAAATGAAAGTATGACAGACAATATCAAGCGTTGCATCCTGTGTAACCTCCAGTGTTAGATGGTGTCCGCAATCAGATCCCGCCGGGCGTCATCCGCCCGCTTCCTCATGCTTCAAGATTTCCGAAAGCAGTTGCTGAACGACCACCTTTTCGTCAAAGGGGTGCTTGACGCCCTTGATTTCCTGATAGGTCTCGTGGCCCTTGCCCGCCAGCACCACGACGTCGCCGGGCTGCGCCATCGCAAGCGCCGCGCGGATCGCGTCCCGGCGGTTTTCAATCACCTGATACGCGCCGCTTGTCAGCTTGATGCCGCGCTCAATCTCCTCGAGAATGGCGTAGGGATCCTCACTGCGCGGATTGTCGCTGGTCAGAATGCAAAAATCCGCCATCCGGCCGCCGATCTCACCCATGACGGGCCGCTTCTCGTGATCGCGGTCCCCGCCGCAGCCAAACAGCGCGATCACGCGCGCCTTGGCGGTTTGGCGAATGGTGGACAAGATGTTTTCAAGCGCGTCCGGTGAATGCGCGTAATCGAGAATGACGCGGTAAGGGGTCTCGGTATCGAGCAATTCGATCCGCCCCGGTACGCCCCGCAACGACTCGAGGCCGCGCTTGATATCGTCTTTGTGGATGCCCAGCGCGTCGCAGAGTGCCGCCGCCATCATGGAGTTGTAGACGTTGAAAACACCCGCAAGCTGCAGGTTGACGGAGATTTTAAAGCGCTTTGAAAAGGTGAGCTTGTAGCTGCACCCGCGCTCGCCCACTTCAATGTCGTTGGCGTGGATGCCCGAAGGCACGCGGATGCCAATATCGGTCGCGGGGATTGCGAGGGCCTTCACCGCCTCCGCCACGCGCTCGTCGTCCGCGTTAAAGACCACGTGCGAACATTTTTCCGCCGTCAAAAGCTTTAGCTTGGCCAACATATAGGTATTCATGTCGCCGAAAAAATCCAAGTGGTCCTGAGAGAGATTGGTAAACCCCGCCACCTCAAAGTGCATGCCGTCCAGCTTGCGAAGCGCAAGCGCGTGGGCGGAAACCTCCATCACGACATACTCCACGTCCCGGTCGGCCATGCGCCTGAGCAGGCTTTGGAAATCGACGGGATCAGGCGTTGTCAGGTTGGCGGGTATTTGCTCGTCCGCGATCATCGAGCATACGGTTCCGATCAGTCCCACCTTGTACCCGGCGGCTTCCAGGATCGATTTGGCCAGGAAGCTGACCGTGGTCTTGCCCTTTGTGCCCGTGACGCCGACGAGTTTGAGTTCTTTTGCGGGATGCCCGAAAAATTCGGCCGCCATGTAGGAAAGCGCCGTCCTGACGTCCGGCACCACCACCTGCGCGATGTCAAGGTCGAGCTGGCGCTCGACTACGAGCGCGGCCGCGCCCTGGGCGACCGCCTGGGGCGCAAAATCGTGCGCATCCATACGCATGCCTGCGATGCAGAAGAACAGCGCGCCTTCGGTGACCTTCCTTGAGTCGGTACAAAGCGACGTGACCTGATTGCGCTCATATCCGACAATTTTGACAGGCCCCGGCACATGCTGAGCCAATGTAGTTAATTTCATGCTTCTGCCTCCAATGCTCCCCGTTTGTCGCGCATAAAAATATCACGGGCTAATAGATTGTGTTACCCTGCGCCCGGTTTCTCGAACACCACGTTGACCGACGTCGTCGGCGTCACTTGTTCGCCCGCGTCCGGCGACTGCGCTACCGCAATGCCACTGCCGCCGATGGTCATCTTGAGCCCGTAGCTTGCGATCATGCGGCCCGCCTCCGAGATGGACAAACCGCGCACGTCGGGCACCGTCACGCGCTTGTCTTCACCCTCCGGCGGCGTGCCCTCAACATATAGCATGACCAACGACTGTTCGGCCATACTGACGCCGCCCTGGGGCAATTGATCGACGACCTTCGCGCCTGATCCGTCGAGCAGACCCGAAAGCCCGGCTTCTTTAAGCGCCTTGACCGCTTCCGATGTATCCATTCCGACGACGTCAGGCACCGTCGCTTGCTTCGCCTCGGCCTGCGCGCCGCCGATGGGCGCAATGCCCAGATGCACAAGGCTCCGCTCGATGATCTGCTTGGCGAACGGCGCGGCCGTGACCGAACCAAAATCCGGGCGGATTGTCGCTTCATCGACGATCACGAGGACCGCAATCTGAGGATCATCGATGGGCGCGAAGCCGAGGAATGAGCCGATATGGGTTTCGGAGGACACGACGCCGTCGATGTACATTTGGGCCGTGCCGGTCTTTCCGCCCACGCGGTAGTTCTTGAGGTAGGCGTTCTTGCCGCCGCCCGAAGCCACCACGTCTTCAAGCAATTTGCGCATCGTGGCCGAGGTCTTTGCCGAAATCGGATTTGACACAATCTCGCTTCGCCCGCGCTCGATCACGTCTCCATCCGGCGATACAATCTCTTTGACTACGTAGGGTTTCATCAGGTTGCCGCCGTTTACCGCCGCCGACGCCGCCGTCAGCAATTGAAGCGGCGTTACCGCGACCGACTGGCCAAACCCGATGCGCGCGATGTCCACGCGCTTACAGTATGCCCGGGCGATTAGAATACCGCCCGAATCGCCCTCAATGTCAACGCCCGTGGGTTTTCCAAGCCCAAAGGCTTCCAGGTAATCGTAAAACCGCTCGACGCCCAGCCTCAGGCCAAGCTCGACAAACACCGGGTTGCACGAGTTGTTCAGCGCCTTGGCCATGCTCTCAGCGCCGTGCGGATTGCCCCAACACTTGATGCGTCCGCCCTCAACCACCACCGAACCCGAACAATAGAACCCTTCGTTCACATTCGTCACGCCGGATTCGAGCGCCGCTGCTGTTGTGATGACCTTGAACGTCGATCCCGGCTCATATGCGTCTACGATCAAGCGGTTGCGCATGAGTTCATTGAGCGCGTCCACATCGTTCCTGGGCGGATCGTTGAGGTCAAAGGACGGCTTTGTGCACATGGCCAGGATCTCGCCGGTCTTGGGATTCATGACCAGCGCGCGCACGGCTTTGGCGCCATTGACCGTCATGGCTTCGCGCGCCGCTTGCTCGACGATGGACTGAATCGCCGCATCGATGGTCAGTTGGACGCTTGACCCGTCAACCGCCGACACGTATTCCCGCGAACCCGACGACAATTCGCGGCCCTTGCCGTCTATCTCGTCGAGCACCCGCCCGGTCTTGCCCGACAGGTACTTGTTGAGCGATTTTTCAAGCCCCGACTGCCCGACGCCATCGATCGTCGTCAGGCCGATCAATTGACTTGCGTAGTCGCCCAGCGGATAATATCGGCGCGCGTCCTCCTCAAGGTAGAGGCCGCTCAGATCATCGGAAAGCGCCGCGCGGTGCTCGGCCACCATGGCCTTGAGCTGACGCGCCGTTTCCTGGGTGAGCTGCCGCTTGAGCGTCACGCCGCCCTTGCTGCGGTCGGAAGCTTTTTTTTCAACATCCGCCGCCTCAAGATTCAAAACCGGCGCGACAATCTCGCCAAAGCGCTTGGCGTTCGTGACTTGCCTCGGGCTGACCGACGCGGTGTAGGCGGTTGCGCTGACGGCAAGCAGTGAACCGTTTCGGTCATAGACCGCGCCGCGTTCCGGCTGAATCTGACTCTCCTGCGTCCATTGGCCTTGCGCGCGCTTTTGAAGCTCCCGGCCTTTGATCACCTGCAGGTAAAACAACTGCCATGCCAAAAGGCAGAAAAGCCCAAAGAAAATGAGCACCAGAATCGCCATGCGGCGCCTGACCACTCGCCCCGTCGGAACCAGAACAATCCCTCCCGCGCCCGAAAGCGCGGCAGGCTCGCCGACGCTACTGGGCCGAATCGGCCAGATTCACGGCCATTTGCGAAAGTGATTCAGGCGGCAGCGCGCCCAGCGCCACCACCTTCACCTGTCCTTCGGTGGGATAGTCCATGCCCAGGTTGTACATCGCTTCCTCGCGCACGCGGTTGATGTTCTCCCGCGCGCTGAGGCGAAGCGTCAGGTTGCTCTTGTCGTTCTCAAGCTGCTTGATCTCATTGACGAGCCTGGAGATGCGCTTGGTCTGTGACGCAATTTGCGCATACCGGTTCACCTGCAAAAACAGGCACAGAATGAATACGCCAAGCGTCAGGTACATAAGCAGCCGGTTGCGCTCGGCCGCCTTCTTGCGCTCGACCCGGCTAACGCCCTGAACCTCCGCTTGAGCGGGCAAGGGCTGGGGCGCACGGTTCGCGCGATGACGCGGACGGCCCTGACGAAGCGGGGCCTGAGACTCGCCCTCGCTCCACCAGTCCTCCATATCGGGGATATACGCCGCGGCGGCGGCGCTTTTGTTCTTCGCACTCATGTTATTCCTCCGCGGGCGTCGTCCTTCGCCAAGGGCGCTTTACAATGCCCCGGGCAGCCTCTGTAAAGCGTCAATCCTTCGGGTCGTAGTAACGGTCGAGCACATACTCAAGCAGTTCGGCGCCATCCTGTTCCGCCTTCTCGCTCTCAAGGATGTACCGCGTTTCGTCCCAAACCTCAAGGCTCCTGCCCACACCCACGAAGCGCACGTTCTTTTCAAGCGCAATCTTTTGGCGAAGCGTGGGCGGCAGCAGCACGCGCCCTTGCGCGTCGATCATGCTGTCCGGAAACGAATTTCCGCTGATCATGCGTACGTAACGCATGCCGCGGGCATCTGTCATGGGGATCTTGCCAAGGTCCTCCTCGATCGTGCGCCAAGTCTCAAGCGGATAAAGCGCGATGGCGCTTTGCTCGCTGTTGAGGCCGATGGTGAACACTTCGCCCAGCGCCTCGCGGTAGGACGCGGGTATGGTGACGCGCCCTTTAGCATCCATTGTATGTGACCAATTGCCCGAAAATACGGCACTTGCCACCCGCGTCACCTCCTCGCGCTTGAGTTTCCTCCACAGTATACCACAACATCTCACTTTGCGCCACTATTTGACACAAATTTTCCTATAAAATACATAAAAAAGAAATCGCCGCCCGGCCGATTGCTGAAAACCGCACCCCGGAAAACAGAGCGACACTCGGTTTGCCCCTATACCCACTGAAGCACCCCATTCATTTGGAGGAAGAAGTGTGGCGCGCCTATGTTTTTATTGTAAAAAAATGGAATGTATAGTAAAATGAAGAGGGAAAACCGGAGGCGCTGTCATGCAGAAGGAGGGGGCACCATGAAAAAGGTCGTCGCTTTGTTGCTTGCGATCATGTTGTTTGCGATGTATCCGGCCTCGGCGGCCAGTGGGCGAAGGATTACACTCGAAGGAATGGTCAGCGTAACCGGGGGCAGGGCGACGCTGACGCTTGTAAATCCGCCGGACGTCTGTGCGGCGCGGATTTCAGTATCGCCCATACCCCGCGCGGCACTTGACGGGCGCATGGTTCGCGCAAGCGGCGTGTTGGCGGGCAGCCAGTTGAAGGATGCCGACGTGACCGAATTGCCGGACGCCAAGTCGGTGTCGGTAGCGCCCAAGAAGGCAACGGTGCGCGCGGGTGAGGCGTGTGTGCTTGTGGCGACCGCCAAACCGCTCGCGGCCAGTCAGGTGTTTGAATGGAAAAGCAGCGCCCCATTGGTAGCGTCGGTATCGCAGGACGGACAGGTTACGGCGCTCGCGCCGGGCAAGGCCAAGATCACCGCGAAAACCCTCAACGGGAAGACAGCCGCCTGTACCATTACGGTGCCGGTGCCGGTCGCTGGCGTTTCTCTGTCGAAGGCCGTGCTCAACTTGGTGTTGAACAAGAAAGCTGTGCTCAAGGCCACGGTTCTGCCGGCAAACGCGGCCGACAAGCGCGTGAGTTGGTCAAGCGACAATCCGGCGGTGGCCACCGTATCCGCCAAGGGCAGCGTCAAGGGGGTATCGGCAGGTACAGCCACGATCACGGCCGTCACGCGCGACGGAGGATTTGTCGGCGAGTGCCGCGTTTCAGTTGGCGTGCGCCTGCGGGATTTGACTTTTCGGGGCTGGCCCGGATCCAAGTGGTTTGATGAGTTCTATGTGCGCACGCTGTCAAACCATGTGATTGAGCTCGACCCCGATCCCTCAGAGGCCCTGATCCCTCAGTGCGTATGGACGAGCAGCAACGAGGCCGTCGTATCGGTGACCAACCAGGGCGTGATCTCGGCCAAAGCCCAGGGTATCGCGATTGTCACCGCCGATCCGGGTGTGAAAAACGTCTATGGCAGAAAACTGTGGACCAGCGGCGTCGTCATTGTGACCGATCAGCCGATTGCCGAACGCGCACCCATCACGGCGGAGGACCGCGCGTTTTCCATGAACGGCAAGACGGTCCAACTGGGCATGTCGCTTGCCGAAATTCAGGCGTTGTTCCCCGGCGGGAAACACGGCAAGCGCAACGGCGGCAAGCTCTATACAGCAGGGAAATGGCAGTTTGCCTTCCTTCCCGGAAACGGCAAACTGTGGTGCGTGGATGCCTTCGGTGAAACCGGACTAAGGACCAAACGCGGCGTTACGGCGGGCGATCCCGTGCTTTCGGTGTTCGAGCAATACGGCGTGCCCCGCGCAATTTCCTACGAAGACGCCGGGAAGATCGTATCCATCCATTACTACCCGCTTTTGATCACGGTGGACACCACCACACAGCGCATTACCGGGTTCTCGCTCATGGACGACGAGATCTGACGGTACCCAAAACTCCGGGGCATACAGGCGTGCGTGGAACTTGAAAGGCGGCGCCAAGGCGCCGCCGCGTTTGTGCGCAAAATGTTGAACCATGGTTGCGACCGCCTTCAAAATGTGATATGATGATACCAATAAAGAAACATTTTTTTATTGGAGGGTCATTAAAATGAAAGAATTGCGCCGCGCAATATCGTTCCTGTGCGTCCTTGTGCTGTTGCTCGTCCCGCTCATGGCACTGGCGGAGGACAGCTTTGAGATCAATGTGGAAAATGGAAATCCGGTGAGCGGCTACTATGAGCTCAAGCAGGGCGACACGCTGGCCATCACGCCGGTTAAAAAAGGCTCCTGGTCAAACGCCGAGGTCACGTGGAGCAGCTCCAACGAATCGGTTGCGACGGTGGAACTTGGCGTGGTGTTTGCCTCATCGGCACTGGGCACCGCGACCATCACCGCGACCGCCAACGTCGCCTCAAGCGGGGCCAGCACCAGCCGAACCATATCGGTGAAGGTCCTCAAGGCGGATACGGCGGTATCGATCCGCTCAACCGGCGGCGTGACGACCGTTGGAAAAGGCGCGACGCTTCAGATGATTGCGGAAGTCACCCCCACATCCATTCCTGTCGAATGGTCGAGCGACAATACGGAAGTCGCCACCGTCAATCACAGCGGCCTGGTCAAGGGCGTAAAGGCGGGCAAAGCCCTCATCACCGCCGCCGCCCAGGACGCAAGCGGCGCTAGGGCGTCCATGTCCATCACGGTCAAGGCGGTGGCCGAACACGTCACCCTCAACAAATCAAGCGTTGAACTCTACATTGGCGGTGTGACCAAGGCGCTTAAAAAGACCGCGCAGCTAAACGTCAAGGTAACGCCTGCCGGCACAGCCGGAACGCTGACCTGGGACAGCAACGATGAAAGCGTCGTGGCGGTAAGCGCCAAAGGCAAATTGCTGGCCAAGAAAGTGGGGACGGCCACCATCCGCGTGACGACTGAAAACGGCCTCAAAGCCAGCTGTAAAGTGACGGTAGAGAAACTGCCCACCAAGCTGCAATTGCCCAAGAGCAAGCAGGTCGCTGTGGGCAACAAAATCTCCATTCCCCACAAGGTCGATGGCACGGTAACCGAACTTCGCTGGCGCTCGTCCAATACGCGCGTCGCCAAGGTACAAAAGGGCGTGGTGCTGGGCGTGAAGCCGGGCGTCGTCAAGATCGCGGCCAGGACGGTCAACGGCAAGACCGCCACCTGCCTCGTGCGCGTGCGCTCAAGCAAGGGCGCGGCGACCGCGCCCGACGCGATATCCCTCGAAACCGTCGATAAGGGTTTCGACGAGTGGCTTGAGGGCGAAGGCAATTGACAAACTCCACAGGAAACATCAAAAAATGACAAGCCCGATGAGAAGGGCGAGGGAAGAGGGCGAGCGGCCCTCTTCCCTCTTCAGTTCATCAACAAACCCCGTTAGCAACGCCCTCGCGGGCGTGCACCGCGAGGGCGAATGGGATTTTGACAAAGGGCGCGCTTGCCCGCCCGGCTCAAAATCCCCACCCGTCCAAATTGCGCCCGGAAAATCCCGCAGGATTTTCAGCAATTTGGCCTCGCTCCTTCCTCATCGAAAAGGTTTTGCCGGGGCAAAAGATTTTCGATGACAGCTTATCGACTTTGTCGATAAGCTGAGCCGCGCGGCTTTTCAAAAACTACATTGTGGCCAAGTATTCCTCCAGATTGCCGACGGTTACGATGGTCACCTTGGTGTATTCGCTCTGCTCGACGCTCTCGCCCTTGAGGATGCGCAGGGCCATGTCCATGATCTGCTCGCCGTAGAGATGGGCGTTGTAGGAGGCGGTGCATACCCAGGCGGTATCCCCGTCCGGATGGTTTTTGAGGTTCTCAATGGACGAAGGATCGGCATTGTGCGAGACGATGATGGCGTCGGCCACGCGGCCTTCGGACTCGACGATGTTGTTGATCGCGTAGCCGCGGTCGTCGTTCTGGCCCACGAAAACGATGCGGTGGGCATCCGGATGGGCGTTGAGCCAGTCGCGGGTCAGCGTGCCGCTCTTGACGTCGTCCGCCAGGCAGTCAAGCCAGATCACTTTATCTTCCGGCAGGTTGTAGGCCGCTTGGAGCTTGTCCACCACGCCGTCGTTGCGCAGCTTGATGGTGTCGCCGGAGATCGAGTCGTAGAGGTTGACGATGTAGTCGATTTCCTCGTCGAATTTCTTCTGCGCTTCAAGCACCGCCGCCTCGCCCAGGATCTCGCCCGCACCGTAGTTGTTGACGCCAAAGAAGTAGGCGTCCTCGTACTGGCAGTCAATGGAGATCATGGGGATGCCCTTCTGCTTGAGGCTGCCCGCGATGGCGGAACCGGTCTCGGCCAGGACGTTGAAGTCGATGACCAGGTCGGCGCCCTTGGTCACGTAGGTCTCGATGCACTGGGTCATCTTGACCGCGTCGCGCTCGGCGATGTTCTCTTCAAACTTGACGCCGTTTTCAGCGGCGGCCTTTTTTAAGCCATTCGATACGGTGATGAAGAAATCCTCCGCCAGTTGCATGTTGCAGTAACCGATGTAGAATTCTTCCGCCGCCGCGCCGAGGGACGCGAGCAGCAACAGGGCCGCGAGTACCAGTGCCAGGAGCTTCTTCATGTGTTCGTCCTCCTCTATTCTATTTGGCTTCCTCAAGGGAAACTTGATATTCGTATTCACCCGGTCCGATTTCAAAAGCCGCCATGCCCGGCAGTTCCACCCGCGCGCGGATGCCCGGGGCGATGGCGCAGCGGTAGGTGACGCGCGCCCCTTCTACCGCCCACGCTGAGCGGATGGGCCCGTAAAGCGATTGGTAGGTGCAGTCTACGCTTCCGACGACGCCGCTGATTGCAGGCTTGAGTAAGACCATTTCAAACCCCGGTTTGAGCGCCCTTATGCCGGCGAGACCCGCGATCATCCATTGTCCGACCGTGGCGAGGCCGATGTGGTCGAACGCGTTCATTGGATGTGGATGGAACTGCCCGTCCAAAAGCGCGTCCCAGCGTTCCCATACGGCGGTCGCGCCCGAGCGCGCCATGTAGCCCAGGCTCGGGAATTCATCCCGCGCCAAAAAAGCCGCCGCTTCCCGCGCCAAACCGGCTTTTTCCATGCCCCACAACGCCACGGGCGCGGTGGCCGTGCCCCAGGTGACGCCGCGCGAAAGAATGTCCTTCTTGATCACCTCGCGCGCCAGAGCCACTTCGTCCGCCTCCAGCAGGTCAAAAGCGATGGCCAGGAGCATGGATCCCTGCGTCGCGTCCCGGAGCAGGCCGTCGCGCTTGAGGAAAAAGGTACGGAACGCCGTGCGGATGGAAGCGTACTTTTCCGCGTAATACGCCTTGCGCGCCTCAAGTCCAAGCCCCCCGGCCATGTCCGCCATCATGCGCGCCGAGCAGGCAAAGTACGCCGTACCCAGGAGGCCGGCCGGGCTGTGTCCATAGCCGTGATCCATGTCGCTGCGCCCGTCAGGCCCAAGGTCCAGCCAGTCCCGCGCGATGGCGAAGCGAATCAGCCGGTCGGAATTGTCCTCAAGGAACGCGAAATGGCGTTCAAGCGCCGGGAAATAGGCTTTGATGCTTTCGGTGTCCGCGTAGACCGTGTAGAGCAGCCAGCAAACGTGAATGCCCATGTCGGACTGCAAATCGCCCGCGAAGGGCACGATGTCCTTCATCATCACCGCGGGCGCAATGGCCCAGAAGCTGCCGTTTTCAAGCTGCCCGTCGGCGATGTCGCGCATCCACTTGCGCATAAAACGCGCGTTGTCGTTGAGCAAAGCAGCCGTATGCAGGAAGAAATGCCCTTCCGCGCCCCAACCCAGCCGTTCGTCGCGCGCGCACACGTCGGTGGGCATATCGAAGAGATTGGACTGCAGGGTGTTGAGGATCATCCGATGGACGCGGTTGACCGTATCGTTGCCGCTCTCAAAGCGCGTGGGCGAAGGCAGCGCGCTTGAAATGGCGATCCCTTCCGCCGAGATCAGGCGCGCGCTGCCCAGACCCACAACGCGCGCATAGCGGAAACCGTGGTAGGTGAATTCCGGTTGGAACACTTCCCGGCCGCTCCCGCTGAGTATATATCGGTCGTGGGCTTGGGCCGAGCGGTTGCCGCGAAGGTAGAGTCTGCCGTCTTTCAGCTCTTCGGCGTGGTATACGTCCACCTGCGCCCCGCGCCTTCCCTCAAGCGTCAGGCGCGCTACGCCGGAAAAGCACCGTCCAAAGTCGAGCAGGCAGCTGTCTTCATCCGAGGAAAGAACGGATGCGGGAAAACGGGCATGCTCGATGATCGGGGGACCCGGGTGTGCGCACGGAATATGCCCGTTAACCGCGAAGGCATCAACGCCGCGCCAGCCATCCTCAACAAAGCCCGCCTCGGCCCAGCCGGGGATTTCGCGCGTGGCGTCGTAGCCGCTGCCGTGCAGGATGTCGGCGTACAAGTAGGGGCCAAAGGCCGCGCGCCAACTCCCGTCGGTACAAATCTCCCGGGTGCGCCCGCCTTCGTACTCGACCGCCAGCATCAGGTTTATGCGCGGCGACTGTCCCCACCACGCGCGCGGATTGAGTCCGATGTATCCAGCGTACCATCCATCGGCCAGCACCGCGCCCAGAGCGTTTTCGCCTTCCCTGATCAGGAAGGTCGCGTCGTACGCGCGATAATAACAGCGTTTGCGCCAATCGCATATGCCCGGGATCATGTGCCCCGCCGTCGCGCGCGCTCCGTTGAGGTAAACTTCCGTCAGCCCCATGGCCGATACGTACAGCGTCGCCGCCCTGATCCTTCCTTCGGGCAGGTCAAACGCCTTGCGCACCATCACCGGGGGCGGCAAAAACGGATTGTTCTCACCCAGCTCAAAGTCGTCCGCGCAGTAGTAGGGCGCGCTTGCGTCGTACTGATCCCGGCCTTCGTCAAAACCAACCCATTGCCCATGCCAGCCGCTTGCGCGTATGCCCGTTTGGAACCAAGCTTTTTCACTCCAATCGCTCTCGCGCCCCGCATCGTCCCACACCTTGACGCGCCAAATACAGCGCACGTTTGAGGTCAGGGGTTGACCCGCGTAAAGCGTCCAGGGCTGCTGCCCGGTTACGCGCCCGCTGTCCCACAAATCACCCGTCCGCCCTGCGCATGAAGAGGAAACCTCGACCCGATAGGCATTTTGAAGGGCACAACCGGTCAATCGCCAACCCAGGCGCGGCTTATCGCCCTCGACGCCAAGTGGGTTGACCGCAAAGTCCACCGTCAGACCGGCGGCGCCGGGCACATTCGTCATCGCTCGCTTCATCCTTGCAACTTAATCGATTTCATTAACCGGTAAAAATAAGTGATCCGTTCATTAAATCGATTTCATTATATCGCTCGTCCACACCTCTGTCAATCCACAATTTGACCGTTTATCAAATAAATTTTTGTGCAAATATGCACATTGCACAGTGAACGTTTGCCTCGTAACCGGTTTTGATTAAGAACAGGGGAAGGGCAGCGTCCCCCCTGTTCTTTTACACGCCGGAACCGTCCGCCCAATTATTTTACCGATGTGTCGATGAGCAAATCCACTTCAAAGCGGTTGCGGTCGCCGCGGTAGCGGGCGACGGAGTATTCGATGGGTTCATTGGCGTCGTTGTATCCGATGGTGGCGGACAGCTGAATCGGCTTTCCGCGCCGCACACCCAAGTGGTCCGCATCCTGCGTATTGGCGGCGACCGCTTCAAGCATGCGCGTGACGCGGCATATGCGGGTTTTATCGTCCAGCGCCAATATGTTGTAAAGCGATTCCCTGGATAGATCGTGTGAAAGCACAAAGGCGCACCGGTTCAAAGGCAGGTAGGTATCCACCGTCACGATGGGCTCGTCGTCCGCAAAGCGCCGCCTGAACATGTGTACATAGCTTCCGCCCGCCGCGACGCCAAAAAGCTGGCAAATGCCCTTGGGCATATCTGCCGTTTCCAGCACCATCAGTTGGGTGCCAGGCTTGCGCCCGGTACGTGCAATCTGCTCGTGAAAAGTTTCCAGGCGTTTGATGAAATCCTGGTTGATCTTTCGCCTGGCCACAAAGGTGCCCTTGCTCTTGACCCGGTAAAGCCACCCTTCCTTAACCATCTCCGTGACGGCCTGGCGCACAGTCGTGCGGCTGATGTCAAACATTTCAGCGAGTTCCTTTTCGGTGGGGATCATCGCATCGACCGGATACTCGCCGCTTTTGAGGGCATCGAGCAACAACCGCTTGAGTTGAAAGTATAGGGGTATCGGCACCGTTTTGTCGAGCTTTAGCGCCTCAAGAATCGGCATATCTGTCCTCCGTTCGCAATAAATAGGATCTATTCCCTCCAACGGGGATTGTCGATCAGCGTGGGCACGCCTTCCCGGTCCACCAAAATCTTGCGGTAGCCCTTTTGTTCGATGGTACCGTAATCGTGCCCGGCGTCCGCCCTGAACGCAAAGAACGATACCATCGGCACGGACCCGGTATTGATGGAGCGGTGGGCGTACCTGGGCGGCACGTACACCGCTTCTCCGGGAGCCATTTTGACCAGGTCCACATCGCCTTCGGGCGTCTCCATCAGCATCGCACCTTCGCCGGACAGGCAGTAATAGACCTCGCCGGTTTCAAGGATGGTGTGGAAATGTCCTTTCGTCATAAAGTACTCGTCGCCCACCTTGCCCGGATACAGTATGCTCGTGCCAAATTTCAGATTGGCATCGGTTTCAGGCACGAAATCAAGCTCAAAGAAATCGTACAGCGGAAGATCTTCGCGTTCGATGATCGCTTCCGCCGCCGCGCGGTCGTGAAACTGGTTCAGCATGCTTGAGACACAGCGCCGGGTCGGCTCAGCTTTTCCGCTTTTGCTAAGTCCGGTCACCAAGTCAAAATCCAGAGAAAACGGCCTGGGGTCGTTCTTCTTTCCCGCCTCCATGGAATTTTTCGCCCCCTTTCATCGCTCGCCTTTTATGGCTCTATGTCAAGCATAGCCATGGTCGCGGGAATTTCATGCGCCGTGTTGACCTTCTGATCGTCCACCACCAGATCAAAGCACGAAACGATCAGCTTGCCGTTCCAGTAGCAAGGCTCGCCCGGCTCGTCAAGGCCGCCTTCCCAGCCGGTGCAATCGGGCGATTGGGCGATGCGGGTAATCGTGCCGTCGGGGGCCACCTTGCCGATGGCATTGGCGGAGAAATCGGCCACGTAGATGTTGCCGTATTCGTCGATGGTCATGCCGTCGGTGGTCTTGAGGTTCTCAGGATCGACCGCCCACAACTCCTTGTCGATCATCTTGTCGCCCTTGGGATTCAGGTACAGCCTCCACAGGGCGCCATCGCCAAAGTTGCCGATGACGAGACGTCCCTCGCGGTCAAAAATGATGCCGTCCACGCCGTATTGGCACTTGGGGTTTTCGGTGATGAAGGTGCACAGGATGTTTTCATCGGCCAGGGTGTTCGTGCAATGAATGTCTTTGTCGTCAAGGCGGAAGCAATACACGCAGCTCATCAGCTTGCCGGACTTCGTCTTAACCAACTCAAGCGTGGACTGTGTCACATAGACATAGTCGCCCTTTATGCGAAGGCCGTTGGGGTGCTCCATATGATCGGCAATGGTGGTATAAGACTCGTACTCGCCCTTTTCATTGAAGTGTATGCGCAGGATGCGCCCGGTGCGAATCAGGTCCTCGCGGCCGGTCCAACCGGGATTGTCCACAATGTAAAGGTCGCCGTCCGGCGAAAACTCCAGGCCCATGGTGCGCGCCTCGTTCGTCTCGGGATTGAGCGGCACGTCAAACCACTTGGTGATCTCCTTGTCCTTGGTGATCTTGACCACGCAGCTTCTCTGATCCATATTGGCGAAATTCGGGCAGGAAAGGATCAGGTTGCCCGCCTTGTCGATGGTCATGCCGTCTGGCGTAGAGACGTATTCCTCGGGCAGCAGCGTAAAAAGCTTGGGGGTTTGCATGTTGGTTCCTCCTTAAAATAATGTCCTTAAAACGCGTTTATCGTTTCGCCATCGCGCGGTAGACGGGCAGCATGGCCCGATAGCACAGCTCAAACATTTCCTTTACCGGCCCATAGGCCCTGACCGCTTGCGGATCGGGTTCGTGGACTGTTTTAATCTCAATAAAACGCTCAATGGCATCGAAGTTTTTAAACAGGCCCACGCCCACGCCGCCGGTAACCGCCGCGCCCATGGATGTGGCTTCCTCGAGCAACACCGGTACCTTGATGCGCGCATTGTAGACATCCGCCATCATCTGACGCCATACCGCGCCCTTCGCGCCGCCGCCGATCACCAGAATCTCATCAATTTTGATGTGCTGCCTGAGAATCTCCAAGATGACACCCAGGTTCATGGTCACGCCTTCAAGCACGCTCCTGAGCACATCCTGGCGCCGGTTTTCCATCTTAAGGCCCAGGAAGGCCGCCGTGGCGTCGGGGTTCCAGCGGGGCGCGCGCTCGCCCAGCAAGTAGGGCAGGAAGATAACGCCGCCAGATCCGATGGCGCTTTGCTCGACCTCCCGGTTGATCAGGTCGTAGGCGCTTACGCCAAGTTTTTGAGCCTCGGCGTCTTCGAATTTGCATACCTGGTTCTTGAGCCACGCATAACTGGCGCCCGCCGATTGCATGGTTCCGTTGGGCGCGTACATGCCGGGGACGATGTGCGCCCAGGTCACGGTGCGCATCTGATCGTCAAACACCGGCGCCGCGCTGGTCGAGGCGATCCAGGAGGAGGAACCCACATAACCAAACGTTTGGCCGGGGCGCACAGATCCCGCGCCCACATTGGCGCACACGCCGTCGCCGCCGCCCATGACCACCGGCGTGCCCGCCTTCAGGCCCGTCGCCTCGGCGGCTTCCCGCGTTACGCCGCCCGCGACATATGTCGAAGGCACGATTTCAGGCAGCTTGTCCCGGTCAATGCCGGAGATATCGAGAATCCTGTCCGACCACGACAGCGTCTTAAGATCGACGCAGGCGTTGGAGGAAGCGTCGGAGGGCTCGGTATAAAACTTGCCGGTGAGCTTGAAGACGATGTAATCCTTTGCGTTGAGCGTCTTGTACGTGTTCTTGTAGATGTCCGGTTCATGATCCCGCACCCACATGAGCTTTTGAAGCCCGTAGCTCGCGGCGTTGCGGTGCCCGGCGATGCGGTAATAATCGCTAAGTGAAATGTGCGCTTCAATGGCTTCCCGCTGCGCCTGCGCGCGCTGGTCCGCCCAGATGATCGACGGCCTGAGCGGCGTTCCGGATTGGTCTACGCACAGGCAGCCCATCATCTGGCCCGAGAAGGAAACCGCCGCGATATCTCCCTTGTCGATCTGTGTCTTGGCAATCAGGGCGGATGTCGTCTCGCAAATCGACGCCCACCAGTCGGCCGGGTCCTGCTCCGCCCAGTTGTTGTTGAAATAATGGCAGCCGTAATTGTATACGGCAGATCCGACCAGCGCGCCTTCGCCTGAAAACAACGTCGCTTTATTGCCCGATGTCCCCAGATCGTGTGCGATGATATAGTTCATTTGGCTCTCCTCCTATCGGTGGCAAGCGCTTTTCCTACCGAAGGTCGCGCAGTAGGTTTTCAGTCGCCATGCGCCCCATGTTTTGTGTCGCGCCCAATGTGGAAGCGGCGCAATGGGAACCGAGCACCACGTTGTCAAGCGCAAGCCAATCCCCGTCCTCGGGCGGCTCGCGGGTGAAAGCGTCGAGGCCCGCGCCGTAAATGCGGTTCTCCTTAAGCGCCTTGAGCAATGCCCCTTC
>JAVBND010000120.1:0-24023 GCA_031551775.1 Eubacteriales bacterium | reverse complement strand
TAATTAATTACTTTAGGAGGGCGCATGGATCCTTTCCAAGTGGAACTGAACCGGCTGCTGGTGGGAACCTACCGCTCAATCGTCAAGGTCGAAGAGGCCATGCTGCGCAACTTGAGCGACAATCAGCTGACCATCAGCGAGATGCACATGCTCGAGTCGATCGGCGCACACAAGGCCCAAAGCCGGACCGTCACCGACATTGCGCAGGAACTTGAAATCACGCTGCCCTCGGTCACCATGGCGCTTAAGCGCCTGGAAAAAAAAGGTTTTGTCATAAAGGACCGCTGCGCGGAGGACGGCCGCCGCGTACGCGTGCGCCTGAGCGAGCAAGGCCGCCGCGCCGAAATCGCGCACCGCTACTTTCACCGCCAAATGGTGCGCGCCGTGGCCGGGACGATGAGCAAGGATGAGCAGCGCGTCCTGATAACCGGCATCCAGAAGCTCGATCAATTCCTGCGCGGCCGCCTGGATGACGCGGGGGCAAAGCATGAAGGAGATACGCCATGAACATACTGGGCACGGGCAGCGCGCTTCCGCACTTGAGCGTGACGAATGACCGCCTGAGTGAATTTCTCGAAACCAGCGACGAATGGATCAAAAGCCGCACCGGCATCGCCGAGCGGCGCATACTCTCGGGGGACGAAACGATCCTCACCCTGGGCGCGATGGCCGCCGAGCGCGCGCTTGAGGACGCGGGCATCCGGAAGGACGAAATTGATTTTCTCCTGTGCTCAACCGTTCAGGGCGACCACATTACCCCTTCCCTGGCCTGCCTTATGCAGGGCGCGTTGGGCCTTGACTGCCCCGCCATCGACATCAACGGCGCGTGCGCGGGTTTCCCTTACGCCCTGGACATGGCCGATGCCTACATTGCATCCGGTAAGACAAGGCACATCCTCATCGTGTGTTCGGAGGGCATGAGCCGCATAACCGACTGGACCGATCGGGCCTCCTGCGTGCTCTTTGGCGACGGCGCGGGCGCGGTGGTCGTGGGGCCGGGCACAGCGCTGAAGAAAACGCGGCTGACCAGCATGGGAGATATGCGTGTGATCCACGCGTCGCCCGAGCCGGGCAACAGCCCATTCGGAACCGCTCAGCGCGAAAAGGCCGGGCTGTACATGGCGGGTCAGGAAGTATACAAATTTGCCGTGGCCAATTCCCTGAAGGACATCGAATGTGTCCTTGATCAATCGGGCCTGACGCCGGACGACATCAGCTTTTTCCTTTTGCATCAAGCCAACAAGCGCATCATCGACGCGGTAAGGGCGCGGCTTAAGCAAGGCGAAGACAAGTTCCCCGCCAACATTGAAGCGCGCGGAAATACGTCGTCGGCCAGCGTACCGATCCTGCTCGACGAACTGAACCGCGCGGGCATGCTCAAGAAAGGCGACATCCTCGCCATGAGCGCGTTTGGCGCGGGCCTGACCACCGGCGCGTGCATCATTGAATGGACGAAGGGCTAGGCCCTTATCCATATATAGATCATTATAGAATATTGGAGGGCATCACCATGACGTTTGACAAGGTAGCGGAGATGATCGCGGAGTACAAGGGCATTGATCTTGAATCCATCAAGCCGGACAGCACATTTGCCGAACTGAAGCTCGACTCGCTTGACGTGGCCGACCTCGCCATGAACCTTGAGGACGAATTCGGCATCACCATCGAGCTCGACCCGAGCGTGAAGTCTATGTCCGACCTCACCAAGATCATCGACGAGGCGAAAGAAGCATGATCGCAAGCGAACTATGCGCGATCCTCGGCATTGACCATCCCCTGTTTCAGGGCGGCATGGCCTGGGTGTCGGAGGCGCACCTGGCCGCCGCCGTGTCGAGCGCGGGGGGCCTGGGCATCATATCGGCGATGAACGCGCCGGGCGGGTACCTGCGCGAGCAGATCCGGCTGTGCCGCGAAATGACCAACCGCCCCTTCGGCGTCAACGTGATGCTGATGAGCCCCTATGCCGCGGAAGTCGCGAAGGTCATCCTTGAGGAAAGGGTACCGGTCGTGACCACCGGCGCGGGGTTGCCCGGCGTCTACATGAAGGAATGGGTGCCCGCGGGCATCAAGGTGGTGCCGGTGGTGCCATCGACCGCCATCGCGCGCAGGGTTGAGCGCGACGGCGCGGTCGCGGTGATTGCCGAAGGCACCGAATCGGGCGGCCATGTTGGAGAACTGACCACGATGGCGCTGGTTCCGCAGGTTGTGGACGCGGTCAGGATTCCGGTGCTGGCGGCGGGCGGCATTGCAGACGGGCGCGGCGTGGCGGCGGCGTTTATGCTCGGCGCGTCGGGCGTTCAGATGGGCACGCGCTTCTTGAGCGCCACCGAATGCAGGATCCACGAAAACTACAAGCGGAAGATCCTGATGGCGCGCGACATCGATACCATGGTAACCGGGCGGCGACTGGGACACCCCGTGCGCTCGCTCAAGAACCCCTTTACCCGCTCCTTTGGCGAAATGGAGTACGATTCCACCATCACCAATGAAGAAATCGAGCGCTTTGGCGGCGGCGCGCTGCGCAAAGCCGCGGTAGAGGGCGACATTGAAAACGGGTGCTTCATGGCCGGGCAGATTGCCAGCATGGTCACGCGCGAACAGAGCGCCGGGGAGATCGTGTTGGAAGTTATGGGGGAAGCCGAAAAGCTGCTCGCGGAGGGCGCCAAATGGGTAAGATAGCCTTCGTATTTGCGGGACAGGGCGCGCAAAAACCGGGCATGGGCCGCTCGATCTACAACTCGAGCGCGGCCGCGCGGGAAGCGATGGATCAGGCCGAGCGCATCCGCCCGGGCACGCTTGAAATGTGCTTTGAGGGACCGGAGGCTTCGCTCAAGGAGACCATCAACACGCAGCCGTGCCTGATGTTGGTGGACTACGCTTGCGCCGTGGCCGCGCGGGAAGCGGGCGTTTTGCCCGACTGCGCGGCGGGGTTTTCGCTGGGCGAAGTGGCGGCGGCCGCATTTTGCGGCATGATGACGTTTGAAGACGCTTTCCGCTTGGTCATCCGCCGCGCCGAGCTCATGCAGGCTTGCGCCGAGCGGCACCCCGGCGCGATGGGCGCTGTGTTGCGCCTGAGCGCGCATGAGGTCGGTGAAATCGCAAGCGAATTTGAAAACGTCTTTCCGGTCAACTTCAATTGCCCCGGCCAGACCGTTGTGGCCATGTCGGAGGATGTGTTCGACGCATTTTCCGCGCGCGTCTCGGAGAAACGCGGGCGCGTCATGCGCTTAAACGTCTCGGGCGCCTTCCATTCGCCCTCAATGCAAGCTGCTTCGGAGGGCCTCGCGCACTACCTCAGCGGCATTTCGCTTGAGGCCCCCAGAATCCCGCTCTACGCCAACCGGACGGCGCAGCCCTATGCGGGAAACATGAAAAAGTTGCTTGCGCTCCAGGTTTCCTCGCCCGTCCACTGGGAGCAAACGGTTAGGAACATGGCAGCCTACGGCGTCGATACCTTCGTCGAAGTGGGCGCGGGAGCGACGCTTTCAGGGCTCATCTCAAAAACGGTGAACGCGCGCGTGTTCAATGTGGAAGACGCCGAAGGTCTGATTAAGCTAACGGAGGATAAGCCATGAAGGGAAAGATCGCGCTCGTGACCGGCGCTTCGCGCGGAATCGGCCGCGCCATCGCGCTCAAACTTGCCTCCGAGGGCGCGGATGTCGCCGTCCTTTACGCGGGCAACCGCAAGGCGGGCGAGGAAACCGCGTTTGAAATCGAGCGCCTGGGCAGGCGCGCGCTGGCGCTTGGGTGCAATGTTTCAGACTATACGGAGGTTGAGCGGGTTGTGAAACAAGTCAAGGAAGCGCTCGGCACGCCCGACATTTTGGTCAACAACGCGGGCATCACGCTCGACAAGCTGGCCATGCGCATGAGCGCGGAGGAATTCGCGGGCGTCGTAAACGTCAACCTGAACGGCGCGTTTCATACGATCCGGGCGCTGCTGCCGGATTTCGTCCGGAGGAGGAGCGGGCGCATCGTCAACATCACATCGGTGTCAGGCATCATGGGCAACGCCGGTCAGGCCAACTACGCGGCCTCAAAGGCCGGCCTGATCGGCCTGACCAAGACGGTGGCGCGCGAGGTGGCCAGCCGGGGGATCACGGTCAACGCGGTCGCGCCCGGTTTCGTTCGAACCGACATGACGAGCGCCATGCATGAGGAGACGCTCAAGGCCGCGCTCGCGCGCGTGCCTGCGGGCAGGATGGCGCACGCCGATGAAATCGCGAGCGCCGTGGCCTTCCTGGCGAGCGACGGCGCAAGCTACATCACCGGGTGTGTGCTGCCGGTAGACGGCGGCTTATCGATGGGATAATTTCGGAGGACAAGCACATGAGGCGAGTGGTCATCACCGGCATGGGCGCGATATCGCCCATCGGCAACGACATAAAGACCCTATGGAACAACCTCACATCGGGTGTGTGCGGAATCAGCGCCATCACCCGCTTTGACACAAGCGATTTCAAGGTGCGCGTGGCCGCCGAGGTCAAAGATTTCGCCCCCGAAAACCACGGCATGGAAAAGGGCGACGCCCGGCGCATGGACCCCTTTACGCAGTACGCCATGGCCGCCGCCGAAGAAGCGGTCGCGGACAGCGCCATCGCGGGCAATATTGATCCCGAGCGCCTGGGCGTCTACGTGGGCAGCGGCATCGGCGGCATGCAGACCTTTTTAACCGAGCACGAAAAGCTCATAAACCGCGGCCCGTCGCGCGTGTCGCCGCTGTACATCCCCATGATGATCTCAAACATCGCTTCGGGCAACATCGCGATTAAGTACGGCTGCAAGGGGCCAAGCCTTCCGATCGTGACCGCGTGCGCCACCTCCACGAACGCCATCGGCGAGGCCTTCCGCGCCATCAAGCACGGCTACGCCGACGCGATTGTGGCAGGCGGCAGCGAAGCCACGATCAATCCGCTGGCGGTCGCGGGCTTCACCAACTGCAAGGCGCTCAATGAAACAGGCGATCCCGAGACCGCGTCGCTACCCTTTGATTCGCGCCGCGCGGGCTTTGTCATGGGCGAAGGCGCGGGCATCGTCGTGCTTGAGGAATTGACCCACGCCGTGGCCCGGGGCGCCAAAATCTACGCCGAAGTCACGGGGTATGGCAACACCTGCGACGCCCACCACATCACTGCGCCCGATCCCGAGGCCGAAGGCGGCGCGCGCGCGATGCGCCTGGCGCTTGAGGAAGCGGGCGGAGCCGAAGGACTTCTTTACATCAACGCCCATGGCACCGGCACGCCGCTCAACGACAAGAGCGAAACGCTGGCCATCAAGAAAGCGCTGGGCGAGGACGCGGCACGCAAGGCGCTCATCAGCTCCACCAAGTCCATGACCGGCCATATGCTGGGCGCGGCGGGCGCGGTTGAGTTGATCGCGAGCGCGCTGGCGCTTCAAAACGGCGTCATCCCCCCGACCATTCACCTGGATTCGCCCGATCCCGCGTGCGATCTTGACTATGTGGCAAACGTCGCGCGACAAGCCCAGGCCGCCACCGCGCTTTCGATTTCGCTGGGCTTTGGCGGACACAACGCCGTTTTGGCGCTGAGGAGGTTCTCATGAACATCAACGAAATTCGCGAGCTGGCCCAAATCGTCAGTGAAAACAGCCTGACGGCCATTGAGATCAGGGAAGGCGAAACCCGCATCCTCATCCGGCGCGAATCCCCCGTTCAAGCCGCGCCGACGGCAGCGCTGCCCTATGCCCAGCCGGGCCTGGCCGCGCCGCCCGCCGCGCCGCAGGCACCCGAACCCGCCGGGTCCGCGGTGGATTTCAACCGAACGTTTGAAGTGACCTCTCCGCTCGTGGGCGTGTTCTACGCGTCAAGCGCTCCGGGCGCCGAGCCGTTCGTCAAGGTGGGCGACCGCGTGAAAAAGGGCGACGTGCTGTGTATCGTGGAAGCCATGAAGCTGATGAACGAAATCACCGCCGAGCGCGAAGGCGAAGTGGTGGACGTGTGCGTGCGTGACGGCGACGTGGTCGAGTTCGGCCAGAAGCTGTTCAAACTGTGCTGAGGTGCGTCATGAATCAAGAAGAAATTAAGTCCATACTCCCCCATCGCGGGAGCATGCTGCTGCTGGACGAAGCCAACGTGACCGAGGACGGCGTCGCGACGGGCGTCTACCGCGTAAAAGGCGACGAGTGGTTCCTGGGCGGACATTTTCCGGGCAACCCGGTCATGCCGGGCGTCATTCAGTGCGAGATCATCGCGCAGGCGAGCTCCATGCTGTTTGCCGACCAGCTCAAGGGCAAGACCGCCTATTACGCGGGCATCGACAAGGTGCGCTTTCGCCGGATGGTGAAACCGGGCGATACGCTGAGGGTCACATCGAGCCTCATCCGCTCAAAGCTCAACCTGTTCGTGGTCAAGGGAGAAGCCGCGGTCGATGGCGAGTTGGCCGCGTCGGGTGAATTCTCCTTCATCATCCCCAATGACTAAATTTTCATTGAATTTGAAGGGAGAACCGCTGTGTTTCCCAAGATCCTGATTGCCAACCGGGGCGAAATCGCCGTTCGGGTGATCCGCGCCTGCAAGGAGATGGGTGTGAGCACGGTGTCTGTGTTTTCCGAGGCCGACCGCGACGCGCTGCACGTGTCGCTCGCCGATGAGAGCATTTGCATCGGTCCCGCGAGCGCCCGGCTCAGCTACCTCAATCAGACCTCCATCCTCTCGGCTGCGGCGGCAACCGGCGCGCAGGCCATCCATCCCGGCTATGGGCTGTTGTCCGAAAACGCGCGCTTTGCCGAGCTGTGCGAAAAATGCAGGGTCAAGTTCATCGGACCCGGTCCCTCTGTCATCCGCCTGATGGGCGATAAGGACGAAGCGCGCCGCACCATGATCAGGGCGGGCGTGCCGGTGGTGCCGGGCAGCGATGTGATCGAGACAATAGAAGACCTGAACCGCGAAGCCGCCAGGGTCGGCTATCCGCTGCTCATCAAGGCGCGTTCGGGCGGCGGCGGGCGCGGCATCCGCCGCGTTGACAGCCAATCCGAGCTGGAAAAGGCGTTTTTGACCGCGTCGAGCGAGGCCGAGGCGGCCTTTGGCGACGGCAAGGTATACCTGGAAAAGCTGCTCCTGAATGTCAAGCACATCGAGGTGCAACTGCTTTGCGATCAGCACGGAAACGTGGTGACGCTTGGCGAGCGCGAATGTTCCATGCAAAGGAAGAACCAGAAGCTGATCGAAGAAAGCCCGTCGCCGGTCGTAGACGGACTATTGCGCGGACAAATGACGGATGCGGCGGTCAAGGCCGCGCGCGCCGTCCAGTACGAAGGCGTGGGCACGGTTGAGTTCCTGCTGACTCCGGAGGATGATTTCTACTTCATGGAGATGAACACGCGCCTGCAGGTCGAACACCCGGTCACCGAGATGGTCACGGGCATCGACCTCGTCAAGTGGCAAATCCGCGTGGCGTCGGGCCAAGCGCTGTCTTTCGCACAGGACGACATTGCCCTCACCGGACACGCCATCGAATGCCGGATCAACGCGGAAAACCCGCTGCTGAATTTCAGGCCCTCAGCCGGCAGAATCGGCCTTTTGCACGTGCCCGGCGGGCCGGGCGTGCGCTTTGAAACCGCGCTCTACCAGGGCTACGACGTGCCGCCGTTTTACGATTCGATGATCGCGAAGCTCATCGTGCACGCGCCCACGCGCCCCGAAGCCATCCGCAAGATGCAGGCGGCGCTGTGCGAAATGGTGATCGAGGGCGTGGATCACACCGGATTCTTTGAAGCCGACCTGATCGAAGAAACAGATTTTTCAAACGGCAGCTACACGACGAGCTATCTCAGCGGGAGGTGACGCATTTGGCAAAGGGCAACTTGTTTCGCTTTCGAAAACCCAAGAACGCGCTGGAAGACGGCGGCGTGTCGGGGGACGCGCAACCGTCCGTCCCGGACGAATTGTACACAGCCTGCCCCGCCTGCCGGGCGATGACCCCGGTGGACGCGCTCAAGGACGCGCTGTTCGTGTGTGAAAAATGCGCGCATCACCATAGAGTCGGAGCCAGAACGCGCATTTCAATGACGGTGGACGCGGGCAGCTTTGAAGAACTTGACGCGGACCTAATGTCCCTTAACCCCTTGGACTTCCCCGGCTACGAGGAAAAACTCAAGAAGGCGCGCGCGCAATCGGGCGAACCGGAAGGCGTGGTGACAGGCCTTGCCAAGGTGGGCGGCGCGCCTTGCTTGATCTTCGCCATGGACAGCGCGTTCATGATGGGTTCGATGGGCACGGCGGTTGGCGAGAAGATCACGCGCCTGTTCGAGCGCGCGACCGAACTGCAGCTGCCGGTCGTCGGCTTCACCGTATCGGGCGGCGCGCGCATGCAGGAGGGCATCCTCTCGCTCATGCAAATGGCCAAGACTTCCGGCGCAATCGAGCGGCATTCGCGCGCGGGCAACTTGTACATATGCGTCTTGACCGACCCCACGACCGGCGGCGTGACCGCGAGTTTCGCGATGCTTCCCGACATCACCGTGGCCGAGCCCGGCGCGCTGATCGGCTTCGCGGGGCCGCGCGTGATCGAGCAGACCATCCGTCAGAAACTGCCCAAGGGGTTTCAGACGAGTGAATTCCTGCTGGAAAAGGGCTTTGTGGACGTGATCTGCGACCGCCGGCAAATGAAGGACCTGCTTTCAAACCTCCTGCGCCTCCATGAAAAGGGGGCGGCGTCATGAAGCCATACGAGCGCGTCGCGCTTTCGCGCGCAAAGGACCGGCCCACGGCGTTGAGCTACATCGAATCCATGATCGACAATTTTGTCGAGCTGCACGGCGACCGCCGCTTCGCCGACGACAAGGCGATTGTCGCGGGCATCGGGCGGCTGGGCGGCAGGCCGGTGACCGTGATCGGCATAGAGAAAGGAAAGGACACACAGGACAAGGTCAAGCGCAACTTTGGCTCGGCGCACCCGGAAGGCTACCGCAAGGCGCTCAGGCAAATGAAGCTGGCCGAGAAATTTCACCGCCCGGTACTGATCTTTGTGGACACCTCCGGCGCGTTTTGCGGAATCGGCGCGGAAGAGCGTGGGCAGGGCCAGGCGATCGCGGAAAACCTGGCCGCCATGATGGCGCTTGAGACGCCGATCCTGACCATTGTGATCGGCGAAGGCGGCAGCGGCGGCGCGCTGGGCTTGGCGGTGGCAAGCGAAGTGTGGATGCTTGAAAACGCTTACTACTCGGTGATCTCCCCTGAGGGCGCGGCCAGCATTTTGTGGAAAGACGCCGCGCGCGCGCAGGAAGCCGCGGACAAATTGCGTCTGACCGCGAGCGACCTCAAGGACTTCGGCGTGATTGAGCGGATTATTTCTGAAGACGGCTCATTTGAGGATCGCGCGCAACGGCTAAAGGGTGAGGTCCTTGCGGCTTTCGACCATTACCAATCGATGACCGTGGACGCGCTCACGCAGGCGCGCTACCAAAAGTTCAGGAAGATCGGGGGCAGCATCCAATGATCGCCATCGTGACCGACTCTACGAGTTACCTAACGCGCGAGGAAGCGGCTCAACTGGGCGTGGTTGTGGTTCCCATGACCTACACCGTGGGCGATTCGCGCTCCTACAGCGAAGGCTTCATCGACAACACCGATACCGCCGAGCGCCTGGTAGCGGATAGCATTGAAACCATGCACACCTCCCAGGCGACGCTCTCAGCCTTTACCGGCGCCTTCACGCGCCTGCGCAAGGCGGGTTATGACGTTTTGTGCGTCACCATTTCATCGCGGCTGAGCGGCACCTACGCCAACGCGGTGCTGGCCGCGCGCGAGATGGAGGGGCTGAACATCGCGGTGGTCGATTCCCTCTCCGTGTGCGGCGGGCTGTACCTGCTGATCCGCGAGGCGCGCGAGGTCATCCGCGCGGGCGCGCAGCTCTTTGAGACCGCCCGCCACCTGGAAGCGCTGAGGACGCGCATACACACCGCGTTCTCGGTTGACGACATGGAGCCGCTCAGGCGTTCAGGACGCCTCGGAAACGTCAAGCTGTCGATCTCTACGATTCTCAACATCAAGCCGCTCCTGACCGTGACCGATGGCTCGATCGTCTCAATGGGCGTCGCGCGCGGGCGCGTGGAACAGATGAAGAAGCTGCGCCAGTTCGTCAAAAGCGCGAAGGGCGATCTTCTTGTCGAGCGGTTCCTGGGCGATACGGAAGCCGCCCACCTGACCCGCCAGCTCGAAAGCGAAGGCTTCAAAGTGGAACAGCGCCGCGTCGGCCCGGTCCTCGGCGCGCACCTGGGCAGCGGATGCGTGGGGGTCGCGTGGTTGGAGGCATAGTCCAAACGCCATGATGCATTGAGAAGCGCAGGGCGCGAAAGGGGCTTTGGCATCAGCGCTTCCTTGTGCCCTTCACCGTAAAAGGAGCCGCCCGGTTATGGGTGGCTCCTTTGTCGTTCACCGAAGCATCCTGATGATGTCCTTCTGCGTCTCCAGAATGCGTTCGGCGATGAACTCCACGAACGGTACGTCATCGGTGTGGGCTTTCTCCAGCAGTTGGATGTACTCCACGCGCAGAACCGGCGGCACGATGGCCAGCGTGTACCCTTGTCTGAGCAAGCACAGGTTCATCAGCAGTCGGGCCACGCGCCCGTTGCCATCCCCGAACGGATGGATGAACACGAACCGCTTGTGGGCCTGGGCGGCCAACTCCACCGGATGCAGTGCGCCGCTGTTCAGCCACTCCACGAACTCGGCCATCAGGCCCGGAACCTTGTCCGGCGCGGGCGGCGCGTACTTCGAGCCGGCGATGAACACGCGCTTATTGCGGTATGCGCCCGCTTGGGCCTCGTCAATGTGCGAGTAGAACAGTTTGTGCAACAGCAGTATGTGAAACGCTGTGATGACTCTGTGAGGCTCCACGAGCGCCCACAGCGCGTCGTATGCCTTCGCATGGCCGATGGCCTCATAGTAGTCGCGCAGCGGCTTCCCGGCCACGGTCAACCCATCCTCCAGCACGACCTTCGTCTCGCTCTCGGTGAGGCTGTTTCCCTCCAGGGCGTTGCTCGACCAAGTGAGACCCACGCGGTAGTACGCGCGCAACTCCGACAGCAGCGGCTCCTGCATGGGGCGGTATTGGTCTATCTTCTGTTTGTTCTGGTCGATGCGCGTGAGAAGATCATTCTGCATCAGGCTTCACCTCCCGCCACTCTTGTAAGCCTAGACGGGCAAGCACAGCTTTATTCACAAAGCCGTTGAGGATTCCCCCTCCTGCTTTGCTCCGGCCTGTATGGTCGCTTTGTGGCCTTCTCTTGCGCTTTTCTGCGCTTGATATGGACGCTTTGTTGACGATCCGGGCTTATCCGACCTTCTTTAAGTACTGCTGCAATTGCTTGCCGTAGTTCTTGATGTTCTTGAGCGACTGGTTGTCAACCGCCTTTTGCGTCTTGTCGCGCAGGCTCGCAAGCTTTTGCTGCTGCGCGCCCTTGAGGGTACCGCCTGAAAGCAATGTATCGGCCTTGACGATGAGCGTCTCTGCGGTGGCGGTGGCGCTTAACAGCTGCTCGGCGTTTTGCTGCTCGTTCTTTTCGCTGTTCTTTCCGCATTGCGTGCAGATGCCGATGGTCGAGCTCAGCTTGTCGGTCGATGCGCCTCTGAAGTACTTGATCACATCGTTGTAGTTGGCATAGCGCAGCGGATGCCCCTCTGGCAGGTAAATGGTGCCGTAGCGCTTGGTGCTCGTGCAGGCGGGGCTGGGCGCCTTCTTGGACTTTGAGCACAGCTCGATCGTGCGGTGCATGTTGCACGGCTCGGTGGGCTGGGTGCCTTCAAGGTAGAAGTCGGTGGTGATGCCGTAGTTGTTGACATCGTTCATGCACGCCTTGGTCGGCTTCATGCCCGACACCGCGCATGCGTCGGCCTTCACCAGTCCGTAGCTCGCGGCGTTCCCCGAGATGATCTCGCGGTCGCTCGTCACACCCTTGACCGAGTGAACCTTCTGCATGATCGCGGCCCAGAGCGGCGCGGCGTAGGTGCCGCCCGCCGCGTTTGAGACAAGCGGCGCGAAGTTGTCGCAGCCGATCCATACCGCGCACGAATAATATCCGGTAAGTCCGGCAAAGGTCACGCCGCGGTAGTCGGAGTGCGTACCGGTCTTGCCCGCGACGGTGAAATTTCCGAAGTTGGCGCGCGAGCCGGTGCCTTCGGGGCTGACGCACTGCTTGAGCACGTTGATGAGCAGCCACGCGGTCGATTCCTTAAACGCCTGGCGGCGGATCTGCGACTGCTGGGCATCGATGTAGACGCTGCCGTCCGCGGCCACCACCTTGGTGAAAGCGTAGGGTTCAAGGTACTGCCCCTTGTTGCCGATTGCGCCAAAGGCCGCCGCGAGTTCGATGACGGAGGGGTTTGACGCGCCCAGCGCCAGGCCCGCGCCGGTGGCCGAGATATTCTTCTTGTTGATGCCCAGCTTCAAAAGGTAGTTGACCGAGTTCTCAATGCCGACGTAGCCAAACAGCGCCTGCGCCGCGGCGGTATTGTGGGATTTCATCATGGCGTAGCGCATGGACTCAATGCCGGTGTAGCTTCCGCCCTCCGAGAAGTTTGACGGATAGCCCTTCTCGCTGTCCCAGCCCTCGATCTTGAGCGGCGCGTTGATGACCGGACTTCCGGGCGAATTGCCCAGGTCAAACGCCGGGCCGTAGACCGAAAGCGGCTTGATGGACGATCCTACGGGCATGAGCGCCTGATAGGCGCGGTTGAGCTGAAGCTTGGTGACGGGCTCGGCGCGCCCGCCGATGACGGCGAGCATCTCGCCGGTGTGCCAGTCGATCACCGAAGCCGCCGCCTGGGGCTGAACCACCTTGAGGTATTCTCCGCCGCCAAGCGGGGACTTGTAGGACTGGTCGGAGGACTTGCGCGTGGCGGGATATTCCTTCCAATCGGTCACGATCTCCTGAACCGCCTTTTGCGTTTCGGGGTCAAGGCAGGTATAGATCTTGTAGCCGCCGGTTCGAAGCTTGTTTTGCATGATGTTGCGGTTGGCCGTGGTATCGGCCAGGTTGTTTAATCGCAGCATCTTGGTGACCACGTCGTAAAGCGCGTATTCAACATAGTAGGCGTTGTCGTACATGGTGTTCGGGAAGGCGGAATTTTCAAGCACCTCGAGCTTCTGGTTGAGCGCCGTATTGTATTCATCAAACGTGATCAGGCCCTGGGCATACATCTCCTTGAGCACGTAGTCGGTATTTTCCTCAATGACTTCGGGGGTTTTGCTTGTATAGTAGTTCTTGCGCGGGTCGTAGCGGGCCGGATTTCTTATGGTGCGCGCCAGCGCCGCGCACTCGCGCAGCGAAAGCGCGGACACGTCTTTTCCGAAATAGTCCATCGCGGCCACCTTGACGCCGTAGTTGCTGCGGCCCAGGTAAATCATGTTGAGGTATTCCAGCAGAATCTGCTCCTTGGTCATGTACTCCTCAAGCTCGAGGGCGAGGTATGCCTCCTGGAGCTTGCGCTTGTAGTTCTGATCCATGGTGAGCATGCTCATTTTGACGAGCTGCTGCGTGATGGTAGAGCCGCCTTCGTTGCGGTTTTTGAAGAAGTTCGCGACCAGCGCGCCCATGATGCGCTTGACGTCCACGCCGTTGTGGGTATAGAAGCGCTGATCCTCGATCGCGACGACCGCCTTCTTGAGGTTGTCGGGGATTTCGTCCCAAGTGGCGTTGATGCGGTTTTCATTGCCCTTGTAGTCGGTGATCAGGCTGCCGTTGCGGTCATAGATGAACGAGGTCTTGGCGGTTGCGCTAAACGCGTTCATGTCAAGCTTGGGCGAAGTCTCCACCCACGCCTTCGCCACGCCCATCAGCACCCCGGTCATGGTGACGCCCAGGATCAAAATGGTGATGAATAACATCTTGGCCGTGGTGATCACGACCGAGAACAAAAAGTTTCCCTCGCCGGTCTTCTGTTTGAATAAGCTCATGAATGGGTTCCTCCCGCCTTTTACGCTTCAAAGAAAGGCGTCATCTCTATCAAAGTATCATTATAGCACAAACCTTGGGCTATGTGTATCCCCCATGCGTTAAGTGCGCGCGGATTATTGGGGTTTCAAAACCGCCCCGGCAGATTCCGTCAAGCCACGCACACCCCGCGCATAATATGGAAAAAAACCCTGGCTTAAAATTTTGACGAAGCGGTGATGCGGATGGTTGCACGGACGAAGCGGTTGGGCAGAAAAACCCGCGCGCTGCTCATCATTTTGTTGCTCATAAGTCTCGTCGCGGTCTGGGGCATGAACAACCTGACGCCCATCATGGTGGCCATGGCGGAAGCGCGCGCGCGGCAATTGGCGGTAGAGGCGGTGAACGACGGCGTATCCGAAGTCATGGATCAATCGGTGGGCTACAGCGACCTGGTCAAGGTGACCACCGACCAGAACGGACAAATTTCAATGCTCCAGTCAAACACCTTGCTCATGAACGAATTGGCGAGCAAGGCGGCGCTGGCTACGCAAAGAAAGCTGCAAGCGCTTGAGACGGGCGGCATCGGCGTGCCGCTGGGCTCGGCGCTGGGCATTGCGCTCTTCAGCGGCACGGGCCCCGCTGTGCCGGTCAGCGTGGTGCTGGTCGGCTCGGTCACCACGCGCTTCGTAACGGCGTTCGAATCGGCGGGCATCAACCAGACGCGCCACGAAATCTCAATGGAAGCGTCCATGCTGATTCGCGTGATCGTCCCAACCGGCGCAAACTCGGTAACCGTCAGCGCCTACGTGCCGGTCGCCGAATCGATCATCGTGGGACAGGTGCCCGATACCTACGTAAACGTGCCGGATGTGGACTCGTCGCTTAATTTGATCCCCTGATGCGCAAACACAAGGGATCGCTCGGCAGCAGGGCAACGGCCCGGCACAAATGGGATTCCATTTTGCGCTCAGGGCAAAATCCCTCATTGACGACACAAAGTGACAATGGTATAGTAAACCAAAGTTAATCTGCGAGGGGCGCGCGCGTCGTTGCGTATGTCCATCTGGTTTTGCGCGAACGCGGCCAAACCACCGGAGGAGATAGGCGATATGAAACAAAAGAAAATGAATTACCTGCCGCTCGTCATCCTGCCGGTCATTTTGCTCATGTGCATGGGCCTGTGGCTGCTCAAGTCGCTTCCGCTCGAGCCGGGGAAGGGCGTTGAATCGGATACGGGCGTGTTTGATTTGCGCAGCCATGATTTCAGCAAGCAAAAGGTGTTCATTTCGCGCACCGTGGAATATGTGGACGGCGCGCTGCTGACGCCGGAGGAATTTGACGCGCGCGACGACATCCGGGTTGGCCGCGCGCCGGACGGGGCCAGGCCGTATACCATGCGCATCCGCGTCCTGGTGCCAAACGACATCTGCTACGGCATCGGCGGCTACTCGGTGAACTAGGCAAGCTCCGTGTACATCAACGGCAAGTGGCTTTTCACCGAAGGCCAACCGGCGACGACGCGCGAGGGCGAACGCTCCACTGAGAAGTATTACCTGTTCACCGCGCAGCCGCAAGGTGGCGCGATCGACATCCTGATCCAGACGAGCAGCTTTTCCAACATCGATTCGTCGTCGGGCATGGGCTGGTATTTTGGCGAATACGGGATGCTGCACACCTATTTCGCGCGGCAGACCGCCATCGACATCATCGTGATGGCCTGGTACTTGATCGCCGCGCTGGTCGCGTTGCTGCTGCTGCTGGCGCTGCCCGCCTACAAGGCCAACGGCTGGCTCACGCTGCTGTGCATCCTCTGGAGCATCCGAACCGGGATCAAGGGCTACCGGCTGCTGCTCACGCTGTTCCCGTATTTTGAATGGCCCATCATCTACAAATCAGAGATCCTCACCAGCCCGCTCACGATCATCCTGTTTGTGCTGATCCTCAATTCGTCCTTCCCCGGCGCGCTGCCCAAATGGGTGCGCGGCGGTTTGATTGGCGCGGCGGGCGCGTTTGTGATTGCGATCTTCGTTCTGCCGTGGGAGCGGTTCCTCGGCCACAGCAGCTACACCAACATGATCATCTACCTCGCGCTGGCCGTCATGCTGCCGTTCATCCTGTTTTCGATGCGAAAGGTGCGGATCACGGTGCCGCAGATCATCATCCTCGCTGGCGTGTGCATGTCGATCTTTGCCTTCGCCTGGGACGCCAATTATTTCAGGCATGTGAGCTTTCTGTTTGCCTTTACCCAGCCGATGATGCTGGCCTTCTCGCTGTTCATGCTGACTTCAACGATTCTTGCGACCATGCAGAAAACCGTGGCGCAGGAGGTCCTGCTTGCGCAGACGGTGAAGCGCCAAGAGCAGGAGCTGATGGACGCCCGCGTGTCCGTCATGCTATCGCAAATTCAGCCCCATTTTCTCTACAATTCTCTGACGGCCATTGCAGAGGCCTGTGAGGATTCGCCCAAGGCGCAAGGCGCGATCCTTGACTTCTCCGCCTACTTGCGCAACAATCTGGAGTCGGTCAAGAGCCAAAAGCTCATCCCCTTTGCAAAAGAGCTGGCGCACATCGAAACCTACCTCAAACTGGAAAAGCTGCGGTTTGAAAATCAACTCAACCTCGTTTATGACATTGCCGCAAAGGCGTTTTTGCTGCCCGCCCTGACGGTACAGCCCCTGGTCGAAAACGCCGTCAAGCACGGCGTGGGCAAGAAAAAAGGCGGCGGCACGGTGACGATCGCCACAGCCCAGACCGACGCGGCGTTTGTCATCACGATTTCCGACGACGGCGTCGGATTTGATGTGAACGAACAGGAGGCCGACGGCGGCAATCACACGGGCATCAAAAACATCTCCCAGCGCCTCGAGGCTCAGTGCGGCGGCACACTGGCCATCACGAGCGCAAAGGGCGTCGGAACCACCGCCACCATCACCATTGCGAAGGGGGTGAGGGCATGATCATCCTGACCGCCGACGATGAAGCGCCCGCGCTGCGGCTATTGAACAAGGCGATTGCCACAGCCATTCCGGACGCGGAGGTGCAGGGTTTCAGCGATCCCATGAGCCTGATGGATTATGCCGCGCAGCACGGCTGCGACGTGGCGTTTTTGGACATCGAGATGCGCGAGATGACCGGCTTGCAGCTCGCCAGAAGGCTAAAGGACGTTCATCCGAAAGCGAACATCGTGTTTGTGACGGGTTATTCGCAATACGCGGTGGACGCCTTTCATGTGAGCGCCAGCGATTACCTGCTCAAACCCGCGTCCGCGCAGGACATCACACGCGCCATGGAGCGCCTGCGAAATCCGATCAGCCGCCCGTCAGACAAGCGGGTGCGCGTGCAAACCTTTGGGTATTTCGAGGTGTATGTGGACGGTAAGCCGCTGCATTTTCAGCGCTCGAAGGCCAAGGAACTGTTCGCGTTCCTCATCGACCGCCAAGGCGCGTCGGCCAAGACCGCCGACATCGCCGCCGTGCTCTGGGAGGATCAACCCTATGGCCGCACGCAGCTATCCAACACCACGCGCATCATCGCCTCCATGATGCATACGTTCCGGGACGCGGGCCTTGATGGCGTCATCATCAAGGGCTGGAACAGTGTCGCGATAGATACCGCCAGAGTCGAGTGCGACTACTATGAAATGCTGCAAGGCGATGTCCGCGCGATCAATGCTTATTTGGGCGAATATATGACCAATTACAGCTGGGCGGAAATGACCAACGGACGGATTGGGCAGCCCGGGTGATCCCGTTTCGGTCACACGCTACACGCATTCTTAATGGAGTGCGTGTATTTTTATGGCGCACATTTGGCGCACACAGATTGATATACTACGAAAAAATGGCAGAAGGCCATTTTCATTTTGGCTCGAATGAAATGGAGGGAGCATCTCAATTGAGGAAGAACATAATGACAAGCATGAGATGGATGCTGGCATTGGTACTATTACTCGCCATGTTCCAGGTGAACCCCGTAGCCGTGAAGGCACAAACGATCACGACGACAATTGATTTGCGAAATGCGGTTACCGATATAAGCGGCGATGGATATAGCTGGAATGCCGCCGACAAAGTGTTGACCCTTGATCGCCTGGACTTAAATGTGTCTTCTGACAGCAATCCCGCGCTGCAGTTACCAAATGATGAGGTGACAATCGTGGTTCACGATAGGAACCAGGTTGTGTCGGCTCAATCTGCCGGTATTCTTTCTTCGAATTTGATCAACATCAAAGGAGATGGCATACTGGCCGTTCAAGGTAAGGGCGCCGGCATCATTGCCGGCTCGCTTACGCTGGATATGGAACCTACGGGCGGTCTGCTCGCGATTGGTGATCAGGAAGGATCGAATGGTGAGAACTATGGAATCGATGTGAAACCAGCGAGCCTCATCCCCGTGACGCTCAATGTGTTTGGCGGCACGCTGACCGCGCAGGGTGGCAGCGGATCAAATGGGTCCGCTGGCATTCGCACAAGTGGGACTGCGGGTTCGATCAGGATCGATGCAGGCACAGTCAGCGCCACTGGAGGTTTATCAACATCCGGTGCGAGCTATGGAGTGCGCGCCAACAATGCGATTGTCCTCAATATGCGTGGCGGAAGCCTGGCCTGCTCTGGCGGCACCAGCGCGCTGTACGTGGAGAGCAATTCGATCACTTTGCCGTCAGGTGTCGCGCTGTTTGGCAAGAGCGGGGATGCGTACACGGTTGAGACCGCGCTCAACAATACCTACCATAGGCTATCAGTAAAGAACAGTCCGTATAATTGGGTTCTGGACGCAAAGACGGCTGCCGTCGCGCAGGGCAACACCGTCACATTGACCGTGAACAAAAATGCCGCAGCCTACACAAGCCATGGCAAGACATTCAAACTGAAGAAAACCGGGCAGAGCGACATCACGGGAAGCGGAACAGACGGCACGGTGACGTTCAGCAATGTGCCCGACGGTACCTACGATCTGTATGACGGCGCCTCCGATACAGGCGTGAATGTGGTTGCGGGCTTAGGCGCCAACGCGGCGACCATCCACTACTTCACCGTGCAGTTTGCGGTGACTGACGCGGGTGATGCGACGGATTCGACCATCTCGGCGATGTACAATGGCGCGCAGATCCAAAGCGGCGCGGAGGTCATCGGCGGCAGTGTGCTCTCCATCACCGCTGTGGGCGCAGGCGCAAGTTCTTATACCTATGCCTGGACTGGCACGGGGACGAGCGGCCAAACCACGGCCGCCTTGTCAAATGTGTATTTGGACACTGCGATCAATGCCACTTGCACAGTGACCGGCAGCAATGCCCCGGAAATCGCGGTCTCCACCACAGGTTTGATCAACCTGAGAGTCGGGCAGGCGGCGTCTGGCGCATCGGTCGTGTACACGCTTTCCGGCGCGAGCTACGCCGCAAACATCACACCTGAAAACTTCACCGTGGCTGACTTGCCCGCATGGTTGTCCGCCGGAACAGCGGTCAGAACCAGCGACACCGTGGTGACCATTCCGCTCACCGGCACGCCGACCACAGCGAAAACCAGTATCGTCGTGCTCGGGTATGCCTACACCATCCCGGCAGCCAACATAACCGGAGCGACCAGTGCTGTTATGCCCACGGGTATGATCTCTGTGGGCGCGGTGGGCAAGGGCGACGGCGCGGCGGTCAATGGCGCGCCTACGGTGAGCGGCACGCCCACCACATCCTCCATCACCGTGAAAGCTGCGACCAATGCCGGAACCACGGGTCAGACCGTGGAATATGCCATCAGCACATCCAGCACGCCCACACCGGCGACAGGCTGGCGGAGCGGCACGACGTTCACCGGCCTGACCGCGAGTACCGCCTATTATGTGTACGCGCGGACAGCAGAGAACACGAATTACGATGCCGGAACAGCGCAGGTCAGCGCGGCCATCACGACGGCTTCATCCGGCGGCAACCCCGATCCCGGCCCAATCAGCCCGGCCATCACCACCCAGCCCGCAGCCTCGACGAATGTAGCTCAAGGCGGCACCGCGACGCTGACCGTGGCGGCTTCCTGGCCGTCCGGTTCTATTTCTTACCAATGGTACAGAAGCGTCAGTGCCACCAACGTCGGCGGCACGGCGATCAACGGCGCGACAAGCGCCAGCTACACCACGCCTGGCGACTTGCCCGCCGGTACGTATTATTTCTACTGCGTCATCAGCGCGACCGGCGCGACCCCGGCGTCGAGCAGCGTAGCGGCGGTGATTGTGAATTCGCCGCCCGCGTCGGTTTCCGGCAACAACCAGCTGAGCGCGCTGCCCGGCTCCACGTTCCCGCTGGCGTTCGCAGTGGACGTGCGCGACAACGAGAGCCGCACGCTTGCGATCTCGCTGACCGTGGGCGACAACACGGCCTCCGCCACCCACACCGGCAACGGCACGGCGGTCATTCCCTGTCCGGCCAGCTTCAGCGCGCCGGGCGCGTACCCCGTCACCGCCAGCATCTTGGGCGGCGCGCCCGTGATCGTGGGTACGGTGAACGTGGTAGATGTCAGCCAGTACCTAAAGGGCGATCTGGCGTCCAGGTTGAACGCCAGCTATGTGTACGGCCAGGCGGCGGCGGGTGTTCCCGTGGCGTTTCGGAGCGCGAGCGCCGAGTTGGACGGCGCGACGGGCATGCTGAGCGTACAAAACAAGGACGAGCTGACCGTCGGCATCTATTACACCGGCAAAGGGAGGCTGGAAGCGCGGCTGGTAAAGATGCAGCGCAATCCGTTCGCGCCCAGCGGCAAGGCGCTTGAGCCCGTGCCGGATCAAACCGCGCTGAAAGTGACCGGAAAGCGCAACACCGCAAAGCAGTACGCGACCTTTGCGTTCAGCGCGCGCTTAATGTACCGCCTGGAGCCCGGTTACTACCAATTCGAGGTCTACAGCGCCAAGAGCGGCAAGTACGCGGGCTTCGCCCACACGACATTGGCGACGATCCACGTGATCGAGGGCCAAGGGGAAACGGCGGATTGGACGATGCCGACCAGCCTGCGCGCGTCCCTTGGGCAACAGTACCAGTTGATCGTGCCGACGGTTTCCGGCGCTGTGTTGCCGGTGCTAAGCGTGTCGAGCAGCAATAAGAAGATTGCCACCATCGACAGCGCGGGCATCCTCACGGCGAAGCGGTCGGGCAAGGCGACCATCAAGGTGCTGACGGCTTCGGGCAGCGTCCTGAAGTGCGCGGTGACCGTGGCATCCAACAGCTTCGGCCGCACAAGGCCGCTGATGGTGAAAAGCCAGGCTGGGCTGTACGCCAGCACGCGGCGTCTTTATTACAAGAGCGGCGCGCTCAACACGGAGGTGTTCCTGTACAACCGCACAGGCGCGGCGATCAAGGGGCTGGAAAACGTCACTTTCGAACTGTACGACGGTCAGACGCTGATTCATAGCAAGGCCATGCAACCCGTCCTATTCAAAACGGTGCTGAAGAACAAGGGTTACAAGGTGTTGAAATACAGCATCGCCGACACGGCGGAGGATCTGGACTTGGGCATCGGGCGCTACACCGCCGTGATTCGCGGCATCGACAGCAACGGCAAGCAGGCAATCATCCTGAATTCGGGCGCCATTGACACCGCCACGGCCAAGCCCTCCGAAGCCAAATCGGCCGGCAGTGAACTGCTCAAGGCGCAGGGGTGATGCACGCCATGGTTGATCTCAGCTGCCCCCTCCCGTTGCTTCTGAACTGATGCGGAGCGCACGGCCACGCCTTCCGGCTTCGGCTCACGCTTTTCCATGCACCCTCGCAGCAAGGCAGTCCGCCCACCCGGCGGGCTGCCTTGTCGCGTCTGGGGGGATAAAGCGGCTATGTCCAATTTGTGGTATAATCTGGTCGCACACGAAAAGAAGTGAGCTGGAACCATGGGGAACTGGCGATATGTCATGTTCATTGAACCGAGCAAGTCGTATAACAAGATCAATGGGGTCGCTGGTCGATGAGGGCAAGCTGGAGCTAGCGGGCGCGTTCCGGGGTTATCCGGACGTGGCCGGGTTGTCGAACCGGATCGGTATGTCGGGCTCGACCCCATTTCGCAAAGCGCAATGCCCAAGGCGGTGTACAATTCCTGGGGCGTGACGCGCATCGAAGCGGATCAATATGGGAGTCTCTACTTACCCGCGTTGGCGACCGCGCTGGTGGCCGAGATGTAGCCCCAGGTCATGCACAGGCCGTTGCCGATGCCGCCGATGGTCGAGTGGCCCGCGACGTTCGCCGAGCCCACGATCTCGCCCGCGAGGTAGACATTGCCCACCTTCGAGCCGTCCTCCCGCACCAACTGCCCGTCCGCGTCGATGCGCGGGCCGCCCTGCGTCATCAGGATGTAGGGGACGGTATACACCGCGTACAGCGGTCCTTCAAACGCGATCAGGCTGTCCGTGCGCCCGAACTGGCTGTCGAGGCCCGCCGCGACATCCGCATTGTAGGTTTCCAGCGTTTCTTGAAGGAGCGGCATTTGCGTCTTCTCGGAAAGTTCGGCGATGCTGTCCGCTTTAAAGGCAAGCCCCTTTTCGATCAGGTCGCTCAGCGTTTCCTTGTTGTCGTAGGTCTGCGTGCTGCCGAGCATGCCGCTGAAGACGGGCTTATCCGTGAGCATGCCCTCGGAGAACACGACGTAGACTTCGTTCTTGTCGCTCAAACGCCACGCGTCGTTGCGCCCGCCCGAATCGGCCGCCGGTTCGTTGATGATGCGCGCGCCCTGGTTGTTCACCCAGATGGCGCCTTCGTACATGACGTTGGCCCTGAGCGACGCGGCAAAGCCGGTCACCGGGATCGCGCCCGCATAGGCTGCGCAATAGTCCATATTGTCAAACACGCCGCCCGCCTTGCGCGCAAAGTCATATCCGTCGCCGGTCGCGGTGTTGACGGCGCTTGATGTCACGTTGTCAAAGGCGAACTCCTTGAGCCACTTCTCGCTGTAGCCGTAGCCGCCGGTCGCAATGATGGTGGACGCGGCCGCGACTTCCTGGCCGCCCGCGACGACGCCGACCACATCGCCCGCGTCACCCAGCACGATGTCCGAAACGCGCGTGTTCAGCACCACCTGCGCGGCGCCCGCCGCCACAAACTCGTTCAGCTTCTTCTCAAGCGCTTCCACAAAGAACTTTGCGTTGCCCGCCGCCGAGCCGCCCGCCGAGTAGGTCACGCGCTTGGTGTTCATGGGGATGTAGCTGCCGTCATCGACGACGTCGCTCATCTGGGCGCCCACGTAGTCCTGGACCCAGTCGATGACCGGGCCGCTGACCTCGGCATGCTTGCGCGCGATGGCCTCGTTCAAAAGGTCGATGTCGCCGCCCATGGAAACGAAATCAGCGAAGAACTTCTCGGGCGTATCCTCTATCCCCGCCGCCTTTTGAATGTTGTAACCCGCGCCGCTGAGCGAACCGCCTGCCAGATAACCGCAGCCGCCCAGGCGCGCGCTCTGCTCAAACAACACCACGTTCGCGCCGAGCTCGGCGGCGCGAACCGCGCTTGCCATGCCGCCCATGCCGCCGCCGATTACGACGACATCCGGCTTTACGGTCAGTTCAAAGCCGTCAGCCGCTTCACTTTTCGATCCGCTGAGCGCGAAAGCGACCGCTTCCTTGATGGCGTTTGACGTAAGGGTCGCGCCGGTTACGCCGTCCACCTGAACCGACTGCGCTTCAATGATCGCCGCGGGAACGCCGGTTATCGCCGCGTCGGAGATGCCGGGCGTCTCCTGATGGCCGGTCACTTCAATCCCGGTAATCTTCCCGTCCGCGACGGTCACGGCCACCTCGACCGCGCCGCCCATGCCCGCACCCTTTCCGGTATACGTGCCATCGGCAACGTCTACGGCCAGCGCAGGCACGGACCACATCGTCAGCATCAACATCAGGGTCACAAACAGGCTCATCATCCGCGCGTGGATCTTCTTCATGGTCGCTCGCCCCCCTCTTAAAATTGGTACCATAAACGTACCACCCACGTTTGATTATACACGATATTCGGTCATTGTCAATCGATAAGCCGCTAGGGCAACACCGCACAGGTAGCGGATGTGATGATGGGATGATTTTTCGTCCAGGTGGTCCTGCAAAAACCGCAGGACTAGCAGCGCTAATTCAAGTGTTTTTGCAGGGCTGCCTGGGTGGAAAAGCAGCCCGTCAGCGCG
>JAVBND010000020.1:0-34306 GCA_031551775.1 Eubacteriales bacterium | reverse complement strand
ACCCGTGTATTCGTACGTGATCGTGTGCTCGTTCTGCGTCCAGCTGCCCGTGAACAACACGTTCTTGTCGGGCATCGTGTACGCTCCCTCGCTCACCGTCGCGTCCGTTGTCGTCCACCCGCTGAACGTGTAGCCCGCCATTGTCATTGCGGCCTGTACCGTCTTCGTCTCGCCGTACGTCACGCCGGTCTCGTTGTAGCTCGTCGGTATCTCCGGCGCGCCTGTCGGGACCGTACCCGTGTATTCGTACGTAATCGTGTGCTTGTTCACCGTCCACAAAGCATATAGATCCATATTCTCACGCATCGTGACATACTTACCCGGCACATATCCGGTGCCGCTACCATCGCGCGCTGTATTCCAGCCCGCAAAAGTGTAACCGACGCGCGAGAAGAGATTGGAGGATTGAATCTGCGCCGAGGCTCCCTTGGCGTAATAGAACTCTTGAGATGCCTCAGGCGTCACGCCGTCATTCTTGTGGTAGGTAAGCTTTACCGCTTGGCTCTTGGGTATCCAGCACCCCACGAACTTAACGCTGTAGTTTACCTGATATTGCTCGTTCGGCTGATACAGCGGTCCTTTACCGCCTTCCCTCCAGCCGATGAACACGTTGTCTCCATTCGTGATATTGCCGATACCATCCAACAGTGTCTTCTCACCGAGCGCATACGTATCGTCATCTGTCCACGTTGACGTACCGGCGCCTGTTTCTATCTCATAGCTGACGGTAAAGTCGGTGATTCTCCATTTTGCGTATACATCGGTGTTGACGTCCACCTGCGTCTGTCCAAGTATAAACGGTTTGGTCAAGGTCGGATATTGCGGATAGGGATGGTAATACCATCCGTCAAATTCGCCATACCGCTTGTCGTTGACCGGATCAGCGACACCATTTACGGTCGAGGATTTGGCGACGCTCTTTGTATCATGAAGCTCCGCCACACCTTCTTTCAGGTAGAAGTTGACCGTAACCGGATTCACCAGCCAGCCAGCATAAATCCGCTGCGGCGCATTGGGCATCCTGCCGCCAAAGTTATACGGCGTCTTGCACTCAGGCTCCGTATACCAGCCGGTAAATGTGCATCCCGCGCGCACAGGCACCTGCGGCCGGTAATACATCAGCTTCTCGCCAAACTTGGCATTGGTGTTGATGGTGTACACCGTGCTGCTGCCCGCGCCAGCTGTCGATGTCTTGTTATACCGCACACCGCCCCCGTAGGTCACAGCGGTACTGGTCAGCGCCGCCGCAACAATGCGCTCATCAATCAGGCCGGAATCATTCAAATCGACGCTGATCGGGTACGCAAGGCGGTTGTAGAACAGCATTTCCTTGGTCGCGTTACTGGGAACCGTGTCCGGGATCGTGTAATTGCTTGGCGATCCTATCTCCGTCGTTCCCGCTCCAAACCCTTCTATTCCCTTTGCACCAAAATCCCCGGTACTATAGCTAACCTGGGTATAACCCTCATCCACCGTATAATTGGTGTTATTCTCGTTGTGATGCACCGTATCGTCCTTCAGCGATTCGAACATATACATCAGGTAGTAGGGATTCAGTTTGGCCCATGATCCCGTGACGCTCTTGGCGGCAATCGCGCCGCTCGTCATGGTCAGCATCTTAGAAACCCGAGTAGCACCATCGATAGTATTCCAACCCCGGAAAGAATAAGTGCCGCGACCTGATCCACTCGTAATAGTGTAAGTGCTAAACTCGAAGCTCGGGTTGCCGTTATAAGGCCAAATCGCGGAGATATCCTCATCAAGCTCTGCGTTGATCTTATACGGGTTGGATGAATCAAACGTATCCCCGTTGTATTTCATCCAATACACCGCTTGACCCGAATCGCTCGGGAAGTTGAACGTCAACGTATATACCACGCGGTCGTAATACACATTGACGACCGTCCCGCTGCCCTGGACGACGACCGGATCAATTCCCTTGAGCTTGTAATACCGATAGTCGCCCTGGTCATCCGTCGGCACTGAATAAGGGTTCATGCCATCAGCGGTTTCAAACAAGCCGGTGATCGACCTGCCCGTCAAACTGATTGTCGATCCCGCGACAGCATGCATCGTCGTCGATTCAAAGAAGTTGTACTGCTGGCTCTGCCCCGTGCGCTCGCCCTTGGCTTTTTGCTGCCAGAACACCACCTCAACCGGTACCCTCTCAGGCGTCCAAAGGGCATAAAGCGTGATATCTTGATCAAGTGGTCTGCCAAACACATCCGCATCTTCAATCGGCACTCCACCCGGTTGCAGCGACCAACCACCAAACGCATAACCGGCGCGTGTGGGATTCGGCGAAGGCTTTGTCGGATAGACGGCAGATCCTTCAATGTACTCAGAAGGCGTGATGGGCAGAGATGCGGTCTCATAGAAAATGAAGTAAATCTTGCTGAACTTGGCTTCAAGATAGATATCATCTTGAATTGGTACGCCAAACGCATAAGGCGTGTCAGCAAGGCCGCTCCCCGTACGCAGGAACCAGCCGTCAAAATGCATATTGGGCGTTGCGGACACAGGATCCGCCGGCCTGGTTGCGCCAGTGTTGTTTGGCCCCAGATCCTGATGATCCACCACAATACCATCGACAATAAAGCTGACAAGGTATGTCTGTTTGAACCGCGCCGTCAGCGTCAAGTTGTCCGTGACCGGGGTATCAAAGCTGTACGGCTCGTCGCCCACAAACCAGCCCCTGAACATAATGTACCCATCAGGAACCGGAGGATCTGCGGGTTTCTCGGCAGACTCACCGGAAGTGACGAACTGCGGCGGATAACCGGCCATGTCTTTGCCATCTTCGTCAACGAAGCGAACCACCAACTGGTTCTCGCCTGGTTCATTTTCATCCCAGGCCGCGTTCACTGTCGCATCCGCCGTGACCGACGCAATGACCGGATTCCAACCGACGAATGTGCTAATCACGTCACCTTCATCGCCGACCTCCGTCTTGGTCCCTCCGATCTGATAGCCATGGTCAACCCCGGCGATCAGCGGCGTGCCCACGGCCGCTCCATAAGGATAGACCTGGGTGTAGACGGGGTCTTGCCCGCCATCCATGAACGTGATGGTATAGCTTCGCTGCTTATATACACCGTAGTAGGTTTCCTTATTGAAAAATTGATCGGTTAGAATGCTCTCGTCCACATCCTGATCGTACGCGTATTTCGTCACAGCCTGGCCTTGGGACCACCCAACCAACGCATAAGCCGCTGTGCCGGTGTAACCTTGCGGTGCGCCAATGGCACTGCCGTCGAACGTTCCGTTGAGCGTTGATCCGCCTTCAGTTCTGAAATACGCGTTCTGCTGCTGATAAACAGGATAGAACGTCACGTCGGCCTTTTCAAAGGTATACGGCTGTCCTTCCATCAAATCCGGCGTGAACGATGCGTCAAACGCCATCGGAGCCAGATTCCTGGCGCTCCAGCCCAAGGGAATGTACGCCTCGTTTCCAGGCACTGCGGGCGCATTGACCTGTGTTTCAGGCGCCTGTTCATATGCTTGCGGTGTGGCGCCCACAAACGTGACGGTATACTTTTCTTCGGCAAATACCGCAAATAAACTAGCGGCGCCAGTAAAGGCATGTGTGCTAAGGTTGACAATGTTACCGCCATCAGCCGCCAACGACCAACCCATAAAGCGTTGCCCATCGGGCACAACCGGATTGGGAATGTCAACCGCCGCAACCGTGTTGCCATGGCCGACCAACACTTCGTCCAGCTTTGTGTCGCCGCTCATGAACGTCACAACGTGCATTTCCGTTTCGTAGCTCGCCGTAAAGGTGAGCTCATCACGTATGCCGGTGACCACATCAGCAGCATTGTAAACAGCTCCATTGGACGCCGTCCAAAGCAAGTAATGTCCTTCGCGCGCGGGTTCGCTCGGCAAGGTAAACGAGCTGTCTCTTTCAACAATCTCGGTTTTGATGACCGACCCGTCGCTGTTCTTTAATGTAACGGTATAGAACTGATATTCGCCTGGCCTTGCGTATACATTGGCATAAGTATCGTTCGAATCCGACAGGCGGTATCCCGCATCTTCCACATATGAAAGACCATTCGAGTTGCTGGCAAGCGCGCCAGTGGTCTGCGCCCATCTGTATCCATATCCGCCGTTTCGATTGCCTGAATATAAACGCACCCCGTTATAATACTCCGGCAGGGGTGAAGTGATATAGTTTCTTGTTCGTCTAATCAAGGTTCCTGTGGTTATTCTCTCGCGTGTTCCGGTACCTATCGTCACCCATTGTCCGTTAACCTGCAACATAAAAATGACGTTGTCGCTGCCCGCCCCGGCGCTTGAATACACCGCGTACAGCGTAAGCGATTGGGATATCCCCATCGATGTTAGCTCAGCTTCGCTCTTAACCGTGCCATTGATCGTTTGGCTCCATCCTTCAAACGTCATGCCATCGTGCTGTGGCGCAGTCGGAATCTGATCGTTCGTCAGTGTCCCACCGTCTTCAACGCTGACATTGCCAATTTGAGCGCCGCCAACAGGATCGACAAATGTTACGCTGTGCAAAAGCGTCGAGCCGCTCAAACGCACACTTCCAAACGTACCATATTGGGATTCGCCGGTGTCCGCAAGCGCGGAAATCACCGACACAGGCACAAACTGTGTCATCATCAATACCGTCAAAAGAACGGTAAGAAACCTCTTCAATCGATATTTCATCGGACAGCCTCCTCTTAATATCTTGAGCTCGAAAGAACACTCGTCCCATCGAAGCGGTGCACGATTACCCGTGGCGTTGGAGCATATCGCCCCAACGCCGCTTTTCAGTTACCCTTCCGCTATCGTGACTTCAAGTCGGAAGCTGTAGTCGATGTTTTTTTCATCCAGCACAAAAGAATAATCTAAGCCATGCTCGCCCGGCAGGTCTCTCCAACCACTTCCCTCATTCACTTGCCACTGTAGTGTGTATGAAACGCCCTCATATCCGGCGAGCAACCCAGTTAACACGATCTGATCGCCATAACGCACGGTTGCGCCAATGTTGGATTTTACGCCCACGCTGCGCTCGGCTTTTTCTTCTACATCAATCTCTTCCTCCGCCAAAACCGGTTCCCCGTTTTCGTCAAGGATCAGGTTGCCGTTTTCGTCCCTTTGATAACCGACTTCGGTCTCAAATGGAGTGAGCGGAATCGGATTGCCGTTTTCGTCCAGGATCAGCGCGCCGTTTTCATCCCGCTGGAACTTGGAGTCGAAGGGCGCGGAGTCTCCCTCCTCTTCCTCAACCGGGGCATCTTTTACGTACTTCGCGGCCACATAGCCGGTCTGTCCATTGTAGTCAACGAACGCCCAATTTCCTTCAATGCGAATCACAGTCAGGTTTGCGCCGTGCGGAATCTGCATGATGATGGCGCTGTCCCCGCTGGGTCCCTCGCGCAGGTTTACCTGCCCGTCTTCAAAATCAGTGTCAATGCGCCCGGCATAGGGATCGGGCTCTACCGGATCAACCGGATCCACGGGATCCACCGGGGCAACCGGGTCCACGGGGTCTACCGGATCTACCGGATCTACCGGGTCCACGGGGTCTACCGGGTCCACCGGGTCCACCGGGTCCACGGGATCCACCGGGTCCACGGGATCAACCGGATCTACCGGATCTACCGGGTCTACCGGGTCTACCGGGTCTACCGGATCTACGGGATCAACCGGATCTACCGGATCAACCGGATCAACCGGATCAACCGGATCCACCGGATCTACCGGATCAACCGGATCCACCGGATCCACCGGGTCCACCGGGTCTACCGGGTCCACCGGGTCTACCGGATCCACGGGATCAACCGGGTCTACCGGGTCCACCGGGTCTACCGGGTCTACCGGGTCCACCGGGTCTACCGGATCCACGGGATCAACCGGGTCCACCGGATCCACGGGATCAACCGGGTCTACCGGATCCACGGGATCTACGGGATCAACCGGATCTTCGGGATCTACCGGGTCCACGGGATCTACAGTATCTTCCAGATCTACCGGGTCTACCGGGTCTACCGGGTCCACGGGATCAACCGGATCTACCGGATCCACTGGATCAACCGGGTCCACCGGATCAACCGGGTCCACCGGATCTACCGGATCAACCGGTTCAATCGGATCTACCGGGTCTACCGGATCAACCGAGCCAACCGGATTGTCCAAAGTATCCGTCAGGTTGCTCAGAATACCGACATCAGTCTGTTCTTCCAAGTCTTCGATCACTTCCGGCTCCTCTACCGCACTCTTGGCCGTCGCCTTGTGATCGCCGCTCGATTGAATCACACGCCCCTTGATGCTGATGGCCTTGGAGTAAAACCTTTGTGCCTGCGCCGATGCCATCATTCCGATCAACATCAACAACGCCATTGCAAGAGCAACCAGGCGTCTACGTCTTTTCATTGTTCGCCCCTCCTTCTTAAACAGTGACCCTACCCTCGCGTCAAGCTTCTATTATCAATGCTGCGCGCTACTTTATTAGCATCAAACTCTGTGCTTATACCGTAGCGACTGCTCTCCATTTATATTGAACGTTCTTCTCAGTCACCTTGAAAGAATACTTGCTGCTGTTCTCGCCCTTGACGGTTTCCCATCCGCTTCCATCGTTGACTTCCCAGCTTAAAGCGTATTTCACGCCCTTAAGCCCCTTGACTGTGGCCTTCAGTGTGATCGTATCGCCGTAATGAACATTTCCGCTTGTCAGAATGCTCACCGATACGCTCGCCTTGAGCTTCTTGTCTTTTGCCTTCTTCTCGGTTTTCCCGGCGCTTGACGCCTCGTCGGTCGATTCGATCCGCTGCACGACTTCCGCTTGCTCGGCAAACGCTGTCGCACCCGCCAACACCATAACGATCATCAAGAGGACCGCTACCACTCTACCCTTCTTCATATTGAATCTCCTCTCTATGATAAAAATCCATTCAGTAAACACATCCTATGCTCGCATTATAGGCCCCCCCAGTAACGTCAACGGTTACATTTGGTTATTTTTCCCATCTAATTTTGTGCTTACAGCTATTACGGTTAATTATTTCAATGATCACATAATTACGTAACGTGATTTTTCTCTAACTTTATCCGAAATCGAACACAAAGGGCGTACTTGTATGATTTGTTGTTAATATCTATAATTATACATAAAAGCACACATAAAAATCCGCAATTCATGTCATCACATCATTGCATTGACGGGCAGGGCGGGCGATTTTCGGTTACATGAAAAGACTTCGGTCTTTTGCGACATGATTCGAGGTTGAGAAACGGGGTCATCGTGCGTCAGAAGCGCTCAAACACCGGCGCTTTCAAATGATTTCCGTTCCACATTACGTCATATCCCAATTCATGCAAAAACATGCCCGGCGCATCGTACACGCGCCGGGCATGGCAGCCCATCAACAAACCCCGGACAACGCCCCCGGCGACCTGTGCGCCGGGGGTGAATGGGATTTTGACCAAGGGCGGGCTTTATCGCCCGCCCGACTCAAAATCCCCACCCGCCCGGATTCCGCCCGGAAAAGTCCGCAGACTTTTCAGGAATCCGGCCCCGTTCCTTCCTCATCGAAAAGGTTTTGCCCAGGCAAAAGATTTTCGATGACAGCGTATCGACTTTGTCGATACGCTGAAACGCGCGTAAGCGCGCGTTAAAATCATCCAATCCGTCACAGCATCCGTTCCAGCAGAATATAATCAAGCCCGTACAACCTTGAGATGCCCTGGTTGCAAAATCCGGACTTGTGGCATAGCGCAAGGCTCGCGATGTCCCCCACCGGGCACAGCATGCAAATGCGCATATGCCCCTTTTTGCGCGCCCTGTCGGAAGCTTCTCGAATCATGCTGGTCGCGATCCCGCGGCGCTGGCAATCAGGGCGCACGCACAGCCTGGTCAGCACGCACCCGTTTGCCACATCGACAATTTTGTCCATAGGCAACGCCCGGGCATCGCTCACCGGCAAAAGAGTTACCGCGCCGATGATGCGTCCTTCTTCGCGCACCACATAGAGACCTTCTAAATCCAGATCGTTTTCAGCCGTCTCGTACGTCGGGTACTCTTCAATTAAACCCGACAGGCGGTTGATTTCGTCGTGCAACTTGCATTCTCTGTACAGTTCGAGGATATCAAAAATATCCTCGTAGTACGCACGCTCCATTTGTAGCATCGTCATATTGTCTCCATCCAGGCTGATTTTCGGCGTTTATCGGCATTGAAGGCCGGGCAGACCCAAAAAATTAGTTGCCACAACCATGTAAGCAAACCAAGTAACCCGGATTATTTTAGCATACTTTTGTCACGATTACAACCGTTGCGGGGTGGGATATATTATGTTATAATTGCACGAACCGATATAGAATCAAGGGAGGCCGCAGCATGGCTCTTTTTGACAACACGCAAGAAAAGCAACGAAAGCAAAACCTCATGGAGCTCGAAAACAAGCGCCTAGCTTTTGCCCGGCGTTTGCAGGAGATGGGGGTTCAGTCCGATCGGGCGATTTACGCTCAGGCGGGCGGCGGCTTTCACGGCATCGCCATTTCGGGCGCCCAAATTTGTTACATCACAGGTCCCGCACCGGGAGAAGATGCGGACTTTACCGTCCAGGTTTATCCGCGCGTCGCCATCAACACCGAGGAAATCCTCATTCCATCCGAGGGCATGGGCGGCATTCTCGGCTTTGGGAAGCGCGGCGGTATCGGCTACAAGCTCAATTTTGTCTTTCCCGACGGTAGCGTCGGCGATCTTGAAATCATTTCGGGGCTTAATTGCATTTTTGAACACGACAAAGGCGGCGATCCGCTCTTTGACGCAAAGCGTCGGCGCGGCGACGCCAACTTCGTCTGGGAGTTCCGTCCGGTCGATCAATCGCGCGTCAAGCAGGTCGTCGGCAAGTGGCTTCAATCGTTGGGCGATCAACTTTAGCTCGCCGGGTTAAGGGAGCGGGGCATTGACCGCCCCCTTGTATCGATACACACGGAGGCACAGAATGCGCGCACGCATTTTTATCCGCCTGGCATCCGTCCTCGTGATCGTCTTTTTGATTTCAACCGTATCCGCCAATGCGCAACCCGCGGCCAGAGAAACTGCCGTCTTGACGCGAGATGCCGATGTTTATTTTTATCCGTCGAGCGCCTCTTCAAAACTCGGCCGGTTAAACGCGGGCGTCAGCGTTAAGGTTAGCGCGGTCATGGACGACTGGATAGAAATAGAATACTTGCTCAGGCGCGTTTACGTCGAACGCGGGGCCCTGTCGGCGACCGCCGCCCAGACCAACGCGGCTGTCGGCGTGACGCTTGTCGGGCGCACGCTTTACGTATGCCGCGATGTTTCCCTGGAGCGCGCCGCCGGACTCAGCGCGATTGGGCTTAAAGCGGGCGACCAGGTGACGCTGCTTGGCGTAAACGGGAATGCGGCCGATGTGCTGAGCAATATCTGGCCGGGCCATGTGCCGCTTGACGCGCTGGCCGCGGACGAAGAATTGTGCTATCCGCTGAACACATCAGGCGACTCCATTGAAGAGCTCGAAACGCGGCTTGAAGCGCTGGGGTATTTTGACGGCGTTCCGGACGGGTTGTTTGACGTATTGACCGCCGAAGCGGTACTGCGTTTTCGCGCCCAGGCGGGTCTCGGCGATGAATTCATCATGGACGAGGCCACGGAGGCGCGCCTGTTTTCTGATGACGCGCCGCGCAGTTTCATCCTGTTGGCCGACCTGCACCCAAACGACACGGGCAATTCGGTCAGGCGGCTTCAGGAGCGCTTACGATCAAAGGGATACCTTGAAACCAATGTGCTCGGCCACTACGACACCCTGACCGTGCAGGCGGTGATGCTCTACCAATCGATGGAGCGCATGGAATCAAGCGGCATCGCCGATCCTGACACGCTTTCACGCCTGTTCTCAGGCACCGCGCGCAATCTTCCGCGCAATCTCATGTCGGTTACCCGTGATACCGCGCAGTACCTGCCGGGCGGGGTAAGCCTGCTCGACTGGTTTGACAGCGATATTTCAAATATCTTCGCAATCGGAACCGTGGCCGAAATCACCGATATTACAACCGGGCTGACCTGGCACGAGATGCGCCGCGGAGGCTACAACCACGCCGATGTACAGCCGTTGACCGCCGAAGATACGGCTTCCTTCCAAACCGCGGTCGGCGGCAAGTGGACCTGGGAGCGCCGGCCCGTCTGGGTGACGATCGACGGCGTGCGCTACGCGGCATCGATGAACTGCATGCCCCACGGAGACGGCGCGATTGCCGGCAACAACTTTGCCGGTCACCACTGCGTCCACTTCTTAAACAGCCGCACCCACGGAACCGACAACCTCGACGAATTCCATCAACTCTGCGTTAAGACCGCCGCCGCGACCGACTATGTGGCGGCGCTTGAGACATGGAAAGCCGCCAACGAGGAAATGATCGGGACTTCCGATGACGACTAGAGTCTCTCCAAGTTAGAGGCACTGGCGCCTTCCCTACCGCACCGGATTAAAGTGGCGCGCCGCGCGCAGGAGCGCCGCAGGGTAGGTGCGTTTGTCTACGGAATTTGCGGCGAGCAAGGCGCGGCTCGCGATCACTTCACCATCGACGACGACATCCGCGCGCCCGATCACCAGCCCCTCTTCGACCGGAGCGATCAGCATTTTTTCGTAATCAATCACGAGTTCGGCTGCTTCGCCATCGGTTGACGGGGCGATGAGCGCCATGGGCACGACGATTGCCACTTCACCCGCCATGCCGCCTTCGACCGGAATGCGCGCGATTTCCTGATTGGTTTTCAGGAATGTCTTGAGCCGGTAATGCTCAAAGCCCCAGTTGAGGAGCTTGGCCCCCGCGTCAAACCACTGCCCGCAATTGAGCACCACGCCAAGCAGTTCCATGCCATCCCGTTCGGCGGAAAAAATCAGGCAGCGCCCGGCCCTGTCGGTGAAGCCGGTCTTGACGCCGGTTGTGCCATCATATGTGGTCAGCAGCTTGTTTTTGTTTGTGAGCACGCGCTCGTAAGGATTGCCCGGCCAGGGGATGATGGCGGACTTTGTCGTCACAAGCGAACGAAAAGCAGGGTAGTCCATTGCCTCGTTCGCAATCAGCGCCATGCCGCGCGCGCTCGCTGAGTGCTCGCGTTCGTCCAGCCCATGGGGATTTGTGAAGTAAGCGTCCGCGCCGAGCAGCGCCGCGCGGTCATTCATGAGCTTGACAAAGGAGTCCACGTCGCCCGCGACGTGCTGCGCAAGCGCTACCGCCGCGTCGTTGCCTGAGCGCAGCATCAAGCCCAACAGCAGTTCCTCGACCGTCAATTGCTCGCCCTCGCCCAGGTAAAGCGATGTACCGCTTACGCCGCTTGCGTCCTTGCTCACGGTCACCACTTCATCCGGGTCTGCGTGCTCAATCGCAATCAGCGCCGTCATCACCTTGGTGATGGAGGCGATGGGCATCATTTGATCGGCGTTCATTTCGTACAGTACGCGCCCGCTTTTGCGTTCAATCAAAATGACCGCGCGCGCTTCAACCTGATCAGGCGCAAATACATTGGCGCGCTCCGTAGCGCGCACAGGGACGCATAAAAAAACAAAGACCAGCACGCACGCAAAAAAACGCATTGACGCGCCTCCTTTTGGGGGATGGGGCTCGTCAATGCTTATGTGCGAATGCGCCCGTCTATGCGCCCAATTCCTCCAAAAGAATGAGAAGGTTGCGCTTGGCTTCGCGCGACGCCGCTGCGCCGACGCAACCGGGGCAACCGGATGGACAGCGGCACGCCTTGAGTTGGTTCAGCGCTTCAGTGAACAGGATCATGTCCATCTCGTATACCCGGTCGCTCAGGCCCAGGCCTCCCGGCGTGCCGTCGCACAGGTACAGCGTGGGCATTTGCGTAAAGGGATCGCGCACATGATAGGACACATATATGTCGCCGGGCGCGCACATCAGGTAGGCGGGCGCGATGTTTCGCACCAAGTGCGAGAGCGCCACCATCGCGTCCTGCAAGCCGTCGCGCCCATACCGCTGTTCAAGCCCCTGGGGCAGCGTCCACCAGCAGGCGTTTGTGTGCATCTCAAGTTCCGGCAGCGTCACAGGGCCCCAGCCCAGGTTTTCGCCGGTGTCGAGCTTCATCTTCTTGAACAGCGTCACCATCGTGCTCATCAGCACGTCGCCCCGGTGCTTGATCATCCGTCCCAGCGTTTTTTCTTCGGTGTCGTAGAGCACCTTGAGGCTGGTCACCAGGTTCGCGTCGGTGTAGTAATCCACGTCAACCGAGCGCACATAGGCCTTCTTGTTGTCAAAATCCAGCTTTTCGACCTGATACTGCCGCCCTTCGTGCAGGTATATGGCGTGCTCATGCAAGAGCATCGGCACGGTAAACCGGTCCATCTCACCGATCACGCGGTGCTGCGCGGGACGCGTAATGTCGATGATGACAAAATTCTGGTCGCTGGCCGACCTGAGGTTGATGCCCGCCTGCGGGAATTCCTCGGCCATCCAGTAATACCGGCCTTCAACGTCGCGCAGGATCCCTTGCTCGGACAGGTATTCAAGCAATTCCCCCGTCGATAGATTGCCCGCGAACGGTTCCTCTTCGTCGAAGGGCAACTCATACGCCGCGCACTTTAAGTGGTTCAGCAAGATATACAGGTTGTCGGGGTTGACGTAAGCGCGTTCGGGCGAAGATTCAAAGAAAAACTCGGGATGCGCCATCATGTACTGATCGAGCGGACCTGATGTGGCGACCACGATGAGCAGCGACTCGGCGTTTCTGCGCCCCGCGCGCCCAGCCTGTTGCCAAGTGCTGGCGATGGTGCCGGGATAGCCGCACAATACGCAGGCCTCCAGCTGTCCGATGTCGATGCCAAGCTCGAGCGCGTTGGTCGATACGACACAGTCTACTTCGCCCGCGCGAAGCGCCTTTTCAATCTGCCGCCGAAGTGTCGGCAGGTACCCGCCGCGGTAGCCGCGCACGCGCCCCGACGCGCCGAGCGGGTCGCGCGCATCGTCCTTGAGGCGCCTGAGGAGCACCTCCACGGTTACGCGCGCGCGCGCAAACACAATGGTCTGGATGCCGTTTTTAATAAGGTCGCGCGTCAAGGCGACCGTCTCATGGACGGAACTTATGCGGATGCCGAGTTGGCGGTTGACGACCGGTGGATTGTAGAAGATGACATGCTTGACGCCCGCGGGCGCTCCGTTGTCGTCGATCAATTGAATTTCACGCCCAGTCAACCGCTCCGCCAGTTCTTTCGGATTGGCAATGGTGGCCGAGCAACAGATGAACGTGGGGCGAGAGCCGTAAAAAGCGCAGATGCGCATGAGCCGCCGAAGCACGTTCGCAAGATTGGATCCGAATACGCCGCGATAGGCGTGAATTTCGTCGATGACAATGTACTTAAGGTTCTCAAAAAGCTTGACCCACTTGGTGTGGTGGGGAAGAATGCCGCTGTGAAGCATGTCGGGATTGGTCACCACCACGTGCCCCGCCTGCCGAATCGCCGTGCGCGCCGGGGCGGGCGTATCGCCGTCGTAGGTGTATGCCTTGATATCTTCGCCCAGCGCCTCGATGATCGAGTAGAGCTCGGACACCTGATCGCTTGAAAGCGCCTTGGTTGGGAATAAATACAGCGCGCGCGCGTCGCTGTCGCGGAGAACTTCGCTCAGCACCGGCAAATTGTAACACAGCGTCTTGCCCGATGCCGTCGGCGTAACCACCACCACGTCGCGCCCCTCGTGAACCGCGTCCACAGCCTGGCGCTGATGGCTGTAGAGCTGATAAATGCCCCGCGCGCCGAGTATCGCCTTGACCCGCTCGTCGATCCACGCCGGGAAATCGGCGTACTTCGCTTCGCGCGCCGGAAGATCACGCCAGGTTTCGACGTTTTCCATAAACCGGGCGTCGCGTTTTAAGCTGTCAATGTACTGCGTAAGGTTCATGGGTTCCTCCTCTGCGCAAATGGGGCCGCTATGCCGGAAGGTCGCAAATGACCGCGTGCCCTTCTTGCAGCGAGCGCTCAACATCGATTATGCGCTGATTGCGCGAGCCGCGAAAGCGCAGTTCAAGCGTGCGCTCGGCAAGGACAAAACGCCCGTCTACGAGCACATCGCACGCCCTGGCAAGCGCCCGCTTGACCGGATCCTCAAGCACTTCCTCAAAGGTATAGCCGGTATAGGCCCACACGCTCAACCCCATCGCGCGCGCCGCTTCGGCCAGCGCGCGGCAAGCGTCCGCCTGCTCAAACGGGTCGCCGCCGGTCAGCGTCAACCCGTCAAGCAAGGGATTCGTCCGCATCTTTTCGATAATTTCCGACGTATCCATCTCCTGGCCTTTGGAAAAATCGTGGGTCTCGGGATTGTGGCAGCCGGGGCAAGCATGACGGCACCCCTGTGTAAAGACGGCGAGCCGGAAGCCCGGCCCGTCGACGATGGAATCATTCACTACGCCCGCAACGCGGATTTTCATCAATACCACCTCGCGTGATTGTCCCTAGAGTTTGTGCTTTACGCGTTCGTGCTCCTCGTTGCGCTTGGCGTTGTTGAACCGGTCGGTGGTACCGACCAAGTATCCCGTGATGCGGCGGATGCGCTCAAACTTGTGCTCCTCTTCGCCGCGGCCGCAGTGCGGGCAGGTATCGCCGATCACGCCGTTGAAGCCGCACAGCGGGTCCCGGTCAACCGGATGATTGATCGAGCCGTAACCGATGCCCGCTTCCTTCATGACTCGGACAATTTTTTCAAACGCCTCAAGATTCTGCGTGGTGTCACCGTCAAGCTCCACATAGGAGATGTGCCCGGCGTTTGTCAACGCGTGGTAGGGCGCTTCAGTCTTGATCTTGTCAATCGCGCCAATCGAAAAATACACCGGTACATGGAAGCTGTTGGTGTAATAATCGCGCTCGGTCACACCGGGAATGCTTCCGAACTTTTCGCGGTCGATGCGCACAAACCGGCCCGACAGGCCCTCGGCGGGCGTAGCGAGCAAGGTGAAGTTCATGCCCCGCTTTTGGCTTTCTTCATCCATGCGCGCCCTCATGTGCCCGACGATCTCAAGGCCCAGGTTTCGCGCGTGCTGGCTCTGGCCGTGATGCTCGCCGATCAGCGCGACCAGCGTTTCGGCGAGGCCTATAAACCCCATCGACAGCGTGCCGTGCTTGAGCACTTCACGCACCTCGTCGTTCCATGAGAGTTTTTCACTGTCCAGCCATACGCCCTGCCCCATCAGGAACGGGAAGTTGAGCACGCGCTTGCGCGCCTGAATTTCATAGCGCTCCATCATTTGATCGATGACAAGGTCGATCTTGCGGTCAAGTTCGGCAAAGAACCACTCGAGCGAGTGATTGGCCCGGATCGCGATGCGCGGCAGGTTGATGGATGTAAAGGACAGGTTGCCGCGACCGTTCGAGATTTCCTGATTCTTGTCGTAGACATTGCCGATCACGCGCGTGCGGCAACCCATGTAGGCGATTTCGGTCTCCGGCCGGCCCGGGACGTAGTACGGGAGGTTGAACGGCGCGTCCTGGAAAGCAAAATTCGGAAACAAACGCTTGGCGGATACGCGGCAGGCCAATTTGAACAGGTCATAGTTGGGGTCGCCAGGGTTGTAGCTGATGCCTTCTTTGACTCTGAATATCTGAATCGGGAAGATCGGCGTCTCTCCGCCGCCAAGGCCGGCCTCGGTGGTCAGCAAGAGCTGCTTCATGACCAGCCGCCCCTCCGGCGACATGTCAAGCCCGTAATTGATCGAGGAAAAGGGAACCTGCGCGCCGGCGCGCGAATTCATGGTGTTGAGGTTGTGGACCAGTGCTTCCATGGCCTGATAGGTCGCGCGCTCAGTCTCCTCGGTGGCTTTTTCGTGCGAGAAGGTTTGTACGCGGCTGATGTCCTCATCGGATAAACCCTTTTGGGCCAGTTCAGCCTTTTCCGCTTCGACATATGCGTCGTTTTGATTGAGCGTGGACACAATGCCCTGATCGCCCAGCTTCTTCGTATAATCGCGCACGAACTGAGCGGGATCTTCCACACCCGTCGTCAGTTCAAGAGAACGAATCATGTTGTCGCGGTAGCGCTTGCGGAAGGTCTTCCTGACGCCGATGGCCATCGCGTAATCAAAGTTGACCACCGACTGTCCGCCGTGCTGATCGTTTTGGTTGGCCTGAATCGCGATACAAGCAAGGGCAGAATAGCTCGCGATGTCGTTGGGTTCGCGCAATACGCCGTGCCCAGTCGAAAAGCCGCCCCGAAACAGCTTGATCAGGTCGATCTGGCAGCATGTGGTGGTCAGCGTCAAAAAGTCCATGTCGTGGATGTGAATATCACCCGTCTGATGCGCCTGGGCGTGCTCGGGCTTGAGCACGAACATGGTGTTGAACTGCTTGGCGCCCTCCGCGCCGTACTTAAGCATCGCACCCATCGCGGTATCGCCGTTGATGTTGGCGTTCTCGCGCTTGATGTCGCTGTCGATGGCGGCGGTAAAGGTGATGTCCTCGTAAATCTGCATAAGCCGCGTGTTCATTTCACGCGCGCGGTTGCGCTCGGCGCGGTAGAGAATATAGCTCTTGGCGGTGCGCACAAAGCCGTTTTCGATCAAGACGCGCTCCACCGCGTCCTGCACCTCTTCAACGGTCGGCACGCCAATGGCCTCGCTCTTTTCAAGCACGGAAACCACATGCGCGGTCAGGTCCTGCGCCGTCTTCTCGGTCTTGGCGCTGCCCGTGGCTGAAAAAGCCTTCATGATGGCTTGCGTAATCTTCTGCTGGTCAAAAGGCATTTCCCGCCCGTCGCGCTTGATGATGGTATCCAGCATGGTGTCTCTCCTTCGCCGTAACTGTTTCGTAATCTCGTCGGCGCAAAAAAAAGCGCGCCTCAGCACATACATTATATGGTGGTTTGAAAGCCATGTCAACACAATTTATAGGGGATGTCGCGTTTCTGGGACGATTTTACATCATGTTCGGAAACATGGGCGAAAGCCCTGAAATCATCGCGTCGCCTGTTCGGTCACGTCCCCAATGCGACGCGCGCATGTGTTTGTATATTCGCAGAAACGATAGCGCACGCCCTCTTCCTGATGAGGTTCGGACGCTTCCACGAGCTGCCAGCCGGGCTCGCGGTCGAGGTCGGGCAAGAACCGGTCGGCTTCTATCGGGCTTTGGGTTAAAAAGCGCGTGACATAAGCCCTCGCGCAATAGGGCAGCAATTGCCGGTAGACCGATTCACCGCCGATGACATAAACGTCCTGATCATCGTATGCCGCAAGCGCGCCCTGAAGCTCGTCAAGCCCGCGACAAACGAGGGCGCCCGGCGCCTCGAAACCTTCATCGCGGCTGAGCACGATGTTCACCCTGTCCTTTAGCCCCTTGCCGCCCGGCAGCGACTCAAGCGTCGCGCGCCCCATGACGACCACCTTATGAAGCGTGGTCCTTCGAAAAAAAGCCATGTCGCCGGGGATGCGGGCGAGCAAGCGCCCGTCCCGGCCAATCCCCCAGCCTTCTCCCGCCGCCACAATCAGGTTCATGTTGCACCTCCCTATATCGCGACCGGGATCGACTCGCCGAGGCGTGTAAATTTGTAGCCTTCAAGCCCAAAGCTCGCAGGCGTAAACCGGTAGAAATCGTCAACGGTCCAATCCATCACAAAGGTCGGCGCGTCATACTGCGGGTTGTCCAGCATCTTCTCAATGATCGGGATGTGCCGGTCGTAGATGTGCGCATCGGCAATGACGTGCATGAGCTCGCCCGCTTTGAGGCCCGAGACCTGGGCAAACATGTGCATAAGCACCGCGTACTGGCAGACATTCCAATTGTTTGCCACCAGCATGTCCTGCGAGCGTTGGTTGAGCACGGCGTTGAGGCGATCGCCCGTGACGTTAAACGTCACCGAATATGCACACGGATACAGATTCATCTCGTGAAGGTCCTGATGGTTGTACAAGTTTGACATAATCCGGCGGCTGGCCGGGTTGTGTTTGAGATCGTAGAGAATCCTGTCTACCTGGTCGAACCAGCCCTCTTTGTACTGATGCTTGACGCCCAGCTGATAGCCGTATGCCTTGCCTATCGTTCCGTCCTCGCCCGCCCACGCGTCCCAGATGTGACTGTCCAAATCGCTCACGCGGTTCGATTTTTTCTGCCATATCCAAAGGATCTCGTCAATCGACGAGTGAAAAGCGGTCTTCCTGAGCGTAATGATGGGAAACTCATCGGATAAATCATACCGGTTGACAATGCCGAATTTTTTGATCGTATGCGCGGGCACTCCGTCAGCCCACCGCGTCCTAACCGCTTGATCCTCATCGCTCGTGCCGCCGGTCAAAATATCTTGAACATTGTCAACAAAAATCTTGTCTGCCCTGCTCATCCTCTACACCTCGGTACTCTTTCTATTCGCGTGTTTGCGCCTATAGGCCATCCATAAAAACGCTATCAGTCCTCCGCCAAAGTACGCCAGGGCGTGCCAGGCCTGGCGCGAGAACGCGTAGCCCACCGCGACCGGGAAAGTCATCTCGCGTCCGATCCAAAGCGTGATCGCGGTTCCGACAGCGATCACCACAGCGCCCGAGACCGCGCCCAGCGCCGCGCGCAGGGCCGGATGGGCGCCTTCACACTTCGCGTATACCGCCGCCATGACTAGGCACGCCGCCCCGCCCGCTATGGCCATCATGCCGTCGCTCACATCGATGAGCCATGCAAAAAGCGGAGCGAAAACCGAAAAAAGCAGTGCCGCGCTGAGCTGTCCGTTCTTCATTCCATACGCCAGCAGGAAGCACAGCGCGCCCTCCGCCACATACTCGAGGAATGGATCAAACGCGATCCAGGTAACGCGCAGGCACCATATCACGGCCAATTGTGCCGCAAAACAGATAAACGCCAATCGTCCAGGCCAACCGTCCCGTTTCATCCCCATGCTCCTCCCAGTACCGCGTGTCCTTGACCATCCGGTTCGCGCGCTAGCGTTTGCCGTTTTTCGTGGTCTTGCCGTTCACCAGCGCGTCATAGGCCGCGCTCAATTGCGCGTCTCGCGCCATGTTTGCCCCGGAATGAATGAGTACATCCCCGCCACCCAGCTTGACCGCGATGTCGGGCGCAATGCCCACGCCGTGGATCGATTTGCCTGAAGGGGTAAAATAGCGCGCCGTGGTGAGCTGCATGCCCGCGCCGTCTTCTCGAAATTCGACGATGCTCTGCACGATGCCCTTGCCAAACGTGGTCTCGCCCACGATGATGGCGCGGCCGGTATCCTTGAGCGCCCCCGCGAGAATCTCTGAAGCGCTGGCCGACATGGAATTGACCAGAACCGCGATTTCAACATTCCAATGGTTGGCGTCAGAAAAATACTCTTTTCTGCGGCCGTTCCTGTCCTCGGTATACACGATCAGCCCTTCGCCCATCAGTTGATCGCAAATATCGACCACATCGGTCAGCAGCCCGCCGGGATTTGAGCGCACGTCGATGATTACCTTGCCCACGCCCGCGGCCTTGAGGTCCTTGACCGCCTTCTTGAAAGCGCCGACGTCGCCACCCATAAATTCGTAGATCACAATGTAGCCGACATTCTTATCAAGCACCTCGTACTGAACGCGGTCGATTTGAATCGGGCGCTTGCTCATGCCGAGCGTCAAAATCTCATTGTCACGCCTTACGGTCAGCGTTGTAACCGTCGCTTCTTCGCTCTTGATGCGGTCGATCGCATCACCCAGGTCCTTCGCCGTATCGGCCCGCACCTCGCCGTCATTGATCTTGAGCACAATGTCACCGGGCAAGACGCCAGCTTCAAATGCGGGAGAAGCGTCAAACACCCTGAGTACGATGACATTGCCCGTCTTGTCGCCTGAAAGCAGCAATCCGATCCCCTCATACAGCCCCTGGGTGTGCTCGGCCAGTTCCATCATCTCGCTCGCCGTATAGTAAAACGTGTAAGGATCATTCACCGATGAAAACATGCCGCGCACAGCGCCCAGAACCAAGTCGTCTTCGCTGAGCTCCAGATAGTAGTGATTCTTGAGCTCGCTCAACACTTCGTCAAGGCGCGCGTAACGCGCGATAGACTCATATTGTTCACGCGTGACCTCAACCGCGGCGCCGGTGGCGCCAGGGGATGATGGGAGCTTGCCCACAATGGACATGGTGATGATCGAGGACACGCAGGCCACCAACAGCACCAGCCACGAAATGGCCAGGATCACGATGCTTCGCTTGCGCATGAAAGCCTCCACGCCTAAAAATTGCGCCTGTTGGGCACGAACAAATCTATGCCAAGCAACAGGCGCTGATGTTTATACGGTTGGACAGCTTAGTACATCTTGCCGCGCTCGCCGGAGTTCTTGCCCAGCAGCATCATCATCTTGAATGTCACCGCATCGTCAAACTTGCGAAGGTCAAGCCCAATTACGCGTTGTACTTTGTCCAAGCGGTAGACGAGTGTGTTTCTGTGGATGTAAATCTGGCGCGCCGTCTCGGACAGGTTCAAACTGTTCTCGAAGAACTTCTCAATGGTGTGGATCATTTCTTCATTGAACAGGCGCGCGGTCTTGCGGTTGAACATCATTTGGTTGTATTGCGTGCGCATATCGCTGGGCACATCGGCCAGAAAGCGCTCAAGCAGCAGTTTTCTGTATACGAAGACGAACTCTTCTGAGCGGTAAATGCGGCCCACGTCGATGGCGCGGCGCGCTTCGCGGAAGGAATCCGACAATTGCGCAAGTTGCTTTTTGGGTTCGCCGATTCCGATATAGACCTGGTGGCTTGTCTCATTGACGAAGGTCGATTCAATGGCCAGGCCCAGTTGTTCCATTTCTTCGTAGTCGCTTGCCTCGTCAAGCTGCTTGATCAAGACGACCGTGTGCCGGTCAAACTCGACCACCGCGTCGCCCGATTCCTCATCGACGACGTTTGCCAAAATGCCAAGCGCCAGTTCCGTGTCAAGGCTCCCAAGATGCACAACCAGCACCAAGCGGCTTCTGTCAAGGGGAATCGAGTGCTCAAGCGCCAGCGATTCAAGCTCCGCGCCTTCTACCTCATCGCGCAGGATGCAGCGGTAGCTCTGCTCGCGGTCGGCATGCGGCAAATCCACGCGCGTGAGCATATTGATGAGTTCCGCAGACAGAATCGCGCAATTCCCAACGTCCTGGGAATCGCCCGGCAGGCACAGGAACATGGGCTGCGCGCCTTCAGTCCCGATCAGCGTAAAGCCGCCGTAAACCAACGGCTCCGTCGGATTTTGCCTAAGCGCTTCGGGGAGCGTGAACTCACGGTGATTGTCTTCGGGCAGGATGACCTGACCGTTGTTGTCCAGCAACATCACGTTCATATTGATGCGCGACAACATCCGCGCAATTTTGGCAACGACTCGGTGGTCAAGGTACATATCTGGTGCCTCCAAAAAATTCAATTGGTGTCAAGCTTCCCCACGAACACTATATATAGTATAGCCATCAAATCCCATAAACACAAGACGCAATCGGTGAAAGGAAGGCTTTTCACCAAAATATAACCAAAAAACAAGCCTGAAATCTACGCGAAGCGTAGATTTCAGGCTTGTTTGCGTTTAGCGGTTCAAAATGGTGGCTTCGGTGTCGGCGTCAAAGAAGTGCAGACGGTTGGCATCGAAGGAAATGCGGATCTTGTCGCCCGTGCGCGCGGTCGAACGCGGATCGACGCGGGCAATGATGTTGCCGTCCTTGCCGCTGGTCTTGAGGTACAGGTAGGTCTCAGAACCCATCAGCTCGACGATTTCAACGCCCACATTGATCACCGTGTCGGGCGAAGCATTCAGGAACGCTTCTTCGTCATGAATGTTCTCCGGACGAATGCCCATCATCACTTCCTTGCCGATGTAGCTGTCAGAATTGAACTTCTGCAGTTTTCCGGCCGGGATCTTGATGCGGTTCTCGCCGAACACGGCGCTGATGCCGCCATCTTCCTTGACCAGTTTGACTTTGAAGAAGTTCATCTGGGGCGTGCCGATGAACCCCGCCACGAACAGATTGACCGGGAAATCGTACAGATTCTGCGGCGTGTCCACCTGTTGCACGAAGCCGTCCTTCATGACCACGATGCGCGAACCCATCGTCATGGCTTCGGTCTGGTCGTGGGTTACATAGATGAATGTGGTTTGCAAGCGCTGATGGAGCTTGGTGATCTCGGTTCTCATCTGAACGCGCAGCTTCGCGTCGAGGTTTGAAAGCGGTTCATCCATCAGGAAGACCTTCGGTTCGCGCACGATGGCGCGGCCCAGCGCGACGCGCTGGCGCTGACCGCCGGAAAGCGCCTTGGGCTTGCGGCCAAGCAAATGCTCGATGTCCAGGATCTTTGCCGCTTCGTGAACGCGGCGCTCAATTTCCGCCTTGGGCGTTTTGCGCAGCTTCAGACCGAAGGCCATGTTGTCAAACACCGTCATATGCGGATACAACGCGTAGTTTTGAAACACCATCGCAATGTCGCGATCCTTGGGCGCAACATCGTTGACCAGACGGTCGCCGATGTACAGTTCGCCCTCCGAGATTTCCTCAAGGCCCGCTACCATACGAAGCGTCGTCGATTTGCCGCAGCCGGACGGCCCGACCAAGACAATAAACTCCTTGTCCTCAATGTCCAGCGTGAAATCGCTTACCGCGGTAACATTGCCCGAGTAAATCTTGTAAATGTGTTTCAGGGATACGCTCGCCATATTCTTCCTCCTTAAATGTCGATCCTACATGTTCCTCCATACAGTTTCAACAAACAAATTATAGCGTAGAGTGACTTGGAATATCCACCCCTATTGTTCACAAAGATTTTGTTTTTTGTTTGGAACTCTGGTATAATAAAATTTTGCCCAGTCACATTAACGATAATGATTCACAAAAATGCGGCAGGATTTCAGTTCAGCGCATCCAAGGTCAACAGAAAACTAGGTGCGAATTCCCGCATAAAGTCACGAACCTCGGCCAAATCGCATTGCTCTATTTCCTGAAGCAAATTTTTCTGCGCGCGTACGAACTCATCGTTTCCGTACCCAAGTTCCTCCAAACACTTAAGGTACGCCGATATTTTATCGGCAGCCTTGACCAGTTTTGAAGCCTCATCCGTGTCCGCCGGAAACAGGATCGGATCATACGCGGCTTTTAAATCATCCGGCAGGTAGCCCAGCAACTGTTCGCTCGCCAAGTGCTCAATTTCTTTAAACGCGCGCTTGATGCCGGGATTGAAATACTTTATGGGCGACGCCAGATCCCCTGTGATTACCTCCGCCGCCTCATGATAGATCGCCAAAATCGCCACTTCGCCCGGGTCGATGTCGCCGCCATAACGGGTATTGCGGATCACCGCCAGCGCATGTGCGATCATCGCCACCATCAGCGAATGCTCCTGATCGTTTTCTTCGTGGGTGTTGCGCCTGAGTCCCCAGCGCTTGATAAGCTTCATGCGCGCCATATAGGCGTAAAAATGGCTGGACATGTCGTCTTCCTCCAATTTTCCATCTTGAATAGGTTTCACTTGACACGCGCCCCCCGTCGGGCGTACAATGACAACACAGATACCGCTAGGGGCGCCGAAAGGCTGAGATGGGGTGGTCATTCCCCCAGTCCCTTGGAACCTGACGTGGGTAATCCCACCGTAGGGAAGCGGAAGCCGTCCGGTTGTCTCCGCGCGGCGAACCGTTTCCCGCATGTCGCTTTGGCATGCGGGCGTTTTTATCCATTATAGTCTGAAAAAGCGGTATTTGCAATAAAAAATGCGGGGGGACAAGGAAAATGAGTCAATGGTTTCAAAGCGCGACGGAAAACCTCATAGCAACAAAATGGTACACGTGGGCGGTGATCATCGCACTTGTCGCTCTGGCGGCGGCCCTGATCGTCACCGGGCGCAAAAGCGGCGCATGGACCAGCAGGCGCTTGGCCGCCGCGGCGATGACGATTGCGATATCTTTCGTACTCTCCTCCATCCGCCTCTTCCGCGTGCCGCAAGGCGGATCGGTGACGCCGCTTTCGATGCTCCCGATAATCGCCTTCTCGCTGAGCTGCGGTCCGGCGCAAGGCGCGCTTGTCGGCTGCGCGTATGGGATACTGCAGCTCATCCAAGATCCCTACGTGGTTCATCCGCTGCAAATTCTGGTCGATTACCCGCTGGCTTTCGGCGCTCTGGCGCTGGGCGCGTTTGCGAAGTACCTCCCGGTCAACAAGGCGCTCAAACTGCCGCTGGCCGTGGTGCTCGCCTCACTTGGCCGCTACGCGATGGCGGTTCTGTCCGGCACAGTCTTTTTTGCCGAATATGCCCCGGTCGGCCAAACGGCGCTCGCCTACTCGCTCGTCTACAACATAAGCTACCTGGGGCCGGACGCGCTCTTGTGCTTCGTCATGGCCTTCATCCCGGGCATAGCGCGCATTACGGATCTGATCGGCTCCGTCCCTGCGCAAAGAACGCGCGCATAGCGGAGGATAAAAGCAATCATAGAAAGACGCCCAAAGCGGCCCGGAAAAAACCGGACCGCTTTTTTGGCGTAAATGGATCGCTTCCCTTACAGCACGTACTTTTCCTTGCCGGCCGGACGGCCTTTCATTTCTTCGCGCTTGGCCGAGTGTTTCTCGCTCTTGTAGCCCATCACGGCATAAGCTGCAATCTTGCTTTCCTCCACGCCCGGTTGATTGAACGCATCGATGTTCAAAAGCGCGCCGGTGTAGGCGGTGACCAGTTCAAAGAAGTACAAAAGCTGCCCGATCGTGTTGGCGGTGACTTCCGGAAGCGTGATGGTCTGGCTCATACGGCCGGAGCGGTACAGCGCGTACTCGGTGCCGAGCCGCTCCGCTTCGATCAGCTGGTTATGGCTCTTGCCGCCCAGGAACGCGATGGTGTCGATGTCGCTTACGCCATGCGGGATGGGTGTATTGGCCCTGAAATTCTCAACCTTGAGGAAGGTCAGCACCTTGTCATAAGGCCCTTCCGTGTAAAGCTGAAGCTGTGAATGCTGGTCGGTTACGCCCAGCGTCTTGACCGGCGTCTGCCCGACGTTCACGCGCTCGCCGGTAAGCGTCACGTTTTTGCCCAGGCTCTCGGCCCAAAGCTGCGCGTACCAGTCGCTGATGAGTTTGAGCGAATCGGCATAGGGCATCATGACCGAGATGTTCGCGCCCCATTGCATGGAAAGGAACATGAGCCCCGCGTCCATCAGCGCCGGGTTTTTCCAAGCGTCGTTAACCTTGCACCGATCGTCCATGGCCTTCGCACCCTCGAGCAGGCCCTTGATGTCCACGCCGCAAACCGCCGCCGCGAGCAGGCCCACCGGGCACAGTTCCGAGAAGCGGCCCCCTACCCCGTCGGGGATGTAGTGCGTCTCATAGCCTTCGCGCTCGGCAATCTTGATCAGGAAGCCCGAAGTCTTTGAAGTCGTCACAATGATGTGGCTCCTGTAATCATCATGAACCGCTTTCTTGAGCGCGTCCAGCACGATCAGGTACTGGCTCATGGTCTCGGCGGTGCCGCCGGACTTGGTGATGACGTTGAAGCAGGTCTTCTTCAGGTCAATGACATCCATCAGCGCCGCCATACGCTCAGGATCGATGTTGTCTTCAATGTAAAGGCGCGGGCCGCCGCGCTTCTCCTTGGGCAGTTCGTTGTAATGCAAATGGCAAAGCGCCTGGTGCACCGCCGCCGGGCCCAGGGCGCTGCCGCCAATGCCGAGCACCACGAACGCATCGAACTGTTCGCGTACGCGCGCGGCGCTTGCAATAATTCTGTTCACCACTTCGCCCTGGTTGTACGGCAAGTCCATCCATCCCTGCATGCCCGTGCCACGGCTCGCTTCCACCGTCTCGTGCGCCTTGACGAGTTCGGGGATGAGTGCCTCGAACGACGGCCGTGCAATGCCGCGCGCGCCAATGATGTCAGCCATCATATGATTCACATCGAGCTTGATCGCGTGATTCATTTTATCCCTCCTCACCTATACGCGTTTATTATAACCATGCAATGTTAATTTAATGCCATGAATTGCATTTGCGCCAAAACCTTTTAAGTGGGATAATGGAGTCGGCAAACCGGTATGTTGGAGAGGGAGGATTGACTGTGAAGAAGCGATTGGGTTTGGCGATGTCGGTTTGGGCCTTGGCGCTTGCCTGCGCCCTGCTTCCCCAGGCGTGGCTTGCCAAGCAAGTCTCGCTCCCGCTCATGCGCCTGACTTCTTCCCTGTGCGCGCTCGCGCCCTTTCCGGTCGCGGAAGTGCTGATCATCACCGGCGCCGCCGCATTGGTCCTGACGCTTGCGTTGTCCATCGTCCGCGCGGTGCAAAAGCGCGGGGGGTATCCCCTTGTCACTTGGCTTGTAAATTTGACAGCCTGCGCTGGGGCGCTCGTGCTTATCCTCACGCTTGGTTGGACGCCCATCGCCCGAACAAATAGCTATCCGGAGGCCTCTCTTGGCCATTCGCAAGAAGATTTGAGCAACCTGTGCGCTCAGCTGACAGTTAAGGCCAATGCGCTCAGATCCTTTCTGCCGGATACGCTGACATACGATGTTTCAAGCATCCCCGAAAGCGCGCAGGCCGCGTGGGGATGTGGCGAACTGGTGAAATTCGCCCGGTATCCGGAGTGGATGGATGCCATGGGCATCGCGGGCATCTGCTTTCCGCTGACCGGCGAGACCATTCTCAATCCCCACGAGGCGCTTCTCACGCTGCCTTTCGCGGCCTGCCACGAAACGGCGCACCAACTGGGCTACGGGCGTGAAGATGAAGCCAGCTACGCGGCCTATCGCGCGTGCCTGAGAGGCGATACTTTCTTTCGATATTCAGGCACCATGTACGCCTTGTACTACGCGATGGACGCGCTCAGAAGCGAAGACGGCGGCGCATGGCTTGAGCAAACCCGCCAAATGAGCGAAGCGGTTAACGGCGATTATTACCGCATGAACGGCTACCTGAGCGCCGAAATCCCGCCTCGGCAGAAAAAAATGGGCCGGATATCAGAAGCGTTCCTGCGCTTGAGCGGTCAGGACGGCCTCAAGAGCTATGGCCGGATGGTGGACCTGCTGCTCAGCAATCCGGACCCTGAACAGCCAATAACCTAAACAAAAAGGCGCCTCGCAAGAAGCGCCTGAATAATGATTTTCCGATCAGGTGATGCGGGCGTTCTCGTCCTCCATTTTTGTTTCCTGGTCCATGGGCGGGGCGGGGCGGTCGCCCTGGGGCTCCGCCTCGATGGTAAAACAACTCACCTCAAAGGCATTGCGCACCATGTACTCGCCGTTGTCCATCAGCTTTTGGTATTCGCGCGATTGTAAGCGCCCGGTTACGCGCAGCCGGTCACCGACGCGAAAGCGCGCGGCGTATTGCGCGTTGCGCCCCCAGGCTATGCAGGGGATGTAGTCGGATTTGCCGAACGCACGGTTCACCGCGAGCATCAAATCGCAAATTTCCCGTCCGAACGGCGTTGAGCGGTAGATCGGCGGCTTGCACAAAGCCCCCGAAATCTCCACTCTGTTGAGCGTATCGTTTTCCGCGCCTTCGCTGATGTGCTGCACGAACAGTGTCACCATCAGCCGCCCCGTACCGTCTACCACTTTATTGTAGGAACGAACCTGGCCCTGCATCAAAAGCAGCGCTTCTTCGCCCCATGCATCGATTGATTCCAGCAATTTGCCCGGCACCGTAATGGGCAAACGGTCAATGGCGCCCGAGAGACGCTTTACCTGCAAAAGCCCCGAGTAAAAAGGCTCGTTCATGACCTCGTGGCTGAGTTCCAGCGTCGCTTCCAGCCGCCCCGCCGCCACCATTCTGTTGTTGGGATTTTCCATCGTATCACTCCTTGTATTTTGCTTGGGCAATGAATGGTCGGAATGATGTTATTCTATGCAGCGGATGTACCCCAACATACCAACCGCGCTAAAATATTTTTCGTAGCCCCATCCCCATCAAGCCATAACCCCAGCCGTGAAGCCTTCGCCGCGCGTTCCGCATCTTCGATCCTTGACCGGTAGCGCAGGTTGGGCTTGTAAAAAAGCGAACGTGCCAGCCCCTGTTTGACCATCGCTTCATTTGCCATTTGCCCGTCGCTCATCCATACATAGGCCAGCGTTCGTCCGTATTGATCGTAGCGCTTTTCGTCGAATTCCAGGAATACCGTCCTGGCATTGACAAGCTTGCCCAGTGCCTTCGCCGCCTCTTCGCCGTATGGATCACCCATCTTCCCGTATTTCTCGTGGTCGATCTCCGGGGCATCGATTCCAAGCAGCCTGATCCGCAGCGCCTGACCGTCCGCTGTCTCGACTTCGATCGTATCTCCGTCAAAAACATAGCAAACCGTTGCGTGTACGCCGCCTGGCACTTGGTCTCTTGCCGCCTGAGGATCGACGTTTTGCCAGAAGCAAACCGCTATGATCAATGAGATCAATACTCGCCCAAAAGCATGCACACAATCACCCATTTAAGTATAATCGTAACCGGAAAAATTTGCAACACGAAAATGCATAAATCCCGTAAAATCCTGCAAATTCTAATGGACGCCACACGAACGTTACATATAATTATAAGTTGCTTTCGGCTAACTTATTCTGCATTCTGCAAGGAACAAACAATTCATCCTTCAATATCCTTGAAAAACACAATGCCACCGGCATGTAACCGATGGCGGTTAGGAAAATTAAATTTGCGCAACTACGGCGGCAACGCGTCCACCAGTTCCACAAGGCTCGCCAACATGTAATCGTGCGGCGCATCCTTGAGCCTTGAAGCGGGGAAAGTGCCCACGAGCGCGACAGAGGTCATCCCGGCGGCGCGCGCGGCGGTCAAGCCGCAGGGCGTATCTTCCACAACCGCGCAACGGGCGGGCGCAATCCCCATGCGGCGCGCCGCCAGTTGATACAGGTCGGGAGCGGGCTTGCCATGCGAGACTTCGCTTCCGAGCGTTACCGAGTCAAAAAATCCCCGGCTTAAGCCGAGCGCGTCCAGGTTGATGTCAACGCGCGCCGAACCGGCTTCCGAGCACAGGTTGATCGGATAATCACGCCTGAGGTTTAAAAGCAAGGCGCGTCCGCGCCTCGCGACGCCGCGCGCGGCTTCCGGCGCATAGGTGGTATAGTATTCATACGCGCGCGCCTTCATTGCGGGGTCAAACTCGCGGTCATACTGCTGGGCAACCGCTGCAAAATACCGGTCGTCTCCCTCTCCCGCGTGTGCAACAAAATCCTCGCACCGTGTCTCAATGCCATATTCGCGGTATGCTTTTTGCGCGGCGCGCGCCATGGCCCGTTCCGACGGTATCAACACGCCGTCAAGGTCGAACAACAAAGCTCTTTTATGCATTCCTTCGTTCCTTCTTTGCCTTGCCAATGAACAAGGTCTCTTTGAACTTCGTCCGCGCATTGTCGCTTTTTCCGAACAATGCCCGTTCGATTTCATCAAAATGGCGAACAAAAATTTAAAATAATTTTAATTATTCCATTGACTGTATAATTATAATACACAGCGCCGAATTTGTCAATAATAATTGACATTTTCATAAAAAAATATTGCTATCTATGGGATGACAATCCAAATATTTTGTAAAGAGTATCCAGATTATCCAATGTATACATATTTATACGATAGGATAATAGGATTATCATTCCGATGCGGATTTGTAGCCGCAAAATTCCGCTCCTTTGCTGCCTGTAAGAGCTTCCCGAACAAAACGGCTGCCGCACCCCGCATAATCGTGCGCGACAGCCGTCATCAAGCTTCAGTCACCGTTTAAAAACTTTCTGTTTTATCCTTGCGGCGACAACTGCGCAAGCAGCGCGCGCGCCTGTTCGCGCGACGTCGTGCAAAGCGCGCTGTAGCGGGCAGTCAACGCCGCGTTCAGGAATTCCCGCGCGGCCGCGTCGTCCTTGTCCTCGTGCGCCATCTTGGCAAGATAATACAAGGTGTCCACCTGACCGGGGCGGAATTTCAGCGCCCGATTGAAATACTCCTTCGCCTTCTCCCGCTCGCCCATGGCAAGCCGCAACTGCCCGAGGTTGTCAAGCGTCACCGGATCTTCTTCGTCGTACTCGTAAGCCTCGTCATTAAACTGAATGGCTTCTGAAAAATCGCCGGTTTCTATTGCCTTTTCAATCAGCATGTAGCCAAGGGAGCCGTAGATCATGGAGTTCATGCCATCCGCCCCCACCCGCTTCATGAGTTCGATCGCATGATCAAGCTTGTGAAGCTTCCATTGGCAAACCGCGAAATTGAGCCTGAGCTGCCTCTTCTCATCCGCGCCCATGCCGGGAAGCTTTTCGGTTTTCAGCATGACCTCGCGCGCCTCTTCAAAGCGGCTTTGCTTGAGCAGCAACACGCCGTAGGCCATCAGGACGCGCGGCTCGCTTAGCCCCTCGTCCGCCGCCCACTTGTAAAGCGCAAGCGCTTCATTAAATTTTTGCTGCGCTTCGTCAAACTTCTTTTGATCGTCCAGTTTATTCCCGGCGAGGTGTAACCGATACGCCTTACGTCCGTCAAGCGTTGCTTTAAATCCCATGGTGAAGCCCTCCAAATTTTTTTCGCTTGTCAATCAGGCGCGCCCTGCGCCGCTCAAGCGCCTTAATTTCGCTTGCGTCGGCGCTGGTGCGCATAGCGCGCTCGGTCCAGTCAAGCGCCGCATCCACATCGCGCAAGCGGTGCTCGCAAATTTTCGCAAGTTCAATGAGCGGAGCCGTTCCCGCCTTGTCCCGCGCCGCAAGCTTCTCAAACGTCCTTGCCGCCAGTTGTACTTCGCCCATCCTCAAGTAGAGGATGCCCATCCGAAAGAGCGCCTCACCCTCGGCGCGCCGCCCCTTAAGCGCCGCTATGGAGGTTGCGGGCCGTGGCAGGCTCGCCATGCGGTAGCACGCGATGGCTTCGCCTTTCTCGCCGCGCTTCTCCAGCGTCTTCCCAAGGCTGATGAGATCCTCCGGCGCCTGGCTCTCTCTGGGCGCGCGATACTGATCATTGAGTTCCATCAACAACTCCGCCATCGATCGCACGTCCTGCCGGTTGTGTTCAATCACCGGCTCGAGCAACCGCCCGTCCCCGCACTTCAAGAATTCAAAAAACCTGCGGGGCGCCTCGCTGCCGGGCAAGTCGTCCGCCCGCGCACGCCGGAGCACCTTTTCCTCAAGCACGCTCAGCTTGACCGAACCCAGGCGTTTCTTCCACAGCCGCCTCGAGGGCGCAAGCAGGTCCAGGTGATGCAGCGGCGGAAATTGCGCCATGCGCATCATTGTGCGGCGCGTCTCAAGCAGCGGCATGTCAAACGCGCGCCCGTTAAAGGTGACGAGCGTGTCAAACGCGCTCATGCGCGCGGCGAGTTTCGTCAAAAGATCAATCTCGCCCGGATAATCGCTCATCAGGTACTGTTCGGTTTGAAACAATCCGTCCCTGACATAACCAAGCCCCACAAGGAAGGCAACCGTGCCCGCGCCGCCTGAAAGACCGGTGGTCTCGGTATCGAGAAAGAGTACCTTTTCGATGGAGGGCCACTGAAAATCGACGCCCATCCTCATGAGCGCGCGCGCGTCAAACGGTGAAAACAAGCCGTCAGGCGCGGGTTCTTCGCCGAGGCGGACGTGCAAGAACACGCGCGGCTGTGCGGACGGCGGCGCGCCGCTTCCGGTTTTCATGGCGCTGAGCTTGGCTCTGAGACTTGAGGACATCGCGCTTCGTGCCCTTCCTTTCTTTTGGGTGTGCGGTGTGTTATAATGGGGAAAATCAGCGACGGAGGATTCATTTTGCGCATCGATCCGCATTGCCCCGTAGAACACATGACGAGTGATTTCGCAAAAGACGACCGCGGCAACGTCCGGGCGTATCTCAAGCTCAACAACCTCTCGCCAAGCGTCATTGAGCGCCTGGACGCATTGGCTGTGTTCGAGGACGAAGGCGGTCGGCGTGCCGAAATACCGTTTTCTATGGAAGGCTTGCGCGTCCCGCCCCGGACTTCATTTGCGGCCAATGTATCGACCGATGAAGCGCCCTGGGCCACCAAGGTCAGCGTACAGTTCACCCGCGTCATCTTCGAGGGAGACAAACCCGTCTGGATGTACAGCCCCGCGCGCCTGGTTGAAGTGCCTGATCTGCCCCGCCCCGACGGACGCGAGCTGAACCGCTTGCGTTCGCTCGCGGGAGAGGACGCCGTGGGCTTCCCAAGGCTCGCTGGCGCACTCTGGATTTGCGTGTGCGGCCTACCCAATCCATACCGCCGCCGCAAGTGCCGCCGTTGCGCGCGCGAGCGGGACGTTGTTTTTACCGCGTTCGACATGGCGCGCGTGCTACGCAGCCCCGCGCCAAATGCGCCCTTGCCCAAGGTGGACATGCCGCTGTTCGAAGAGAACGAGCCGCAAGAGGAAACCCCTCCCGACGTCAAGCGGGAAGAAGCGCTGCGCTTAAAGTTCCTGCGCGAACGGGGCCTCCTCATCCGCAGAACCGTCACCATGCTGGTTGCCGCGCTCATCCTCATCGCCGCCGTTTGGGCGTATAAGACGGCAACGACCAAGCCGGAATCCATTGCGCCGGTCAAAATCGGCAACACGGAAACCGAGCGCGGTTAATGCTCCATTCCCTTTTCGCGCCGAAGCGCGTGAACCTCAACTTCACACCCCAGCGTTCCCGGCTCGTAGTACGGCATACCGGCGGCTTCAAGCGGGGCGTATTGCTGCACGACATAGTGGCCGGGATAGTCGTGCGCGTACTTGTAGCCCTCCCCCGCGCCCAACGTATCCGCGCCCGGGTAGTGCGTGTCGCGCAGATGGACCGGCACCGGCTGGTAACCGCCCTTGGCCGCGTCCGCCAAGGCGCGGTCGATCGCCATCACGACGGCGTTCGACTTGGGGCTTTCGCACACGGCGATGATGGCTTGCGCGATGGGCAGCTTGGCTTCCGGCATGCCGATGAATTCGAGCGCCTTGGCCGCCGCGACGGCTTGCAGCATCGCCATGGGATTGGCAAGACCCACATCTTCGCTCGCGTGCGCGATGACGCGCCGGACGATGATCTTGGGATCAATTCCGGCGTGTGTAAGGCGCGCGAACCACGCCAGCGCCGCGTCACTGTCCGAACCGCGCAGCGACTTGCAAAAGGCGCTGAGCATATCGTAAAACATCGATTCATCCATTTGAAGGACCGGGTGTTGAATCGATTGCTCGGCAACGACAAGCGTAATGCGCGTCGTCCCGTTTCGATCCATGGGCGTTGTCAGAGCCGCAAGCTCCAGCGCGTTGAGCGCCGCGCGCACGTCGCCGTTTGCGACTGCGGCGATGTGGTGCAGCGCGTCTTCGTCAATCTCAACATCCTGCAAGCCGTAGCCATTCTCTTTATCGCGGGCGGCCCGAAGCATGGCGCGTTCAACCTCGGCGGTTTTGAGCTGCTCAAAATGAAACAGGCGGCAGCGGCTGACGATGGCGGGCGTCATCGAGACCGCCGGATTCTCAGTGGTCGAACCGATAAAGCGGATGATGCCCTGCTCAATCGCGGGCAGGATCGAATCCGACTGCGCCTTGCTCCAGCGGTGACACTCGTCAAGCAGCAGGTACGTGCTCTGTCCGCCAAGTTTCAGCCGGTTCTCGGCATCCCTGATCACTTCGCGCACGTCGCCCACGCCGCTCGTCACGGCGTTGAGTTTGACGAACGCGGACTTTGTGGTCTCGGCGATGATCGCGGCCAGCGTGGTCTTGCCCAAGCCGGGCGGGCCATATAGCAAGACGTGATCCAGCGGCTCGTTGCGCTGCTTGGCCGCCTCGATAAAGATGCGCATCTGATCCTTGACCTTCTCCTGCCCAATATACTCATCCAACGTATGCGGGCGCAGCGATTGATCAATATCGCTATCCTCCGGCCGCATGCTGGTGGCGATCAAACGGTCGCCATCGCCGGCCGAGGCGCTTTCCTCCGGCATTTGATGCGATGAGGTAAACAAATCATCCATGCTCTATCCCTACTTTCGATCCAGGCTGCGCAGTGCGCGCATCGCCATCTCTTCCGCGCTGCCGCCCTCCGCCTTGACCAAGGCGACCGCCGCCGTCGCATCGCTGGGCGCAAACCCCATCGCCACCAGCACGGTAACGGCTTCCGATACGGAATCGCCCTGCTCCCACGAAAACGTCGCGCCGCCGGTTTGGATGAGTTGCTCCTGTTCGATCGCGCCACGCAATTCCAAGATCAAGCGCTGGGCGGTTTTCTTGCCCACACCGGAAATATGCGAAAGCGCTTTTTCATCCGACGTCACGATCGCCACCGCGCACTCCTGCGCCGTCATGCCGGATAGAATCGCCAAGCCCATCTTCGGCCCCACACCGGATACCGTAATCAGCCGGAGAAACATCGCCTTTTCCTCCCGGCTGAGAAAGCCAAACAGCACCATCGCATCCTCGCGCACGCTCAAATGCGTATA
>JAVBND010000065.1:0-19634 GCA_031551775.1 Eubacteriales bacterium | reverse complement strand
TTAATTTTATTCAATTAAATTTAGCTTGATTATATTTCGGCTTTGTGCTACACTTTGTCCATCAGGCTATGGGCGGCGCCGGACAGGATGGTGCGATGGCTGGCGGCAAAATGACCTGAAGAACCGGTCAAACGGTCATAGAACGGAAGGAGCATGAACATGAACGCATATGATTTCACCGTTAAGGACAACAGGGGCAATCCGGTTTCACTGGCGGAGTACCGGGGCAAGGTGCTGCTGATCGTCAATACGGCCACCAAGTGCGGCCTGACGCCTCAGTACGAGGCGCTGGAAGCGCTGTACAAAAAATATCAGAACAAGGGCTTTGTGGTACTGGACTTCCCCTGCAATCAGTTCCTAGGGCAAGCGCCCGGGACCGACGGGCAGATCACCGAGTTCTGTACGCTGAACTACGGCACCACCTTCCCGCGCTTCCAGAAGATCGACGTGAACGGCAAGGACGCCGATCCGCTGTTCGCCTGGCTGCGCCAGCAAGCGCCGGAGGATCAGAGCGACGATGAGAGCAAGTCCTTCGAGAAGAAGGTGAAGGTTTTGAAGCCCTTCGCCAAGGCGGGCGACATCAAGTGGAATTTCGGCAAGTTCCTCATCGACCGGGGAGGCAACGTCCATGGCCGCTACTCCCCGGCCATGAAGCCGGATCAGTTGGAAGCCGAGATCGGGAAGCTGCTGTAACTGTGCTTATAGTACCGCAAACAGACATGATTGGGGCTGCATGCGGCAAAATGCGGTTAAAATTGGGCTGAGAAATCACGGAGCGCGGCGGGTGCGATATCCATAACAATTCGCAGTCTGCCCACACAACTTTGGCATAGGATGATACCGAAGGAGGGTATTTCTATGCCTATTCAAAAACGATGCGACCCACGCTGCGCACTGCGTCAGCCTGCGAACCGGCGCGGGACCGCCATGATCTGTATGAGCCCCTGCTGTTCAGCCAATGGACCAGCCTATTGCGGATTCAATGATGATTCGCGAGAATGTCGTGATTCGTACTGCCGCAACCGATGCGACTGTGGCCGGTGCAACCGCCACCCAGCCTGTTGCGATGGCTGCCAACCTTACCGCAGCATCCGCATCACCGGTCCGCGCGGCGTCGCCGCCCCCACAGATCCCATCACCGGCAGAGGCACGCCGCGGTGTCAGGCAAAACTCTACATCGACGGCGTGTTCGTTGGAAAAATACCCATCGACGCCAGCGGCAATTGGATCTACCGGCCACCCACGCCTTGGACGCGCGGCTGCCACTGTGTGCGCGCGGTTTTATGCTGTCGTTGCGACGCCGGCGCGTGTCCGCCGGAGGACAATGCCTGCTTTGAGGTGCCGGGCAATCCGGACATCAAGATCGACGGACCGCAGAACGGCGGCGGCGCGGACCCGGGCGATCCGGTCGTTGGCACCGGTGAGCCGGGCTGCGAAGCCGAGCTGTACGTGGACGGCGTGCCGGTCGGGCGCGTGATGATCGATCAAAGCGGTCACTGGATTTACCAGCCGCCCACGCCCTGGACGGAAGGCCGGCATTGCGTGCGCGCCATATTGCGCTGCCCAAACGACTTAAGCCCCAACCCACCCGAGGATGAAACCTGCTTTGAGGTGCCGGGCATCGTGATCACCGGCCCGGAGGATGGCGGCGGCGCGGACCCGGAGGATCCCGTCACCGGCACGGGCGAGCCGGGCTGCGAGGCGGAACTGTACATCGACGGAGAACTGGTCGGACGCGTGCCCATCGACGACAACGGCAACTGGATCTATCAGCCGCCTACGCCCTGGACGGACGGAGAGCATTGTGTGCGCGCGGTACTGCGCTGTCCGAACGACCCCGATCCCAATCCGCCGGAGGCCAACAACTGCTTCCAGGTGCCCGGGATCAAGATCGACGGGCCGGAGGATGGCGGCGGCGCGGACCCGGACGATCCGGTCATCGGCACGGGCGAGCCGGGCTGCGAGGCCGAGCTGTTCGTGGATGGCGTGCGCGTCGGGCGCGTGCCCATCGATCAGAACGGCAATTGGATCTACCAGCCGCCCACGCCTTGGACCGGCGGCATGCACTGCGTGCGCGCGATTTTGCGCTGTCCGGGCAGTACCGACCCCAACCCGCCCACCGACAACACCTGTTTTGAGGTGCCGACCGTCACGATCGACGGACCGGAGAACGGCGGCCAGGCCGATCCGGGAGATCCCATCGACGGCACCGGCGAGCCGGGCTGCGAGGTCGAGCTGTTCATCGACGGCGTGTCGGTCGGGCGTGTGCCGGTGGATGAAAACGGAAACTGGACCTATCAACCGCCGCTTCCCTGGACGGCCGGACCGCACTGCGTGCGCGCGGTGCTGCGCTGCCCGGATTCTACGGGCGCGCATCCGCCGGAGGACACCTCGTGCTTTGACGTGGTGGTTCCGCCTTGCGCCGCGCCGGACATTGATGTGCCGGAAGACCTGGCCGTGATTCCCAGCAACCAGCCTTCCATCACAGGGCGGGGCATCCCGAACTCGACCGTGAGCGTGTGCCTGCAAGACAGTTCGGGCAACACGCTGTTCTGCCAGATGGCGCATGTGTTCGACGATGCCGAATGGGGCATCCAGGTACCGATCATGCTGGCGGATGGCAGCTACACCGTGGTGGTGACTCAACTGGGGATCAATTGCATCCCGGCGGAGGCGTTCCGCACGTTCAGCGTGTTCACCGTGGACACCTCCTTCTTCGAGGTGGACCTGGTATCACTCACGCGCGGCCCCGTGTTCCGCACCGTGGATACCGTGTTCACCACCGACTCTGCCGTGCCGCACACGCTGGACATCTACTACCTGCTTTTGGTGCCGGGACTGCCCGTCCCCACTGCCGAGGAAATCTTTGGTTATGCCGACCCATCCACTTTGACCAACGGTGATGCGGTGCGCGGCCACTTTACGCGCAACATCGGCGCGGGTCAGACCACGCTGCCATTCACGCTGACCGGCAAGGAGGGCGTCGCGGCATTGGCCCTGGAGACCGGCGTGATGGACGGGTTCAATTACGACATCTATGCGACTGTGTCCATCGACGGCGGGGCGACGCTCAGCGGCGTGTTGGCGGTGTTCCAGTCTGCGATCGGCATGCCGTTCGCCAGCGGCAACGGCACAGCGGGCGACCCGTTCGTCGTGCGCATGTGTACGACCGCAGAGATGGCGTTCTACCCGGACTTGACAGCCGGAAACCCTGGCAACCGCGCGGGCGTCACTGAGAACGCACGCATTCTGGACAACATCGAGGGCATGCAGGCGCTGTATGACCAGACCTTCGGCGTGCATGGGCTGCCGGACAGCCTGGCGCTCAACTACGCGCTGGACGCTTCGTTCGACCTGGCCAATTATCAATCCGCCTGGAGTGGAAATGGATGGCGGCCCATCGGCAATGTGGACGCGGGATTGACCGGCACACCGCCCTCCGGGCCGCACATCTTCAGCGGCGTCGCGCAGACCGCGGCCGGCGGCACGACCGTCAACAACCTGCGCATCAACGCCACGGCTACCGGTACAGACCCGGTATTGGTGCGAGGGCTGTTCGGGCAGACGCGGGACGTAACGCTCTCGGGCTTCAACCTGCCCAATCCGATTGTCGCCGCACTGGTCACCGGCTCGACGATCGCCACGCAAACCGGCAAGATCGGCGCGCTGACGGGGTATGCCGTGGGCGGACAAATCACGGGCATCGCGCTGGGCACTGTCGATGTCTCCGCGGGGCGCGCCGCTACCGGCACCAACATCATCTACGCGGGCGGCATGGTCGGTATCGCCCAAGCGGTAGACAGCATCGCGAATATCTCTGTCACACAGGCTGGTCTGAGCGAGACCACCGCACAAGCAACGGTCATGGGCGGCATCATAGGCAGACTGGATCAGGCGGGCAGCAATACTTCCGTCCAGAACGTTGAGATCACACAGGTCAGCGTGACCGCCTATCAAACCATGGGCGGCGCGGTCGGCGAGGTCCTAAGCGGCGTGGCAATGATGGACGGCATCGCCGTGGGCAGCGTTTCTTTGACACACACCGGCTTTCGCATTGGCGGCGTGATCGGAAACCTGACCGCCAGCAGCGCATCCATCCTGCAAAATCTGACCGTCAGCCAAATCCAAACAGGCCCCGTGGACCCGCCGAGCACCGCCGGTTATGCGGGCGGATTGATCGGCAACACGACCCAGACCGCCTCACTGACCATCCAAGATTCACAGGTGCTGGCAGGAGCCATCCACTCCGGCGGGCGCGTAGGCGGTGCGTTCGGCTCCCTGAACGTCGGTGCGGCCGGGTTTGTGATCCGGCGCGTCAGCACCCAAGCCGACACCTTCCCCAACAACGGCCCCGCAGGCGGCTTCATCGGAAGAATCGACGCCAACACCAAAATCACCGGCGCGCTGATCGTTGATGGTTGCAGCGTGACTGCCGCCACACTCACCGTCACCACAAACAACACCAGCAGCGGCTTTGTGGGCGGATTCGTTGGATACCAGACCGCCGCGGGCGGCGCATCAGGCGCGACCACGCCGGTGCTGGCGTTTGTGGACTGCGAAACCTCGGTGGCCGTATCACACCCCTTTGGCACGAACACGGGCGGCTTCGTCGGCGCGGCGCTGCTCTCAAGCTACTTGCGCTGCAAAGCCAGCGGCTCCGTAATCGGGAACCAGAACTTGGGCGGCTTCTGTGGAACCGGCGCGGGCACGGCCACCGTTGCGGACCCCAGCATCGGCTCGCTGATCTTTGTGCTGTGCCAGGCGCGCGGCAACGTGAGCGCCACGGATACCCGGCAGTTCGCAAACGTCGCGACCGGCGGCTTCGTAGGTGCGGTGACGTATGCGCTGATTGACCGTTGCTTCGCCAGCGGCAACGCTGTTACCGCCGGTGACGATGTGGTGTCCGCGTTGGTGGGCCAGAGCGTGCACCGGTTGCTGATACGAGACAGCTATTCGCTGGGTTCCGCCACCACACCCGTAACCGTTTCGGGCGGGCTGGTCGGCACCGCCACCGGCTCAAACATCGAGCGCTGCTATGCCGCGGGTGCAATTTCCTGTTCCAGCGGCGCGGGCGGGCTGCTCGGAAGCCTTTCCAACGACGGAACCGATACCGGAAGACTGGCACTGAGCTTTGCGCTAAATCCCTCTGTTGCGGCCACCAACCCCGGCGGCATCGCCCACCGCGTTTGCGCCACGCTTGGCAGCGGCGCACAGCTTGTGGCCAACTATGCGCTGAACACCATGCTCCTCACGGCGGGCGGCGTCCCAATCACCCCCGTCGATGACCCCAACGGGCGCGACGGCCAGGGCACCGCCCAGTCAAACCTCATCGCGTTGATCGCCGCGCAGGGTTGGAACACCACCACCGTTTGGGACACGTCCACCGTCGCCACATTGGGCAGGCCCACGCTGTTTGACAACCCCGAGACCTGATGCGATGAACGCATCCGCGCCCTTGCCGACAGGTTCGCGAATGCCAAGTACAGGCAGATTGCCGCGCCACCCGCGTCTTTCATGACGCGGGTGGCGCTATTTCTTTTCGGTTAACAAAGCCGCGCTTCTATCTAGGATCACGCCCTCATCGCGCCGTGGCCGCCGGGCCGCTGACCGTTTCGTAGGGCCAGTCGATGATCCCGCCAAAGTCCAGCGCGTTTGTGTAGCCCATGCCGATCAGTTCCCTGGCGGCGTTGGCGCTTCGCCGGCCGCTGCGGCAGTAGATCAGGATCAGCGCGTCTTTGTCGGGTAGTTCCGCCTCCGCGCGCTCCGCGAGCTCGTAATCGGGGATCAGGATGGCGCCGCCGATGCGCCCGGCCTCGAATTCCTCGTCGGTGCGCACGTCCAGCAGGAGGTAGGGTGCCTCGCCGTCCAGGATCGCCTTCGCCTCCTCGGCGGTGATCTTCTTGTACTCAGGTCGAACGGGAGATTCAATAGCGCAGGCGGTCTGGCCCAGCATCAGCAGCGCGGCCAACAGGCACATTGGCTTTTTCATGTTCTCTCCTCCTGATCACAGTAATGCTTCTTTAGTACATGAATGATCTCCTCTACGCGGTGATCCGCGATGGAGTAGGTGACCGACTGGCCGGTTTTTTGATCCTTCAGGATGCCGTGCGCCTTGAGCAGCCCCAGGTGCTGCGACAGCGCGGATTGGGTGATGTTCGCCACCTTCTTTCCGATCTCGCCTACGGTCATGGGAGAATCCATCAGCGCGCAGAAGATCATCAGCCGGTTCTCGTTCGCCAGCACCTTCAGCAGCTCGGCGATTTGCTTTGCCCGCGCTTCCATGGGCTGCCCTCCTTCAGTTTGCAGATGCCCTGGGTCATCGTGCCCATGGGACAGTAGACGCACCAGCTGCGCGGCTTGAACAGCGCCATTGTGACCAGGCCCAGCGCCGTGGAGGTCAGCATCACCGAGTAAAACCCGTAGCCGAACTGGCGCACCCAGGGCGCGGCAACGGGCCAGTCCGCCCACTGCCAGGGCAGAGTGAACGCCCACAGCAGCGTTACGGCTTGCCTGAGATCGGAAGCGCCCAGAAACACCTGTACGGTCTGAATGATCATCAGCGCGAACATGGTCATGAAGAACGCCAGAAAGCCGTACCGGAACCAGGCGGAGCGCAGGAACCGGGGCGGCGCCACGTTGCGCGACAGCCCCAGCCGCCCGCCGGTCAATTGAAACAGCTGGCCGCGCCCGCAGTAGCGGTTGCAGTACGCCTTGCCGCCTCCGAAGATCGCCATGCCCAGCGGAATCAGAAAGCACAAAAGCCCCAGCCACGCAAAGCCGATGTTGATCAGCCCCAACAGCAGATAGACCGAGGAGAAGACCCACAGGTAGTCGTACCATCGTTTCTTCATGCGCCAGCTTCCTCCCGCGCCAAGATCTCGATCACGCCCGCCGGGCACGCCAGAGCGCACTTGCCGCAGCCTGCGCACCTTGCCGCGTCCACCACCGCGATCAATCCCCGATCGATCGCCACCGCTTTCAGCGGGCACGCCTTCGCGCACGCGCCGCACGCCACGCATTCCCTGCCGATGCAGGCCAGTTTCCGCATAAATCCACCTCAATATTCGAAATTAAGATATTTCTAATATACTGAATAATGCGGCGAATGTCAAGCGAAGCGCATGTTAATATCTTTGGACAAGCGCGAGCGGCAGGGGATCGCGGATTGCGGGCTGTTCGTCGGCCTTGCGCTGTGGTATAATACAGGCGCTGGGAAAATGCGCTGCCCGTGCGGGTGTCCCTTAAGGGGAGGCGCGTCGGTCGCGGGGGCTGAGGGGACCATTTCATTGTGATTTGGAGGTTCGGCCATGACGTTGTATGACAGCATCTTTGTGCGCAAATCGACGCGCAAGTACCAACAGCAGGCGTTGCCGCCACGGCAGTTGTCGCAGATTCAGGCGTTTGTGAAGGACGCAAAACCCTTGTTCCCCAATATTCGCACGCGGATCGACTTGGTGAACGCGTCCGAGGTCAAGGGGATGGTGTCGGCCAAGGCGCCGCACTATCTGCTGATCTACTCCGAGAAAGCGGATGGGTACTTGACCAACGCCGGTTTTTTGCTGCAACAGGCGGACCTGTTTGCGGCCTCCTTGGGGCTTAGCAGTTGTTGGCTTGGCATGGCGAAAGCGGTTGAGCCCGCGAAGGACGGGCTTCACTTTGTGATCATGCTGGCGCTTGGCGCGGCGCAAGGCGATCCATACCGCGCGGATGCATCCGAGTTCAGCCGCAAACCGCTGTCCGAAATCTCTTCGGGACAGGACGAGCGGTTGGAGGCGGCGCGGCTGGCTCCGTCGGCAACCAACAGCCAGCCGTGGTATTTCGCCTGCGCTGAGGAAGGCATGTACGTGTACCGGCAAAAACTGGGCGCGCTCAAGGCCGTCATGTATGAGGCCATGAACCAGATCGACATGGGGATTGCGCTTTGTCATCTGTGGCTTGCCGGCGAGCGCGCTGGGCGAACGTTTGCGTTTGAACCCGGCGCTCAGCCCAATGCGCCGCGGGTGGATGGGTATGCTTGCGTGGGCAGGGTATGCGGATAAGGGATGCGGCCGGAACAGTCGGGGCGGGGGCGGCGCTAAAGAAGCGGGTTTCTGGTTTCGCGAGGGCCACCGCGCAGCGCATGACTTGATCGCGAACACGGTGGTTGCGCAGAAAGGATGATTGCCGATGACCGTACAATCCGCGCGGCTGCGGTTTCACATCGCGCACGCGCATTCGCTGAAGGAGAAGCGCATGGTGTCGCGCGGCCTGATCGACGGGGCGCGGCGCAAGTTCAATGCCTCCATCGCGGAAGTGGACTCACAGGATAAACACCAACTGCTGACCGTCGGCGTGGCGGTTGTGTCCGGCGAGGCGGGTCACGCCCGCGAAATGCTGGAGGATGTGATCCGCTATCTGGAGGATCACGCGGATGCCGAGTTGCTGAGCGTTGAGCGGGATGGATGACCGTCCTGCCTGATTTGTTCTGGGGAGGAAATGTTCGGGACATAGCGGCCTAACCCGCTGAGCTTGTAGTGCCCAAACCAGCAGGTGCCAAGGCCCTTCTTGACAATGCATCCAGGCGGGCATATGATGAACGCAAGAAGCCGGGATCGTTCAAAACAGGGGAGGCGAAAGGCGTGCGCGTGAGCATACACACGCTGGGTACCCGGGGCGATGTACAGCCCTATGTGGCGCTGGCGCGGCGGTTGGTGTGCGAGGGGCACAGCGCGGTGATCTGCACGGGCGAGAGCTTTCGCTCGCTGGTGGACCAAGGCGGCGTGGAGTTCCGCCGCGCTTCGTCCGACCTGATGGCGATGCTGGGCACAGAAGAAGGGCGCGAAGTGATGCGGGGCGGCATGAAGCACCCGCTGCGCGCCATGCGCTACGCGCGCGAGGTGGTGAACCCGGCGTTCCGGCGCAGCCTGGACGATTTTTGGGCGGCGAGCCAGGGCGCGGATGTGATCCTGTACCACCCCAAGGCGCTGGCCGCGCCCGACATGGCTCATGCGCTGGGCATTCCGTGCGTCAGCGTGCCGCCGGTGCCGATCACGTACCCGGTGAGTGAGTTCCCGAACATGGCCATCGCGCCCACCAAGAACTTTGGCGCGGCGCTGAACCGGCTGAGCTACGCGCCGATGGCCAAGGCGGATGCCGCAAGCATCAAGGAGATCAACGCCTGGCGCGCTTCCAGGGGTTTGCCCGCACGCAAGGCGGGCGCGTATGCGTATGAGATCAACGGCAAGCCCATCCCGATCCTGTGTCCGGTGAGTCCGGCGCTGCTTGAGGACGTGACCAGCTGGAACGGGCGGGTGTATCTGCCAGGGTTTTTCTATCTGGATTCGGCGGGCGAAGCGCTTGATCCGACGATTGAGGCGTTTCTTCAGGCGGGCGATGCGCCCATCGCGGTATCGTTTGGCAGCATGCCGCTGCACGGCCCGCGCGCGTTCGTGGAGATGCTGGACGGCGCGCTGCGGGAGACGGGCAACCGCGCGGTGCTGCTCGCCGGGAACGCGCAAATTGATATGCCTTCAAGCGCGCGCATTCTGTGTGCACCCGCCGCGCCCCACGCGTTGCTGTTCCCGCGCTCAAAGGGCATCCTGCACCACGGCGGCGTCGGCACGCTGGCCGAGGCGCTGCGCTCCGGCGTGCCGCAGCAGATCGTGCCGTTCGCGGTGGATCAGCCGTTCTGGGCGCACCGCATGCACAGGCTGGGTTACGCGCCGCCGCCCATCCGCGAAAGCGAGCTCGGCCCCGAGCGGTTGGCGCGGGCGTTTTGCGAGATGCAAAGCGCGGCGCGCGTCGAGCGCGCGCGGCGCATCCGCGGCAAGCTGCTGTGCGAGGACGGCACGGGCGCGGCGGTGCGCTGCATAGAGGGCATTGTGGGTGAAAGGTGAGGGGAACACGGCAAGGCGGGCGCGGAAGTGCGCGCAGTGCTTACCCGGGTAACCCTGAACAAAGCCCTCAAGCAAAATTGCGGGCGGTGGTATAGGAGCAGGACGGGCGTATGTCGGTATTTTGTGGCATACTACCTGTGTAATTTAACGGAGGAGAATAAGCACATGGAGTTCAGCATTTTTTTCAATCTGGATGGCGACTGCCGCGAGGCCGTGGCGTTCTATGCCGAGGTGTTTCGCTCGGAAGTGAAGGACCTGATGACCTACCGCGAAACGCCGCCCGGCCAGGGCGAGCCCGTGAACGAGGCTGACCTGGACAAGATCATGTACGCCTGCGTGCCCATCGGCGGGATGAACGTGATGTTCATGGACATGCCCACGGGCATGCCGCTTGCGGTGGGCAACAACCTCAGCCCCACGCTGTCGCTTAAATCCGCAGGCGAGCTGCGGCGCGTGTATGCGGCGCTTGCTTGCGGCGAGGAGAACGACGTCAAGCCGGAGACCACGTTCTTCAGCCCGCTGTATGCGATGGTCACTGACAAGTACGGCGTGATCTGGCAGTTGCTCAGCGAAGACCACTAGGGCGGGGATCAATGGGTTGGGATGTTCAGTCATTTTGTAATTCGCGTGAATTGAACCGCTGATAAGCGTCGCGGATCAAGGAATGCTCCGCACCGGCCGGAAGAAGGACAAACAGTTTCTGCGCGTACAGCTCGATCAGGCAGCCGGCCAACCAGTCGCTGTCGGGCAGGGGCGGCTGATCGAACAGTTGGGCGATGACGCGTTCATCGGGCGCCGCCTCGCCATCCGCGCGTGCGATCGCCGTGCCGTCGCGGATCAGAAACATCGAGAACGCACGCTCCCGGAACGCGCGCAGGAAAACCAGCACATCGCCTTTTTCCGGGAAGCTGGACAGGAACCCGCTGCGCTTTCGAAGGCGTTCGAGCCGCTCGATCTGGTCCTTGACGAGCACCGCCTTTTCAAATTCCATGGCGACGGACAGGCGCTTCATGTCAGCTTCCAGGCGGTAAAATGCCGCCGGCCTCTCGCCGCGCAGCAGTTGGACGATCTCGTCGATTGACGCCCGGTAGGCGCTCTCGTCCAGCGTTTGGCCGCATGGGGCCATGCAGCGCCCCACTTCGTGCTCAACGCAGGGGCGGGTGGCGCTCTTGAAGGAGCCCTTGCCGCAGACCGGCGTTCTCCATGCCGCATTCAACAAATCGATGGCGTCCTCAGCATCAAACCGGTCACGGAAGTAGCCGAAGTAGTCCGCGCCGTCGTCAATTGTCTGTTCGGCAATGGTCAACGTGGGGCGGCGGGGCGTGCGATCTATGCGCAGGAACAGCTGCCTGGGCGCAGACACCAGCTGTGAGTTGAACCAGGGCTTGTACTTCTTGATGAGCCGGTACTCCAACATCAGCGCATCGCGCTCGGTGGGCGTGACCTGATACTCCACATCGGCGATCACGCGGACGAGGTTGTAAAGCTTCGCACTGTCATCCTCGCGCCGCTTCGCAAAATACTGGCGCACGCGGTTCCTCAGCACCTTGGCTTTGCCGATGTAAATTACGTTGCCCATGCAGTCCCGGTACAGATAACAGCCGGGTTGCATGGGTGCGTTTTTGATTTTGGCCAACAATTCAGGTCGATGCATGGCGGCACTTCCGGTACATTGTTTCGGGATCAGGAGAGACACTTGGCTGTGGTCGCAGTGCGTTTCCAAGGCGGCATTGAACCCGTGCTTGGCCAAGCGCGCGGACATATTTACCGCATCGGGATGTCCGGTGCCAGGCATTTCCGGCGCGGTTAAGCCGGGTGCTTGGGAAGTTTGCGTCGTGGCAGCTTTTCACCCTCTTTTCATGGTATAATCAGGCAGCGCGGGAAACTTGCGCCTTGAATACAGAAAGGGGATGTGTTGCGGTGTCGAATGCGGTTTGGTTTATCTCGTACAAGCTCAAGAAGGGCGCTTCGACGGAGGACTTCTTGCTCGCTTCGCAAAGGTGCCATAACGAGGTTTTGTCGAAGCAAAAGGGGTTCATTTCCTGGGACGTGCTGCGCGATGGCGAAACATGGGTTGACTTGGTGAAGTGGGAAACGGCGGAAGATGCCCAAAAGGGCGAGACGGCGGGCGCGAACCATCCCGCTTCCCATGCGTTCTATGCGTTTATCAACATGAGCAGTTGCAAGCTCCAGCTCTATTGTGTCGAAAAGAGCCATTGACGTCATGGAAACGCATCCCTGAATGAGCGCAGCCACCGCTGTTCGCCTTGACCATAGGACCTGGCCATATCATGCCTCAATCGCATACAGCGCCGCGCGCGCCGCGTGTATTTGCGCCGTGTCGAACAGCGCAACAGTTGTGTCGGGCTGTTGGATCAGAAGCCCGATCTCCGTGCAGCCCAGGATGATGCCCTCCGCGCCGCGCGCGCACAGCTCGTCGATGACGCGCAGGTACTCAGCTTTTGACACCGGATTGAGGATGCCCCGGCAAAGCTCGTCATAGATCACGTTGTTGACCATTTGCCGCCCGTCCTCGTCCGGGATCAGCACGTCGATCCCGCGCGCGGCAAGGCGGCTCTTGTAGAACGCCTGCTCCATGGTGTACTTTGTGCCCAGCAGCCCGACCTTGCGGATGCCGCTTTTGAGCAGCTCGTCGCCCGTCAGATCCGCGATGTGCAGCACGGGGATTTTAAGCGCGGATTGGATTTCCTCGTACACCTTGTGCATCGTGTTGGTTGAGATCAGCAGAAAGTCCGCGCCTGCGCGCTCGACCGATTGCGCCGCATCGGACAGTATCCGCGCGCCTAGCGCCCAATCGCCCGCCGCTTGGCAGCGTTCGATCTCGTCAAAGTCAACGCTGTAAAGCACAATTTTCGCCGAGTGCAGCCCGCCCAGCTTCGCGGCTACCGTGCGGTTGATTGCTTGGTAGTAGGATACCGTGCTCTCCCAGCTCATGCCGCCGAGCAGTCCGATCGTCTTCATGTGTTGTTCTCCAATTCGGTCAGATTTGCCCTGGCTATTTGATGGGCAGGCCGTTGGCCTTCAAGGCGCGGCGGTTCACCGAACGAAATCGAAGTTTCCCTTGCGCGCATCGATCAGGAACAGCGAAGCGTCCTGATTCATGAAGATGCGCTCGCCGCGGTGGATGACCTCGGCATCGGCGCACGCGCAGCCGAGCGATTTCAATTGAGCGCTCAGCGCGACCGGATCGAAACCGCTGTGTACTTCGCTCGAAACCACCAATTCATTGGTCACGAAATCCACGATCAGCAGTTGCCCGCCCGGATTCAGCACGTCCAGCAAGCGGACCAGCAGCGGCAGGGTGTCCTTTATGTGCAGCAGCACCTGCACCACGATGATGCAGTCCGCATGCAGCGCGAAAGGCGGATCAGCCATCAGATCGCAGCACACGGCCTTGGCATTTGAGATGCCTGATTCGCGGAGCTTGCGGTTCACCTGATCGACCATGTTTGCTGAGGCATCCACGAGCAGCGCATGCCCAAACAGATCAAGCAGATGCATGCTTACCAGCCCCGTCCCGCAGCCGTAGTCCAGCGCGGTGGGGTATCCGCCTGCCGGGATGCGCCGCCGAATGGCGCTTGCGATGATCGTCGCAATTTCCGCGCGCTCATCGGTGTCGTATCGCTCTGCCATCTGATCAAATTTTTCAATGTTGCCCATCTCGCACCCCGCTTGACCGGATGTCTCATTATACACCGCCGCGCGTTGGCGATCAAGTGATGGCATATCCTTATACGGCCGATGCGTTGCAAAAGCAACGGACGCGCGGCGCATATTGTGTTATCATTGGGATTGAAAGAGGTGATCCGATATGAGCGACTACATTCGTCATTTACGGCAGGGTAGCGTGCTTTCGCTGGCTGATCAGGTGGACTACCAGGGCGGCCAAATCGTGAGCAAAACGCTGGCGCAGAACGCGGCGCTCAGCCTGACGCTGTTCGCCTTCGACGCGGGCGAGGAGATCAGCTCGCACGATTCGAGCGGCGACGCGATGGTGACGGCGCTAGACGGCGTGGGGGAGATCACGATCGGCGATGAAAAGCATGTGCTGCGTGCGGGTGAGACGATCGTCATGCCCGCAAAGGTACCGCACGCTGTTTACGCCTCGGAGCGGTTCAAGATGTTTCTGACGGTGGTGTTCCCGAGCCGGAAGTAGGGTGACCGGCACCGGTCGGGCTGCCCTGTGCGTCCTCCTCCAGGATGGTACGCTTGTATTTTGGCCCGCTCCGGAACCTGCTTTTTCATTTGAGGGTAAATAGAACGCCAGGTTAATTCGTTTTTGGCCCATTGACAAACGTTCGTTCGTTTGCTATACTGCAAACGAACGAACGTTCCATTTGTTTTTAGAGGTGGCCCTCCTAAACGGCCCCTCGCGCCGGACGGGCTATCTCCGCCTCGTCCGCTACGTACAGCTCACTTTTTTTACGCATGAATTTATTTGTATACGCCGTGTGAGCATGGAGCGCGCTTTGCGCTCGGTGGGATTTGTCATTCCCCAAAATGGCGACCATCGTATTGTTAGGGCAATTTCAGGAGCTTTGCGCACTTGCTAGCGGTGCGCGCCTCCTTTAGAAGGGGCGGCTTTTCCGCCCCGGATAGATCAAAGCGACAGGCAAAACCCCATGATATGGAGGATCAATATGAACAGAATATACCTAACGGGCATTGTGTACGATCAACCCATGGCGCTGGGCAGTGCGGACGCGGGCAATCACATCGTGTTCAAGCTCGTCGTGAGGCACCGCGCGAAGACGGGCGTAAAGAGCGAAATCTACCGGATCAACGCGTGGAACGAGTGCGCGAAGTATTGCATGGAGCGCCTGCAAAAAGGAACGCGCGTAGCGCTGGACGGCTACCTGACCCAGCGGACCGTATTGTTTGGGGAGAAACAATTTCAGGCGGTGGAGGTCACGGTCAGCGAGATCATGATGGCGAACAGGCCCGCGGAAGCGTTGCCGGTAGAGATGAAGCCGACGCAAATCATCGGAGAATCGGCGATCTGAAAACCGAAACAGCAAGAACAAACCGACCAAAGAAATAAACGGAGGGAACAAATATGGCAACTTACAACCTGGGCCGGGTAGGCCTTGTGACCAAGGGAGATTACAGCGGTTCGACCGCGTATAGCGCGCTCGACGTGGTGACCTACAACGGAATCGGCTATATCGCGAAGATGGCCGTGAGCGGTGTCGCGCCGACCAATACGACCTATTGGATGCAGGCGCTTCAGTCGTCCGGCACCGATACCTCGGACGCGACGGCGTATGCTTCAAACATTCAGCAGGGATATACCGCCTATGCGCGGGGCTCAAAGATCACCGGCACGATGGCGGCATCGGGGGGTTCGGTGCAGTTGAACCACAGCGCACAGACGGGATCCGGCACGAGCTGCACGATCAACGTGGGCTTTGTGCCCAGGATGGTCAGCCTCGTGATTCAGAGAAGCGGCACCTCGAGCAAGTTCATCGTCGTTTATTATAAGAACAAAGACGGCGTCGAAAATGTTATGCAGAGCAACGATTCAGGCGGCATCCACCGCTATACCACGGCGAGCGTATCGGGTACAAGCATCACCTTCAATTTTAAAACCAATGCAAACGGCGCATTGACCCTGGCCGGGACGGTCGAATGGCAAGCCGCGGGCTAAAAGACACCAAGTCGTGGCCGGGCGCCGGAGCGTGCCCGGCCTGAAGCAAAGGAAAGGAGAACCCCATGGAAAAGACAATGGAAAAAACCCTGAATGAAGTGAAATCAAACCAGTTCGACATCGAGCAGATCGAGGGAAATGAGCTGGTTGACCGCCGCAGGGCCAATGAGAAACATTTTGACTTTGGCGGCGGGCGCAGGCAGGCGGTCATCTATCCCGAACCAGTGCATTACGAGGATAACGGGAAATGGCGCGACATTGACAACAACCTCGAACGAGCCGTTTCGAAGGACGGGCGCAAGGTATGGCGCAACCGCGCAAATGCGCTTGAGGTTGAGTTGCCCGAATGCGCAAACGACGGTTCACTGGTCACGCTGAAAAGCGGCGACAATACGCTGTCCTGGCGATTTGAGGCGCAGGCGCTCGCGGCAGATGCGCGCGTCAAGGACGGCAAGCAACTCAAGCGTGAAAAGCTGCTCGGCAAGGCAAAGCGCGACGCGCGGTTTACGGCGCGCAGCGCCGGTACACTCTCGGATAATGAGCTGAGGACGCTCGAAACCGAACAGGAGCGGCGCCTGGACCGCACCGAACGCAGCGGCGAAATTGAGTTTGACGATGTGCTGCCCGGCCTCTCGGTCAGGTACCGCCTCTTAAGCGAAAAGGTCAAGGAAGACATCATCCTGGCGAACAAAGAAGCCATGGCTTACGCCGCGCTGGTGCTCGAAGGCGACTTTGAATTCCAGCGGCAAGGCGATGGAACGGTGAGCGCGAACGGGAAAGACGGAAAAACCTTTGTGTTCAGCGCGCCGATCGCCTTTGACGCCAATGGCGCGCCGCTCACCGTAAGCGCGGATCTCGAAACCAAGTCCGGCCAGACGGTCATGCGCTATGGCATCCCCGAAGCGGAACTCGAAGGCGCGGCGTTCCCCGTGACCATCGACCCGGAAACCACGCTCAGGTACGGTACCAACCTGCTTCAGTGCAAGTCGGTCAAGTCGGATGGCACGAGCACGGAAATGAATAAAGGGCAATTGGAAGTCGGCTCCAGTTCGAACATCGACAACATCATCCTGCTGCGCTTTGACGTGCTGCCCGCGCTCAACGCCAGCGATACGGTGGTGCGCGCGCGGCTGCACATGACCGCGACCAGCGATTCCGCCGCCACGAAGATCACCTCCGCTTGCGCGCTCAAGGGCAGTTGGGACGCAAACACCACCTATGCCCAAGCGGTCAACATGATTGACGACGACGAGTTGGACTTCCGTACGGGCGGCCCGGGCGGCACCGTGATGAATTTTGAGATCACCGACCTGTTCCGCAAGTGGTATACGCGTGAAAACGGCCAGGCGCAGAATTTCGGCGTGGCGCTCAGAAAGCCCAAGGGCATGAGCGAGGGCAACCACCAAACGCTCTGGGGCTGTGATGCCTCCACCACCAACCGCCCCTTCATGATCGTCAACTACGTAAGCCACGCGGGCGTTGAAGGCTGGTGGCAGTACGAGCAGCTATCGGCCGGGCGCGCGGGCACCGCGTGTGTGGACCTGTTCAACCTGACCGGCACGGCTACGCACCAGGACACGGCGATGAGCGGCGGCAACACCAGCGTATCGGTTGCGCACCATTACAGCTCCTGCCCGCAGGCCACCCTGGGTCTGGGCGGGCCGTCCGATGAGTCCGATGAGCCCGATGCGGAAGGGCCCGGGAGCATGCCGAAGTTCCACGTGGGCAACAACTGGAAATTGAGCGTGCAGCAATTCGTGTTTGAAAAGACGCTCAAGCGCACAGACGGTGAGCAGATCACCAACATCGTATGGGTGGACGGGGACGGCACCGAGCACTGGTTCAAGATGACGAACGCCATCCCGCCCTACCGTGACCGCGAGGGCCTGGGCCTGACCATGGAGATCCACGCGGCCAACGCGCTCAAGCCCAGGCGCTATACCCTGCGCACCCCGGATGGCATGACGATGACCTTCCAGGACAGGGCGGCGGCGGGCGCGGCGCAAACGCGCAAGCTCCACTGGCTGACCCACATCTACAAAACCGAGATGCCCGCGACGGCGACGGGCAAGGTGACCGAGGCGACCGTCTATTACGAAACCGAGGAAGGCGCTTACGTCCTGGGCGATGAACGCTATGAGGGCCGCGTTAAGAAGATCATCGACCCGTCCGGGCGCAAGACCGTATTCGGTTATTCGAACGACCGGCTGTCCACGATTACGACCTACGGGCAGAGCGAAAACCTCTTGCGAACGGTATACTACACCTACGACACCCAGGGCTGCCTGACCGGCATCCGTTACAGCGACCTGCCGGGCACAGATCCCCACACCACGTATTCGTATGAAGACGGGACTTCGCTGCTGACCCAATTGCGCAACCACGACGGAACTTGCGTGAAGCTTGCCTATCAGAGCGAGAACAAAATCAACAAGGATCTTTTCCCGGGCGTTGATCCCGCGTCCTTTCGCAAGGTCGAGTACCTTGAGGGTACATCCACATTAAGCGGCTCAATGGCCTACGGCAAGAAGCTCAAGTTTGAATACGGCGATATGCAAACCGTGGTGACCGCGGTGGACGGCACCGGAACGTATGACGATACCGGCAAGAAACTGATCTACCAGTTCAACAGCCGGGGCAACATGGTCGCCGTGCGCGACGAACTGGGCTACGCGCATTTTAAGCAGTACGACGAAGGTGAAAGCAACCATGTGACCGATACCTCCAAGGTGCAGCGCACGGTCATCAACCGCCTGCGCAAGAGCGACATGTCGGAAGTCGGGGCGAGCGGCACCGCGTGGGTGAGCGGCGGCACCGGCGCCATCACGCGCGCGACCGCGGCGTCGGAACGCTGCCTGAACGCCGCCAGTTTGAAGATGTACCGCACGGCGAGCGTCACCGGCCAGAGCACCTGCACGCAAACGGGGATCAGGCTTAAAAACAATCAAAAGTACGTGCTCTCGGCCTATGTGAAGGCGACGGGCAGCGCCATTGACGCGTGCATGAAGGTGATCGCCGGAACAAGCACATTCACAAGCCTCGCGATCACGGCGGCCACGCCCGAAGCGGTCGGCAGCGACCTGCCCACAGACGGCTGGGAACGCGTTGAGATGTTGTTCACCACGCCGGCAAGCGGCTCGGAGAACGCACAGATGAGCTTCATCAGCGAAGGTACGGGCGCGGTCAACACGGTCTACTTCGCCTGCCCCCAGATTGAGGAGGGCGATGTGGCCAGTTCGGTCAATCTGCTCACCAACAGCGACTTTGAGGTAAGCCCCGACGGCATCGTGCCGCAGGATTGGACCTGGGGCAGCGGCATCGCAGTCAACCCATCGAGCGGTGACTATGAGGGCCCGTACGTCCGCGCGCCGGGCGAGGTCATCTCGCAAAGCGAAACGGTTCCCCCGCTGCCCGGCCACCTGAACGGCAACGTGGTCAGGATCCTCGGTCGCCCGAACAAGGACGGGCGCAACTTCGGGCAGCATGTATCCCTGACCGGCAGCAAGAACGACCTGTTCTTTGTGGGCGGCTGGGTGCACGCGAAGAGCGCGCCCAACGCCAATACGGACGAGCGGGCGCTCAGGTTGCGGGTGATATTCAAGAAGACCGGGACCAGCGATACCTGGGAAGATGGTGCGCGCGTGCCGTTCAACTTCAGCTGCCGGGATTGGCAGTACGTCGGCGGGCCGGTGAAAGCGCCGTGCGACTACACGGAAGTCAAGGTCTTCGTGGTGTACATGAAGAACATCAACGTGGCCTACTTCACCAACCTGTTCCTTTTCCGCGAATCCTACGGCAAGTCGTTCATGTACGACGCGGAAAAGCGGCTGGTCAGCGCGGAAACGGCGGCGGGCACGCAGACCAACATGGACTACGACAGCCAGGACAACGTGACGAGCTACCTGCCCGCCGGAAGGACGGGATCGGGTAGCCGCTACACCATGGATTATGGCAGCGATACGGGGGAGAAGAAGAAGCATCTGTTGCGCAACATCACAAGCCCCGAGGGCGTGCGCCACGTGTATTCCTATGACGCTTTCAGCAACCAAGTGGCCGATTCCGTCAACCCGTCAGGCTCGGCCAAGCGCATC
>JAVBND010000106.1:0-32294 GCA_031551775.1 Eubacteriales bacterium | reverse complement strand
TGGTCGAGGTGACAGGATTCGAACCTGCGACCTTTTGGTCCCGAACCAAACGCGCTACCAAACTGCGCTACACCTCGACGCTGGAGCCAATGAAGGGACTCGAACCCTTGACCTGCGGTTTACGAAACCGCTGCTCTACCTGCTGAGCTACATTGGCAACTCGTAACAGTTAGAGATTATATCACAGCGCTGTGGCGCTTGTCAAGGGGGAAAGTCGGCGGCATTCTTCCTTTCATGGGTAAAAAAATGGTGAATCGCGATTGTCCGAAGAAAGGACTTTGGGTTGCTCTGTTTGTGCGTATATTCTTCCTGTGATAGACGTTCTGGAATTGATTTTTTCGTGGTAATGCGGTACAATTGGTGGTACGGAAGTTTGAGCTCGGCCTTAAACCGGGTGCGGAGGTGGGCGTTTGATTCGAAAGCTGAAGAAATTGTTGACATTGCTGACCGGGCGTGTTTTTATAACCGCGCTGTTGATCATCGTGCAGTTGTATTGGTTCGCCGTCGTTTTCTTTGAATTGACTCAGTATTCCGCCATCATCAGCATGGTGTTTCAGGTTCTGAGTTTGCTCATTGCGCTGATGTTGGTGAGTTCGGAGGAGAATCCCTCCTACCGCATCGCCTGGATCACGGCGGTTGTGGCGCTCCCGGTGCTTGGCGGGCCGTTGTACCTGATTATGGGCAACAAGCGTCCGTCCAAGCGCATGCGCGCGCGCATAGACGAAGTGCATCGCAGGTTTGCGCCGCTCTTGACGCAGGATGATGCGACGGTTGCGGCGCTTAGGGCGAAGGACAGGCGCGCGGCGGGGCTCAGCGAATACCTCTTGGATACGGGCGGGTATCCGCTTTACGATGCAAACCATGTGACATATTACCCGGTCGGCGAGGCAATGTTTGAGGCGATGATTGAGGTGCTCGAGTCGGCTGAGCATTTCATTTTCCTTGAATACTTTATCATTCAGGGCGGTGAGATGTGGGACAGGATTCTTGATATTCTCAAGCGCAAGGCGGCCCGGGGCGTGGATGTCCGGTTGATATATGACGACGTGGGGAGTCTTTTTTTGCTGCCGCTGTCATTTGTGAAGGATATGGAGCAGGTGGGCGTCAAATGCTTGCGCTTTAATCCATTCGTACCGTTCCTGTCGCTTGTGATGAACAACCGCGACCACCGGAAAATTCTAGTCGTGGACGGACACACAGCGTTCAACGGCGGGATCAACCTGGCCGATGAATACATCAATGCCATCGTCAAGCATGGACATTGGAAGGACACCGGCGTCAAGATAACCGGCGATGCGGTGTGGAGTTTCACATTGATGTTCCTTGAGATGTGGCACGCGTTTCGCGACAGCGATGAAGACGTGCTGGCGTTTGGGCCCAACGCACACCATCCCGATGCCTTCGAAGGGGAAGGGATTGTGCAGCCGTTCGGCGACTCTCCGCTTGATGATGAGCCGTTGTCCTCGACCGTCTATCAGGATATTCTGAATCAGGCGCAACGCTATGTCTACATCTTTACACCCTACCTTGTAATCGATGATGCGATGCGCATGGCGTTGGCCAATGCGGCCAAGCGTGGCGTGGACGTTCGTGTGGCGACGCCGGGCGTTCCTGACAAGGCAGTTGTGTACAGGCTCACGCGTTCGAACTATGCGCCGCTATTGCGCGCCGGGGTAAAAGTGTACGAGTATACGCCGGGATTCTTGCATGCCAAGAGTTTCGTGGCCGATGACCGGTTTGCCGTAGTGGGCACGATCAACTTGGATTTCAGGAGCCTGTTCTTGCATTTTGAGTGCGGCACGTACATGTACGAGACAAGCGCCGTGAAGGCCCTTAAGGAGGACTGCCTCAGAACCTTTGATCAAAGCCGGGAAGTGTCCCTATCAGATACCATGCAGGGATTTTGGGGGCGGTTGCTGGACGCCGTCCTGCGCGCGTTTGCGCCGCTTTGCTGAGGGGTGGGCAGAATTGACGGAATTCAGCCCGCCAAACAAAGTACTATGCCAAGTAATGATCAATTGGAGTTTCCAAGTGCCCAAAGGATGAATCGGCATCGAAGCGCGTAACCGCCCGCCTCGCCCGTGTGTCTTCTTGGTCTAGCCCCTTAATATCGTACAGTCAATGCCCAGCGATTCGGCGACCTTTTGTAATAATAGGCAAGCCCAGTTACGTCATACCCTCGCACGTGTCGTGATTGCGACGACTATCGTCGCTCACCACTTTGATGCATCCCTTTTGCGCGGTTTGGGATATATTCGTATAGACAAAACCCATCTCCATGCCGTATAATAAAGTAAAAAATTCCCAATATATTAATTCTCCAAGAATCTTAGATGGTGTTTGCCCGAGTTACCATGGGTGGATTTTGCGGGATTTTTGTGCCGGCCAAGGCGCTTTCCCGCAGGAATACGCAACGTATTTCAAGGGGAATCAACGATGTCCTGCACGAAAAGACCGTGAAAGACGCCCGTAGAAATATCGGGTTAACATCATCCAAGGAAGCGATATCGTGAAAATACTTCTTACAGGCGCGCTCACACGACTGCATTGGGGTATGGTTCCGCGTCTCAATCGCGACGGTCACCATGTGACCTTGCTTGGACATGACGCCGCACCGCAACCCGGCGATGCAAAAGCAGCTTTTTTCGATCTTTCGCCGAATCATCCCAACGCGCTCACGGCGTTAAAAACGGGCGGGTTTGACGCGATTGTGTTTTTCTATGCCTATGACGCGCATCACACCCTAGGTCACAGTCGGGTGCACGGCGCGCTATTGGATTCGCTGTTTCAATATCATTTCTATGCCCAGCAATCCAAGATCACCAACTTCATCCTGGTAACAGATTATCGCGTGTTTGGAATGAATCAGCCGGCGAGGGAACGCGACGAGCCCATCCCGGATACCGCCGAAGGCGTTCTGATCAAGGCGGCGGAAGATTGTTCGATGTTCGCAGAGGATGGAGGCCTTAAAACCTTGCTGGTGCGCGTCGGCAGCCTCTATGCGCCGGGCGACCCGGACGGGTTGTTTGCACGGGCGTTGACCTCTTCCAATGAACGCCATTCGCTTTCTCTTTGCGGCACGCAGGACGCGCCGCTGGATATGTTGCATGTGGACGATCTGGCTGCCTTCATCAACATCGCGCTTGATCGAGGAGCTGTTGGCCGGGTACACCTTTTGTACGATCAGGCCCGCACGAACCGAGAAACAGCCGCCGCCCTTACATCGATGCTACCCGAATTGAGCATAACCTTCACCGACGAACCCACGCGCATGGTATCGCCCAAGGTGGGTGACGCGCATACGCGTTACGATTGGGTGCCCAGACACGATTGGATGCGAGAAATCGGCGAACTGATGAGGGCAAAATCCCACGAAAACTGGTTCTCCCGTATCCGCCGCGGCATCGCGCGAGGCAAGCCGTTAGCGGCCAACAAGATCATGGGCTATGTGGAACTTATGGTGATCGGCTGGATCATCGCGCAGCTTAGCCGCGCCACGGAACAATATGCCATGTTCAGGTTCGTGGATTTTTGGCTGTTTTATGTAATCTTGATGGGCTCAATGCACGGCACGCTGATCGGTCTCGCGGCGTCGATCATCACTTGTATATTCTACGGGCTTGACTGGGTGCGCACTGGGAATGAAGCCTATCTGCTGCTGATCAACGTCGACAACTGGCTGCCAATGGCGATGTACGTCCTCTGCGGGGGCCTTTTTGGCTACATTCATCAATCATCCGCAAACAAAATCGCAAAGATGTCCAAGGAAAAAGAGCAGATGAATACCGACCGGCAATTCATCGAAACGCTGTTTCTCGAGACTTACGACGAGCGCAACAAACTGCAGGAGCAGGTCATGCGCTCGCGCGACAGCTACGGCCGCATTTACAACATCGCCCGGGAGCTTGATACATTGCAGCCCGAGCAGGTTTTTTTATCAACGCTCAACGTGCTCGAGGACGCCATGCAGTCAAGAAGCGTGGCGCTGTATTCTTTGAGGAAGGGCGCCAGCTTTATGCGCCTGGTCGTGCATTCGCGCAAGATGCTGGCTTTGCCCAAATCCATGGATCTTCGTATGTTTTCTGAACTCGAAAGGCGGCTGCGGCATGGTGAATTGTTCTGCAATACCGCGCTGATGGCCGATTATCCCGCGTTTGCCGCGCCCGTCATGCAGGAGGGCGAGCCAATCGCCGCCGTCATTATGTGGGAAGTGCCGTTTGAAAAGCAAACGCTGTATCAACGCAACCTCTTCAAAGTTGTCGTAGGGCTTGTCCAGTCGGCGTTGATCCGGGCGCTTGCGTACCTTGGCACGTCCCAGGATATGTACCTTCCCGATACCTTCATCCTGACCGACGCCATGTTTCGCTCGACCGTCGAGGTGCACAAGAACATGCGCAAGCAGCAGGCGGCAAGCTTTCTGTTGCTGAAAATCGAAGGGGCGGACGGCGCGAATGATCCCAGGGAAATAGACGAACGGTTGCGCCGCGCGACGCGCAACACGGATATATGCGGGCGTTTGGACAACGGAACCTACTATGCGCTGCTGCCACAGGCCAGTCTGGACAACCTACCCCAGATCGAAAAGCGCATGTCGGGCTCCGATCTGCGCTGCGTGGTCGCGGCACTGGAGAGTATCGATGCGGCTTGATGTAGCACTTATCATACTGTTGATGCTTCACGCCCTGGCGTTTACAGGTGCGGTTGTAGCCCTGGGCAAATCCAACGAGCGGATGAGCAGGGTCCATCTTGTATGGGCCGCTCTCTTGCCGGTGTTTGGACCGGCGGCGCTGACGCTTCTGGCACGCACCGCAAACAGGCCAAACCCGGACATGAGCTGGATGCGCCAGGCCGAGGAAGATCACCGCTTTCATTTCAACATCCGGACCAGGGCGGAGGATACGGTGCCGCTTGAGGAGGCGCTGCTGATCAACGATCCGGGCCGCAGGCGCTCGCTGATCCTGAGCATTCTGCGCTCGGATCCCATGGCGTATCTGGATCTGCTGATGGTCGCGCGGTTTAATGAGGACACGGAAACCGCGCACTACGCCGCCTCCACCATCATGGAGCTGCAGCGTCAGATACAGATGGAAATCCAGCGCCAGCAGCGCGAAATCGAAAAGGACGCCATGGACATGGAGGGGCGGATCAAGTATATCGATCTGCTCAACAAGTATTGCAACAGCGGGCTGATGGAGGGGCAATTCCTGCGCCGACAACGCCTGGTGCTTGACAGGGCGCTTGCCGATGCGCTCAATATCGAGCTGAGCGAAGCGCTGCTGTACATACAAGTCAAGAACGCTCTGGCGCTCGAAAAACCCTCGGACGCCAAGCAGGCAGCCGAAAGGATGCTCGCCAAATGGCCCCAGTCCGAAACCGCGTGGCTGGCCGCCTTCCGCGTGGCGGTTGAAACGCGGGACGGCGCGGGCCTTAAGGGTCTGATGAACAAAATGCGGCACTTCAGAATCGATTGGACGAAAAACGGGCGGGAGCAATTGGCGCTATGGACGGAGGATGGGCGATGAAGTCAAGGCCATGGATTCAATTGCGCGTGTTCCTCCCCCTGCTGGCGATGCTGCTGATGGCGGGCGTGCTGATTTTTGAGCAACGGGGCATTGATTTTGATGCAGCGGCAACGGCGCTCGGATTGCTTCCGGCCCGCTCGCGTTCTCAATCGGTCAGCACATTGCCTGATGCGCCGGGCGTAATAATCCTCTACAACGGGCAAAACGAAAGCATTGAAGGCCCCTATCTTGAGACTGCACGGGACACGCTGGATGCGATGCGCATTCCCTACCAACTGGCGGACGTGGCCGCGGCTCCGTTTCCCGCCCTTGGCCGATATAGGACGGTTCTTGTTTGTTCGCGCGACCTCGACCCGCTGACGAACGAATTGGTGGAGCTGGTTGAATGGATTGAAAACGGGGGCAAGATGGGTTTTCTGATCGCGCCTCTGCCCGGTCGGGATTTTGACGCGCTGAGCCGGATGATGGGCATCATTGAAAGCAATGGGGAAATGATCCCTTATGAAGCGTTTGAATACACCACCGACATCATGCCCTTGATGCGCGGTGTTAACATCGGCGGCGATGGGCTTTTGGACGACTATGCGCTCTCGCTCCAACTCGACGGCGTGGCGACGGTTCATATGACGACGGCAGACGCGCCAATGCATCCGCTGATGTGGACATACGACCTGGGTAAGGGCCGCATCGCAGTGCTCAACCACATGCTAGCCAACGGCAAGGACGGGCGCGGCTACGTGTTGTCCGCCCTTTGCGCACTTGAGGATGCCCTGGTCTATCCCATCATCAACGCGGGGCTCATGTTCATCGACGACTTTCCTGCGCCCCAACCCGAAGGGTTCGATGAACGGCTGCTCAATGATTTCGGCTACGACATCAAAGGCTTCTTCCGAAACCTGTGGTGGCCGTCGATGAAACAATTGACTTACGACATAGGGCTTAAATGTTCAGGCGTACTGATCGAGACCTACAACGATCAGGTTGAAGGACCGTTTGAGCCCGAGGATGACGGCGCGCTGCTCCGGTTTTACGCGTCCGAAATCCTGCACTCGGGCGGCGAGATCGGCTACCACGGGTACAACCATCAGCCGCTGTGCCTGGACGGATTTCCTTATCCCGCGAACATCCCCTATGTTGGCTGGCCGTCGGTTGCAGCCATGGAAGAATGCATCGCGGAACTGGCGCGCTATGGAAAAAGCCTGTTCCCTCAAGCAGAATTTCAGACCTACGTGCCGCCGTCGAACTTCCTGAGCGAGGAAGGACAAGCCGCGCTTCGACGCGTGGTACCCGGCGCTCGGGCCATATCGGGGCTATACCTCTACGAAACCGGTGTGCCCGCGCTGGTGCAGGAATTCCGCGAGGAGGAGGACGGTTCCATCAGCGTGCCGCGCGTGTCGTCCGGGTTCCTCTCAAATCCCTATTCGCAGTTGGTCATCGCCCAGGAAATGGCGCTGCACGGCGTGTTTTCACACTTCATCCACCCCGACGACGTACTGGCGGAGGACCGCGGCGCGACGGCGGGCTGGGACACGATGTACCAATCGTTTGTCACGACCATTCACGGGGTGAAGGACGGGTACGCACCGCTCAGGTTCTTTGTGGCCAGCGAAGGCGCGGCAGCCGTTCAGCGTTATGACCGGCTCGGCATCTCAAGACATGAGGAAGATGACCGGCTGTTGATCGGGCTGAGCGGATATTATGACGGCGCGTGGCTGGCGCTGAGCGCCAAGCGCCCGATCGAAAATATACGGGGCGCTGAGGTTCACCGGATTGTCGATGGGTTCTATTGGCTTCACGCCACATCGCCCAACATCACCATCGAATGGGGGGCAGGCAATTGAGAATCTGCGTGATATGCGAAGGCTGCTATCCGTTCGTGGCGGGCGGGGTATCCAGTTGGCTCCAGGATTTGATCCTATCGACGCCCCAGCATGAATTTGTGATATGGGCCATCGGCGCCCAGGAAAAAGCAAAGGGGAATTTCGCCTATAAACTGCCGGAGAATGTCGTAAGCATTCAGGATGTGTACCTGGACTCGGTGCTCAACATGTCCATGCCGCGCGTCAAGGGCAGGCCTCGTCTTACAAGCATTCAGCGCGATGCCCTCAAACAAATGATGCGCTGCCGCGCGCCCGATTGGAACGTGATCTTTGACGCATTCCGCTTAAAGGGCGAAGAAACGCTCGCCTTCCTTGCCGACCGCGACTTTCTCGCGATTCTTCAGGAAATCTGCCGGGATGACCATCCATTCATCGGATTTTCAGATTATTTCTGGACAATCCGCTCCATGTTCCTGCCACTGTTGTACCTGCTGGGCGGCCCGGTGCCACAGGCGGATCTGTATTTCTCGGTGTCCGCGGGCTATGCGGGCGTATTGGGCGCGATGGCCTCCTCCTACCATAAAAAGCCGTATGTCTTGACCGAGCACGGCATCTACACCCGCGAGCGCGAGGAGGAGATCATCCGTACCGATTGGGTGCCGCAGCATTTTAAGGATCTGTGGATCAATATGTTCTACATGTTCACGCGCTGCGCGTACAGCTACGCCGACCAGGTTACCGCGCTCTTCGCGCGTGCGAGCCTCATCCAACAGGAAATCGGCTGTGACCGGAGGAAGTGCCGCGTAATCCAAAACGGCGTGAAGCTTCACCTGTACAAGGACGTGCCGCAAAAACAGCCGGACGGCTGGATCGACGTAGGTGCAATCGTGCGCGTGGTGCCGATCAAGGACATCAAAACCATGCTGTACGCGTTCGCGCAGGTGGAGTCCGAAATGTCAAACATCCGCCTGCACATCATGGGCCCAACCACGGAGGACGAGGAATACTACGACGAATGCATGCAACTGCTGGGTGACCTGGGACTCAAAAACGCCTTTTTCACAGGGCGCGTGAACGTACCCGAATACATGGCCAAGATCGATTTTACGCTGCTGACCAGCATATCAGAGGGGCAACCGCTGTCGGTGCTTGAAGGCATGGCGGCTCATCGGCCCGCCGTCTCAACCGATGTTGGCAGTTGCCGCGAGCTGATCGAAGGGGTTGACGATGGCTTCGGCCACGGCGGTATCTGCGTGCCGGTCATGCACCAGCAGGCGCTGGCGGAGGCAATCCTGGCGCTGGGCCAGGACGGGCAATTGCTTCGCGAGATGGGCGAAAACGGCTATAACCGCGTAACAGCGCTGTTCTCCCACGCCACGATGCTCAAGAAGTACCTGGATACATTCGACGCCGCGATCGCGATATCGCGCGAACGATGGAAGGAATAACCAATGGCAGGAATCGGTTTTGAACTGAAAAAACTATTTGTCGGGCGCGGAGCGATTCAAAAGCTGCGCGCGTACGCCTATGCCAGCGTGATCAGTGCGGGTACGATGATCCTGGCTTTCGTGCTGCTGATCGCGGTCCAGTTTTTGAGCAAGGCGTTTGGCGCGACGCAGCACGAATCCGACGTCACCACCGTGATGATGGTCTATGCCATAGGCGGATCCTTGGTGCTCGGATCGGTGTTTCAAATGCTGCTCACGCGGTTTGTGGCCGATCAGATTTATACAAACCAAGGCGACAGGGTCATCCCGTCGCTGTTTGGCGGCGCGGTGATTTTGATTGTGCCGGGTGCGCTGCTGTATGGAGCATTGCTCGTCCGTGCCGAGGGCATCCAACCGGTAGACAAACTGCTGGGCCTCGCGCTGTTTCTGGAGTTGACCATGGTATGGCTGCAAATGGCCTATATCACCGTAGCCAAGAACTATAAACGCGTGATCTATGGGTTCGCGGCGGGCGTGGCGGTGTCCATCGTGTTCATGTGGACGCTGCTGAGCACAGGTTGGCCGATCCTCACATCGGTTTTGTTGGCGCTGTTCCTGGGTTATGGCGTGATGATGGTGCTGTTTCTTCGCGTGCTGCTGGATTACTTTCCCGTCGGACGCGGAAGCCTCTTCTATTTTGTTGGCTGGATCGGCAGGTACAAGGAATTGGTGCCCACGGGCATGTTCCTGGTCATCGGCGCCTACGCGCACTTGGTGCTGATGTGGTTTGGCCCAATCGGCGACACGGTAGCCGGCGTGTTCCGGTTCGCGCCACTGAACGACTCTCCGGCTTTTTACGCATTTCTTGTGACCGTGCCCAGCTCCATCAACTTCGTGGTATCCGTCGAGGTCAATTTCTATGAAAAATACCGCGATTATTTTGCCGAAATCACGGGCGGTGGAACGCTGAAAAAAATCGACGCCGCTCGCTCAGACATGGTGCAAATGCTCAATCAGGAGGTCGTGAACCTTTCGCAGATTCAGGCGTTTGTGATGGTCGTGTACGCGGTTCTTATGCGCTACTTTCTGGAGACGATTGGATTCACGCGTGAGATGATTGCCACCTTCCAGGTGGGCTGCGTGGCCTACAGCGCCTACGCGGTGGGCAATTGCCTGGTCCAGCTCCAGATGTACTTCAACGATCGCAAGGGCGCGCTGATCACATCGGCGGCGTTCTTTGCAACCAATGCGGTCGTGACGCTGTTTACCCGCAATGGTCCGCCCTGGCAGTATGCCCTGGGCATTCTGGCGGCGGGTGTGGTGATGTACCTGGTGGGCGCGCTCCGGCTTTCCTACTATGTGCGCGACATCGATTATCATGTGTTCTGCGGTCAGCCTATTCTGGTCTCTCAGGAGCGGAGCATGCTGGAAAAGTTCGCGAATTACATGGATCGCGCCGCCCGGCGCAGGCGCGGACGAATGCAATCGGAACACGAAAGCGAAAGGGGAATCACAGCATGAACATCAAAAAGGTGCTGCTGTTTTTGATGACAATCCTCGTGGCGTTGCCGCTGGGCGGTTGCGGTGAGCTGCCCGCCTCTACACAAGCGGGAGAAACCGCTACCCCCCAGGCGTCTGCCGTGCCCAAAGCCGCCGTGCAGGATCCAAACGATCTGCCGCTGACCGAGGACACATCGGTCTACAAGGACGATGACCCCACCTCGCTCGCCCATTTTTACATCACCATACGAAAAGGCCGCGAAGCCGACCGCACCAACCATACATTCGCCGAGGTCAACTCGGTCGTCAACCTTCAGGAGATGGTGGACGTTGAGATGCTCAAAGCCGAAGTCATCGTGCGCGAAGGGGACGAAAACGGACCACAGCCGGGGATGTACGGCTTCTCAGCGACCGAGCCCAACGGCACCATACGCCTGCGCGGCAAGACCAGTACGCTCGCGCCCCAGAAATCCTATCGCATCGACCTGTTCGAAGGCGCGGGCATGTGGCGCGGTCAGCGCGCACTTGCGTTGCTTAAGCATGCGGGCGATCCGTCGCGCCTGCTCAACAAGCTGTATTTCGACCTGCTCAAGGACATCCCGGACATGACCTCGCTGCGCACGCAATTTGCCCGTGTCTACGTGATGGATGAGACGACAAACCCGGCTGCGAGCAAATATGCGGATTACGGGCTGTTCACCTTCGTCGAAACGCCGAATGGACGGTTCCTGCGCAACCACGGCCTAAGCCGCGACGGCAACCTCTACAAGGCGAATATGTTCGAGTTCTACCGTTACCCAGACCAGATCAAGCTGGCCACGGACCCGACATTCAGCCAAACCACCTTCGAAACCGTGCTCGAACCAAAGGGAGGGAACAACGACCACAGCAAGCTGATCAATATGCTAACCGACCTCAACGACTACTCCATCCCCATTGAGCGCACGATTGAAAAACACTTCAACGCCGACAACCTGGTCAGCTTTGTGGCGTTCAACCTGCTGATGGGCAACAGCGACTTCAACTCGCAAAACTTCCTGCTCTACAGCCCCGTCAACGCCGACACATGGTATGTAATGGCTTGGGACGGCGACGGCAGCCTGCATTATGCGGCGGACCGCGTTATGGGTTCCGAAAATCCCAAGACGTGGCAACGGGGCATCTCCAACGTATGGGGCATGGTGCTGTTCAACCGCATGCTGCGCGTTGAGAAATACCGCGACCTGCTGACCCGGCGCGTGGATGAATTGCACAAGATCATCACGCCAGAGCGCATCAAGCGCATGGTCGCCGAGTACCGCACAGTCGTGAATCCGTTCACGCACCGCATGCCCGACATCATCAATCTGCCCGTGACGCTTGAGCAGCTTGAACAAATTTACGAACAGATGCCCTACGATACCGATCTGGCCTACGAGTACATCCAGGAATCGCTGAAGACACCCATGCCATTCTTCCTGGGCGGTGTTGCCGTAGATGCGAATGGCGCGCTCCAGTTCGTGTGGGACGAGTCTTACAACTTTACGCCGCAAATCGTACACTACGCAATGGAAGTGGCGACCAGCTGGGGCTTTGCCGAAGATGAGATCGTGTACAGTTCGCCGGATCTGGTCAAGACCGAGATTGAAATACCGGCCCTGCCGGCGGGCGAATACTGGTGGCGCGTGGTCTCGCGCAACGCACAGGGCTATCGGCAGATCGCTTTTGACGTTAAGGAGACGGCTGAAGGATTCCACGCCGGTATGCGCGCGTTCAAGATTGACCAGAACGGAAAGGTGGTGAATCTTTCTTGATCAAACCCACCTACCGCCATGAAATGAAGTACCTGATCAACATGCCGGACTATGCGCTATTGCGGGCGCGGCTGACGGGCGTGATGCAGCGCGACAGCAACGCCGGAGAAAGCGGCGAGTATTGGATCCGCAGCCTGTACTTCGACGATTACTGGAACACAGCCTATGAAGAAAAAGACATGGGCGTGCTGCTGCGTAAGAAGTACCGCATCCGCATCTACAACTGCCGGGACAACCTGATCATGCTTGAGCGCAAGAGCAAGTACGGCGCCTACATCAACAAGGAAGCGGCGCCCTTGACCCGCCAGGAGTGCGACCTGATCCTCGCGGGCGAGTACGGATTTCTCGAAAAGAGCCCGCATCGTCTGCTCAGCGAATTCTATTATGAATGCGTCTCGCGCGTGATGCGCCCACGCGTGGTGGTGGATTATGACCGCGAACCCTTCGTGATGCAGGCGGGCGATGTCCGCATTACGTTCGATAAGCATGTGCGCACCGGAATGGGATCTTTTGACATCTTTGACCCGGATATGCCCACCATTGAAGTCATGCCGGGAAACCAGATGATCATGGAGGTCAAGTTTACCCAATTCCTGCCCCGCCTCCTCAGGCGGCTGCTGCCCCCCAGGGCCAGCATCATGACCGCCGCCAGCAAGTACATAATGTGCTCGGATATCGCGGTACGCGAAAAGAATACCTCAAGAGTGGAGGGACTCCCATGCAAGATGTTTTGACTTTTCGGGATGTCATCAAAAAATCGGTGCTTGAAGCGGGCGGTTTTTTACAGGAGACATCGGGCTCTACCTTGTTGCGCGCGTTTATGTTGATCATGCTTTCGCTTCTCGTCGGACTTGCGCTGTACTGGCTTTATAAAAGAACCTATGCGGGCGTGGTCTACAGCCACAGCTTCGCCGTGTCGATCACCGCGATGTGCGTGTTGACCTGCTCCATCATCGTCGCGATCCAGTCAAACGTCGTGCTGTCGCTTGGCATGGTCGGCGCGCTGTCCATCGTGCGCTACCGTACCGCCGTCAAGGATCCGATGGATTTGGTGTTCCTGTTTTGGGCGGTGGCGGTGGGCATTGCCATCGGCGCAGGCATGTTTTATATCGCGCTCATCGTGCTGGCGGTCATGGGCGGCTTGCTCCTGTTCCTCAAGCGCAGGCACGGTGGCGACGAAATGTACATCCTGCTGGTTCATTACACAGGGGATTCGATCGACGCCGAAATCCGCCGCGCGATGGGCATCCTCCCCTATCAGATCAAGAGCAAGACGCTGCGCAAATTGAACACCGAAATGGCCATTGAGGTGCGCGTCAAAAAGCACGACCTGTCCTTCGTGGACAAAATCCGTCAAAACGAGAACATTAGCGACATCACGCTGGTGCAATACAATGGCGACTACATCGATTAGGCGGCTTTGCGCCCTGCTGTTTGTTGCCTTGATGATTGCCGCGCCGGCAAGCGCCGCGACGATCAGCTTCGCCTACCCCGCGTCAAGCGCCCCGCTTCTCAATCCGTTCATCGGCAACATCGCCTGGGCATCTGACACGGACGAGCACGACCAGCCCTTTTCGCTGGTTTATGCCGATCTGACTTGGGCGCAGCTTGAGCCAAGTCGCGGCGAATATGATTTTGAGGTGTTTGAGGCGCGCAACCAGTTTGACAAGTGGCGCGATGCGGGAAAGCATGTGGTGCTGAGATTCGTGATGGACGTGCCGGGGCCGAAGAAGCACATGGACATCCCCGAATGGCTCTATGATCTAACCGGCGACGGCACCCACTATCGCACGGACTACGGCCGCGGTTACAGCCCCAACTACGAAAACCCCCTGCTGATCCAGGCGCACGCTGCCGCCATCCGGGCGCTGGGCGCACGTTACGGCGCCGACCCGCTGATCGCCTTTGTTGAACTGGGCTCTCTCGGTCATTGGGGCGAGTGGCACACGCATGAAAAAGCGGGCAGCTTCCCGCTCGAACCGGTTCGCGCGCAATACGTCGCGCCTTACGCCGCGGCTTTCACCTACGCAAAGCTGATGATGCGCCGCCCGTTTACCCATGCCGCGTTCCACGGCGCCGGCCTTTTCAACGACGCCGCAGCCAACGAGGACGCCACCGAGGAATGGCTCGACTGGATCGAATACGGCGGGGCGTTCAACGAGACCGGCGAACCGGAAGCGCTGGTGCCCATGCCGGACGCTTGGCGCACAGCGCCAATCGGCGGCGAGCTCGCCACCGTCAAGGACAAAAAGAAGCTGTTGGGCGACGCCTTTGACGACACCCTGTCGCTGCTGGAGCGCTCGCACGCCAGCTGGATCGGTCCGGGCAGCTTTGTGGACATCGAGCAGGGCGGCAAGCAGCAGGCAAACCTCGACGCGCTCCTCTCAAGGATCGGATACCGGCTGCGCGTCGAGCGGCTCGATATCACTGAGACAGAGGACGCGTTCCAGCTCACGCTGACATGGCGCAACGACGGCATCGCGCCATTCTACTTCGACTGGCAACCGACAGCCAGGATTGTGTCCGGTGACGGCAGCACTTCCCTATTCCCCATTCCAATGGCAATCACCGATGTGTTGCCCGGAAACCCTCATATGGCTGCGCTGCTGATTCCCAAGTCCTCTTTACCGGTTGGCGCTTGCATCCTGGAAGTTGGGATCGCAAACCCCGCCGACGGACGCGCGGCAGTCCAGCTCGCCATGATAGCACCCGCGAACGATGGATGGACAGAACTTGCGCGCCTTGTGCTTAATTAAGCACAAGCGCTTTACCGCGACCCATACGACTACGAATGCCTGCACTGGCGCGTACCCCCGCCAGTGTAGGCATGCCGGGAATCGCGCCCATATGGCGTACAAAAAAAGCTGCGGCATTGCCCCGCTTGACGGCCCGCTGCATTTGCGCCATCTGAATCGCGGCATCGCGACCAGGGCGGTTACCGACTGGCGGGGCTTGAAAAATTGCGCGAAGAATTTTTGGTCGCACCTTTGTTTCTAAAATAAATGAGCATGTCTGTCAGCACCATCAAGGCATTGGGGATATAGAACCAAAACGCCAGATTCAGGTTTTGGCTCAGCAACTTGGAGAGGATACCGCACAGGTATCCGAACAGGATTAAACACGTGAAAATGAGGCTCTTGCCCGCATTGGAACGCGAACGCCAACTTTTGATGATCGCAAACGGCCAACTTATGCCAAAACTCACGATCATCAAGGCTTCAAGAACAACCGCCCACTCCACTTGGTCACCCTCCCCTCTCGCATAAAAAGCGGTCAATTGCGCCGAGCAGACACGCCTGCGCTTCGCGGGCAATCGGCCCGGGAATTTTTTGAAATTTGTAGGACTCGAAGCGCTCGTATTTTGCGACGTCGTACAGATCCTCGCTGATCAGGTAGCCGTGATCGCCGTTTGCGTAGGCCGCGACCATGGTGCCGGGCCCCAGCTTTTCCTTAATGGCTCGGCCTACACCGCAAAACACCTCAAAGGGCAACGTCACGAGCACGACGCCGCCCAGATGCAGGAGACGAACGTCCGCCTTGATTTCTCCAAACAGACCGCCGCTTCTTAACCGGGCGAGCATTTCCTGCGCCCAAGCCAAGTAGCTGCGATAGATTTTTTCATTCAATTCCGATCCATGAAGGCGCGCCTGCTCCATGCCTTTTTCGTACAGCGCCAGGCGGCGCTTGAGCTCCGGCTCGTCATAATCCACTTCGTAGCGGATATCCACCAAGAGTCTTTCGCAGCCCACCGGCCCGGCAAGCACCGTGCCGCCGGCCTCAAGCGCCTGGAGCACGCTGCGGGCCAACGATCTGCCGGTTAGCTCGCTCTGGGTAAATCCCCCGCGCAACAGGGGGTTGATGTCCCCGCAACACCCATTGATAAAGAACACGACCGCCCCCGGCGCAGCCTGCCGCAGTTCCCGCGCCATATAAGCCGGAAAATCGGCGCTGTAGAGCGCGTTGTCATACTCGAGCGTGACGGGATGGCACGGATGATTGACGAGGAGCGCGTGAATTTTCTCCGGCTCGGCCACCGTCGATACGCGAAGAGCGACAACTTCCGGGTCCAGCATCTCATCGCCGCGCGCGCGGATGGCGTCGAGCGCTTCGTCAAACCGCCGCAATTCCTCGAGCGGGCGCTCATCCCAATTGTCTTCCTCCCAGCTTTTCACGCCCGTTCCACCCCAGCTTGACGCAAGCACCCGGTTTTGCTGAACCGCCGCGCGCGACGTATGAACGCTCAAAAGCGACGGCTGCCGTTTTTCCGCCGCCGCCAGGGCGCAGGACACAAGCTCGCCCGCAAGCATATCCATCCAGCCAAGATACGCCTCAGTCCGGTTTGCGCGCGCCATCGCATCGGGGCCGGAATGCGTGTGGGTACAGCAGATCGTCACATGCTCCTGAAGAACGCCAAGCCGGGACGCGATCCGCTCGGCAACCTGGGCCGTAAACTCGCTCATAAGACTCAGCAATTCGCACACGACCAGGACGACCGTCTCGCGATCATCCGATACGCACAGCGCGCGCACGTGAAGCGGGTCGTGCGTGCCTTGGCTGACCCGGTCCCGGCGAATGTACCCGACCATCTGAAAGCAATCCGGCAAACGAAGCTCCCGTTCATCGACACCAACCGACAGCGCGCTCACGTTGCACCTCCTATCCCTTGATTGCCCCTTCCATGAGGCCCTCGATCAACTGCTTGTTGAACAGAATCACCATGGCAATGCTGGGCGCGCTGGCAAATATGCCCAGTGCCGCTAAGCTCGCGTAATCGACATCATAGGTCGTGGCGAAAGTCGCCGCGTATACGGTCAGCGTGGTTGTTTGGGAGTTGCATAGGATAATGGTGATGAGCACTTCATTCCATGCGCAGATGAATGCATAGATGAAGCAGGCCACGAGACCCGGCCGGACCAGCGGGAAGATGATGCGGTAGATGATGGATGTTCTCGAACAGCCGTCCATCAGCGCCGATTCGAACAGTTCCCGTGGCACGCTTTTGAAAAAGGAGCGCAGCATCCAGCAGATCATCGGGCCGATGAACAGCGTAAAGACCAGCACCATGCCCGGATAGGTACCGGCGAGGCCCGCTTTTGAGCATATGATGAAGATTGGGATCATCATCAGCACGGCGGGCGCCATTTGAATGGTCAGCGTGCTCATGATGATCGCGTCCCGCCCCCTGAACCGGTAAAATGTACCTGCGTAGGCGGCTAGCGCTGCAAATATCAAGCTCAAAAAGCTGGCGGAAAAGGAAATGATAAACGAAGCCTTGAGCGAGCGCATAAACCCCGCGCTTTCAAACAAGCCGCGGTATGCCGCAAAAGTAATGTCCGCAAAGCGAAGGTTCAGTTCCTTTAGGTTGCGGTAGGGTTGGATGCTGGTGAAAAACGTCCATAAGATCGGGGCAAGAAACACCCCGGCGATCAGGATGACCAGCAGGTAAAAGCCGGCCTTGGCCGCAATCCCGCGAAAACCCCTGTACCCTGTCAATGTCATTTCGCTTCATCCTCCCTCATCGTCAATCCGCATCTCTGCTAAGCATCGCGCGTACGTAAAAGACCGAAAGGACGAGCGTCACAAGGGTCACCACATATCCGATGGCGGAGCCGTATCCAAAGTTCAGGAATGTAAAGGATGTTTTGTAGGAATACATATAAGTAAGCGTCGTCATGTTGTCTGTGCCGCCCAGCGGCGTCAACGTATACAACGTGTCAAACACCTTGAGCGACGAAATGGATTGCAGCATAATCACCACGAGCAGCGTGTTCATGATTTCAGGCAGTGTAATATGGCGGAATTGTTGCAGCTTATTGGCTCCGTCGCAACGGGCGGCATCATATAGCTGCATGGGAACCAATTGAAGGGCTGAGAGCAGCAGCAACATGACAAAGGGTATGTTCTTCCATACATCGGCCACGATGACGAAGGTGATTGATACCAGGGGCGATACCTGAAACCAATAGACATTTTCCTCTACGAGCCCAAAAAGCTTGCACAACGCGGTAAAAACGCCGGCCGTCGGATCCAGTATCCATTTCCACATAAGGCCGTTAACCGCCTTGGGTATCCCCCACGGCAACAAAAGGATAATCATAAACAAGCGCTTGCCCACAAATTTATAACGCGTGATCAGCGCGAACAGCAGCCCGAACAGCACGGAAAACACAATCACGCCGGCGCTGTAATACAGGGTTTTCCAAAGGCTTGTGAGAAAGACCTCGTCCGAAAACAGGGCGATGTAGTTGCCAAGCGCCACAAACCTGGGCGCCGCCGGAGCATTCATCTTGTATTTCATGAAGCTGAGCACAAAGGAATAGATAACCGGCACAATGCCTCCGATGATGAATATGGTAACCATCGGCGCCACAAGCGCATACGGGTAATATCTGTCGCGCATACGCCCAAAGCTGCGTCCGCTTACCAAACCACGCTCTTTCATCATAAATACATCCCTCCTGTCTGGCACACCCGATCGCCATTGCGGACCCGACGGACGGGGCCGCAACGGCAAATCGCGCGTCTTGCTCTTATCTGAAATCTTCCAGTATGACCTCAACCTTGGCCGCCGCGTTGTTGAGCGCGGTCTCGGGGTCGGTATTCCCTTTCAGGCAATTGACCACCTCAGCCATCAACACATCGGTGACTTCCAGCCCGTAGGGCGCGGCGAAACGGTTGCTGTATCCCTTCGCCTGCTCCTTAAAGGTGGTGGCCGCGGGCATGAAAGCAAGGATATCGTCGCTTTCATACATGGAAAGGCGAACCGGCGGGAACATCGACGCCTCGGAAATCTGATACTGGGCGTCAATCGAGCAGCCGGTTTCCAGGTACAGCATGGCGTTCTTCTTATTTGCGGCGGTCTTGGGTATCACATACCCCTCGCCGCCGGATACAGCCGCCATCCTGCCGTTGTATGTGGGAATCGTAGCCCAGCCAACCTGGTCGATCACGTTGGACGACTGGGGATCCTGGGCGAACCGGTAGGTGTTCGACCAGTCGATCGTCATGGCTGTATGGCCTTCGGTAAACACATGGCCCTGCTCCCAGCCGCCCGGGTTGCTCAGCGACGAAGGTTCCACAACCCCCAGATCAAACAGCTCCCGCAGCATGGTTAGCGCCTGGACGCCTTCGGGGCCGTTGAACAGGATGTTGTTGTCGTCATCGAACATCTGCCCGCCGTTCAGATAGAGCAGCAGCTCCCACTGAATGGTCGCGCCATACGGCGTGCCAAAGGACATGACCACGCCCCACTTGTCGATCTTCCCGTCACCGTCGCTGTCATAGGTGGTCTTTTTGCAATAATCGACAAACTCTTCCCACGTCTTGGGCGGCGCTTCCGGATCAAGGCCCGCGGCCTCGAACAGCGCCTTGTTGTACCACAGCAAGTTGACGCTGGTGAAACGCGGCAATCCGTAAAAGCGGTCTTTGTACACGATGGAGTCCAGGGCGCCCGGGTTCAGGTCCGCCATGATCTCGGGATCGATGCGGTCGGTGATATCCTCCAGGTACCCGGCGGAAGCCCATTCCGCCACGTTGGCGGCATAGGACCAGATCAGGTCAAAATCACAGTTGTTGGCGGCAAAAGCCGTGGTGATCTTGGTATGCAAATCGTCCTGACCCATCTCGACCCACTCAAGTTCTATGTCCGGGTATTTCTCCTGAAAAACCTGATTTGCGCGAACCTGGGAACCGGAACTGACGGAGGCAATGCGCAAAACTTTGGTGTCCTTTGTCCACGCGTCATTCTCTGCAAAGGCGGTAAAGCCGGATGCGCCAAGCAGCATCGTAAGGGCGAGCAACAACGTCATGATGCGTTTCATGCTGAAAGACCCTCCTCCCAATTTGTCTGCGCTTTTTCAAAAGCATCCAAAACCTGTTCGTGCCCCACATTCCCCCCCGCGTTTCTCGATCGGTCAATTCTTGGAAATACATACGACATCACCGGTTGCGAGTGAGCGGCTGATTGCTTCCAAGACCCGGGCGACCCGCATGCCTGCGTCAAGGTTCGGTTCTGGCTCGACGCCGTTCATGACGGCATCGATGAAATGATCATGGGCCTGACGGAAAGCGCCCGCCACGCGGCCATTGTCGTCGTAGCGCAGGTAGAACGACGGATAAGAAACGCCGTCCTCCCGATAGACGGTCATTTGATCGACCCCCATGTCCAGGTTGATGAACCCCTTTTCCGTATAAATCTGCTTTCTTCCGTCCGCTACGATTGGATAGGTATTGGGGATGATCCAACTGTTTTCAAACGCGCCGATGCACCCGTTGTCAAATTTCACACTGGTCTGAACCGCATCGTAGGCGTCGATACCCCGTGCGCTGAGCACGCGCTTGACGCCGCGGGCATGCACCTCGACAATGGCCGATTCGAACATCCATTGGAACAGGTCGATGTCATGGGTGCCGAGGAAATGCGCGGGAGAGGTTTTGCTCGCCCAATTCATCATCTCGGTGGATACCCAAAGCGTGTCGTTCAGCTTTGCCGATAGCATGACGGGTTGGCCGATTTTGCCCGAAGTGACAAGCGCCTTGCTTTCCGCAAACGGCGCGGCCCAGCGGTTGGTGAAGTTCACCATCAGTTTGAGGCCAGGCGCCTTCGCCTCGGCGATTCGGTTGACATCCGCGACATTCATCGCCAGCGGCTTTTCAACCAAAACGTGCTTTCCGGCCTCGAGGCATTCGCATACCGGGTCCGTATGGGCAAAATCCGGCGTTGCGATGATCACCGCGTCGAGTTCCTCTTCGCAAAGCATCTCCCCCACACTCGCGTAACCCTTCACCGCGTACCGCGCGCCCGCCTCTTTTGCACTGGCCGCGTTTATATCCGCGATGGCAACGAGTACTTCCCGCGTTCCCTCGCTGACGAGGCGCATATGCATCTTGCCGAGAATCCCAGCTCCGACCACACCAAATCTAACCATACCATCCCCCTGCTTTCTGCGTCCCCGATGCAAACAAGTTACAAGCTAGGAATCAAAGGTTTGTACTTTTGAATCAAAGCCGCGTTAAACTGATCCCCGCCATCCAGGTTCGCGCTCATGAACAGTTCGGGACTGAGGCCAAGAGCCTCCATCCGCGCGACGACCCTGCGCACGATTTCCCAAAGAATCGCCGCGCCCACCGTGGTTGACGTAGGCGCAAAGCGAACGCCCTGCCGCTCGGTTTCAAGCGCCGCGTCGCCAATCGCGCCGCAGTTATTAAGGACGATGTCCGCCACTTCAAACAACCTGAGTCCATAGGGGTTGCGCGCCGCCGCCGAATGGGAATGGCGCAGGTTGGTCAGTGCGATCACCGTGGCGCCGCGCGCTTTCGCCTCAATCGCCAATTCCACAGGCGCGCAGTTTCTCCCGGAATTCGAGCACACCAGAACCACATCGCCCGCCTTGCAGTCTGTCCCGCAAAGCAGCCGACGCCCCACGCCCTCCATGCGCTCCGCTTCCGTGCTGCCGGACGCGCTGACATGTAGCATCAAATCATCCTCAAACAGCGGATACAGACGAACCATTCCACCCGCGCGGTAAAACAGCTCCATCGCCAGCAGCCCCGAATGCCCTGTGCCAAAAGCGTAGAGCATGCCGCCCATTGCGAAAGCCGCCCCGATCGCCTCGGCGGCGCGGTCCATGGCTTGCTGCTGCGTCTGTTCCACCTCGTCCAAGACATGGCGAAGGGCGTGAAAGTACGTATCGCTCCTCATATTGAATACGCCTCCGATCTTAGAATCGCGTCGGCTGGGATGGGTCTGTCCGGCATGAGACGCCGCATTGCCATGATGGCCGCGCCGTCCTCCGGCAAAATGTCGGGCGTTTCTACAACAATATTGGGGTAGCGCTTGAGCAGACACTGCGCGAAATGGCGGCGTATGATCGGGTCATTGAGAAACACGCTGCCGTATACGCCAATGCGGTCTATGCCGCTCAATCCCGCGCGGCTGATCAACGCGTCCGCCATGTCGGCCAAGCTCTTCGCATTTTGGCGCAGGATGTCCACCGCCTTTTGATCCCCGGCGGCGGCGGCAACGCTGACTCTTTGGGCAAAGGAAGACAACAACTTGCGCGGGTTCGGGGAAGCATAGACCACGTCGATCAACTGCCGGTGCTCCGCCAACTCAAAATAGGACATCATCTCGCCCTGCAGCAATGTCCCAGGGGTAATCCCTTCAAACGCCAGCAACGCACTCCGAAGCGCGTCCACCGCGATGGTGTACGCACTTCCCTGATCGCCAAGCAAGTATCCATAACCGCCCGCAACGTATTCTTTTCCGTCCGCACCGAGCGCCACCGCCATCGCGCCCGTTCCCGACACCACCATCAACCCCGGCTCACCAAGGGTATATCCCATCAGCGCTATGTATAAGTCGCTGTTCATAAACACACGCGCGTTGGGAAACAGGTCCCCCAAAAAATCCGCCGCGCGCTCAGGCGCTTCCTCTGCGTCCAGCGCCGACATGCCGATGAATACCCCGTTTACCAGGTCCGGATCGTCGTCCTTGATCAGTTCTTCCATCAGCGCGCGAAAGTGCGCCTTGGCGCTTGATATTTCAATGGAATAGTAGTTCAGACAATCTCCTTGCGCGCGCCTACGAATGCCGCAATTACGGTCCATCAGAACAGCTTTCGAGCAGGTCCCCCCGCCATCCACTCCGATGAAATAGGCATTTTCCGTCATTGTCCTTCCTCCGCTACTCGTCTGCCATATTGTACAATGATTTTATAAACTCATTGTAGTATATGAGTATGCGATTGTCAACAGTTCGGAGCGTTACGATTCGGTTAAACTTAACACGTGCTATTCATGCGACTTGGTCACAAACTGCCCAATCCAGCCCTTTCCGATCTCCTTCATCGCGCCGACAAGAATGGCGGGGACGGCTACGGGCGCATAGACGCACACGGGCAGGCGAGGCAATCTGCCGGAGGTGAGCGATTCAAGTCCGGCACGCACGCCGTTCATAAAATCGTCCGCAGCCCATGCGGCGTAAGGGCAATCAATCACAATTTTGCTTGGGTCCAGCACCCACAGTATATTGTACAGCATCCGGGCCACACGGGAGGCCATCCGGGCCAGCGCCTGTTGATAGGCCGAGGGATCGTTTATGGCGCAGCGCATGATTGCCTCCATGAGGACGTCCTGAACGGCGTCCTCCCACCCGGCAAACCCCAGCATTGCGGCAAAGGCGCGCAGCGAGATTGCGTTTTCCCAGGTTTCCTCCCGTTCCCTCAGCATCTGCCCACCGTCTCCGGTTACCGCATTGAGTCCCCGAAGGACCGTATCCCCCATTGCCGCCGCGCCGCCCACGCCTTCGCCGATATAGATGTAGTAAAGCAGGCCGTCCTCGCGCGCATCATCCACCGGCGTATAGGCCCGAAGGGCAAACTTGACATCCTCATCAATGCAATAACGGTACGCGCCGATGTGAGAGCGCAGAATTTCCTTGAGCCGCAAGGAATTGATTTGCGGAATTCGCATGTTGTTGACCACGTCACTCAACACGTCATACGGTCCCGGAACACTTACCGCGATGCCAATCAACTCACGACTTTCAAGCAACTGCCCAATGTAGCCCTTGCTTTCATTAAGAAATTCAAAAAAGTTTTCCTCATACCCGCGCTTGGCATCATAGGCAAACGGCTGGCTTGCGCAAATGGTCTTTACATTCAGGGTCAGCGCCACATATCGAAAGCGCATATCCGTCAGATCCAGCATCACCCAAGCGTGGTTATCGTCGTTCAAAGATATGCTGTCCGCTTTTCTGCCCGCCCCGGAATACCCGGCGCTCGGCGTCTCTTGCCGGTTAAATGAAAGCGCGCAATGATCCTCCAAGCAATCCACCAGATTTGTAACCGTCATAAGGCTCATGCCCGTCCGGTTGGCAAGCTCACGTCTGGTGATGCCCGGGCAATTGCGGATGACATTCCACAAATAGTAAAGGTTTTGCTTGCGGATACTCACCTGATCCAGTTTCTGCATAATCTAAGCTTCCTTTCATATTCCGGGGATGCCGTCCATGTGATCCATTGCGAACCCCATAAACAGCCGCACGCCTGTAGGCATGCCATCCTCGTCTATGTCCCAATCTTTGGTATGAGCGTGCTTGTCACAGCCCTTTTGTTCGTTGCGCATGCTAAGCCCAAACAGCGCGCCCGGCCGGTGTCACTATAGCACATTTGGTCAATTTTTACAATGGATTTATAAACATACGCACACCTTCGCGCATGACTGCCGGATCAGGACGGCCACACGGATAGAACCGGCGGCCGCGCAAATGTTACCGGTATAGCCCAAGGTTGCTCTTGAGAACAATTTGAGGATTTGTCATAATGATGGGGGGGATCTCTTTTCCTTCCGCGATATGCAGGTACAGTTCTTCGACCGATTTTCGCCCTTGACGAAAAGGGTCGTCGTAAATCGTGGCCCGGACGACGCCCCTTTCGATATAATCGTTCAGTTGGGGAAAAACGTCCGATGCGATTACGCAGACGCGATCCTGCAGGCCGTGGGATTCCACGTAACGGCAAATGGGAATGGCGTTCGCAGAACTGATGTAAATCCCGTCAATGTCTGAATATGTATGAAACGCTTCCTCCACGAGCCGTTGAGAGAAAGAGAGAAGATCGAGCGTATCATAGTGCGCCAGCAATCGAATGCCAGCTTTGGCGCTGTTGGCCAAAAAGGAAATCATCAAGCCCTGCTGATTGGGAGATTGCATACTGCCGGAAAACACAACCACATTTCTCGCAGAGCCTTGTAAAAAAATATCAAAGAGCTGCACCACGATCCGCCCGATGGTATCGGTATCGCTGGTGGAGGCAAAAAGCCGCGGACTGGCCGGAAGATCCTCATGAAGCGTCACGACATGGATTCCCCGCGCGGTAAGCGTCTCCACTTTTTTTACGATCTGTTCCGTATACGCTCCGTGAATCACGACGCCATCGCAGCGGGCAGAGGAAAACTCATCCAGAATGGCTGTGCTGTTTTCAGGCGTATTGTTTTCGCCCTCCAGCACCCGTACATCGCTAACCACTTTATAACTTTGCAGTTCGCCCAGGGCAACGTTGACTCCGTCGATCAAGTGTTTGTAATACGCTTCGATGCATCCGCAGATCAAGACGCCGATGCGAATTGACTCCTGCGAGAGGCGGGAGGCCACTTTATTGCGGACATAGCCGCATTCCTGCGCGGCCTTGAGAATGGTCGCCCGTTTTTCTTTGTTTAATTTGGAACCGGGGTTAAAAGCACGGCTGACCGCTGAAGGCGACATGTTCAGCATTTGTGCCAGTGTATAAATCGTTACTTTCTTATCTCCCATTCAGCATCATCCTCCCCGGCAAAATATGCAATCGGTTTCAGCATTAAATAGGCAAACGCGAAATGATGCGGACTGAGTATAGCATAAAAAGTACTGAATCGTCAAATAAAATGTGCATTTCGGCCGCATCCTGCATCGTGCGGGCTCGGTACTCGACCCTTCTATTTGGCAAACAAGCGCCTCTTCCGCCTCGAAATAACCCCATAAAAAATGTAAATTCCCACCTTGACAAACACAAGTGGCTCTGATAAAATCAAACTGCAATCGGTTGCACTTCGTGTGATCCCAAACCCGCGCGAACGCTTCAACAGCAAGGAAGGATGGTTCACCATGCGTAAAGCTTTGGCCATTGTGCTCGGACTGCTCCTGATTTTGTCCTGCTTCTTTGTCGGCGCGACCGCCGAGGAAACCGTCACGCTGGATTACTGGATCCGTGTGAATTCGCTGGACGACCCGGATGAAATTGTCAAGGAAAAACCGGTGGTTGCGGCTTTTGAGCGAGCAAATCCGGGCATTCACATCAACCTCATACCGATCGGCAACAACGCGGACGATTACAACGCAAAATGGCAGATGGCCGCCGCCACCGATTCTTTGCCGGACCTCCTGAACACGTCTTTTGGCTTGCTGGATGAATGGGCTGAGGCCAATGTCGTTACGGACATCACTTTTTTGAAAGATGACGAGGCTTTTATGAGCCGCTTCCGGCCGGGCGCGTGGGCGGATGCCAACCGCTATTGTCCGGACGGCAAGGTGTACGGCTTCCCCATTGAAGCCGAGGCGCAGGGCTGGGCCTACAATATGGAGTACTTTGAGCGTTACAACCTCAAAATCCCCGAAACGTTTGAGGAGCTGCTTCATTGCGTAAAAGTATTTCGCGAAAACGGCGTGCTGCCCATTGCCCACGGAGCCACGGACATCTGGGCGATCTGGGGGTATCACGCGATGTTCTGCCGATACGGCGTCAATGAAGAACTGTGCAAAAAGCTGTCCGCCAATGAAATCACGTGGGCAGACTGTGAACCGTACCGCAAAACATTTGAGCGCATCCTGGAACTGTCCCAAGCGGGCGCCTTTGCCGGCAACGTGGCCACCACCTCCGATGCGCAGGCCAAGGCGCTTTTTGTGGAGGGCTCCGCGGCCATGTATACCTTTGCCACCTCCTTCATAAACGAACTGGACGTATCGCCTCACGCGGCGAATTTTGTCTTTAACTGGGGACCCGAGTTTTCAGACGGCGTCTATGACAAACGGGTTGGGCTCAAGCCCTTTGGAGAGGTGATCGCCGTGGGTTCACGCGTGGGCCTCGATCCCGCCAAACTCGCGGCGGTTGGCACCTTTTTCAAATACATCGCGGGCGAGGAAGCCACGTCCCTGTATTTTAAGGAATCCGGTCACATCACGGCAACATCCCTATCCGGCGCCGACACCTCCTCTCTTACCCCCTTCTACGCCAATGTATTTGACGCCATGAACGAAGATGTGATCGTGGTGCCCGATCTTTGCCAGGCGTGGTTTGACGCCTCCATCAAGGTGCCCTACCGCAACGCCGTAACCGCCATGATTACCCAAACCCTCACCGTCGACGAAGCGCTGCAATTGCTTCAGGACTGGTCCGACGTGCAATAAGCAGCACGCGCACAAGGGCAGGATTTTTCATTGAGACGAATCAAGCGGCGGGCTGGTATTTGCCGGCCCGCCATCACGTACTTGAGGAGGCCTTTTATGCACGAGGTGTATAAAAAACGAACATTCTGGCTCTTCGTAACACCGTTGCTCATCATTTTTACCGCGTTTGTCGCGGTTCCGATTGTCTTTTGCATTTATTACAGTTTCACGGGCTATCGGGGCGTCGGAGAGGCTGCGTGGAACAATCTGGCCAATTACGGCCGGTTGTTTAAAGACCGCTACGTCGGTATGTCTATTGGCAACTCCCTGTTTTCAGCCGCCTCCATGCTGGTCATCCTCTTCCCCGTCTCCTTTTTGCTGGCGCATTTTTTGAATGCCCAAACCAGGCGCAACACGGTCTACAAGGTGGTCGTGTTTGCACCCTATGTGATCCCCGGCGTCTTGTGCGGCCTGATTTGGCTCTTTTTGTTGGAACCTTCCAATGGACTGATCAACAATTTGCTCAGAGCCGTGGGGCTGGGCGGGTTTCAACCAGCCTGGATTGGCGGCAAGGTGCTCAGCCCGGTCTCCTACGCATTGGTGTGTTGCTGGAGTTCCGTCGGTTTTTATATGGCCATCTGGCAGATGGGTCTGAAAAGTCTGCCCGGCGATGTCCTTGAGGCCAGCCTTATCGACGGCTGCGGAGCGTGGAAGCAAGTTTTCCGCATAACGCTGCCCATGCTCCGGGAAAGCGTCGTGTCAATTTTTATTTTCATATTGACGTCTGCGCTGAAAATATACGAGGTCGTCTATATCCTCACGGGCGGCGGACCCAACCATGTGTCCGAGACCATTGTCTCCTACATGTACTCGACCACCTTTGAAAGCATGCTCTACGGGTATGGCATGACCATTGCCGTTGTGGAGTTTTTGCTGGCCATGGCAATCACACTGCTCTCGGTGGTTTTGGCAAGAAGCACAAAAGGAGGCCGGGATGCATGAGAAACGCAAACCAACCGCGTCATCCGGTGGGGCGAATCGCACTGTTTGTCTTTATCGCAATCCCCACGATCCCGCTATTGTGGACCATCGTTCTATCGCTTAAAACCAACAGTCAGATTTTGACCAATCCCATGGGATGGCCCGAAGAGATTCAGTGGATCAATTACGCCAATGCGATCAGAAAAATTCCCTTTGCGGCGATGGTGCGCAATACTCTTCTCGTGCTGGCGGGAACGCTGCCCTTTGCCCTGCTGCTTTCAATATTTGCCGCCTTTGCGCTCTCCCGAATGCGGCTGGGCACCGGCAGGATGTCAAACGCGGTTTATCTGTATTTTATCTCCGGGGTTATCATGCCGGTATTTGTACTGCTGTTTCCGGTGTATGTCATGATGCAAAAATTGCATTTGCACGACACGCTTTGGGCCACGATTCTGCCGCACATCGCCTGGGTAGCGCCGATGAATATGCTGCTCATGGTGGGTTGTTTTAAAGCGGTGCCCGGTGAAATTGAGGAAGCCGCGGTCATTGACGGGTGCAATGTATGGCGTTTGCTCTTTCAGGTTTTTATCCCCGTGGTCAAACCCTGTCTCTCAACCGTATTCATATTGAATTTTCTTGACGTATGGAACGACTTCCCACTGGCGCGGGTTATGTTGATCGATCCGGGTTTGCGCACGATATCGTTGGCCGCGTCTTATTTCAAGGGGCAATACAGCGCAAATTACGCGTTGATGACCGCCGGCGTCATCATTCTCATCGTGCCCCAGTTGGCCGTGTTCGCCTTTTTTCAGCGATACATCATCGAGGGCATCGCGGCCGGAGCTGTCAAGGGATAAACGCAGCGTGAAGCAGGGGGCCATGGCGATGAACACAAACCGTTTCTTGGGACCAAAGGGAATCGCGCTTGAAAGGCGCGAAACGGAGCTGGGCGCATTGGGGCCGAGGACGCGATTGTGAAACGGGTTCGCCGGCACGTGCAAAAGCATGATGGGCTGTAAATTTTCATTCACAGCCCATTGACGACGTTTTGGGGTTTGCCTTTCAAAAAAGAACGAACATTCTCCACCGTCTGATCCCGGAGGCGCCGCCTGGATTCGATGGACGCCCAACTGATATGAGGCGTGATATAGCAGTTGGGCGCGCTCAAAAGGGGATTTCCCGGCACAATGGGTTCTTCAGCCACGGTGTCTAAGCCAGCGGCCCACAGCTTGCCGCTTTTGAGCGCGTCCGCCACGGCGTCCTCGTCGATCAACCCGCCACGGCTGTTGTTGATCAAAACGGCGCCACATTTCATCCTCCGGATGGCGTCCCGGTCGATGACGCGCGCAGTTGAGGGCAGCAATGGACAGTGCAAAACCACCACGTCAGATTGCTCAAGCAACGCGCCAAGCGATACCGATAGGCAGTTCCCGGCGCCACCCGCGCCCCCAACAATCGGATCGAAGTAGATGACGCGCATGCCGAAGGCTCTTGCGATCCGCGCGGTAGCGCAGCCGATTCGCCCCAGGCCAACAATCCCCATTGTCTTTCCCGCAAGTTCGATGAGCGGCCGATCCCAGAAACACCACGCATCCTCCGCACCCCTTCTCAGCCCATGCGCCTGTTCGCTTAAAGAAGCGACGTGGTTGGTCGTTTCAAGCAGGAGAGCGATCGCGTGCTGGGCAATTCCTTCCGTCCCGTAAGTGGGCGTATTGGAAACAGGGATGCCCCGGACTGCCGCAGCTTCGGTATCCACCGTATTGAAACCGGTGCCAATTACGCTGATGTAGCCAAGTGCCGGACAGGCGTCGAGCACGCCCCGCGTGATGGAAGACTCGTTGAGCACCGCAATTTGCGCGCCTTCCAACCGCCGCGCCACCAGCGCCGGCGGCGTTCGATCATAGATCACCGCTTCGCCCAGCGCCCTCAACGCGGACCAGTCCAATTCGCCGGATGCTTCATAGGGTTTGTCCAGCACGACGATTTTCGCGGGCCTCATTGTATTCCGGCGAGTGCATCGAACCCGCGGGCAAAACCGTCCATGAAGAAATCCAACTCGCTTGAAAGCCAGAGAATGTTGGCGCCCATTCGGCGGTACATAGCGGCTTCCTGCGTATTGTTGCAGAAAATGCCACAGGACGTTTGGGCAACTGCCGCAGCATCAAAAATCCGTTGGATGGCCTGGAGCATGATTTCCGAATCCAAGATTTCCGGTGTTCCCAGCATGACAGAGAGATCATACGGCCCTACGACAACGCCGGAGACATACTGACCGAATTCGCCCAGCAATTCCGGAAGATACTCTATCCCGCGCGGCGATTCGATCTGAGGGAGCAAAAATCGCCCCCGTTGAAATTCCCCAAACGTTTCTCCTTCCCGCCGCTGATTGTAGCCGCCTGACCCCTTGCGACCGATTGGAGAAAAATACAGCGCTTCCACAGCTTTGCGCATTTGCTCCCGCTCTTCAACGCGCGGCAACATCACACCATCCGCTCCCATGTCTACGGCCTTGGCGATGAGATGATACGCGCAATCCTGAACGCGGAAAAATGAGGGCATGCCCAAGAGCCTCAACGTATGCAATACGGGTATGGCGTTTTGCGCGTCGAAGCAGCCGTGTTCCGCGTCAAAAAGTATAAAATCGAGATCCCGGCGTTTTGCCATTTCCGTGACCAATATGGGGTTGGCGAGCTGTATTACCGTCGTTCCGGCAATCTTTTCCCGGTTCGCAAATTTGCCGCGCAAGGATTCGTATCGATTCATGATGGTCACTCCTTATTTGTAATGTTTTCGTGCCGAATTTCCGCAGGAAGTTTGACGCCGGTGATGGATTCCACCCGTTGGAGCGCAGCGACGGTCGCGCGCGAAAGCTCCAGGCCATTTGCCCGCGCCTCCTCCTCGCGTTCCATCTCCAGCTGTCCGGGAAAGAGGATGCGGCTCACTCCGGGAGCTGTGGAACCGGTTGCAAGTTTTTCCAGCATGGCTTCCACCCTTGTAGGAAAGTCCACCAAAGGCGCAACTTTTTTCGGGTCAATGGCGATAAAGCAGTGGCCCACATTTCCGCATGACCCCGGATCGGTATTCCAGGCGTGGATATCCGCGAGCATGGCGGCGCCGGAAAGCAAGCCGGCCAGCCCCTCGACGAACATGCTGAGCCCATATCCCTTGTAGCCGCCAAAGGGAAGCAGTGCCCCTCCCAAGTCGTATTGCTTGGGATCCGTGGTTGGATTCCCTTCAAGATCTAAAAGCCAGCCCGGCGGAATGGGACGCCTCTCCTCAATAGCCATAGATATTTTTCCCGCCGCAACGGCGCTCATGGCGATATCGTAGCATACAATTCCGTATTTTCCCGCCGGGAACGCATAGGAAAACGGGTTGTTTCCGATCGCCGGCACATAACCGCCCGCAGCAGCCATGATGATGTCCCCCGTGGACATCGCCAGACCGATCATGCCTTCATTCGCGCATTGAGATGTGTAGTAACCGCATGCGCCGTGATGATGGCTAGATCGCACATTGACCATGGATATGCCGGTTTTTTCCGCTTTTTTCATCGCCAGCCTCATAGCGCGCAGGGATGCGGGGATTCCCATGCCCCCGTTGGCATCCATTGAGGCATAGCCCGCCCCTTCGGTCAGAATGGTCGTACATGCGCGTGCGCGCACACCGCCGGACAGCAGGCACTGGGCATATCCCTCCACGCGAATCAGTCCGTGAGAGTGTATTCCGCGCATATCCGCATTGACCAGTGCCTCGGCCACGCACTGTGCGTCAGGCTCGTCCATCCCACAGGCACAGAGAACTTGAACACAGTAGGATTCCAACCCCTTTTGCGATACGGGCATTCCGCATCCCCTCCTCTGTCAATTATCCCCAATAAGAATTATACACGAAGGAAGGAAAAAATGCAACCGGTTGCAGTTTGTTTTTTCGCAGCGTCCCAATTTGTTAGGCGCTTTTTGCACAACGCCCTTCCGGTTGTTTTGCGTTACACAGGTCTTGCGGGTGGAGCATAACCCCGACTTCGTTCCTCATGGGGCTGGTTTCCCTATGCTGTTTGAGCATATGACCGGTACATCCGCGACCGGCGGCAGGATAAACGGGAGCTTGCCAATGCCGTGCGTCAGGCAGCGGCAGGCTCCAGATGCGACAAAGCAGCCCCCAATTGGGGCTGCTCAGCTTATCGACAAAGTCGATAAGCAGTCATCGAAAATCTTTTGCCACGGCAAAACCTTTTCGATGAGGAAGGAACGGGGCCAAATTGCTGAAAATCCTGTGGGATTTTCCGGGCGCAATTTGGGCGGGTAGGGATTTTGAGTCGGGCGGGCAAG
>JAVBND010000099.1:0-6827 GCA_031551775.1 Eubacteriales bacterium | reverse complement strand
CGTTTGAAATCCGCTGACGCGGAGAGGTACGCGCCTCCGGCGGCCAAAGGGATTCCACCCCTTTGGAATCCCCATGGGCGCTCACGCGCGGGCTAGGCGTTGGGCGCGTTCAGGTCCAATGTGTGATACGCTTCGCCGCCCAGCGCCTTCCACGTCACCCGGTCGTCCTCCGCCACCATGTACCCACGCTGGCTTCCTTCCTTCGGAATGGATACCGACCCTGGATTCAAAAGCCAAACCCCGGTCTGTTTTTCCCAGGTCGGCACATGCGTATGCCCCGAAACCAGCGCGTCGCCCGCGTTCAGCTTCGGCAAATTGCCCGGCCCGAAAATATGCCCGTGCGTCAAAAACACCGTCCGCTCATGAAGCGGCATCAGCGCGTACTCGGCCATGATCGGGAAATCCAGCACCATCTGGTCAACTTCGCTGTCGCAGTTCCCCTTGACCGACAGCACCCGCGCCGCATGAGCGTTCAACAGCTCGTAGACCGCCTTGGGGTCATACCCGTCCGGCAGCGCGTTCCTCGGCCCGTGATACAGCAAGTCCCCAAGCAAGATCAGCTTCCCCGCGCCCTCGCGGCAAAACGCCTCGATCAGTTGAGCGGCATACGTGCCCGATCCGTGTATGTCGGATGCGATCATCCACTTCATTGCCGGTTTTCCTCGTTTCCGTTTTCAATGATTTCGCCCGCGCCGTCCAGGTACGCCGCGATGATTTCAAGCGACTCGCCCTCGTTTTCGGCCGCCACGTAAATCTCCTCGCCCAGCGCGCTGAAACCCGCCAGCACCGGGAGCGGATCAAGCCCGTACTTGGGCCGCCTTATGCTTGCAATTCCCGCCTGCCTGAGCAGGTCCTCGATGATCGCCGCCTCAACGGGACTAAACACCGTCCTGACCAGCGCCGCGCCTTCGATCGGGGGCTGTTTGCTCGTAAACATCCGGACGCCTCCCTCCATGTCTTCCTGATTCTATTATACCCCAATATCCAAATTCTTGAAAGCGATATCCAAAATCTCTGTGTTACAGATCTTTTTTATGTCTGTATGACAGATATCGGATAATATTGCCGGTGATGTTTATGAATCTGAAAAACCTGCGCGATATCCGAACGGACCGGGATCTTACGCAAAAAGACGTGGCGAAGGCGTTGAATGTCGCGGCCAATACTTATTCCCAATATGAAAACGGCGTTATACCGATAACGGCGCAAACCCTTGACGCGCTTGCGGATTACTTTGGAACCAGCGTCGATTACCTGCTTGGCCGCACCGACGAGACCATGCCGTATCCCAAGCGTACGCGCCTTACACTATGAGTGCGCGAAAAGCGCTTGGCGCGTGCCTTGAAAGCGCGCTGGAACTGCTTTATCCGCATAGCGCCAACTGCTTGGGCTGTGACAGCACGCTGGGCGCGGACGAGGGCTGGCTGTGCGATGAATGCAACGCCCGCTTGCTGCCGCTTGCGCGCTTGTCCCTCAGGCGCTGCCCGCGCTGCGGGTGTCCCTTGCATGGCGCCAAGGCGTGCAAGCTGTGCGCGGACTGGCCGGAGGACATCATATCCTTTGCGCGATACGCGCATTTTTACCATCGGCCCGTCCGGCGCATGATCGCGCATCTCAAGTACGGCGGAACCTACGCGCTGGGCGAATGGATGGGCGTTCAACTCTCAAACGCCTGCATAGCCGAGCGCTTTGACGCGCCTGACCTCATCGTGCCCGTGCCCATGCACAAGAGGCGCTTGCTCGAGCGCGGGTTCAACCACGCGAGCCTTCTCGCGCGTGCGCTTTCGGGGCACATCGGCGTGCCGAGCGATGACGCGTGCCTCGTCCGCACGCGCGACACGCGCCAGCAGGCCAAGATTGAGAAATCGAGGCGCGGGCACAGCTTGTCCGGCGCGTTTTTGGCGACCGACCGGGTGAATGGCAAAAAAATATTGCTGGTTGACGATGTACTGACCACGGGTGAAACGGCGTGCCGTGCGGCTGAGGCGCTGCGCCTCGCGGGCGCAACGGATGTCCAAGTCATTGCATTGGCGGGGCCCGGCGGCGGGCAGGGCGAATGATTTTCGTTAAGAAATGCCGTTTATAAGGCCGAAATATGAATTTTCCCCGAAGAACTACACAAAAGGGGTAAAAAGCCAGTTAAAAAACACTTGCGTGTTTGTATGTATTGCGGTATAATACGGCTTGGTTGCACATTTATTCAGGTCTGTGGTTGAAAGTCGATGCCAGTCGCAGGCAAAACGACCCACGTAAACCGGCCAATGCGCCGGCGAGCATGGTGCGGCTTAGATGTCAGTCCGGCCGGCGGTAAAGCGCCGAGAGGATCAGTAGTGGGGGGCATACGCCTAGGAGCGAACGTCCCGGCCGGCGGGTGTGGGGGCAAAGACCAGGTCAGCTGAATGAAGGCAACCGGGAATAAAGACCAAAATCAATACAGGGGGAAATTCCAATGTACGAAGACAAGACGCTGGTTTGCAGGGATTGTGGCAGTGAGTTCGTGTTCACCTCGGGCGAGCAGGCGTTCTACGCGGAGAAGGGCTTCCAGAACGAGCCCACCCGTTGCAAGAGCAGCCGCGATGGCCGCCAGGCGACCCGCAACAGCGGCGAAGCGCGCGAGATGTTCGAGACCGTGTGCGCCGAGTGCGGACGTCCCACTCGCGTGCCGTTCATTCCCAAGAACGACCGACCCATCTACTGCAGCGAGTGTTTTGCCGCCAAGAGGCAATAAAAACCGGACAGTCAGATGAATCGAAAACCCCGCCGGAAGGCGGGGTTTTTAGCTTATCGACAAAGTCGATAAGCTGTCATCGAAAATCTTTGGCTTTGCCAAACCTTTTCGATGCGTGGGGTTACGGGGCCAAATTGCTGAAAATCCTGCGGGATTTTCCGGGCGCAATTTGGGCGGGTAGGGATTTTGAGTCGGGCGGGCGATAAAGCCCGCCCTTGGTCAAAAGCCCATTCACCCTCGCGGTGCACGCCCGCGAGGGCGTTGCTAACGGGGTTTGTTGACGGTCTGGCCCTCGCGGTACATGCCCGCGAGGGTGCCTTCCATTATGCAAAACTTTGCCCAAATCAGGGATTTGCGCGGGCCGCGCCGTTTTCCCGCAGCCTTTGCGCGAGCGCGGTATAGCGCTTTGAGATGTAATTGTTGTTAACCATCTGCCTGACCGCGCTTTCGCGGCCGACCAGCACCACCAGCCGCTTTGCGCGCGTGACCGCCGTATAGAGCAGGTTGCGCGTATAGAGCATGGGCGGACCGGAAACCAGCAAGATGACCACCGCCTCAAACTCGCTGCCCTGGCTCTTGTGAACCGTCATCGCGTAGGCCATGTCGAGGTCGTCCGAATCGTCCTCGCCGTATTCGGCGACCCGGCCGTCGTCAAAACGCACGGCAATCAGGCGCGCCTCGGGGTCGATCCGCTCAATAAATCCGATATCGCCGTTGAACGCGCCCACGCCCTGTTCACCCTCGCGCGACCATTCCAGTTCGTAATTGTTGCGCATCTGCATCACCTTGTCGCCCTCGCGGAAGACGCCCGCGTTCAGGCTGATCTCGGACTTGCTGAAGGAGGGCGGGTTGAGCGAGGACTGCAGCAGCCGGTTGAGCTGGCTCACGCCCGCGTCGCCCTTCTTCATGGGACTCATGACCTGGATGCCCTCACGCGCGTCCACATTCAGGTACCCCGGCAGGCGGTCGCGGACCAGCGCGCGCGCGATTGCCGCCGCCTGTTCGCTTGTCTCGGCGCGCTCGAAGAAGAAATCGCTGTTTTTTTTGTTCCATAGGGGCATTTCACCCCGGTTGATCCGGTGCGCGTTTGATACAATCGCACTCTCCTCGGCCTGGCGAAAGATCTCGGTCAGGCGCGTGAGCGGCACCGCGCCCGATTCGATCACGTCGCCCAAGACGTTGCCCGCGCCGACCGAGGGCAATTGATCCTGGTCGCCCACCAGCACCAGGCGGCAGCCTTCCGGCAGCGCGCGCAGGAGCGAGCGCATCAGGAAGATGTCCACCATCGACATCTCGTCCACGATCACCGCGTCGCACGCAAGCGGGTTTTCCTCGTCGCGGGCGAAGGATTCGGTTTCGCCGTTGTACTCGAGCAGCCGGTGGATGGTCTGGGCATCGGCGTTGGCGGCTTCGCTCATGCGCTTGGCAGCGCGTCCGGTCGGCGCGCACAGCAGCGTTTCCCCCATTTCGCGAAGCAGCGCCAGCATTGCGTGCAGGCACGTGGTCTTGCCGGTGCCCGGACCGCCGGTCAGCACCGTCAGGGAATTCTCAACCGCGCCAAGCACGGCGGCGCGTTGCTTTTCTTCCAGGGAAACCGCGTGCTGTTGCTCAAACGCGCGCACGCGCGCCCCGGCGTCGCCCTTGAAGGGCGGCGGTACTTTCGCGTTCAGCGCCGTCAGCATGCGCGCCACGTCGCCCTCGGCGTCGTAGTGCCTGCGCAGGTAGATTGCGTCCGCGCCGCGCAAAACCAGCTCGCCCGACAGCAGCATCACGCAAAGCGAGCGGGCGAGCAGTTCTTCTTTGACGCCCAGCAGCGCCCCGGCGCGCGAAAGCAGCACATCGCGCGGCAGGTACATGTGCCCGCTTGACGTGACCGCGTCCGTGAGCGCGAATTTCACGCCGCAGCTCAGCCGGTGCTCGCTTTCCAGCTCGATCCCCAGCGCCGACGCGATGGCGTCCGCCGTCTTAAAGCCGATGCCCTCCACCTTTTCCGCCAGCAGGTAGGGATCCTCGCGCACGACGGCCAGCGTCCTCTCGCCAAACGCCTTGACCACCTTGGCCGCGAGATGGGGGCTTATGCCGTAGGTCTGAAGGAACACCAGCGTTTGGCGCGCTTCGCGCCCCTTTGCGTAGCTTTCGGCAATCATTTGAGCGCGTTTTGGGCCGATGCCGGCGATTTCCATCAGGCGGTCCGGCCGATCGTCGAGCACGTTCAAGGCGTCCTCGCCAAACGCATGGACGATCAGCTTCGCGGTGGCCGGGCCGATCCCGCGCACAATGCCGCTGGCAAGGTAACGCTCAATGCCGTGCGCGGTCGTGGGGCGTATGCTTTCGTAGGCCGCGATCTTGAGCTGCCGCCCGTACTCGCGGTGCTCTGCCCATTCGCCCGAAAATCTGAACCGCTCGCCGGTCACCACCGGCGGCAGTTCCCCAACGCACGTCAAATGCTCGCGCCCGGACTTGAGGTTTAAAACCGTCCAACCGTTTTGCTCGTTTCGGAACACGACGTCCTCTATGACGCCCTCGATTTCAACCATGAACGCCTCCGTTAGACGAATGCTTTGCCAAGAAACGCTTTGACGTCCGCGTACACGTCCGCCCGCCCGGGCTCGAGCAGGATTTCGTGGCGCATGCCCTCGTATACTTTGACACGCACGTCCTTGTATCCGACTTCCCGCATGCGCTTCGCCGCCCTGTCAAGGGCTTTGCGTGAAACCATGCACGGGTCGTCCGCGCCCGAGATGAAGAGCACAGGCAGGTCGGGCTTCTTCATCGCCCAGCCGGTCTTGGCATAGGCGCGCCTCATCAGCGTGAACAGGCCCTCAAAGCCGCTCAAGGTAAAAGGGAAACCGCACTTCTCATCATTTTCATAGGCCGCGACGGCATCTTGATCGGTGTTCAGCCAGGCGAATTTGGACGAACCCTCGGGCATTCGCTTTTGCATCCCGCCGTTCACCAGCTTGTCGATGAAACCCGATCGGTGCCGGTCGCCCCGGACCCGCTTGATCGCCTTGACCAGTTGTAGGCCGGCGCCCGCCGCCGGGTTTTCGCCGGGACAGCCGCACACGATGAGCGCGGTGAGCGCCCGGTCGTCTTCGCGCGCGTAGGCGCGCGCCGCCAGCGATCCCATCGAATGCCCGAACAGGCACAAAGGTTTTCCGGGATGTTGCGCCTGAAACATTTCGGTCAGTTGGCGGATGTCTAAGACCAGGGCGCGCGCGCCGTCCGGCCCGAACCAACCGAGGTCCGCGTCCGTGGCAACCGACGCGCCGTGGTCGCGGTGGTCGTGGATCATGGCGGCGTAGCCCGCCTCGGTCAGCGCCTCAAGAAAGCCCAGGTAGCGCTCCTTGTATTCGCTCATGCCGTGCGCGATCTGGACGAGGCCGCGAACCTCGCCTTCCGGCTCGGCCACAAGCACGGACAGCGTAAGCCCATCGGCCTTGGAATCAACGGTAAAGGTTTCGCGCTTCATGGAGCGTCCTCCTTCTCCGGCCGGACGGCGTTTGACCTGAGCTTGTTGAGCGCCCGCTCAACCGCGTCGCGGCTCTCGCCCCAGGGCTTGTCCTGGTTGCGGTAGTCGAACTTGAGCGTAAACCAGTGAAGGTCGCGCTCAACCCTTTCTAGGTTTTCAAGCGTCACGCGCTTGAGCTCCCGCAAGAACGCGTTTGCGTCCTTGGGGGCCAGCTCGGCCCCGGCCCGTTCGGCAAGGCGGCGGTAATGCCTCACGCACAGGCCCTTGGACGCTGAAAATTCCGCGCGAAACGCGGCCTCATGCGCCCACATATAAAGAAGCGTTTCCTCGTAGCGCGCCATGGCGGTTTTGAGTTTTTCGCACAGCACGCAGGTTTCCCGGTCGGCGTCGCCCATGTCATCGCGCTTTTTCGCGCGCAGCCCAAACGCGGATTTGCGCGCCCCGTCGTCCTTTTCAACCGCCTCAATGGTCTCCATTAAATAAGTATGGGCCATCAGCGCCACGCCCAAGCGGTTGCCGGCGCCATAGAGCATGCGAAAATGCGGCGCGCAAAAGCCCTCTTGATTGACCTTGACGCGAACCGCCGGTTCCATGACCGAGCCGCCCAGAAAATATTCCACGTAGTTT
>JAVBND010000060.1:0-13557 GCA_031551775.1 Eubacteriales bacterium | reverse complement strand
CTTGCTCAAGTTGGCATTCTACGGCGGCGTAGCTCAGTTGGCCAGAGCATTCGGTTCATACCCGGAGTGTCACCTGTTCGAATCAGGTCGCCGCTACCAAGAGAACTAGGGAGTTTGTACGAAATTCGTACTTACAAACCTAGTTTTTTTATGCGATTTAGCTATGTTTGCGTTTTGTCCTTTTCTGACTGCAACGGCTTGTGCAACTTTTGTGCAACTTTTTTCTTGGCGAAGACGGACTCGATTTCCTTTTTTGCATTGCTCAAGTGCGGGGCGTTGAGGTGCGTGTAGATGTTTGCGGTGGTTCTGTAGTCGGCGTGACCGACAATCCGCATCGTGATCATCGGGTCAAGACCGGCCTCCCAGCACATGGTGATGTAGTTGTGTCGGAGGTAGTGCGGCGTGATCAGCGGCTTGAGGCGCTCACGCCCGGCAGCATGTCGTTGGTAAGGGTCAGCCTGTAGGTGGCATACTTCTTGTGCGTCAGGGTGAATGGATCGTCGCCAGGGTCAACCGACCCATGCCGCGCGCCTCCACGGCGAACTGGTACAAGCAGGGGTCGAGCCGGGCTGTCTCCTGGGCAGTGAAGCGGAACAGAGACAGTTTCTTGGCGCTGTTTGGCGCACCTGCGGCCTTCAGCTCCAGTTTGGCGGGCACGGGCTGCACGGACTTGAGGCCGAAGCGGGATTGACAGACCTTGCTCGGATAGCCATGGAGCTTTGCCTTTACGTTCCAGCCTGCCGCGATGTCCAACGCTTTGCCGCGCATGGCGGCGGCGGTGCTGTTTTGGGTACAGTTGTCCCGATGAACCATGGACCTCCGGCGCGCGCCGGAGGTCCATGGAATCAGGCCTTTGTCAGACTATGCTTTTTGTGATGGGTTAGCCCAGCGCGATCCAGGGCATGCGCTGGCCAATCGGGGGCGGCGTCAGCGTGCTGGGATCAACCGTCGCGGGCAGCGTCGTCTGGTCCGGAAGCTGGCCGTAGGCAAGGTTGCCCGCGCTGAGCAGGATGTTCAGCGCGGCGGCGCCTGCCTGACTGGCGACGAATTCCGGCGGCAGAGCGCCGCTTGACATAATCGCGAGATAGTACCGGCCTTCGGGCAGGTACGTCTGGGGTACGGGGATGCCATATACGCCAGTGCTGGTCCACACGGCGCTTTGATCGGATGTCTGGACCAGCAGGTTTCCGTCCGCGTCATAGATGCCGACGAGGCTCTCGCCGGTGATCAGGTTCGAACCGGCATCCGAGACACCCATGAAGATCTGGAACACGGTGACCGGGCAGGACAGCTCGATCCTCGAGAAATAGATCATGCCGCTTGCGGCCTGCATGCCAACCGCGTCGATGTCGCGCGGATTGAAGTTGTAGGCGGCGAAGCTATAGTCTTTGTTTGTGAGCGGGCCGTTGTCGATGGCGACGCGGGCGAGCTCATAATTGCCTTCACAATTGGCGCGGACGAAGGAGCAGCAATCGCCTTCGCCGATTTTCGGCACGCAGCCGCATCTTTTCTCGGGGTGATGCGGGGGGCAGCAGCACGGGCAGCATCCGCAGCGGCCGCAGCGGGATTCGAGTTCATAATTCAACATGTCGTATCCTCACTTGTTTGATAGTCAAAGGCTGTCGCCAAGCGCGAGAAGACACAGCGCCTCCCCGCTGAACGTGGAGACACGACATCCTATGCTTTGACCGCGCACTTGCGTGCCAACTCAGCCCCCCGCAGTATGCGGGCCAGGGGTTGACGCGCGGGCTTCGGCCCGGTACAATGGCGGATGGAGAGGGGAGAGGTTGGATGCGCGGCTTGGTTTGTTTGGTTTTTGTTTTGATGTTGATGGCGGGGCCGGCGGTGGCGCTTGAGGACGGGCTGGGTCGGGAGATTTTAATTGACGCTCCTCCGGAGCGCGTCGTCGCGCTTTCGGGGTCGCTCGGCGAGGCTTGGATGAACGCCGGCGGGTCGCTGGCGGGCGTTACCGATGACGCCGATTTTTCTGTGCCTGAGGGCGTTCGCATTGTTGGGGGAACGCACCAGCCGAGTTTGGAAGCCGTGCTTGCGCTTGAACCGGACCTGGTCATTGCGTCCGCCGCGCAGGCGGGTCACCGCGCCCTGGCCGATTCGCTTGATGAAATGGGCATTCCGGCGGCGTACTTTGAGGTCAACACGTACCGGGAATACCTGGCCATGATGAAGACGCTCACCGGGATTTCGGGCGTGCCTGAACGCTACAGGGCCGCGCTTGACGCCGTTGAGACTCCGATTGAGGATACCATCGCGCGCGCCAGATGTTGCCCTGGCTTCATGAAGCATACCTGCGTCCTGCTGCGCGCGTACTCAACGGGCGTGAAGGCCAAGGGTTCGGGCAACCTGGCGGGCGCGATCCTTCAGGACATGGGTTTTGTCAACTTGGCAGACGGCGGCGCGCTGCTTGAGGATGTTACACTTGAAGAGATCGTTGTCGCCGATCCTGATTTCATTTTTATTACCACCATGGGCGGCGACGAGCAGGCGGCGTTGGGCGCGCTCAAGCGCCAGTTTGAGGAAAATCCGGCCTGGGCGCACTTGAGCTGCGTCAAAGGGGATAAAGTGTTTGTGCTGCCGCGGGACCTGTTCCACCAAAAGCCCAACAGCCGCTGGGCTGAGAGCTATCGATATATCGAGGCGCTTGCGTATGCGGATTAGTTCGCGCGCGCAAGTCTTTGTGTTGCTTCAGTTGCTGCTGCTTGCCTCTTTGGCAAGCCTGTTCGTTGGGGTGTCGGGCATTCGTCCGGGCGAGGTTGTCCGAGCCCTTGCCCTTGGCGACAGCGCGAGCGGGGCATACCGGATCTTTGTCCACGTGCGTTTGCCGCGCCTCATGTCCGCGCTCGCCGGCGGGTCCGCGCTGGCGCTGTCGGGTGCGCTCCTGCAGTCGGTGCTCATGAATGCCCTCGCGTCACCGGGGCTGCTGGGCGTGTCATCCGGGGCGGCGCTTGGCGCGCTGATTGCCTCAGTCGCCGCGCCCGCGCGCCTCGCGCTTACGCCCGTCGCGGCTTTTCTTGGGGCGCTTGGAGCCGCCGCGCTGGTGTACGCGCTCTCGGCGCTCGCGGGCGTTTCCAAGAGGACGCTGGTGCTCGCGGGCATCGCGGCGTCCAGCGTCTTGGGCGCGGTGATGGACCTGATCGTAAGCGTCCTGCCGGACGCAGCGGTTTCCCGGGCGCAGTTTGGCATCGGGTCGTTTTCGGGCGCGACGATGGGCGCATTTTATCGCGCGCTGCCGTTTCTCGGCGTGGCGCTGTTCTTTGTGCTGGCTTTCAGGCGTGAGCTGTCTGTGCTGTCCCTGGGCGATGAGGTGGCGCGCCCGCTCGGGCTTCCAGTGGGGAAATGGAGGGCGCTGTTTTTAGCGGCGGCGGCGCTCTTGGCGGGGACCGCCGTGAGCTTGGCCGGACTGATTCCGTTCGTGGGGCTGCTCGCGCCGCACTTGGCGCGACAGATTGTGCCGGGAGACGCGCCCGCGCGCCTGCCCGTCACCTTGATCCTGGGCGCGCTGCTGTGCGTCCTGTGCGATTTTCTCGCGCGCACGCTCTTCATGCCCTACGAGTTGCCGGTCGGCGCATTGCTCTCGCTCATCGGGGGGCCCTTCCTCGTGTGGATGCTGATCCGGCAGAAAAGGAGCGCTCGCCATGCTCAGCATTGAGCGGCTGTCGGCCCATTATGGTGAACGCGCGGCGCTGACGGACGTGAGCGCCGCGTTTGACGCGGGGCTCAATGGCATCGTTGGCCCCAACGGCAGCGGCAAATCCACGCTGCTCAAATGCGCGGCGGGGCTCGTCAAGCCTTCCGCGGGCGATATCGAGCTGGAAGGAGAGGCGGTTACGCGCCTTGCGCCGCGCCAGCTTGCCAAGAAAATCGCCTACATGCCGCAAAGCCGCGATGTGCCCGACTTGACCGTGCTTGAACTTACGCGGCACGGCCGCTATCCCTACCTTGCGCCGGGACGGGCGCTGGGGGCGGCCGATCACGCGGCGGTGGGGCGCGCGCTCGAACGCGCGGGGGCGTCTGCGCTCGCGGACCGGCGCGTTCAGCACTTGTCGGGCGGTGAGCGCCAGAAGGCGTATCTTGCCATGCTGCTGGCCCAGGATGCGCAGGTGTGCCTGCTCGACGAGCCGCTCGGGGCGCTCGACCCCAAGGCGCAGTTTGAGACCATGGCGCTTTTGAAGGAGCTTGCGCGCGAAGGGCGTGTCATCATCGTGGTCATGCACGACCTTGGCATGGCGCTTTCAATGTGCGATATGGTGCTCGTTATGGATAGCCAGCGCGCGGTAAAGCAAGCCGCGCCCGGCGCGCTGTATGAAAGCGGAGTCCTGGGCGCGGCGTTTGGCGTTGATGTGCTTTTGATCGACGGGCGCTACTTCATTGAGGCGCGTCGGGGAAGTACCGGTTGACGAAGGGCACGCCGCCCACGTCGAACGAGCGGTCCTTGAGGTAGTTGAGGACGCCCGCGTCGCTCTTGAAATCAAAGGCGACCCTGTAGGCGCAAAGCGCCTGATAGGGGCGGTTGTAGGGCGCGTCCTTGTCCTTGTCGCCGTACTGGCTGTCGCCGAGCAGCGGATGGCCGGCGGCCGCGAACTGGGCGCGGATTTGGTGCGTGCGGCCGGTCACGAGTTCGCACTTAACGAGCGAGAGCGCGCCGCGCGTCTCAAGCGTCGCGTACTTGGTCAGCGCGTGCTGCGCGCCGGGTGCGGGGCGGTTTAGTACCTCGACCTTGCGCTTGCCTTCGCGCTTGAGGATGTACCCTTCAAGCGCGCCCGTTGGGGGCCGCATCTGACCGTGGACGGCGCACAGGTAAAACTTGCCAAGTTCCCTGTCGCGGATTTTTTGGTTCAGCACGTCAAGCGCCGCGCGCGTCTTGGCCACGATCACAATCCCGCCGGTGAAGCGATCGATGCGGTTGACGGGCGAGGGCGCAAACGCTGCGGGGTCCATCGAGTCGAATTCACCTTTTTGATAAAGGTAGGCGCGCACGTGGGTGATAAGCGTATTGACCTTTTCGCCTTCGTCGGGATGCACCACGAGCCCCGGTTTTTTATCGATCAGCAGCACGTGCTCGTCCTCATATACGACCGACAGGTGAACCTTGAACGAGGAGAGCAGCCCGTCGGCGCGCCTGGGCGCATCAAAGAGCGCTTCGTCCACGTACAGTTCCACGGTGTCGCCCGCTTCCACCCGGCTGTCGGCCTTGGCGGCGCGGCCGTTGAGCTTGATCTTTTTCAGCCTGATCGATTTTTGCGTCAGCGCCGCGCCCATGCCGGGGCATATGCTCTTGAGCAGCCGGTCCAGGCGTTTGCCCGCGTCGCTCGGACTGACTTCAATCTTTCTCATGAATGCACCCCGCAGCCTACCGGCTCAGGAACCAGGCCATGGACTTACCGCCCATCAACCGGTTCACGTCCACCACGCCCGGAAAGCCCTCAACGCGGCCTTGACTCGAATACTGGTGAATGTCGCAGGGGAAGCTCGGCGTTGAGACCACCTTGCCGGTGTTCGCGCCATAGTGCGGAAGCCATATGAAATCGACCAACGAGGTATCGAGCTTGTACTTCGCGTACAGGTGGTGCGCGATGTAGTAGCCGGTTTTCTTCGCGCCGAGCGACTTAAGCGTATTCATGTAGGTTTCAATCAGCGTCTTGTTGAGGCGCGATTCTTCCACATCGTACACATAGAACAGCGGGCTATAGGGGCTGGCGGTCTCCCATGTGAGGCGGGCTTCTTCCTGGGCGGTCTCGACATCCGAGCACTTGCCGTAGAAGTAGACGCCAAAGGGAATGCCGTACTCCTTGCACAGCTTTGCGTAGGTCGCGAATTTGGCGTCAATGCCCACGCCGATCGGCGCGGTCTCGGTGCGCGTCACGCCGCAGCGCAGGATCAGCAGATCGACGTTCTTCGCGATTTTCGCCCAATCCATCTTGGCGGAATAGTTGTGCTGGCTGATGTCCACGATCATGCCGTTTTTCTCGTTTACGACCACCTTGCAGGCGGCGGACTTGCTCCCGTTCTTGACCGTAATGACCGCCTTGCCGACTTTCAGCGCGCGCACGGTGCCATCTTGTTCGACGGTGGCGACGGTAGGGTTGGAACTTCTCCAAACGAGTGAAGCGTTCGCCGGATTGGCCGTGGCGCTGAGCGTGTAGCTTGCGCCCTTGACCAGCGTCAGCGCCACTTCGTCAAGCGAGATCAGGCTGGCGCTTTCGCCGGTAACCTTGACGCGGCAGATTTTTTTGAGTCCGCTCTTGGCGGTCGCGGATATTTCAGCGATGCCCGCCGCTTTTGCCGTCACTTCGCCGTCCTTGACGCTTGCGACCGATTCGTCGGAGGAGGCCCAGGTGATCTGATCGGTCACGGCGGTCGCCGGGGTTATGGCGGCGCGCAGCGTCGCCGTCTGGCCAGGGGCCATGACAGCTTCGGTCTCGCTGAGTTTTATTTTTTTTACGGTCGAAAAGGCCGCGTAGCGCTTGGCAAGCGACTTAAACTTGCTTGAGATGGAGGACGCGCTGTAAGAGGCGGCCAGGGTCTGTGTCGGCAGCGTGCCTTTTTTCTTGTACTCGGATTCAAATTCCTTTTCGGCGGACTCGAGTTTTGACTCGGAGACCGAGTCGCCGTTTACCGTAAACTTGGCGGAGGCGGATTTGCGCGCGACGTAGACGGGCCTGAGCGTCTTCCCGCTTTCATAGGCCAGGCATGCGCGCAGGTTTGCCTGATAGCCGTCGATCACCGCGCCCAGTTGCACGGACAGGCAGGGCGCGCCGTCCGGGCTCACCCGCATTTGGAAGTTCGCCGATTTGACGTTTTCAAGCGCAAAGGAATCAAGGTCAAAATACGATGCGGATGTCTTCATCAGGACCGCTTCGCCGCCCGAGAGCGTGTAGACCGAAAGCCTTGCCGACTGCGCCTTGTTGATCGTGATGAGCGCAAGTTCAGGCGTTTTGTCCATGTCAAGGTCGATCAGCGCGGCCATGCGCTTTTGGCCTTGACCGCCTTTAAGCACCTTGAGATAGGCGCCGCGCCAATCGGTCTCGGCCTGGGCGGGAAGCGCCAGGCAGGCAGAGAACGCCAAGAGCAGTGCCGACGCCAGCACGCGCAGTGTTTTTCTCATATCAAAGCACACCTTTGTATTATAATAGTAATTACTGTCATTATATCGTAATAATTTATGCGTGTCAAGGGAAAAACTGCGTACAAATGCGGCAATTGGGGTGTTTGCGGGATGGTACGATTGCTTCCGCAAAAAAGAGGGCCCCGCGACGCGCGCGGGGCCCGTGTAAGCCGGATACGCTTTTTATCCGTTACACCAAGTACGTTGGTTTGGCCAGCACCCGCTTACGAGCAGCGGGCAAGGTCTGATTGAGCAGTTGTTTCCGCAAGTAGATGCGCAATTCCATCCATTGTTGCACCAGCAGGTACAGTTCCAGTTTGAGCACTGCGTCCGGGGCCAGCAATTCCACCAGGTATCGTCCCAGCAGTCCCGGTTTTGGCATCCGCACTGGCAGCGATTGGTTCCGCAATTGTTGCACATGGTATTTCCTCCGATTTAAGCCAAATGCCGCGGTCGGACACAAATGTCCTCCCGCGGCATTTTATGCCCGGAGCAGAGTTCATGTGAAGCTATCCGTCCAGGTATGCCTCCATGGCGGCAATCGCGCGCTCGACCGCCTCGGGCGCGGGACCGCCGGGGACCGCGCGGCGCACAGCGCAGTTGAGGATCGACAGGCTGTCGAACACATCACTTTCGAAAAGGTCCGAATATGCCTTGAACTCCCCGATCGATAAATCGAGCAGCGCGCGGCCCGACTTCACGCAATCGAGCACCATCTTGCCGCTGGTTTCATGCGCCTGGCGGAAGGGCATGCCCTTCTTGACCAGGTAGTCGGCGGCGTCGGTGGCGTTTGTGAATCCGCCGGACGCGCCTTTTTCCATTTGGGCTTTATCGAAGGTGATCGCCCCAAACATACCGGTGAACACGACGAGGCACTTGGCCCAAGTGTCGTGGGCGTCGAAAAGCGCTTCCTTGTCCTCCTGCATGTCCTTGTTGTAGGCCAGCGGCAAGCCCTTGAGCGCGGTCAGAAGCGCGGTCAGATCGCCGTACACGCGGCCGGTCTTGCCGCGGATCAATTCCGCCACATCGGGGTTCTTCTTTTGGGGCATGATGGAGGAACCGGTTGAGAACGAATCGTCCATCTTGGCGAAGCGGAATTCATCGCTCGACCACAGGATCAGCTCTTCGCACGCGCGGGACAGGTGCATCATCGAGATCGACGCGCCGGCGAGGTAGTCCAGCATAAAATCGCGGTCGGCCACGCCGTCCAGGGAGTTCTCTGAAATGGCGGAAAAGCCGAGCAAGTCGGCCACGCGCGCGCGGTTCAGGGGGTAGGTGGTTCCCGCGAGCGCCCCGGACCCCAGCGGCATCACGTCGGCGCGGCGGTAGCAGTCGAAAAGGCGCTGATCGTCGCGCCTGAACATCTGCGCCCAAGCCATCAGGTGGTGCGCAAGCGTGATGGGCTGCGCCTTTTGCAGGTGTGTATAGCCCGGCATCACGGTATAAAGGTGCGCCTTGGCGGTCTTGACCAGGAGTTTCATCAGGTCGCGCAAGAGCGCGCGCGTTTCATTGCACGCGGCCTTGACGAACATGTGCGCGTCAAGCGCCACCTGATCGTTTCGGCTGCGCCCGGTGTGAAGGCGCCCGCCCGCGGGACCGATGCGCTCCGTCAATACCTCTTCGACGAACATGTGGATGTCTTCGGCCTCCATGTCAAAGGCCAGCGCGCCTGAATCGAGGTCGGCGAGAATCCCCTTCAGGCCCTGAACGATCTTCCCGGCATCGTCGGGGTCGATGATGTGCTCTTCTCCAAGCATGGTCGCGTGCGCGATAGACCCTTCGATGTCATAGCGGTACAGGCGCTTGTCAAAGGGAATGGACGAGTGAAAATCGTCCACCATATGGTCGGTCGCCTTCTCGAACCGTCCGCCCCAAAGTTTCATATCAAAGTCCTCCCGGATGATGAATCGGGCGCGCGCCAGCAGCGCACGCCCGTCACGTGTATCGCACGCTTAGCCGTTCGCCTTTTGTTTCATCATGGCCTGGACCTTCATGGGCAGGCCGAAGAGGTTGATGAACCCGGCGGAATCGGCGTGGTTGTACAGTTCCTTGCTGTCGCCGAAGGTGGCGATTTCTTCCATGTAGAGCGAGTAGGGCGAAGTGACGCCCGCCGGGACGACGTTGCCCTTGAAGAGCTTGAGCTTAACTTTGCCGGTCACCGTCTCCTGCGTGGAATCAGCGAAGGCGCTCATGGCCTCGCGCAAGGGAGTGTTCCACTGGCCGTCGTAGACCAGCTCAGAGAAGCGGATGGCCATCATGTCCTTGTAGTGGGCAGTTGCGCGGTCAAGCGTGATGGTTTCAAGGATCTGGTGCGCGTCAAAGAGCAGCTTGCCCGCGGGATTTTCGTATACGCCGCGCGACTTCATGCCCACCAGGCGGTTCTCGACCAGGTCCGCGACGCCGATGGCGTGCTTGGCGCCAATTTCGTTGAGCGCCTCGATGATCTCGATAGGGCCGTAGGCTGTGCCGTTCACCTTGACCGGGATGCCTTTTTCAAATTCGATTTCGACGTATTCGGCTTCATCTGCCGCCTCCTCGGGCGTTTTGCAGATCATTAAAAGGTCCTTCGCGGGCTCATTGGCCGGACTTTCGAGCTCGCATCCCTCGTGGCTCAGGTGCCACAGGTTCCTGTCCATGGAATAGGGGCGGTCCTTCTTGACCGGTACGTCAAGGCCGCGCGCGAGGGCGTATTCCACTTCTTCTTCGCGCGTCTTGATGTCCCAGGTGCGCCACGGGGCGATGATCTTCATGAACGGCGCGCGGCTCTTGATCGTCAGCTCAAAGCGCACCTGATCGTTGCCCTTGCCGGTCGCGCCGTGGCAGATGGCGGTCGCGCCCTCTTTGAGTGCGATCTCGACCAGCTTCTCGGCGATGATCGGACGCGCAAAGCTCGTGCCCAAGAGGTACTTCTGCTCGTAAACCGCGCCCATCTTGAGCGTGGGGAAGATATAATCGGTCACAAAAGGCAAGCGCACGTCTTCAATGTAGAGCTTGTCCGCGCCCGACTTGATCGCTTTTTCATGGAGGGGCGCGAGCTCTTCGCCTTGCCCGACGTCCACCGCGACCGCGATGATTTCGCAGCCTTCGTAGTTCTCCTTCAGCCACGGAATGATGACTGTGGTATCCAAGCCGCCCGAATAGGCCAGTACGATTTTCTCTTTCGCCATATGGGTTCGCCTCCGTCAAATGATGAGCATAATTATACAATTGATTTGTATAAAATTGCAAGGATGGTTGCGTTAAATCTTGGCCGCAAGAAAGGTCAACCTTGTGTTCGCTTGACGAAACGCCTGTTTGCGTTTATGATATTATAGAGGTACTTTGTGGAGGACGCGCAATGACGATACTCGGGATTGATCCGGGCTTGGCGACGATGGGCTGGGGCGTGATTGAAACGGTGAATGACAAGCACCGGCTCATACAGTACGGCGCGTTGACGACTGCGGCGGGCCAGCCCATGCCGCAGCGGCTCCGGTCGATCTTTACCGGCGTCAACCACTTGATGGACATGTTCAGGCCGGACGAAGTGGCGTTTGAGGAATTGTTCTTCGCGAAAAACGTGACCACCGCCATGGCGGTCAGCGCGGCGCGCGGGGCGGCGCTGGTCGCGGCGGCGCAGAGGACCGAAAATTTATATGAATACACGCCCATGCAGATCAAGCAAGCGGTGACCGGGCACGGCAAGGCAGACAAGCAGCAGGTGCAGATGATGATCCGTGTGCTCTTGCGCATGACCGAAATAGCCAAGCCCGACGACGCCGCGGACGCCTTGGCGGTGGCGGTTACCCACGCGCACTGCATGCACGCGCGCCACCTTTATAAAATTCAGTAGGGGGATCAAGACGTGTACGCACACATTCAGGGGCTGGTCGCGGAGAAGACCCCCGAGGCTTTGGTGATCGACGCAAACGGCGTAGGGTACTTGCTGATGGCGAGCGCCAATACGCTCTCGGCCGCGCCCGCCGTGGGCGCCATGATGAAATGCTACACCCACTTAAGCGTGCGCGAGGACGCGCTTGAGCTGTTCGGCTTTGCCACGCGCGAGGAAAAGACCATGTTCGAAAAGCTCAAGAGCGTGACCGGCGTAGGGCCCCGAACCGCGCTGGCCATCCTGTCGGCGCTGAGCGTACGGGACCTTTCCATCGCGCTTGTGACCGGCGACGCCACGTCTCTTACGCGCGCGCCCGGCATCGGCAAGAAGACCGCGCAGCGGCTGGTGCTTGAGCTGCGCGACAAGGTGGACAATGAGGAGCTGACCGGCATGGCTGAGTCAGGCGGCGCTTCCGTGCGCTCGGGCGGCGCGGCGGGCGAGGCGATAGAGGCCCTGATGGCGCTTGGCTACCAGTCATCGGAAGCCGCCAAGGCGATTGCCGCCGTCGGGGATAAGGCCGATACGACCGACGAGCTGATCCGGCTCGCGCTGAAGGGAATGATGACGTGATGGAAGACGAACGCGTAATCGGCGCGGGATTCAGGACCGACGACGATGAGCAGGAACGCTCGCTTCGCCCCCAAACGCTGACGGAATACATCGGCCAGCCCAAGCTCAAGGAGAGCCTGACCGTCTACATGCAGGCGGCGACCAACCGGCGCGAGCCGCTCGACCACCTTCTGCTCTACGGCCCGCCGGGCCTGGGGAAGACCACGCTGGCCGGGATCATCGCCTCCGAGATGGGCCACAACATCCGCGTGACCAGCGGCCCCGCCATTGAGCGCCCGGGCGACCTGGCTTCGATTTTGACCAACCTCAACGCGGGAGACGTGCTCTTCATCGATGAAATCCACCGCCTGAGCCACATGGTGGAGGAAGTGCTGTACCCCGCCATGGAGGATTACGCGCTGGACATCATGATCGGCAAAGGCCCGTCGGCGCGTTCGATCCGGTTGGACCTTCCGAAATTCACGCTGATCGGCGCGACCACGCGCGCGGGGCTTTTGACCTCGCCGCTTCGCGACCGGTTCGGCATTTCGTTCAGGCTTGAACTCTATACGCCGGAGGAATTGGCGGTCATCGTCAAGCGGTCGGCGTCGATCCTCAAGATCGAGTGCGAAATGGGCGGGGCGCTTGAAATTGCGTCGCGTTCGCGCGGCACGCCCCGCATTGCCAACCGCCTGATCAAGCGCGTACGCGATTTTGCCGAGGTCAAGGCCGGGGGCGTCATCACCGAAAAAGTTGCCCGCGAAGCGCTCAACATGCTTGAAATCGACAGACTGGGACTTGACCACACCGACCGCACGATGCTTAGGACCATGATCGAGAAGTTCGGCGGCGGCCCGGTGGGCCTCGACACGCTGGCGGCATCGACGGGCGAGGACGCGGGCACGATTGAGGACGTGTACGAGCCCTACCTTTTGCAGCTGGGTTTTCTCATGCGCACCCCGCGCGGGCGCGTGTGTACGCCCGCTGCCTATGAACACCTGAAGCTCAACATCCCGCGCCAGGCGGCGGGACCGAACGGGCAGATCAATATGGAGTTTTTTGATTGAGCGATGAAGACGAGCGATTTTTACTACGACTTGCCGGAAGAGCTGATCGCGCAGACGCCCATCGAGCCGCGCGATCATTCGCGGCTCATGGCGATCGACCGCGAGACGGGCGCTATGGCGCACGAGCATTTTTACGACATCACGAGGCATTTGAGGGCGGGCGACGTGCTGGTGGTCAACGAGACGCGCGTCTTGCCCGCGCGGCTTCTCGGCGAGAGGGCGGGCGGCGGCGCGGCGGAGGTGCTGCTGCTTAGGCAACTCGCCCCCAAGAAATGGGAGACGCTGGTCAAGCCCGGCAAGAAGCTGCGCGTGGGCGCGCAGGTCTCCTTCGGGGGCGGCCGCCTGACGGCCAAGGTGGTGTCCGATACCGAGGCGGGCGGGCGCGTGGTGGAGTTTTTCTGTGAAGGCACGCTTGAGGCGGCGCTTGACGAGCTCGGCGAGATGCCGTTGCCGCCCTACATCCACGAAAAGCTTACCGACAAGGAGCGCTACCAGACGGTCTATGCGCGCGCCGAGGGTTCGGCGGCCGCGCCCACGGCGGGGCTGCACTTTACGAGCGAACTGATGGAGAAAATCCGCGCGATGGGCGTTGACATCGTGCCGGTACTTTTGCACGTGGGCCTTGGCACATTCCGTCCCGTCAAGGCGGAAAATGTGGAGGACCACGTCATGCACTCGGAATACTACGAAGTGACGGGTGACGCGGCGCGGCGGATCAACATGGCGCGGGCGCGCGGCGGGCGGATCATCGCGACCGGCACCACCAGCGTCAGGACGCTTGAATCATCATCAACTGACGATGGCCGCGTGCGGGCCTCGTCCGGCTTCACCGATATCTTCATTACGCCCGGCTACCGCTTCAAGGCGGTGGACGCGCTCATCACCAACTTCCATCTGCCCGGATCAACCCTGCTCATGCTGATCAGCGCGTTTCTCGGCCGGGAGAA
>JAVBND010000107.1:0-14474 GCA_031551775.1 Eubacteriales bacterium | reverse complement strand
GGCGACCATCTCGCGCTGTGCTTGCGTTTGCTGGAGAAGCTCTGCCGCAAGCGGCCCTCTCCGCTGCTGTCCGGCCGCGAAGAAACATGGGCAGCCGGCATTGTCTACGCCATCGCTGCCAACAACGGCATCTTCGATCGGAAAAACCCGCTCTACATGGCCGCCCAGGACATCGCGGATGAATTTGGCCTCGCCGCCGCCACCGCATCCAACAAGGCTTCCCAGATCCGCAAGCTGTTTGACATCCATCCGATGAATTCCGATTGGCTCCGGCCTGACCTCGCCCGGGAGAATCCCGCCATTTGGATGCTCAAGGTCAACGGTTTCATCGTGGATATCCGCGATATGCCTCTGGAGATTCAGACGCTTGCCTTCGATAAAGGCTTGATCCCCTTTGTCCCGGGTGAGCGGCACGAGGGTTTCGAGACGCTCTGACCAAAAAACCGCCTGATGAGGGCGGTTTTCTTATGCATATTCCATAGTTTCCTGTCTGTTGGCTCAATCGATAACCGGTTGATGTGAACTGCTGATCACCCTTCCGGCCAGCGCCGGAGGGGATTCATTCATTTAGGCCGTTCGCTCGCTCAATCTTGTGGACACTGATATGATCGATATGAACGGATTTCCAGAGGAAATGAAGCTGTCCGCAATGCTCATTAAGATCATGGAACCATGGATAGACGTTATTCCTATCGAACAGCTGGCCGACTACGCGTCATTGGCTTGGAATGCCGCTGTCGATGGCGAAGACGCCTGGGAAAGCATCAACTTTTTGCATGGCGCACAGCGCGAGGCGATCCACGACAACGAAATCAAAGACATCATCCGACAGATCAAGTCCAGAAAGGTCAAGCTGTTCCCGAACGACTTTCGTTCCGTGGTCAGAATGCAGGTTGTGATCGAAGAAGACGGTGAGCCCAGAGTCATAGTCGCTTCTAAGTTGAAGCGGGAGAATATGGTCAAAATGCTGTCACATGCGGCACGCAATTTGCGCTGATCCGTTTTGTGCCGCTCCTTCCGGTTCGAGCGGGCGTTATCAGGCGGTCTGACTATATTGCGCCATAGGTAGCGTCATACCACTTAATGGTGCCGATGGGATGCCCCGAGGCCTGCATGATATGGATACAATCGGCGTCTACGGCCACGAAGTCACCGGCGAAGTGAAGGAAGCCGCCTCCATCATCGACAAAGTGTTTGCGCGCCTGATACCACCGATTTGTAAGTGGGTGGAAAAGAAAAAGAAAAGCCCCGAACCGCTTGGTTTCAGGGCTTCTTCTGGAGGCGTGAACCGGATTTGAACCGGTGAATAAAGGTTTTGCAGACCTTTGCCTTACCACTTGGCTATCACGCCATCAAACGCGGCCCTTGCTTTACGTAAGGGCCGTGCTTTTGTATTGGAGCGGTAGACGCGATTCGAACGCGCGACCTCCACCTTGGCAAGGTGGCGCTCTACCAACTGAGCTACTACCGCAAATGGTGCCTTGGGGCGGAATCGAACCACCGACACGTAGATTTTCAGTCTACTGCTCTACCATCTGAGCTACCAAGGCTGGTTGGCGATCCGGAAGGGGCTCGAACCCTCGACCTCCAGCGTGACAGGCTGGCATTCTAACCAACTGAACTACCGGACCAAAGTTTGGAAAATTGGTGGGAACAACAGGGCTCGAACCTGTGACCCCTTGCGTGTAAAGCAAGTGCTCTACCAGCTGAGCTATGCTCCCATTGCTCCAAGACGTCGCGTGCGACAGGTTATATATTACCTGATTTGAGGTTCATTGTCAAGCGGTTTTCGGATTTTTTGTTCCGACGCGCCGTTAAAATATCCAGAGCTGCTTGGTGATAACCACTGCACCCGTAGGGCATGGTATTGGCGCATGGCTTACAAGCCGCTTTTCGTCGCGTTCACCGCCTTAGCATGGCCGCGAGGAGGGATTGGATGAGCATTCAAAAAGACAAGCGCCTGACCGCCGAAGTCGAAGACGCGTTCTACTTGAAGGCTGTCGGCGGGATCACCCAGCGGGAAGAAAAATGCGTGACGGAAGACGACGGCAAGGGCGGTGTCAAGGAGAAAAAGGAAGTGATCGTCAAACAATTGCCGCCGGACCTTGACGCCATCAAGGCCTGGCTGCGCGAGCGCGCACCGGGCAGGTGGCGGGGCGAGGCGGAAAAAGGAACGGGCGGCGTGATCCGCGTGGTCAGCCAGGTGCCCAGGCCCGATGAAACGGAGGGGTAAAAGTGGACGTGAAACTTGATTATGTTCCGACCGAGCGCCAGGCGCTGTTTCACGCGTCCTCAGCCGATGAGGTGCTCTACGGCGGCGCGGCAGGCGGCGGCAAGAGTCGGGCCATTGTGATGGAAGCGCTGTTGCGCTGTCTTGAGCATCCCGGTACGCAGGCATATCTGTTCAGGCGAAGCCTCAGGGAACTTGACGATACGCTGGTACCGGAGGCGCTTAAGGCGCTGCCGAGCGCGCTTTTTAAGTACAAGGCAACGTCCCACGACATGACGCTTGTCAATGGCAGCGTTCTGCGCTTTCGCCACCTCTCAAGCGCCAAGGACCGGCTCTTGTATCAGGGCGCGGAGATTCACTGGTTGTTTATCGACGAACTGACCCATTTTTCAAAGGAGAGTTACGACTACCTGAAGACGCGCCTGCGCGCGAGCCGGCACCTGAAAATCCGTCCGGTGGTCAGATGCACCTCCAATCCCGGCGGACCCGGCCATGCCTGGGTGAAGAAATACTTCGTGGACCGGGCGCAGCCGGGTCAGGTACACCTGTCAAAGGTCAATTCCCAAGTGCTGGGCCGCTCGCAATTGCGCTCCATTGAGTTCATTCCGGCACGGGCCACCGACAATCCCCACATCGGTGAGAACTATATCTTTGAGCTTGAACAAAAACCGCGCGCGCTCAGGGACGCGTTGCTGCTGGGCAAGTGGGACGCGTTTGAAGGGCAGGCGTTTCCGGAGTATACAGACGACCCTGAGCACTACGCGGACCGCCGGTTTACGCACGTGATTCGCGCCTTTAAACTGCCTGAGTCCTGGCCGCGCTACAGGAGCTTTGACTTTGGCTACTCGCGCCCTTTCTCGGTTGGGTGGTGGGCGGTGGACTACGACGGACGGGTTTACCGCTACCGCGAATGGTATGGCGGCGAGAACAACGTGGGCGCGCGCGTTGCGCCCAAGGAAATCGCCCGGCGCATCCGGGAAATGGAGGAGGCCGCGAATGAAAAAAACATGGTGGGCATCGCCGATCCATCGATCTGGGACGCGAGCCGGGGCGAGAGCGTAGCCGAGCAGATGGAGAAGGAGGGCGTGTTTTTTTTCGGAGGGGACAACGCGCGCCTGAGCGGAAAGATGCAGCTGCATGAGCGGTTGAAGTTCGACGAGGAAGGCCTGAGCGGTCTGTACGTGTTTGAAGGTTGCCGCGCATTTCGCCAGACGATTCCGTCGCTGACCTATGATCAAACGCGGTGCGAGGATGTGGACACGGCGGGCGAAGACCACGTCTATGACGAAACGCGCTACTTCTTGATGGAACGGCCGGTTTCCCCAAGGCCCGATAAGAAGAAGCGGGCCGCCTACAACCCGCTTAGCTGACGCTCGGCAAGCGCAAAATTAACAGCGGCGCACCCAAATTGACCGTCTTTGCGGTTGACGAGGGCGCGCCGCGCGATTATCATTTCCATAGTAGCACGGTACAAAGGAAGCATAATCCAATGAAGATATTCGACGCGCACACCCACGCCTTCCCCAAACGGATCGCCCAACAGAGCATTGAGGTGATTGCGGCCAAGGCCGACGTGCCCCATTATCACGCGGGCGATTTTGACGCGCTCATGGCTTATGAGAAGCAAGGCGGCGCCGACGCCTTTTTGCTGCTGCCCATCGCGACCAAGGCAAAATCGGTTCGCTCCATCAACGAATGGGTGGCGGGCAAGGCGCAAAAGGGCGTGCTTGCGTGCGGGACGCTGCACCCGGAGATGGAGGACTTTGAGGCGGAAGCCGACCGCCTGGTCAAACTTCACCTTCGCGGGGTCAAGCTGCATCCCGAATACCAGGGATTTTTTGTGGACGACGAGCGCGTGTTTCCGCTGTACGAAGCGGTATTCGACCGGGGGCTTGCAATATACTTCCACGCGGGCGAAGACCTTGGCTACCCACCGCCGGTGCATGGCGACGCGCGGCGCATCGCGCGGGTGGCGCAGGCGTTTCCCAAGGGGAGAATCGTCGCGGCGCATATGGGCGCGATGAACCAGTATGAAACCGTGCTAACGGAACTCGTGGGGCGGAAAAACGTTTGGATGGACACCTCCTTTGCCGCCCAGCGCATGAAGCCGGAAGCGGTTAGGCACCTGATCCGCTCTCACGGCGCGGACAAATTCTTCTTTGGCACCGATGCGCCGTGGGCGCGGTTTGAGGACGCGGTGGGCGCGTTGACCGGCGCGGGGCTTGATGATGCCGAACTTCAACTGATCTTCTGGGACAACGCCACGCGGTTCTTTCATCTCACTTGCGATTGATGGGGAGCGGCATCGCGCCAAGGTCGAATGGAGGAGGGCCGCCGCACCCAAAATCCGGTGCGGCGGCCCTCCTTGTTGATCCGATAAACGGAATTACTTGATGATCTTGAGTTCATACGCCTGCGTTCCCAGGCCGTGTTCCTCCAGCTTGCCCAACTGGATATAGGGGTTCTTACCGTGCAGGCGCTCAAAGAGATGGCCTTCTCCGGTCATCTGATGGCCTTCGGGGACGCCCACTTCGATCAGGTCCTCGATCTTGATCGCATCAAGCGACGCGCGCTCAATGGCGACGATGTCGTCAGAGGCCATGATGCCGATGTCGGGCACCAGCGCGGGCGTGGTCATGCCCCAGCAGTCGCAAAGCGCCGTGATCTGCGTGAGCACGTTGATGAAGAAGACGTTGCCGGGCTCGAACGTATCGAGCACCGTCTTGGTGCATAGAGCCATGCCGTGCTGAAAATCGATGTTGTCGTGGCTGTCGAGGGTAATCGCGCCGGTCGGGCATACCTTCAGGCAATGCTGGCACAGCGTGCAGTGGTGGTAGTTGACGCGATACTTGCCGTCCTTTCCGGGCTTGTCAAAGCGGTTGGCGTAGTGGTTGCAGGACTTGATGCACCTTTGGCAGTGCGTACACTTGTCCCCGTCCCAGACGAGGCCGCCCTCGAGCGAGTGAATCTGATGGCGCGTCCTGTCGGTTACGCAGCCCATGGCGATATTCTTGCACGCGCCGCCAAACCCACACGAGCCATGACCCTTCACATGGGAGAAGTCGATCAAGAAATCGGCGTCGTGAATGAGGCCGGCCACATCGATGTCGGTCAGCTTTTTGAAATCGACGCGCTTGTTGTAGAAGTATTTGCCGAAGTACCCGCAATCGTCCAGAATCGGGCAGCCCAGGTTGTTTTCCGTATACCCGCGCTCCTCCGGATGGCGGCGCGCGACGTAATGATCGGTGATGAAGCAATCAGCACCGCTGTCCTTTACGAATTCGACCAGCTTGCGCACAAACACCGGGGGGATGGTGGAATAGCTGACGCCTTCTCCGACGTGCATCTTGATGGCGACCTTTTTGCCCTTGACGCGCTCGGAAAGCCCGCTGGCCTTGAGCATGCGGTCAAATTTTTCGGGCAGGGTTTGGGTTGACTCATATCGCGCGTAAGCCATGGGCGCGAACAGCACGGTGGACGACATGGCAACTACCTCCGCTGGTTTAATAACCTTATGATTATACCACGCATATCATCCCTTAACAAGTGCGCGCGCAATGTTGTCAGCCAATTCTCGCAAAAATCGGCGAAGCGTCGCTCGGCCAGACCATCATGTTTTGCACCTTTGCGTTGGACGTGGTCTTGCCCCAGCGGACGATCCGGGGACTCGCGTATTGAAACGCTTCTTTAAGCGAGAGATAGCCGTTGCGGTTGGTATCGCCGGGCAGGTACCCTTTGTCCTCAAGGTTGTCGTTGTCCTCTCCCGATATGCCGCCCGCTTCGCATAGATAGCGGGTAAACACACCGGCAATTTTGTCCGTATAGCTGTCTTCCATTGGCTTGCACGCCACGGCGATCTTGTACTTGTTCTTGTTGGCGTTGCCGGAAATCAACGAATTAAGGCCTTTTGAGGAAACTTGCACTGGCGAAGCGCTGAACGCGTCCACCATCGCCTGACTGAACGAGCGCGCCTCGGCGTTGGTCGCAGCTTTTCCCTGGACGCCTTTTGGCGTAATGAACTGGCCCGACAGGCAACTGTCCATCATCACCACCACGGTGCCGGGCACGGCATCGAGGTATGTGCGGATTTCGTCCACGGTAACGTTGGAAGAGCTTGAATACCCAAAGTCCGTACCGGCGAGCGCTCCCCTCATTTCGCGCCCGCCCGCCACACCATGGCCGGAATAATAGAGATACGTAATGTCGTTTTCCGTCACGCCGTATTTGGAAGGAATGCCGGCCAGGACCGAACGGATCGCTTGCCCGGTCAGGCTAAAATAGGTGTCCCCCGCCATGGAGCGCTGGCCGAAATTTGAAGATTTGAGCGTCTTCACGAAGCGGTTTACGTCAAAAACCGTCGCCTCAAGGTCCATGGAGCTGCGCATATATTTTTCCTGCCCGATGGCTACATAGTAAATATTGCTGTCCGCGTAGCAGACGTTGACGGTCGCCTTGGCGATGAGGCCGCCCGCGCGTGTCATGGCCGAGATGGTCGCCTTGCCCAGCGCGACGCCGGTCACGACGCCGGTCGCGGAAACCTTGGCCACCTTCGGGTTCGAGCTTTTGAACGTCACGCGCTTGTCCACCGCGTTTTGCGGCTCAATGTTCCACACAAGTTGCTTCGCGCCGCTAGGGGCAAGGTTGAACTCGCTTTGCTCAAAGCTGACGGCGCTTGGCACAACCGGCTTGACCGCCACGCTTATGGTGCGCTTGAGCTTGCTGCCGTCGCCCGTTTTGCAGGTGATGGTGGCGGTGCCCGTCTTGTGCGCGCTCACCGTTCCGCTTGAATCAACAGACGCGACCAGGGGCTTGCTGCTCGTCCATTGCAGGTTGCCGTCAACGCCCGCGGGCATTACGGTCGCAATTGGCGTAAAGCTGTCGCCCACGCCGTCCGATCCTACGCGCAGCACCTTGGTCTTGGGAGACAATTGGAGTCCCTTGGCGCGAAGAACCACGCCGTCGTTCTTGACGGTTCCCTCAATCGGTGTCAGCGACCGAGCGGCGTACGCGACGCTCGGCAGCGCCAGCGCCAGTGTCAGAATCAGCGCCATCAAAACATGCGCGCCGTACTTGCGGTTGAATGTCATCACCCGATACCCCTTACATTTCTTTATTCTTACCTCTTATTATACACTGTCGCAACAGGATGTCAAACAATTGTAATATTATAAATCTGTGGTATTTTGGGTGTGCTCCATGGTTGCGGGCGGCGTGTGAACCGTCTTCGGCTCGAGCAGCACCGCCATCAACCAGATAAGCGCGGCCAGCACCAAAGCGCACAGGGCCTTGAGCGCCGTGCCCGCGATGCGGGCTGTGGACGCGCGCGGTTTCTTCGCCCCATCCACGTCCCGCTCAAACGAGCGGAACACCGCGCCCATCTCGGCCACATCCTCTCCGGGTACGCTGAGCGCGGCGCGGCACAAAAGCTCCATCGCCTCGTCCAGCGTTTTTTCCGCGCGGCGGCCCTTGAGCCGAAGAGAACGCATGAGGCGGGAGTCAAGCTTCCTTAGTCGGGCGCTGACGTCACCTACGCGCAGTTCAAGCGCTTGGGCGATCTGCTTGACGCCTAGGTCCGCGCCATAGAAAAGCAGCGCGATGCGCGGTGTCGGGCCCTCCTCGCGCAAGAGTTTTGAAAGCAACGCCTGTTGGGACGCGTCGCTCAGTTCCGGCACGGGAAAGGTCCAGTCGGTCTCAAAGGATCCGGCTGCGCGCATGCCCTTGAGTTCGACCAGCGCCACCGTTTTGACGGTGTGGGTCAGGCTATCCTGAAATCCCATGCGCCCCTGCCATTCGCCGCGGCGCAGATACGCTTCAACGATGGCGCTTCTGAGCACGTACTCGGACAGTTCGAGATTGCCGACGATCATGTGCGCCACGCGAAAAAGCCGGACATACAGCGGGCGCAGGCGCTCGAGGTATCCGGCGGGGTTGTCGATGGAACGCTTCATGTCCGCTCCTCGCCGGCGATATCGTCAAAGAGGGGCTTTAGGTTTGCGTACATGCGCTTGTAGATTTTGTATACCTTTTCGTATTGCCCGTGGGCAAGGGGATTGACGGCGTGATGCGAACGCGCGCGAACGATTTCGGCCGCCTGCTGGAAGCTTTCAAAGATGCCCACGCCCACGCCGGCCGCGATGGCGGCGCCCAGCGACGTGGCCTCGCCCGGCGCCATGTGCACGCGGGTGGGGATGCCAAATACGTTTGCCATCATGTCCGGCCACAATCCCGAACGCGATCCGCCACCGATCAGCATCATGGAGGAGACCGGGTGCCCGAGTTCTTGCATGATATCGACCACGGTGTTGAGGGCATAGGCCACGCCTTCGTACACCGCGCGCGCCACATGGCGCTGGTCGTGATAGAGCGTAAATCCCATCAGGCATCCGCGTGTATTGGCGTCCCAGTAGGGCGTGCGCTCGCCCATGAGCGTCGGCAGGAACAGGACGCCTTCCGCGCCCGGCGCAATTTGGCGCGCCATGTTTTCGATGCGGGAGCGGTCCGCGCTTGACGCTTCACCGGCGCTGCCCAGCAGGTTGCTCATGGCCCAGTCGTAGGCGGAGCCGCCGGTCTGGATCGTGCCCAGCGCATGGTTGACCTCGCCGTCCATATCGAGATAATTGAAAAGACGCATCTCAGGGTCGAGCGTCGGCTCACGGGTCAACTGACTCACCCAAGCGCTCGAACCGATGCAGCAATAGCTCGCGCCAGGCTCGCTGAGCCCCGCTCCGCGCCCAGCGCACGCGCCGTCCCCACCGCCCAACGCCACCGGTGTGCCCTCGATCAGGCCGGTCTTCTCGGCGATATCCTTCGTAATGCCCGCGCTCACATCGCTGCCCTTCAAAATGCGCGGCATCTTGTTTGCGTCAAGCCCTAAATCCTTGAGCAGCGGCGTGGCCCAGGCTTTCTTGCGGATGTCAAGGGCAATGGTCAGCGTGGCGTCGGAATAGTCGGTCACGCCGACGCGCCCGGTCAGGTGCGCGTACATGTAATCCTTGGTGTTCAGCCACCACTTGGCGCGCCGGTAGACATCGGGATGGTTTTCGCGCAGCCACAAAATCTTGGGCAGCGTGTAGTGATGGTCGATGCGGTTGCCGGTCAGGTAGTAAAAATCGTGTTGGCTGATGTGGCTTTCAATGAGCTTGACTTCCCGAGACGCGCGGGTATCGGAATGGATGATGTTGGGGTAGAGCGCGCGGGCGCCCGCATCGACCGCGATACAGCCGTTCATCGTGCCGGAGAGGCCGATGCAGGCGATGTCCTGAGGTCGCACTTGGGAGAGGAGTTCGCGGATGGCGTCAAGAATCGCCCTGAGGATCATCGCCGGATCTTGTTCGGCCCAGCTGGGCCTGGGATAATCGGTTTGATAGCCGCGTTTGACCGCGCAAATTGTACGGCCGTTCTTGTCAAACACCGAACACTTGCAGCCGGTCGTCCCGGCGTCGCAGGTCATGATGTAATTCTTGCCCATGTCGCTTCCTCCAGAACTATTTCTTTCGCCGCGCACTGCGCCCGCGCTTTACTTCGCCCGTTGCCGCCGCCACCAACGCCAAAAGCGCCGCCCAAATGGGCGCCATGGCGCTCGAAGGCGGGTAACCGACCACCGCCCAATGCACAAAGGTGATTGCGATGGGCGATATCGGCCAAGCCGCGTAATGGTTAAGCCCGCGCCCCACGCCCCAATAGGAAAGCCAAGCCCCGAGCGCCGGCAAGAGAAGGTACATCACAAGCGGATAGAGCGCTGGCGCTTCCTCGCCAAGCGCCAGCGCTACCGTCGTGAACACAGCTGTCGCCACAGCCATGATGCCCAGTTGCATCAGCATCAAGACAGGCCACCGAAATCTCTTTTTCTCTTTCATGCGCCCTCTGGCTTGTATAATCAATCTCTACCCAGGTTATTATATCACCGTCAGGCATATATTTACAAGACAGGTCGGCATTTTGTCTACGCCGTGCATAAATATGGTATATTTTTCCATTTATAGACCATTAGAATTGCTACCTTCCAATGGGCAATTCAAATTTCCACGAAATTTTCCTAAACTGTACGCGAACAACTGCTTATAGGAGGTTCGCCATGGATTACATGAGTCTGGGCCTGCGTATTCGCAAGCAGCGCAAGCATTTACGCTTGACACAAGAGGAACTGGCTGAGCGCTCTGGTATCTCGCTGTCCTTTTTGGGGCACATTGAGCGTGGAAGCCGAAAAGCCAGCATCGAAACGTTGGTTTCATTGTCCAATGCGCTGGGTATGTCCACCGACTACTTATTGCAGGAATCGCTGAATGATGATGTCCTTATGCAAAATCAGACGGACAAGAGTCAGCGCGAAGTGCTCCGGGAGATTTCTAAAATTTTAAGTGAAAATGCCAAAACTTGGTCGGATGATTAGCGTCTGTTTCTCGCGTCTTGACAAAGGAATAACCGAGTTTCCGCCGGATCCTTTTCCGTCCGACCGGGTCGCTCTGCGCATGAAATAGCGCCGCTATTCGAGCGCTCCGGCTCCTTGCCGGGCGAAAGAATCTCTCGCCGGAATTCTCATTTATTATGACTTTTAAAGACACCGGGCGCGTGCTTGGGCGCCGCCTGGGACCGGATCTGCCCTGCTTGAAACCATCAGCCTGCTGCACGTGGCAACAGGCTGATTTGTGTTTTCTGCGGTTATATTTCATCGAGCCAATGCTCGCACAGATGCGCCGAATCCCGGTCTTCATTTTCCACATCTTCAAGCTTGTACAGCCCGGCATGGCGCAGGCTCATGACGTTGTACCCAAACATCACGGCACCATCCACCAGGCGGATCCTCACAAGCGCGAACTGTTTGGCCAGCCGGTTTACGAAATCGACCTCCGCGTCGCGCACCTTGAGTTCCCCATGATTATGGCGCATAAGCAGCAGCGTTGTCTGCGCGTTGTACTTAAGCGCGGGCTCCACCGCCTGGCGAAGCGTCAGTTTCTTTTGCCAATCGCCGGTGCACAGTTGCGTGCTCCCCAGCAAATGCCCCGCCATATTCATCGACAAAAGCCAAGTCTCCTCCGAGGTTTCCGGTTCAAAGAGCTTTGAACAATGCTTGCTCATCTGGCGGACGCTGCTGATCTTGGGCCTGTCGTTCAAGCGCAGTTCGGCGTAGCGCTTCGTCAATTGATTGAGGAAGGATAAAAACTCGGCGGAGCGCCCGCCCATGCCGCGGACCTTGGCCAATTCCATGGGATCGGCTCCGAGCACACCCGCAACCGACCCGAACCGCTCAATGAGCGCGTGTGCCAGCGGGTTGACGTCGCGTTGGGGGATTGTGGTGTACAAGAGGAGCTCCAGCACTTCGTGGGGCTCAAAGGCGCCCAGGCCCTCGGCTTCCATGCGTTTTCTGAGTCGCGCGCGGTGCCCTCCGTGAGGGTGAGAAAGGTTCGCCAACGTGTAGCACCGCCTTTGTAAATCAAGAATCCACGCCTCATTGTATCATAAACCCAACCATTCAACAACGCATTTTCACGGCTGGCGGGGAATAGGTTTAAGAGAAGCGGCAGAGAATGGAGGGTGTCAAATGCGGGAAGCTAAGGATGGAAGCACGCCCTTGCCCAGGCCACACAGCCTGACGCTGGATGATCGCAGCCGGGCGAGCATCTCAGGGGTTGAGGATGTAGACAGTTTCAACGAGGAAATGATCATACTCAATACATCGGCGGGCGCGATGACATTGATGGGCGAAGGACTGCATGTGTCAAGGCTGAACCTGGACGAGGGGCAACTGCTCATCGAAGGGCGCATCATCGGTCTTGAGTACGACGAACGCGCCGCGCGCGCCAGAGGCGGCGCGCTCACGCGCCTTTTCAAGTAGGTGCTGTACTATACGGTTGGGCAATGGCGCATCTTCGTCACGCTGACCGCCTGCGGCATGATCGCCGGACTGTGGTACGGCGTCATGGCGCGCGTTGCCCGCTTTCTCGAGGCGGGATTTTGGCTAAACGCGTTCTTTGACCTTGCCAGCGCGCTGGGCATCTGGGCAATCATCAGCGCCGGGCTCTTGATGAGCAATTACGGCGAGGTGCGCGTGTATGCGCTTGTGGGCGCGGCGCTTGGTTTCACGCTTTACCGGCTCACCGTCGCGCGCCTCTTGGGATGGCTGGCGAAAAAAGCGGCGCAGGCGTGCGGCGCGGTTTGGCGATGGGTTTCTCGACCGGCATGGTTGAAAAAAATATTCCGATGAGGCAGGAAAATGTCATTTTATGTCGTATTTTTCTAATTGTGTCGCTATATACAAATGCGTGGTGCTGGAATGGGGTGCAGTGGTGGGCCGCAAACGGATCGTTAAACCCAGGTTCTGGGTGCTCATGATGGCCACCTTGGTATTGGTCTTTGCTTGCGTGTACATCTCCCAGGGCCAGCTGATGTCGCATCAGGAAGCGCGAATCGCCGATCTTGAAGCGCAGCGAATGTCCAAAATGGCTCAGAACGCGCAGATCGAGCGCAAGATCGCGTTCACAAAGACCGAGGAATATGTGGAGCGCATCGCGCACGAAGAATTGGGTTTGCTTCGCAAGGATGAAATCCGGTTTGTCGCGGGCAGTCAGGTCGGCGATGAATAAGCGGATCGGCATTCTCGATATCGGTTCCAACTCCGTACGCCTGCTCGTGGCCGATATATCGGATGGGCAGGTTTTTTCTGTTCATCAGGAAAAGATTACCAGCCGCTTGCTTGCCGGCTTTCAAAACGGTTTGCTCCACGAGTCCGCCATCGAACGCACCGCGCGCGCAATCGAAGTGCTCAGCGAAAAAGCGCGCGCACTGGGCGCGGATGAAGTCGCGGGCTTTGGCACCAGCGCGATGCGCGACGGAATCAATCGGGAGCAATTGGTTGAGCGTGCCGCGGCGCTGGGCGTTGGGGTCGATGTGATGTCGGGGGAAGAGGAGGCGCGCCTGGCTTACGCGGGCGCGGCGCCCCGGGGTCAAGCGGGCGTGATCGACATTGGCGGCGGATCGACCGAATTGCTCGTGGGCGAGGACGGACGCGTCACGGGTGCTTACTCGGTGAAGATGGGTGCGGTGCGCTTGTTTGAAATCCTTGAAGGGCGCATGGATCGATCCGAGATGCTTTTGTGCGCGCGCGCGGCGCTGGCTGAAGCCGGCGCAATTTTCTTGCCGCCCGCCCCCTCAAGCGGCTGGACCGGCGTCGGCGGCACGTTGACGGCGCTGGCTTCGATGAGCCTGGCGCTCAAAACCTACGATCCTCAAAAGATCGAAGGCTACGCCCTGACAAGCGACGCCGTATGCGAATGGCTTACCCGCCTAACCTCGATGTCGCTCGGCGCGCGCCGGTCAATCACCGGATTAAACCCGGAACGCGCGGACATCATCCCCTACGGCGCGGCGATTCTTGCGGCCTTTTTTGAGCTAAGCGGCGCGACCCATGTCTCGGTCAGCGACCGTGACAACCTATTGGGCTACATCCAAACGAATTTTGTTCGGTAAAATGCAAAAAAGCACTTGACACTGTCCGAACCATGTGATAAACTAACATCTGTCGTCGCGGGGTAGAGCAGTCCGGTAGCTCGTCGGGCTCATAACCCGGAGGTCGAGGGTTCAAATCCCTCCCCCGCAACCATCATGCCAATTTGAGCTTGCTCAAGTTGGCATTCTACGGCGGCGTAGCTCAGTTGGCCAGAGCATTCGGTTCATACCCGGAGTGTCACCTGTTCGAATCAGGTCGCCGCTACCACAAGGAAAAGCCCCGAAATCATTGAGGTTTCGGGGCTTTTGATTGTGCGGGATAAATGCCAAGCCAAAGATTTGGGCATCGCGCGGGGATGGAAGGCCCGTCGGACGGGCAATCGAGGGGTGAACGCAAAGGTGCCGCCCGCGCCCCGGGCGGGAGGCGATGGGCGGCGCTGCGCGAAGCGTGGGCGGGGTTATGGGTTGACCGGGAGGGGTATGACGGTCCCGGCGGATCCAAACGTGCTGGGCTTGGCCTCAACCGCGCCATTCGTGGACGAGATCAGCGGGATGGCGTTGTCGCCTCGGATGACCGCTTGACAGCGATTGCTGCCCAGGTCGAATGCCTTGGCGCTCACGCCCGGCAGCATGTCGTTGGTAAGGGTCAGCCTGTAGGGGGCCTGCTTCTTGTGCGTCAGGGTGAATGGATCGTCGCCAGGGTCAACCGACCCATGCCGCGCGCCTCCACGGCGAACTGGTACAGGCAGGGGTCGAGCCGGGCTGTCTCCTGGGCAGTGAAGCGGAACAGAGACAGTTTCTT
>JAVBND010000032.1:0-8084 GCA_031551775.1 Eubacteriales bacterium | reverse complement strand
TTACCGCCCCTTCGACTCAAAATCCCTACCCGTCCAAATTCCGCCCGGAAATTCCCGCAGGAATTTCAGGAATTTGGCCCCCGTTCCCCCTCATCGAAAAGATTTGGCAAAGCCAAAGATTTTCGATGACCGTCCATCATCCCTTGATGCCCGAAGTCACAAAGGCATCGATGATGTTCTTTTGGATGCACATGTAGATGACGATGATGGGCATCGTCGCAAGCGTCGCCGTTGCCATGAACGGACCCCACCGGTTGCCCGCCTCGTGGTCGAGGAACTGCTGAAGGCCGATGGTCAGCGTGCGGCTTTCAGGCTTGCTCAGCACGAGCAACGGCCAGAAGTACTGGTTCCACGCGTCGATCACGCACAGGATGAACATGGCCGATATCGCGCCCTTGCACAGGCCGCACACCACATTCCACAGCGTCCACAGGCTGCCCGCCCCTTCAATGGTGGCCACTTCGTAGAAAGCCCGCGGAATGCCGCGCACATGCTGGTGCAGGAAGAAGAAGCAGGTCGCGCTGGCGATGCCGGGTACGACGACCGAGGTCCAGGTGTCCTTCCAGCCCGCCTGGGTAACCAGAATGTAGTTGGGGATCATGGTCACCTGGAAGGGAATGACCATGGTGATGATGATAAAGAAGAATATCTTTTCATTGAGACGCGTGTGATAGTACGAAAGCGCAAAAGCGGCCAGCACGCTGGTTACAATCTGCAAAACCGACAGCCACAGCGTGGTGCCGACGCTGTTACCGAACCAGGACATAAAGTCGTACTCAAACAGCGCGATGCGGAAGTTCTCCCATGTGGGCGCCGAGGGGATCAGGTGGATCTGAGAGGTGAACAGCTCGGTGGGCGTCTTAAACGCCGAGGAGATCATCCAGAACACCGGGAAGATGTTGACCACAACGATCACCGCGAGCGCGATGTTCAAGACCAACTGGCCTCGCTTAATTTTCATAGTAGCCGTACCCCCCCGTAACCTTCATCATCACGTACATGATGATGAAGAACAATACCGCGGTAAAGATCGCCGTGGCGCTGGTCAGGCCGATGTTGAAGTATTCAAACCCAAAGCGATAGATGATGTGGGAGAGGTTGGTGGTGGTCTCCGATGGGCCTCCCTTGGTCAGGATGTTGATGGGCGTAAAGGCGCGCTCAGCGGCAAAGATCACCGATGTGGTCAGCAGGTACACAGACGTAGGCGCGAGCAGCGGCCACTTGATGTGCCAGAACGCCTGCCATCCGTTGGCGCCGTCGATGGTGGCGGCTTCGATGTAATCCTGGGAAATGGTGAGCAAGCCCGCGATGAACAGGATCATGTTCGCGCCCACGTGCTTCCAGCCCGACACCAGAATCACCGAGAAAAGCGCGGTGCGCTCATCGCTGAGCCAACTGTATCCCCCGGACCCAAACAGATGCAGGATGTTGTTCAAAAGGCCGAATCCGGGGTTGAAGATCCACATCCACACCATGCAGATGATTGAAAACGCCAGGATGTTGGGCACAAACAAGAACATCTTGTGTATGTTTTGCACGCGTGAATTCTTAACCGCCAACACCATCACCGCAAGCAGCAGCGGCAAAACCACGAAGAAGGGGAACAGCCCCAGGATGTAGTAGCCGGTGTTTTGAAGCGCGTGGACAAAGGACGCGCGGCCAAACATGCCCATGTAGTTGTCAAGGCCGATCCACTTCATCTTGCCCACGAAGTTCCATTTGAAGAAGCTGAGGAACAGGCTGTAGACAATCGGCCAGTACTTGAACACGGAGTACAGCACCAGCACCGGCATCAGGTACAGAAAGAATCCCAGGTTGTTTTTGCGACGGTTTTTCGTCTGGGCGCTCAAGGCCGGCTTCTTCATTGACATCCCTCCGTGAACAAAATTATCCGAACAGCGCGCGCGTGCGCCTGAGGGTATCCTTGGGATCACTGCCGCCCAGGATCTCCATCACAAACTGGCCTTTGTAGCCCATCGCGCGCAGGAAGGCGTACAGCTCTCCCCAGTCGATGATGCCGTCGTCAGGCAGGTTGTGGCTGTCCAAAATGCCGTCGTTGTTGTGAATGTGCAATGTGACGAGGTCCTTGCCCGCGGCGAGCGCCTCCTCCTTGAGGTCGGCCCCGCAAAGCGGCGCGTGTCCGATGTCCAGGCAATACTTCAGCCCGATCCCCGGAAACAGCTTGATCTGGTTTTTGAGCGTGCAGCTTATTTCGTCGCCGTCCTGGCCGCTCGGGAAGATGTTCTCAAGCGCCACGCTGACGCCCAGCCCGCGTCCGTATTCGCAAAGTTCCGCGAGAAAATCGCCTACGATCCCGGTTTGGCCGTTCGAGTAATTGTATTCCCGCCGGTCAAGCGCGTGCACGACCATGATCGGGATCTCAAGCTCGCTTGCGCCTTGCAAGGTTTGCTTGTTGTGCTCCATTCGAAGCTTCCTGAATCCGGCTTCGTCCTTGGGCGGGTTTTCATAATTGCGAAACGGGCCGTGCACGGAATGCACCTTAAGGTTGCGGTCGAAGAGCCATTTGGCGACCTGGCGTCGGTCCAGTCCGGCGCGCGGGTCGAAATGGACGGTATCTCCCCAAAGCTCAACCCAGGAAAAACCGCTCGCCGCGATGGCCTCAAGCGCGTCTTCAAGCGGCAAAGTATCCAGCGTCCATGTCGAAAAAGCGTACTCGGAAATATCCTTGTATTGGTCCTTCATCGGCGTGTCCTCAATTCTGCGTAGTCCCTCCCGCGCCTTCGACGCCCGCGCGCCGCATGGCGCGCGGGCGGAGGGTCGCGGATGCCTATATATTACAGCAAATTGTTGCAGCTTTCAACCAGTTTGTCATAGGCCGCTTGCACATCGCCGTCGCCATGGATCAGGCTCAGGCGCGTGTCGATGTAGAGGCGGTCGATTTCAAGGCCGGCCGATCCGCCCGGCCACGCGGTCCACTGTACGGCGAAGGGGATCTGGTCGTACGCGGCTTGCTGCCCTTCAGCCACCGGCACGTCGCCCTTGGTCACGCACAGGTATCCGGTCTTGGTGAAGGTGGCCATCTGCTCGTCTGTGGTGGCAAAATCCATGAACGCCCAAATCCCGTCGCGCTTGGCCTGGGTATCGGCGGTAAAGGAAATGATCGCCGCGCCGCCCGCCGGGAGCTTGCGGGGTTTGTCTCCAAAGGCGGGGAACATCGCCACGCCCACGTCAAAGGCGGCCGAGTTTTTCAGCGAGGCAAGCTTCATGACAGAGGCGGTGTACATGGCGATGTCACCCGCGATAAAGCTGGCCATCTGCTCGTCGTCCGTGCAAACGGGCGCGAGGCCTTCCTTGTAGAGGTTCTGCCAGATGCCGATGGCTTCGACCGCTTCGGGGTTGTTGAACGCAACCTTCTCGCCGTCTTCGCTCAAGAGCTGGCCGCCGTTGGAGTAGATCATGGCAAGATCCGGCCAAGAGTCAACCTTCTGCATGGAGAAGGCGAATTTGCCGGTCTTCTCCTTGATGGTTTTGCCCACCTCGGGCATCTGATCCCAGGTCGCGGGCACGTCGGCGTCGGTCAGGCCGGCGGCCGCGATCAGGTCTTTGTTGTAAAATGTGACGATGTTGGAAAGCGCATAGGGCACGCCCACTTGCGCGCCGGCGGGGTTCGCCAGGTTCCAGATGGCCGGCTCAAACCGGTCCGCCAACGCCTGATACGCCTCGGCGCTGGGGGCGATCTGATCAACCGGCACCGGGTCGAGCTCCGTGGTGATGTAGTTGAGCAGGTTGTAACCACCCACAAACATGTCCGGCGGCTGCACGCCCGCGGCCAGGTCCGCGATCATCTTCTGGAGCAGTTCAAAGTACTCGCCGGGCTTGCCGGTCACTTCGATCTTGACGCCGGGGTTCGCCGCCTCAAACGCGGCGACAACTTCGAGCAGCGCGGCTTCGTTGGGACCGGACCAGCGGTGCCACAGGGTCAGCGTGACCGGTTCCTCAGCGGCCAGAGCGCAAGCGGACGCCATCAGGAGCACCAGGGTGAGCAGGATGGAAATGAGTTTCTTCATGATCGTGCCTCCTCCTTTTTTATCCGGGTTTTGAGCATGCCTCGACCGGGCGTTGCTCCCCCATTGTATCGCTTTGTCGGTCCCGGCGTAAATGGTATTATTTTAAGGATTTTCGCAAATCGCCATGGAAAAGCGTACGATCTGCCTTACAAAGCATGGGGATATTTATGCCGCGTCGGCATATTTGTAACATAACGAAGGAGAGTGTTGTTTTTATCGGCAAAATGCTTTAGAATGATATCCGCCCCAAAAAATCTTAGGGCGTGTCCCTACCGGTCATTGAACAGCAAAGGACGTGTGCGCTGTGTCCAAAAAAGCGGCCTGGTTATCACGGCGCAGGATGCTCGCGCTGCTGCCGTTGGCCGCGTTTGTCGCGCTTGTCGCGTTGTTGGCGTGCGTATGGATACAAAGCACGCGCGCGTTTGTGGACACCGGAAGCATCGAGACCGGCATGCAGGCGGACCTAGACGCCTTTATTACCGATTTAAACCGCCTCACGCGCAACCTGGGCCGCCGCGCCCGCCCGGGCGACCTGGAAGCGGGGTACCTTCGGCCCATGCCGTCAACAAGCGACACCACCGACCGGGACCTTCAATACCGCATGATGAACCTGGTCTCCGACCGCGTGGAACTGGCGGATATGCTCTTGTATTTTCCGGACTCCGGTCGGTGCCTGACGCGCTACCACGAATACGATTCGGTGGACGCGCTGCTTCGCGACTACTCCTTGACCGGAGTGGAACTTAAGCGCTTGCTGACCCAGGCCGCGGCTTGGCGCGTATTCTTTCCGGCGGACACCGTTTCTTCGCCCGATGTGATGCAAACCCAGGTGGGACTGGGCGTCGCGGACCGATTTGTCCGGGACGACGAGTTGGTGGTGGTCGTGCTGCTCTATGAGCAACACGCGCTAAAGCGCGCGCTGCTGCCGCGCGCGGTGCTTGAATACGGCTCGGCTGTCCTTCGCGACCCTGCCGGAAGCACCCTGCTTGGCGATCAATCGGATTACGCGCAGCGCCACAAGGGGGAAACGGTTGCGCTCAAAACCGCGCACAGCGGCGCGCTGTACCTCAGCGTGCGCTTTCCCGCCGGGTACGCGGGCGCCGCGTTTGAGGATTTGTTCATCCGCCTTATCTGGCTGATGGCCGCGCTCGTACTGGGCGTTTTGTTCCTGTTTGCGCTGGCGCTCAATGTCGAGTCCGGGCCTCTGCGACGCCTTGTCGGCGAATGGTCGGTGGATGGAACCGGGGCTGTGGACGTATACGCGGTGGTGCGCGACCTGTTTCAGGAGCACCAACAGGCGTCCACGCAGCTCGGGCGTTACTACGCGTTGCTGCGCGCCAGCAGCCTTGAGCGCCTCATCAGTTCCACGGCCCTCAGCCAAACCAAGTGCGCACAGCTCAAAACGCAGATCGGCGGCTTTCCCGACCGTTTTATGGTAGGATACGGCAGCATTGACGCCCTTTCCGAGCGCGCGTCTGGAGAAACCGACCTTGGTACGGTCATGATGATCAATCAACTTGAGGCGAAGCTTGGCCCGGGTGCGATCGTATACATGCTGGAAGGCGCGCGCTTTTTGCTGATATTGCCGACGGACGAACCAGCGCTTACGCGCCAGCGGTTCGAACAGGTCCTTGGCGAACTCAACCAGCGCATGGAACTAAACCTGAGCGTTTCACTGAGCGACCTGTGCGACAGCATGGACAAGGTCAGCGCGGCGTATGAGCAGGCACGGCTTAGGCATCTGGGCCGCGATCAGGCACTGGCGCAGACCGGAGAGGATGGCCCCGCCGCCCAGGCCACCATGATGCAAACCCTGCTCTCGCTGTACCAGCACATGGTGCTGGGCGAGGCGCAAGAAGCGCGCGCGCTGACGCGACAGGCGTTTTTCCAGCGGGGCTTGGACGAGGCCAACCTCGAGCAGCGCTATCACGCGTTGTCGATGATCCTCAAGATGGCGGATCGCGCGGCAAACACGGATGCGGGGGTGCTGGAACTGCCCCGGTATGAACCCGCGCGCACGCCCAAGGAACTGCTCGGGGCACTGCTTGAAGGCGTCGAGCAGGTCGCAACGCGCGTACTCGATCACAGGCAGCGCCGCTATGACAACCGCCGTGAGGCGCTTTTGACCTATGTCCACGCGCACCACGCCGATCCCAACCTGTACGCGGCAACGCTGGCGGAGATGTTCGGGTTTTCGGAAAAATACATCTACGTGGTCTTCAAGGAACAGACCGGCGAAAGCCCGGCCAGCTACATCCAGCGCCTGAGGCTCCAGCACGCGGCGCGGTTGTTGGCGGAAACCGAGCTTCCGATTCAGCAGATCGCCGAAGAGGTGGGCTTTCAGAATGTGAATACATACAACAAAGCGTTTAAACGCTACTACGGCGTCAACTCCAGCCAATACCGCGAAAGCCCGCCGGGATAACCCAACCCCAAAGGAAACCGGGAGGCCAAAGCCTCCCAAATCCCACCCCGGAGGGAACGGGGAGGCCGAAGCCTCAAAAACCCCACCCCGGAGGGAACGGGGAGGCCGAAGCCTCCCGCAAACAACGCCCCCGGCGACCTGCGCGCCGGGGGTGAATCGGATTTTGACCAAGGGAGGGCTTTACCGCCCTCCCGACTCAAAATCCTCCCCCGCCCGGATTCCGCCCGGAAAAGCCCGCAGGCTTTTCAGGAATCCGGCCCCGTAACCCCTCCACGGAAAATCCGCAAAGCGGATATTCCGTGGAGGCCGTAACCCCCGACTTGAAATATCCGCCCTCGCAAGGCGGAGATTTCAAGTCCATAAAAAAATCCGCCCGAAGGCGGAGTTTTTTATGATTACTTGTCGTACGTCTTGATCACGACGCCCGAACCCACCGTGCGGCCGCCTTCGCGAATGGCGAAACGCAGTCCCTCTTCGCACGCGATCGGCGTGATCAGCGTGATGTCCATCTCGATGTTGTCGCCAGGCATGACCATCTCTACGCCTTCCGGCAGCTTGATGTTCCCCGTCACGTCCGTCGTCCTGAAGTAGAACTGCGGACGATATCCGTTGAAGAACGGCGTGTGACGCCCGCCTTCTTCCTTCGTCAGCACGTACACCTGACCCAGGTAGTGCGTCAGGGGCTTGATCGAACCCGGCTTCGCCAGAACCTGACCGCGCTCGATGTCCGTCCTCTGCACGCCGCGCAGCAGCACGCCGATGTTGTCGCCCGCTTCCGCGAAGTCAAGCAGCTTCCTGAACATCTCAACGCCCGTCACCACGACCGGACGGCTCTTCTCCATCAAGCCGACGATCTCCACCGTATCGGCCACCTTCACCATCCCGCGCTCCACGCGCCCCGTCGCCACCGTGCCGCGTCCCGTGATCGAGAACACGTCCTCGACAGGCATCAGGAACGGCTTGTCCGTCGCGCGCTCAGGATCGGGAATGTAGCTGTCAACCGCTTCCATCAGCTCAAAAATGCACTTGCACTGCTTCGCGTTGCCCACGTCGCTTCCGTCGCTCGTCACGTACTCAAGCGCCTCAAGCGCGCTGCCCTTGATGATCGGAATGTCGTCGCCCGGGAAGCTGTACTCGGAAAGCAGCTCGCGCACTTCCATCTCCACCAGCTCCAGCAGCTCCGGATCGTCTACCATGTCGCACTTGTTCAAAAACACGATGATGTATCCTACGCCCACCTGATGCGCAAGCAGTATGTGCTCGCGCGTCTGCGGCATCGGGCCGTCCGCCGCCGATACCACCAAAATCGCTCCGTCCATCTGCGCCGCGCCCGTGATCATGTTCTTCACGTAGTCGGCGTGGCCCGGGCAGTCCACGTGCGCGTAGTGACGGCGCGCCGTCTGGTACTCTACGTGGCTGGTATTGATCGTGATTCCGCGCGCTTTCTCTTCCGGCGCCTTGTCGATCTGGTCGTAGCGCATCGCTTCCGCTCCGCCGTACTTCGCAAGCACCATCGTGATCGCCGCCGTCAGGGTCGTCTTGCCATGGTCTACGTGGCCAATCGTGCCCACGTTTACGTGAACCTTGTTGCGCTCAAATTTTGCTTTCGCCATCTTCCTTGTTGCCTCCTA
>JAVBND010000070.1:0-3525 GCA_031551775.1 Eubacteriales bacterium | reverse complement strand
AACGCGTAGACGCGGCTGTGCTCAAGGAACCGCCCTACGATCGATCGCACGCGGATCAACTCGCTGACCCCGGGCATGCCGGGCCTGAGGCAGCAGATGCCGCGCACGATCAGATGGACCTGAACGCCCGCAATCGAGGCGCGGTAGAGCGAGGCGATGATGTCCTCATCGACCAGCGAATTCATCTTGGCGAAGATTTCGGCCGGTTTGCCCGCCTTGGCGAAGGCGATCTCCCGCTCGATCAGTTCATGAAACCGCCCCCGCAAGTCGCGCGGCGCGCTGACCAGCTTGGTCATGGGCGGAAGTTCGCAGAACCCGGTCAGCATGTTGAAAAAAGCCGAAGCGTCCGCGCCGATCTTGCCGTCACACGTGAACAGGCCGTGATCGGTGTAGATGTTGGCGGTCACATCGTTGTAGTTTCCGGTGCCCAAGTGCACATAGCGGCGGATGCCGTCGGGCTCGCTTCTGACGACCAGCGTGATCTTCGAGTGGGTCTTGAGGCCCAGCATCCCGTAAATCACGTGCGCGCCCGCGCGCTCAAGCCGGCGGCCCCAGTGGATGTTGTTTTCCTCGTCAAAGCGCGCCTTGAGTTCGAGCAGCACCGTGACCTGCTTTCCGGCGTCGGCGGCTTCCGCCAGCGCCGCGATGATGGGCGAATCGCCGCTCACGCGGTAGAGCGTCTGCTTGATGGCGAGCACGCGCGGGTCGCGCGCGGCCTGGCGCACAAAGCGGATCACCGGTTCAAAGCTGTCGTAGGGGTGGTAAAGCAAAATATCGCCCGCGCGGATGCGGGTAAACATCGTCTCGTTTTCCTCAAGCGCCAGCGGGCGCGGGACGAACGGCGCATACTTGAGATCCTCATAGCCCGGCAGCTGGTAGAGTGATTTCATGAAAAAGTCGAGGTTGATCGGCCCGTGGATGGGGTAGGCGTCGCCGCCCTCCAGTTCAAGCGCGTCTTCGAGCACCTTGACCAGGCGCGCGTCGGCGCGGTGGTCGATCTCAAGGCGCACGGCAAAACCCCAGCGCCGCTGCCTGAGCCTCTTTTCAACTTCTTTTAAAAGATCAACCGACTCGTCCTCGTCAATCGTCAGGTCGGCGTTGCGCGTGATGCGGTAAGGGTAGCAGCACAGGACGGTGCGCCCCGGGAACAATTGGTCGATTGAACGGGCGATGACCTGCTCGAGCAGCATCACGCTCACGCCGTCCTTATCGGGAAGCTGGACCACGCGCGGGAGGCCGCCCGGGACCTGGACGGTGGCAAAGGACGGCGCCTCGCCTTCGCCCTCGTCGATCAAGAGCCCCAGGTTCAGGCTCCTGTTGAGGATCAGCGGGAATGGGCGGCGCGAATCGACCGCCATGGGCGTAAGCACCGGGTAGACGTGCTCCTCAAAGTACTTGTCGAGAAAGGCGGCCTGCTCGCCCGTCAGTGTCTTGTGCGTGCGCACGCGGATGTTCGCGCGGTCAAGGGAGGGCAGGATCTCCTTGCGCAGGATCTCGTACATGCGCAGGATCTGAACGCGCACCCGCGCGGTGATCGCGGCGATTTGCTGGCGCGGGGTCATGCCGGCGACATCCGGTTCGGTCAGAGCCGCGTCGATCATTTCCCACAGGGAAGCGACGCGGATCATGAAAAACTCGTCGAGGTTGCTGGCCGCGATCGAAAGAAACTTCATCTTTTCAAACAGCGGGTTGTCAGAAGACACCGCCTCATCGAGCACGCGCTGGTTGAACTCAAGCCAGCTAAGCTCGCGGTTGATGCAGTGTTCGGGCCGAAGCGACGACGCGTCTTTGAACGTGGGCACCCCCGTTTGATCCATGTAAAAAACCTCGCGTAAGAATTTGCTACCTTTATTATACCAAGCGCTGTGCGCTTGTCAACGAAAAACAGGGCCGCTGCGCTTGTTTTGTCCGGCGCAACAGCCCCATCATCAAATGCCTAATCTTCTTTCAGTACGTATTTCTCGGGCACGGCGACCACTTCGTCATAGCAGGAAAACGCGTGGTCGATCAATGCCTTGTCAGGCGCGCGCGTCAAAAGGCTGACGATCGGACACACGAGGACCGACGCGATCATCGCAAGCGCTCCCGCAGTGATGGGCGAGGTGAAGGAGAGAAGCGCGTTGCCAACCGTCAGGCAAACGCCCACCGCAAACGATGCCCATACGCCCGCGCGCGTGGCGCGCTTCCAGAACAGCCCGTACAGGAACGGCGCCAGGAACGACCCGGCCAGCGCGCCCCAGGAAACGCTCATAAGCACCGTAATCATTGAACCCGGATTGATCGCGAGCAGCACCGACAGCAAAATAAAGATCAGGCACATGCCCCGAATGCAAAGCATCTGCTTGCCCTCGTCCATGTCGCGGACGATGCGTCCCTTGACAAAGTCAAGCGTGAAGGTTGAAGCCGATGTGATGACGAGCGCCGCCAGCGTAGACATCGAAGCCGAAAGCACCAGCACCACCACCACGCCCATCAGGATGTCCGAGAGCTGCCCCGAGAGCATGGCGGGCACAATGCCGTCAAAACCGCCGACAGAGGCCGGGCTTTGGACGTACAGCCGCCCGAACGCGCCGTTAAAATACGACCCGCACGACACCACGATGGCAAAGACCGTCGAAATGATCGTCCCGGTCTTGATGGCCTTTTCGTCCTTGATCATGTAGAACTTATGCAGCATCTGCGGAAGACCCCACGTGCCAAGCGAGGTCAGCACCACGACGCTCAAAAGTCCGAGCGGATCCGGCCCGAAAAAGCCTGCGTAAGCGCCCTGCTGGCCGACGGTCGCCGCCGATTCCGACGGGATCAGCGAGAGCTTTTTCACCGCCTCCATGAATCCGCCCTGGCCCGAGAGCACGGAATAGACGACCAGCACGATGCCGCCGAGCATGATCAGGCCCTGGACAAAATCGTTGAGCGCGGTCGCGACGTACCCGCCGAGGATCACGTACGCGCCGGTCAAGAGCGCCATGCCCCAGATGCAGTACAGGTAATCGATGTGAAACGCCGAAGCGAACAGGCCCGACAGCCCCTTGTACACGGAGGCCGAGTAGGGCACGAGGAAGATGAAGATGATCGCGCTTGCCGCCAGCTTGATCTTCTCGCTTCCGTAGCGCTTGAAGAAAAACTCGGGCATGGTGGAGGCTTTCAGGTGCCTGGTCATGATGCGCGTGCGCCGCCCGAGCACCACCCACGCCAAGAGCGACCCGATCAGCGCGTTGCCGATGCCGATCCAGGTAGCGGACAGGCCGTACGCCCAGCCAAACTGGCCCGCGTACCCAATAAAAACAACGCCGGAGAAGTAACTGGTGCCATAGGCGAACGCGGTCAGCCACGGTCCCAAGGACCTGCCGCCCAGCACAAAATCGCCGACACTTCTTACTTTCCGACGCGCGTACAGCCCGATGCCGATCATGACCCCAAAAAAGAGCGCAACAATAAAAACCTTTTGAAACATATGCTTGCCATCCTTCCTCACCGCAGCACAGCGGTCCTCCGCCGGGCGGCATTACGGGAAGGATTATAGCA
>JAVBND010000035.1:0-9477 GCA_031551775.1 Eubacteriales bacterium | reverse complement strand
AGCCAGCGTGGCGAACCCCATGCCACACTTGGCCTAACCGCCAGCAATCGCGAGGGGAGGGAAAACCACAGTGTCTGAAATTCGTATCAAAGATAACGAGTCGCTCGAGAGCGCTCTTCGGCGTTTCAAGCGCATGACCGCTCGCTCGGGCATCCTCGCGGAGGCGCGCAAGCGTGAGCATTACGAAAAACCCAGCGTAAAGCGCAAGAAGAAGGCGGAAGCCGCTCGCAAGCGCAAGTACTAAGCACATTCATGCAGGCTCTCATTCACAAAATGGGAGCCTGTTTGTCCACATATCCGATGTATACCTCGAATGACACAATCACATTAGACTAAAACAATTGGAGTTTATTCGCCGATGAAATATGGCATACTATTGTGGCCGCATGCCAATGCACGCTATCAGGAGGCCGAGCGCCCGCTCAGCTTGGCGGAGTTGCGTTTGTTGTTGCAGGGCGGGCTCACCGGAGACCCGTCGTTTGAGCGCCAGGGCGGCGCAGAGTTTTTGACATTTGTGAGCGGGCGACCTCAGGCGGATGTGATTGGCCGCGTCAGAGACCATGCGCACCTGTTGCTGCTGGGCGAGATGCGGCCGGACGGCAGTGTGCTGCCTTTGTGCGGACCGCGCGAAGCCTATCTCGGCGCGGACCTGCCCGCGATCCAAAAGTATAAGGGAAAGACGAACGAGGTCTTTACACGGTTCCTGATCAACATGGCTGTCTACAGCGGTGCCTACGCCGACAAAGCGGATCGGAAGCTGCGGTTGCTGGATCCCATGTGCGGGCGCGGCACTGCGCTGTTTGAGGCCATCAACAGAGGCTTCGATGCGGTAGGTTCAGACATGGACAAGCAGGATATTCGCGAGGCCGGCACGTACTTCAAGAAGTATCTCGAATACCACAAATTCAAGCATCAGGCCAAGGAAACGAGCCTGACGCTGCCTGGAAAGCGGCAATTGCCCAGGCGGATTTTTACTTTCGCCGCCGAAGCCGACGCGTTCAAGGCGGGCGACGTCAGAGAACTGTCCCTGATCTTGGGCGACGCCTGTGACGTGGCAAGGGCGCTGCCGGAGCGTCATTTCCACGCCATCGCCGCGGACCTGCCCTACGGCGTACAACACGCGCCGTCCGGCGCGGGCAAGCTGGAATCGCTGGAAAAGCTCATCGCGCGCGTACTGCCCCGGCTTCGGGACAGCCTGATGCCGGGCGGCGCCATCGCGCTGTCGTTCAATGTGAACACGCTGCCCAAAGCCAAGGTGATGGAGGCGCTGCGCAGTGCCAAGTTCGAACCCATGGAGGGTCCGGCCTACGATGGGTTGGCACACTGGGTCGAACAGGCAGTGACCCGGGATGTGTGCGTGGGCGTACGTCGATAATCCCTTGGGGACAAGCATATCTTAAATCTATACACCATCTCGTTTGGAGGTCGTTTCAATGGATTACCGCACACTGCATGCCAAGACCGTGGCGGAGCTGCGCTCGATGGCCAAGGAATTGAAAGTCAAATTGCCTGTCGGGGTGAACAAAAACCGGCTCGTTGAGTTGATTATGGACGCGATGAACGAGCAGGATCAGCTGCGCGCCGAGGCGAAAAAGGCAGCGGAGACCGCTCCGCCCAGCGAGGCCAAACCGGAACCTGCCGCGACTGCGCCCGAGGAGCCGACAGGGCCGGTGAAACGCCGCCCGGGCCGCCCGCGCAAGCAGGTCGAAACCGCCCCAGCCGCCGAATTCGCGGGAAAGGAGCCCGCCCCGGCCGTCCCCGTGGAGGACGAACAGGGCGCCTCTGTCCGTCCGGCAGATCCTGACGACGACGGCGCGGACTTGCTCAAGGAGCTGCAGCAGCCAGCGAAGGCCGAGCCTGTGGCGCCTGCGCCTCAGCCGGAACCTTCACAGCCCGCAGCGGCCGCACCGCAGCCGATGCCGCCGCATCGGCCCGAGGCATCGCGCGGCGCATTTCAGAGCACTGTGCAGCGCATGGGCGGTCGCGCTCCGTTGCCGCCCCGGCCTCAGTTCCAGCGCGGCGTACAGCGCATCCAGCCGCAGCCCGTGGAAAAGCCGGAGTCCCGCGAGAAGCCCCAGCTCACCCCGCGTCCGTCGGCCTATACGCCGGAGTATGGCACCACCAATCCGGCGGTTCCGGATCTGCTCCGGGCGGCGGACTGCAGAGACGGCATGGGCGTACTGGAGATCCATCCGGACGGCTACGGTTTTCTGCGCGCGGAGAACTATTTGCCGGGCAAGAACGACGTGTATGTGTCCATCGCGCAGATCCGCAGATTTAACCTGAAGACCGGTGATTATGTGGTCGGAAAAACCCGGCCTCAGCGCGAGGGTGACCGGTATAACGCGCTGATCTACATCACGGAAGTGAACGGAGGCGCGCCGGAAGAGGCGATCCGCAGACGCCCGTTTGATGAGCTGACGCCTGTCTATCCCGATGAGCGGATACGGCTGGAAGTGCCGGATAAAAAGGACTTGGCCTTGCGGGCCATCGACCTGATCGCACCCGTTGGGCGTGGCCAGCGCGGTATGATCGTCAGCCAACCCAAGGCGGGCAAGACGGTGCTGCTCAAAAAGATCGCCAATGCCATCACCGACAACGATCCGGACGTGCACCTGATCATGCTGCTGATCGACGAGCGGCCCGAGGAGGTCACGGACATGCAGCGCAGCGTAAAGGGCGATGTGGTGTACTCCACGTTTGACGAAGTGCCGGAGAACCACACGCGGGTTGCCGAGATGGTGCTGGAGCGCGCGCAAAGGCTGGTGGAGGGCGGCAGGGACGTGGTGGTGCTGCTCGATTCCATTACCAGGCTTGCGCGGGCGTACAATCTGGTCATCCCGCCGAGCGGGCGCACATTGTCGGGCGGATTGGATCCGGCGGCGCTGCACAAGCCCAAAAAGTTCTTTGGCGCGGCGCGAAATATCGAGTTCGGCGGAAGCCTGACGATCATCGCCACGGCGTTGATTGAGACGGGCAGCCGCATGGATGACATCATCTTTGAAGAATTTAAGGGCACGGGGAACATGGAGATTCACTTGGATCGAAAACTGTCAGAGAAGCGGATTTTCCCGGCGATTGATTTGAACAAGTCGGGAACCCGACGCGAAGACCTGCTGCTCAGCAAGGAAGAGCTGGAGGGGGTCTATGCCGTGCGGCGGCTGCTGTCAAACAACAACAATCAAGAGACTGCGGAGCAGCTGATCTCGATGCTGGACAAGACCGAGGACAACGAAGCGTTCTTCAAAAGGCTGAAGGGCTGGATCGCGGTGTATGAAAAGGAAGGGTATAAGTACAAGGGATAACGCGAGGGCTCGGCCGTGGAGCGCCGCGACCAGGACGTCCGCCAGAGGGAGGGAATCCCTCTGGACGCCGGATGGTCGCTTGGACGGATGGTGTACAGAATGCGCTCACTCGTGCGCGTCGTTGCAACCGCATGCTTTGCCGCATGCTTTGCAGCCGCTGCCCTCTTTCTGGCAGGCGCCTTCGATGTCGATCTCGTCCTTCATCGCGCGCATGAGTTGCCTCAGTGCGCCCTCCTCCTGCGCGGCCTCGCCTACGGCGCGGAAACCATAGCGCTGATAGAGCTGCACGGCATTGGACATCGCCTTCACATAGACCGCTGGCGCGTCCATCTCCTGAGCGCGCAACAGCAACATGCGCAGAATCAGGTCGCCCAAACCCTGGCCCCGCGCTTCCCTGGCAACGCAGATGCGGCCGAGCATGAACCGGTCCTCGTCAATGGAGAGCCGGCCGGTGCCGCCCGGCGCGTCGGTCTCATCGAACACCAGCGCATAGATGGACATGACGTCCAGATCGTCCTGAACCCAAAGTGGGGGCAGGCCCATCTCCTGTACGAAAACCCGCTCGCGCAGCGCGTAGATGTCCGTCATCTCATCGCCGGAGCGCATAAATTTGCCTCGAATCATGGTGAATCAAACCTTTCATCAATACAATCAAGGGAGGCCAACAAGGTGCCGGATCATACACAACTCATCGCCCGCATCAACGAGCTGTCGAAGTTCGCGCGTGAGCGCGAGCTGACCGCCGAGGAGACCGAGGAGCGTCAGCGCCTTCGGGATCAGTACCTGCTCAATTTCCGCCAGAGCTTCCGCCAGCAGTTGGACAATACTTACGTGCAGAAGGACGACGGAGAAAAAGTGCCGATCAAAGACTGGCATCAGACCGTCGAGCGCGACGCAGAGAGTGCATTTTCGGGCGATGACCTGCCCGATGCCTGAGTCCATCATAGCACCCCAGTGTGCGCCGGTCCAGCATAATTTCGCAAAACGGTTGATTTTTTCGGTCGATGGGGTATAATAGGGGGCAGGGCCGAAGACGCCTAAATCACAAACAGGAAGGGGCGTGTTGCCCATGGACGAGAATATGGATCTCGTCGTGTTCGTCGACGAGGACGGCAACGAAAAGACCATGGAGGTACTGGACTACTTCTTTTACGAGGGCACGGAGTACGCGGTGCTGACCGAGTATGACGAGTCGGGAGAAGAGCATGTGCATACCGCGGACTGTGACCATGTGCACGATATTGACGCGTTCATCATGAAAGTCGTGCCCGTCGAAGACGACCAGGAGGAGTTCATGGCCATCGAGGACGAGGCGTTGATGGACAAGCTGATCGACTTCGTTCAGAACGAGCTTTACGACGGCGAAGACAGCGAAGACGACGAAGATGACGAAGAGGAAGCCGAGGAAGAAGAATAAGAATCAGTTCCAGCGGTTGGCATGTGCCCGCCGCACAGTCTTCAATGAAGGCCGCCATGAGGCGGCCTTTTTGATGCAAGGGTACAGCGCCTGCAGACAACATCAACAAGCGCAAAACACCCCTGGCCTGTTGGGTTGTGACCCAATAAACCAGAAGTGTTGGTCGGCGTACTGCTTGCATATTGTGTGATTCGCAATGCCTTTATAAGCGAAACCAGCGAAATGGCCAGCAAATCAAGCCGTCTTAGGTAACCTCACCTTGTCGGCCACCAGCGCAATGAACTCGCCATTGGTCGGCTTGTCGTCTGGGGAGAACACGTTGTAGCCGTACATCTTGTTGATGCTGTCCAGTCGCCCGCGGTTCCAGGCCACTTCAATTGCGTGTCTCATGGCGCGTTCGACTTTGCTGGCGCTCGTGGCGAACTTTCTGGCAATGCCCGGATAGAGCTCTTTGGTGATGCGGTTGATGATGTCGTGGTTTTCTAGGACCATGCTCACGGCTTCGCGTAGGTATTGATAGCCCTTGATATGGGCGGGGATGCCGATGGTGAGGAACAGGTTCGTGATCTGTTCATCTGCGGTGTGATGAGTGTGGGCGGACTTGGGCTCAAGATGGATGGAGGTGTGCTCGCCAGTGGACGTTGCGACCGTTTCTAGGATGCGGTTGTACAGGATTTGCATGTCCAGCGGCTTGACCATGTAATAGGACGCGCCCAAACGCATGCTGCGGTCGATGAAATTGTCACTGCTGAGGCTGGTGACCATGATAATCTTTGGTGCGTCCTCGCGGTCCTGCAGCGCTTCTAGCACCGCAAAACCGTCTAGTTTCGGCATCACGATGTCCAGCAACAGTATGTCCGGATGGTATTGATCGATCATCTGTAACGCCTGCGCGCCGTCAAACGCGCAATCGGGAATATCAATATCGGGCTTTTGTGAGAGGCAATCGACGATTTGCTTCAGAATGGCGGGATTGTCGTCGATGGGCAGTACCTTGATTGTCGTCATACGCTTACACCCCTTTGCAGGGTATATATGCGTGTATGTGGGCGGATATGACAGGATCGGCAGAAAAGATTCAGATTATGCAGGGGTTTTTTGTCAGGCGCGCTGTCTGCGCCTTTGTTTTGCGATGCCATCAACCGAATGAATCAGCGCTTACATGGTTAAGCGCTGATTCATTCGATCGCCGTCTGGCGGCTGCATTTCCGACCATGTGCGCATGAAAAAACACTCGACGTAGCGCTGCTAAGCCTTCGGTTTCTGCAGGCGCACCTCGTCGAAAATTCAGCTCGCCAGCCAGCAACCGAATGAACCAGCGCTTACCTAGAGCTGATACCGAGATCGAACATCCAGCTTTAAGAAGATTTTTTTGAGCGCCATTTTTACGGTCTCGGGTGCGATGAAAAGCAAGTCGGCAATTTCCTTGTTTGTTCTTCCCTGTTTGACCAACTGCACGATTTCAGTTTCGCGCGTGGTCAAACTGTTTTTCGAACGGGACAACGCCTTCCTGATCCGCGCCACACCGAGTTTTTGCTTGGTGCACATGCTGATGATGCGATCCATGCTTTGTTGGTCAGGCGGATTGAGTTCCAGCTTTGGCCACAAGCTTGACAGCCACATCCAGTGCTCCGCGAACGGCAGATAGATTTGGTCGGGCAATGCAATGCTCAGGGCTTTGCGCAGGTACGCAAGGGCATCCGATGTGTCACCCGTTTTCGTTTTCGCACACGCGATGAATATATAGTAATACACCCTGGCCAGTTGAATCGGTATTGATTCCGCTTTTTCGAGAAGCACCTCTGTGATGCCAAACAGTTTGCTGTGATCATGTGACGCAAGCAGCATCCGCGCATGGACCAACATGGCAAAGCTCGCGTTCAGGCCATAGACGCGTTCGTGGATGGTGATTTCGCTCATCAGCCAGCTTGGGAAATCATCCGTTGCGCCAAGGCAAAGCGAGAGCCATGTCAGGCACATATCATATGTCAGGCGCAGCTCATTTTCTCGCCCGGACAGCAATCGGTTTCGAAGGCCGCTCAGGCAGGCTCTGTACGCGTCCGGGTCGCCCCGCAAGAGCGCGATCCGCGCCAGCACAAACTCAGAACCCAAACAGACGTTGTCCTGCTGCTTGGGATTTGCCAGATAGATGGCCTTATGGCAAAGGGCTTCCGCGCCAGAGAGTTTGCCGGAACAGAGCGCGGCCTCGGCTTGCATGAGCGCGGGTCCGCCCGTGCCATGCCCGTTGGTCAGTGCGTTGTATAGGGGCAAGTGTTCCTCCAGCAACATAATTTCATTTGAGAGCGTACCAATGCCTCGCCAGTACAAATACAGCACAGACGGCGATGCGGGCGTCCATGAGTTGCCAAAATCAAAGATGCCTGAAGGACCGCCCAATTCCGCAAGGGCCGCCCGGTGATATTCGCTCATGGCTTGGATGTCGTTAAACGCTGAAAGTGCGGACAAAATGTGATACTCGCCCCTGATTCGGCGCACGTCTGCGGTGTTTTGGGTTTCGCAGTCCTGAATGGCCTCAAGCACGATCGCACGGCAGCGATCAAAACCGGCTTTTTCCCCACGGGCATACAGCTCAAACGCAAAAACGAGGAAAAAATCCGGGTATTTCATGAGCGTTTCATGTGGGCATTCCGTCGTGATTTTGGTCAGTGCTGCACTGAGCGCACTGCATTCAATGCCTGCCAAATCGTTGTTGCGCAATCGAACGGACAGCGCTGTGTTATAATCACCGGATAGTGCAAAAAATTGGAGGGCGGAAAACAGTTCCCGCGCCAACCGCTGCGACGCGCCGGCGCGCTGATACAGCATATGCTTTGTCTTGTCACTGTATTCGCTGAATCGCTCCTGCAGGAAATCCAACAGGATGTTGTGGAGTACAAAGCATTGGCTATCTGTGTCAAAGGATACGAATGCCAGGCGATTGAGCAGTTTTGCCATGCCGCCGGTATCCGCGCTCGCGAGCATGACGGAGATCTGTCCGGTGCTTACTGCCGGAAGCAGGGAAAGAGATGCCATGAACAATTGCGTGTCCCCGTCGAGGATGTCCCAAAACACGCGCCGGAGAAGCTGGTCCACGTTCTGATTCTTGCCCAGATTTCCGGTCAGTTGATAATGCAGCAGCTGAAGCCGTATTGCCGAGATCCATCCTGAAGTGTGCTGCATAAGCGCTCTGAGCTCGCTTTTTGTCAGCTGGAACCCGCAAAGCTCAGAAAATGTTGCGGTCTCCGCCTCAGTAAACAGGAAGTGTTTTGTGTCGAGCCTCGCAATGTGTGGTGCGCTCAGGGGCATTGGACCCCAATCCAGCTGTTGCGTAATCACCACGATATGCAGATTGCTGTTTCCATGCTGCGACATTGCGAGCAGCAGCTCATATGGCGCGCCATTTTGAATCGTTTGATAATTGTCGATCACGAACACGGTTGGATCGGGACATTGTATGCCCTGCATAATCTCGGCAATTTCAGAAAGACACTCCCGCTCCGGCGTATGGAGAGATTGAAGCGCAATGCCCGTTTTGCTGTCGATTTTGGCGATGACGGCGCACAGCCTTCGCCAGATCGTCTGCAGCGATTCGCCAAAGGCGATGTACCAATGCGCCTTTGCCGGCGCCATGATGTTCTTTCTGAGGTATTCCTGCACCGACACCGTTTTTCCGGAGCCGGATGGCGCGATGAGCACGGTTAAGGCATATTGAGAAATGGCATCGAGCCCTGCCAGTATGCGATCTGGCACAAAGAGCTGATTGTTCGTTAACATGTCGGTCAACGGATATTCCCCCCACTGCAGCGATGACTCGCGCAAACCTTCGTATACGGTTCACCTCATAATCGATCGTTAATCGGATATTTTCTTTGACGCACATAAATTGTACCAAAAAATCGCCCTGAGATCAACTGAAACATGACAATGCGCCGAATCTGTCGAAAGAAACGGCGCATGTGAAGTGGGGTGAGCGGTTAATCACATATCTTGATCGTGACGTTGTAGATTTTCCCTTGGAACTTGCTGCCTGAAATGGAGTACTCCTCAGTCACGGGCGTTCCGCGCTGCATGCCGACTTCGGCCAGTTCGTCCATGGAAATCTGGTTGCCGATGGTGTGTTCAATGCGGCATTCGGCGACCTTTTCGCGGTTGACCGTCAATGTGGCACGGCCGCCTTTGCCCATTCCGCCGCCGTCGTATGCAAATTCCACCAAGACTTGGTTGCGTTCGTCGGAAAGGGCTTTGGTTGCCTTCGCGTAGTAGCGTTCGCGGCCCAGCCAATTGTAGCAGAAGCAAGGTATGCCATCTTTGATATACAGGCTGTAGCCGCCAAACCGCCCGCCTTGGGCGAAGATGACGCCGTCGCTGTGACCGGCCGCAACCTCGATTTCCGCAGCGATGGAGAAGGAGTGGTTTTTGATGGACAAAAACGCGTGCTCGCCAATGCCGTCCATGCCTTGATACAGCGTGACTTCCTTGCGGTCGCCAAAAACGGTGGGACGCTTCGCGATGTCTGCGTTCATGTACTTGCCGAAGAACGGGTCCATCGGGAATACATTGTGCTTGACCCCTTCGTCATAAAATACTTTTTTGAGTTCGTCCAGCTTGGCTGGATATTTTTCCGCAAGATCCGTGGACATGCTGAAGTCCTCATCGACATTGTAGAGCTCCCAGGGCGCGTCGGCGGTTCGCTTGTACAGCGGCGTCGCATCCCAAGGCAGCTTGTCGATGACGCCCGCGAACCAGCCTTCGTGA
>JAVBND010000001.1:0-5148 GCA_031551775.1 Eubacteriales bacterium | reverse complement strand
GTCCCACCTGTTCCCATTCCGAACACAGAAGTTAAGCCTCCACACGCCGATGGTACTTGGCGGGCAACTGCCCGGGAGAGTAGGTCGCTGCCGGTTTCCACCAAAGATTGCACAGTCGCTTGCCGCGACTGTGCAATCCCCAATATTCCTCAGTAGCTCAAAGGCAGAGCATTCGGCTGTTAACCGAAGGGTTGTAGGTTCGAGTCCCACCTGATGAGCCACCTTAGTACCTCATAAGTACTGCTGTCAAAAGCCCTTGTTTCAAGGGCTTTTGATCGTTTTTGTAGACTTTAGGGCCGGGTTGTGGGGGGGAGGTTTGTGAGGGGGATTTGCGTCTACAATAAATTTTAGCAGGAACAATTTCTTTTGAAGCAAACAGGCAGCATGACACCACGGGGTTTGGTGCGGTGCTGCCTGATTATTGCGTTGCATCACTCGTGATATGAGACAATCTTTACTCACTCGATGTTAGTGCTGGCCATCAATCTGTGTCGGAACAAATATGTTCTTCAGAGGTATGATGGCCTTGTATTTTGAATCGAGTCGCTCATAATGCTTCAGAATAAGCTCAACAAGTTCATCTCCATCAATTAAGCGCATGTTGGGTTTCGACTTGGCGAATTCGATAGCCTTAGCAGAGTAGCTACCTAACGCGACAAACAAACCATACTCGGTGTTGGAAGTGCCGGTGTTTACGTTGCCATATAATGCACGCACTTGCTCAGGCGCAGTATTTCCATCTGTACTTTTGACCTGAACTTTGATGATAGGAGGCTCGATTCCAAGTTCATCTTTAAAAGCGAGGATATCAACGCCGCCATCTCCACCTTTTGGGCTGACCCGAGTATTATAACCAATCAAGTTCAATATGTGCGCTACAAAATCCTCAAAGGAATAGCCCTTGAGTTCTTTTGACAGCTTCTTGAAGATGAAGTCTTTTGTACTCTGTTCGGTTACCTCTAAGATATTGGAAACCGTTTCGTCTTCGGCGCCATTTTCTGAGGACTGCTGCCCTTCGATCGCAGCGATGAATTCATCGGCATAGTTTTTGACTTGAAACAAGCTGAGCGCAGAACCGATTTCGTATAATGCACCTTGTGAAAACTCTGAGCGAGGGATATGCTTCAGCCATTCCACGCTTCTGACATGCGGATACTCGCTGCTGTAGTCCATGCTAAAGCGATACTCACCAGTGACCTGGCCAATATGTACTTTGCGATCCGTTTTCGAAGGATAGATGATAATGTCTTGAGGCTTCATTTCGTAAATAAAGCGGTAAAGTACACCCGCTGCGGTAGGGATCGCGCCCTTCTTGGTATCGGGATACACGGATATCAATTTTGCTTTAAAGCTTTCTCGATCTGGGTTGAGTATTGAAAGGTCGCCCATCGCTGGCCAGCCAATGGCGATTGATGGATTGTTCCGACCGAGGAAAATCCGATCGACCTCACCCATGGCCCCAGCGTGGATACCCCATAATACTGCGCTTTCATACATGCACAAACTCCTCCTAACCTTGCTATTATATCAGAACATGCTGTGCGGCACAAGGGACAAGCATGAGCATATCGCAATCACTGAAATGGATTGAGATCATGTCGCCATTTTGCTCGAGTTTGTCGATGCCATTGGCTTTGTTTTACATGAACCATAACGTGCCGTCATGCCCCGCACAACGGCATAGGGTGCGGCGTTGTCTTGCGTGTTGAAAAAGGTAAACCTCACGATCGTTTGCCTCGCCTTGCTTGCGGGGGCGCGGTGCTGTGCTTCGGCAAAGTTGCGGCATGAACGCAAATAGCCCCAAAGCCGGTTTCATTATGCCCCTCTTGGGCAATCATTCTCCATCGGTGTTTTCGTATGCTCCGAGGATTGATTCCAAGCCATCCACGATGTCGCCAAAGGGTGTGCCGTCCGGGGAATAGGCGCTGACGGTGCGCATGCCGTCATCGGTGCGTGCGGTCAGCACCACGGTGTCGCCGTCCAGCACGCCGGTCTCGATCCATTCGGGCAGCAATAGAAAGCCGCCGTCCGCGAGCAGATGTTCAACGGCGAGGTAGTCCTCGTCGGTGGCGCTGCCTGCGTGCATCAGCATGGGCGCGTCGGCGTCCTCCAGCATGCCCAGCGCAAAAATCAAAAGCGACCGGTCGGCGTAGAGTTCGATCAGGGTGCCGGAGCGAACGCCTTCTTCGCGGAAGTTGGCCTGCCGGCGCAGGGTCAACACGGGCGCGTCGCCGTCCGGGGCAAAGGACAAGGGGGCGCCGGACGCGCAAAGCGCGGGGACGCAGAGCGAATGGATGAGCGTCAGGAGAATGAGGGAAACGATCGCGATACGTCTGCTGTTCATGAGCTTGTCCTCCTATGAATGTGATTTGTTCGCGCATTGCTCGTCAACGTCGAACGAGCGGCATTCGCCCGGTTCGAGCTTGTCCAGTGCCGCCGTCAGGCTGAGGGTGAAGGGATTGGAAAAATCCGCCTTGGCGTAGCTGGTGACGCTGAGGCGGCGCAGGTCGTACACATTGGAATACTTGGTGCCGCCGCCGTCCCAGGATTGCGCGGCCTGAAGCAGCAGCTTGGCGGGATCGACAGGCGCGCTCGATTGCAGCGCCTGTTCGAGCGCGCTGTAACGCGGGCAGGGGTGGCCGCCCAGCTCCGGCGCGCTCAGCGCGAAGTTGGTGGCGATCTGGAAGTCCGCTTCCGGGCGGATCACGCGCAGTTCGCCGTCGATCCATTCAACCACCGCTGAGCCGTTGAGGTCGGCAAGCAGCAAGTGATCCCCGAATCCGCGCGGGGCGTTGCGCCGTTCGAGGAACGCCACGGCCTCGTCCACGCTGGCGCAGTGGGTCAGCAGTTGCTCGCCCATGTCCCAGCCCAGCGTCTCTTTGTCCGGGCCGCTGCCCGGCGCCGTTCCGGGGCAGGTCGCGCCGTCGTAGAACAAGCCTTTCTCGTTCATGCCGCCCTGCACATAGCCCGAATTGCCAAAGCACACGCGCCCGTACTCGCCCTCAAAGCCGCGCGCGACCCTAGCCGTGGAGGCGTAGCTGTAGTACCAGTCCTCGTTGTTGCCCACCATCGCCGCGCCATCGCGATGGACGCTAAAGATGGTGCAGGCGAGCGCCCCGTGCGCGCATGCAAGCAGCGCGCACGATGCGATCACCAATAGCGCAATCAGTCGCTTCACGGCAAATTCCTCCCTGCGCTTCATAGGTTTGATTTTGTCACGCTGAATGTTCTGTCTCAATTATACTTCAGCATGGCGCGCAGGGCAAGGTGCAGTTGCTGTCGCGCCGGTATGTCACCGCCGTAGGCGGTATGCGCACGCGCGGAGTTTGAGGGCGCCTGCATGCGATGAACAGGGTTTTGGCATGGGGAGTCCCCTCACAATGGTCTTGCCGATTCCTGATGGATAAACCGTTCGATGGACGGCACGCAGTTGAAGATGTCGTCCCACGCGAACACGTTCAGCGCCAGGTCGGTTCCGAGCAGTTCCGGGTGCCGATTCAAGTCGAGTTGAAAACTTCCGCGCTCAAGGTTGCCGTCCATCCGCCAGTCCACGGCGACGCCGGATACAGCCAGTTCAACGCGCGCGATTCGCCGGTCGGCGCATGCCTGCGCTCTGTCGATCCGATAATCAACGGCATACACGTTGTCCGCAATTTTTTGCGCCTTGGAAACAGCCACCTCATATCGGGGAGCCACCCACTTCAAGGCGCGCGCGCCGCCCCAGCCGTCCTGAAGCGGATAGCGGCGCTGGCAGCAGTCGTTGTAGGTTTGCCAGAGCAGTTGCCTGTGCAGCGAAAAAAGGTCTGTGCCCAGGATCCGGATGAGCGCCGGATCGGCCTGCCCAAGCCCGTTGGCGGCCGCCGCCTTCAGGATGGGAATGGAGGAGAGCTCGTAGCCCGCAAGCGCCGTCTCCGCCGCATCCAGCGCGACCGGATCGAGCGACGCCATCATGGCGTGGGTGAGCAGATAGTCGGTCTCCTGATCCATTGACGGCACATAGGAAACGCCGCCCACCGGCAACGTGGGGCCCTTGCGGTTGGCGGTCAGGCAATCCATGATGCAAAATTCGTAGCTGCGCACCTTGTGCATGGCGCACAGGTAGCGCGTGAGCAGCGCCGTGTTGTGGTTGCCGGTCTCATCGTAATACATGCCGCTGTGACCGTGGCGACCCGGATCGCCCGGCATGCCGAAGCGACTGCGGATGCCATAGTGCAGCTTGAGCGCACCGGTGATGCCCTCGATGCCGTGGCTCTTGAAGACCGGAAGCGCGATCAGCACATCGGTGTACAAGTCCGGGGTGTCGGTCGCAAGCGCCTGCTGTTTCGTCCTGAGGAACTTCGGGAAGGACACTTTCTGGGTGTGCCCGTCGGCCATCATGACCTCGAAAAGCTGACGATCCTCAGGCCCTATGGCGTCCAGGTTGACCAGCTGGGCCTCGGAGCCTCCGTCGAGGATGCCGTCCGCGTCAAAATCATAGCAGAAGTCGGCTTCGTCCACGGCGTTGTCCCCGGTACGCTCCAGCTTGGCCCAATAGAAGCTGGTCTTGGACAGCTTCAGCGAAGGATTTGCGTCCTGATACATCACCGCGTCAGCCACCATGAGGCTTGCGCCGCTCCCGTAGCCGATGATCTCCCGGACGAGCCCGGCCACGTGGCGGACCACTCGCGGATCTGTGATGATGCCTCTGCCTTTTTCGCCGCGCGCCCCCATGTAGGGGCCGACCAGGTTTACCTTTAGTACCACTCGGTCGCCGGGGCGAATGACGGTGCGAAGCCCTTGCGCGCCGAGCGCCTGGAAAATCACGTCGTCGATCATATCCCGGACTTCGCGGTCGGTCGGATCGCCGGTCTGCCGGGAAAAACCGACACTTGATAATCGATGCTGTTCCATCCGATAACCACCTCTTCATAAAATACTGAACAAACGCTTGTTATGCTCCATTTTATGAGCAAGTCACGCGGATGGTTCCGGCGGCGAGAAGGCCTGTCGAAGTCCCATGCGTCCGAATTAATTTTATTCAATTAAATTTAGCTTGATTATATTTCGGCTTTGTGCTACACTTTGTCCATCAGGCTATGGGCGGCGCCGGACAGGATGGTGCGATGGCTGGCGGCAAAATGACCTGAAGAACCGGTCAAACGGTCATAG
>JAVBND010000050.1:0-50026 GCA_031551775.1 Eubacteriales bacterium | reverse complement strand
CCCTCCCGAAAACCAGTAGCTCACAAACCAAACCCAGCTCTAATCCAGCCCCGGAGGGAACGGGGAGGGCCAAAGCCCTCCCGTAAACAACGCCCCCGGCGACCTGCGCGCCGGGGGTGAATAGGATTCCGACAAAGGGCGAGCTTGCCCGCCCGACTCGGAATCCTCTCCCGCCCGATTTCCGCCCGGAAAAGCCCGCAGGCTTTTCAGGAAATCGGCCCCGCAGCCCATTTCGGGTCTCCGGCCAAAGGCCGGGGACCCGAAATGACGTACCCCCGACTTGAAATCTCCGCCCTCGGAAGGCGGAGATTTCAAGTCCGCCGTCAGGCGAATTATTTGCGTTTACGGTTCTTGCTCATATCGACGCCGACAGCGGCAATGATGATGATGCCCTTGATGATCTGCTGCCAGTAAGGGTTGACGCCGATGAATGTCAAGCCATAGTTGATGATGCCAAACACCAGCACGCCCAGGATCATGCCGGGGATGGTGCCCACGCCGCCCGTGTTGGAGACGCCGCCGACCACGCAGGCCGAGATGGCGTCAAACTCGTAGCTCAGGCCGTACGCCGAAGTCGCGCCGCCCGTACGCGCGCATTCGAGGAACCCCGCGAGGCCGTACAGCAAACCGGCCAGCGCGTACACGCCAACCTGCACTTTCTGTACGCGAATGCCGGAAACCAGCGCCGCCTCGGCATTGCCGCCGATGGCGTACGTATTGCGTCCAAAGCGCGTCTTGGACAAAATAAACCAGCAGATGAGGCAAACGCCAATGGCAATGAGCAGCACCACCGGCAGGTTGCTGCCGATCAATCCTGAACCCATCTTGGTAATTGCCGCCTTCACGCCGCCGATGGGCTGTGATGAGTTGGGCGCAATATCAAAGTACAAAAGGTTCGCGCCCCAGGCAATGACCTGCGTGCCCAGGGTGACGATAAACGCGGTGATCTTAAACCTTGAAATAATGAACCCGTTGAGCGCCCCGAACAGCGCCCCGACCGTCATCGCCGCCAAGAGCGGGACGATGATCGGGATATCGGGCATGTTCGGATAAAACCGGCGCGTGTACTCCATGGTCTGACCAAGAGATGCGGTCATGACCGCCGCAAAGCCCATCACGCGACCCGCGGAAAGGTCCACGCCGCCCACGATCAGCACAAACGCCATGCCGCAAGCCATGATCAACTTGGTCGAGTTCTGCTCGGCGACGTTCCTGAGCACGCGAACGGAAGCAAACCTGGGATTGATCCCGATGATCACGGCGATCATCACGATCAGGCACAGCAAAATCGCGTTGTTTGCAACAAAACTGCGGACTGCTTGAAGCGGGCTTCTTTGTGTCTTGATTGTATTCATCCTTCGCACCTCACATCAAACCATGAATTTGGTGGCCAAACGCATGATGGGTTCCTCTTTCATTTCCTCGCCTTCGACAAAACCGGTCAGCTTGCCTTCGCACATCACCATGATGCGGTCCGCCATGCCGATCAATTCCGGCATCTCGCTTGAAATCATGATGACGCATTTCCCCTGGGCGGCCAGGTTGTCCATGATCTTGTAGATCTCGTATTTCGCGCCCACATCAATGCCGCGCGTGGGTTCGTCGAGGAGCAGGATGTCCGGCTCGGTCAAGAGCCACCTGGCGAACAGCGTCTTTTGCTGGTTGCCGCCGGAGAGGCTGTTGATGGGCGTCCTCCTCGAAGGCGTCTTGATGTTCAGCTTTTGAATGCTGTCCTCGGCAAGCTTGTTGCAGGTTCTGGCGTTGACGTAGCCCAGGAACTTGGCGATCTTCTTATAAATGGCGACGTAGATGTTCTCCCCCACGCTCAGAACCGGAAACAGGCCGGTGCGCTTGCGGTCCTCCGTCAAAAGCGCGATGTGGTTTTCCATCGCGTCTGAAGCGTTTGAAATCTTGACCGGCTTGCCGTCGATTTTAATCGTGCCCGACTTGAGCGCCCGCAGGCCGAAAATGCTCTCGATCAACTCGGTGCGCTGCGCGCCGACCAGGCCCCCGACGCCGAGGATTTCACCCCGGCGCAGCGTGAACGACACGTGCTGGAAGCTGCGGTCATTGACCGATGTCAGGTCCTCCACCGTGAGGTACACGTCCCCGGGCGTGCTGGTCTTGGGGGGAAAGCGCATGCTCATGTCGCGCCCGACCATGCGGCTGATGATGCCGTCGGTGTCAAGATCGTCCGCCGACCAAGTGCCAATCATGTTGCCGTCGCGCATGATGCTGATCTCGTCGGCAATGCGCTTGATTTCCTCAATCTTATGGGAAATATAGACAATGGCCACGCCCTTTGATCTGAGGTCATTGATGATTGTAAAGAGGTGGTCAACTTCGTTCTCAGTCAGCGATGAGGTAGGCTCATCCATGATGATGACCTCGGCATCGAGGGAAACCGCCTTGGCAATCTCGATGGACTGAATTTTTGAAACCGACAAGGTGCGAACAAGCGCCTTCGGGTTGAGGTCAAGGTTCAACCGGTCGAGCAGTTCCTTGGTCTGTTGGTACAGGCGCTTGCCATCGACAACGCCATATTTGACCGGGAGCCTTGAGAGATAGATGTTCTCCTGAACGCTCAGGTGCGGCTCAGGATACAGTTCCTGATGGATCATCGCCACGCCGTCCCGGATGGCGTCAAGCGTGCAGGTGTAGTTTACTTCCTTGCCATTGTGCAAAACCGCGCCGGAATCCTTTGCGTAGATACCAAACAAACACTTCATCAGCGTGGACTTCCCGGCGCCGTTCTCACCCATCAGCGCGTGTACCGTGCCGGGGCGCAGGGAGAAATTTACATTGTTGAGCGCCCGTACGCCAGGGAATTCCTTGGAGATATCCTTCATTTCAAGAACAAATTCACTCTGGCTCATACTCATTCTCATTCCCCTTTATAGACCGGCTGTCGGGAGGGGTTTCGCCCCTCCCGACAGCTTGCCTTCAATGTTTGACGACTTAAATTTAGAACTCCTCGACGTTGTCGATGTTCACAGCCACGTAAGGAATCCAGATATACTTGCCGTCGCTGATGGTGTAGGGATAGTTCTCCGCGGTCGGCTCCTGGCCTTCGGCCAGCACTTTGCACAGCTCGACGGTCGCATACGCCTGACCCTTGGCGTCGTTGAGCGAGGTCGCGAGCATCGTGCCGTCCTTAATGGCCATCTTACCGGGCTCGGTGGCGTCAACGCCCAGAACCGGCATGTACTTGCCGCCCTCGGTGAAGTAACCGGCAGCCTTCAGCGCTTCGATCGCGCCCAGCGCCATGTCGTCGTTGTTGGCAAAGACCGCTTCGATCACGTCGCCATGGGCGGCGAGGAAGGTCGCCATCTTGTCCTGGCCCTTGACGCGATCCCACATTGCGGTATCCTGCGCAAGGCACTCAACCTCAAAGCCGTTGTCGGTCAGGTACTTGATGGAAAACTCGCTGCGCAGTTCGGCGTCCTGATGGCCGGGCTCGCCGGTGATCTGCACATACTGGATCTTGCCGTCGCCGTTCTTGTCGGCTTCGGGATGGGCGCCCCAGTAGGCCGCCAGCGCGACGCCCTGCATGGTGCCGGATTCTTCGGCCTTCGCGCCGACATAGTACACTTTGTCATACAGCGCCAGCGCTTCTTCGAAGGGCTCGGTGTTGAAGAATACGCACGGCACGCCGTCGGCCTTGGCTTTCTCGATGACGACATCGGCGGCGGAGCGCTCCTGCATGTTGACAGCCAGCGCTTCATAGCCCTTGGTCAGGTACAGGTCGATGTTGTTGTTCTGGGTGGTCTGGTCGGCCTTGGAGTCGGTGAAGTCAACAGATACGCCCAGTTCGTCCGCCTTGGCCTGCATGTGGTTGCGCATTTCAGTGAGGAATGTGTCATCGTACTTGCGAATGGACGCACCGATGGTGATGGCGCTTGCGCCCGCTACCATCGTAAGCAGCATTGCGGTAACCAGGAGAATCGTTGCGAGTTTCTTCATAGCGAATATTTCCTCCTTTATATTTGATCAGTGCCTGTCGGCACATAATCTCAGGCTCAAACACCCGTTGTCGGGCGCGGCGCGCATCCCATCGGCAAGTGTAAATTGCTCGTTTCATCTTATTATGATATTATATCAGCGAGTGCCGTTTATGTCAATGACATTTTTTCAAAACTGGGTAGATCGTTTAATTATCGAATATTTACAGGAGAGTATTTTTGTTTGTTGATTCTTCTCGAACCTCAGGCTATAATACAAAGAAGCGGCCGCGCGCCGCATACGGAGGAGCGATCAAGATGAGAGCCGCCAAACACGAGACGATGCGAAACCAGAACGTATCCGTGCTTTTTCAATGCCTGCGGGCGTCGGGTCCGCTGACGCGGCACGAGCTTCAAGAGAAAACCGGGCTCAGTTGGGGCGCCGTCTCCAGCATTGTAGGCGCGTTTTTGTCGAATGGAATGTTGACCGAGACGCCCGTGCCGGGCAACCGGTCCGGGCGCACGCCCGCATCCCTTGACGTAAATTCACAGGACAACCTGTTGATCGGCGTAGACCTCAACGCGCAAGGCATATCATGCGTCATCACGGACCTCAGGGCGCGCACTTTGTTTTCCAACCGTGAACCGGTCGCCCACGCGACACAGCGCGGTTTTCTGAACCAAGCCATCAGCATGATAGAGGACGCAATTCTTGAGATGGGCCACGACATCAGCCACTACATCGGCATCGGCGTTTCGGTGCAGGGCTCTGTCGATACGGCCAACGGCGTGTCGCTTAACTCGCCGCACCTGCCCGAGTGGAACAACGTACCGGTCTCGGACATCCTCAAACAACGCTTTGCGCTTCCCGTGGTTCTGGTGCATGACACCAACGCCATGGTGCTGGCCGAGCAATGGAGCAGCAACGCGAAGAGCATGCGCAACCTGGTCTTTATTCGCCTGGACATGGGGCTGGGCATGTCCATGGTCATCGACAACAAAATCTATGTCGGCGCCGACGGGACCGCGGGCGAGTTTGGGCATATGGTGATCAACCCCGACGGGCCGCTGTGTACCTGCGGAAACTACGGTTGCATGGAGGCTTACGTCTCCGGGCGCAGCCTTTTGCAAAAGGTTCGCGAGGGCATCAAGCTGGGCTGCTGCGATCTGGAACTGACCGGCACGCCTTTTGACCATGACCTTGCGCTGGTGGCGGGGGCCGCGCGCGCCGGATCGGTCTTTGAGCGCGGCCTCTTTTCCAACATGGGAATGTACCTGGGCGCGGGCATCTCAAACCTCATCATGATGCTAAACCCTGAAATGGTGGTCATCGGCGGCGACCTGGCCAAGTATGGCGACCTCTACATGGACAAAGTCCATCAGGTACTCAAGCGCAACATATGGAATGCCAGCCGCGTCAACCTGATCGCCTCCTCCCTTGACACCAACGCGGCCGTCGGCGCGACGCTCATGCTTTGCGCTCAGGTGTTTTCCGGCCAAATCGCGCATCCCATCGCCTCGCTGTTCCACTCAGGCGGCGAAAACGCCGCTGAGGATGCTTAAGGCAACGCAGGAAGTAGGGCGGCACTTTTCGCATTCGTTTTCACTTTAATTACTAATAATTTCAATCTTCAACAGCGATTTTATGACCCATCATCCAAAACATCTCTCTCCAATTCCGTCTTTATTTCTTATAAGTGCCCCTTGACAAGTCGAAAACATGCACATATAATTAAACAAACACTTCGACAACTTAATTTCTATTACTAATAATTATAATCGACCTAAAGGAGGGTAGCGCGGGTGTTTCCGATTCTTACGATGGTGGTGGACAAAATCGCACGCATCCAAATCGACGAAATGATAACGGAGGGAAAAACATGAAAAAGCTTATCAGCATGATTCTCGTCCTCTTGCTCGCGCTTGGCGCCTGCGTGACAGCCCCGGCTCAAGAGGTCAAGCCGCTGCGGGTGGCGGTTCAGTCGTTCTACTGCAGCGCGCCGGTCGGCTACATCGTGGACAACGGACTGGATGTGGCAGCGGGCATCCCGCTTGAGGTGATCGTGTTCGGTGGCGGCGCGCCCATCAACGAAGCCATGGCCGCGGGCCTGTGGGATGTCGCGGTGACGGGCGGCGCGTTCATCTTCGCCATGGCACAATACAACGCCAAGCTCATCGGCCATCAGATCGACGGCACGGCGGGCAACGTGATCTACGCCAGGAACGAAAACCCCTTGACCCAGGTCAAGGGATTCAACGCCGAATTCCCCGAAGTCTATGGAAACCCTGAAATGGTTAAGGGCCAGATGCTCCTGCAGAACACCGGCACCACCTCCCAATACCTGGCGGTGAACTACCTGGACGCGATGGGGCTGGCGGACTCGGACATGGAAATTGTCAGCCTGGACTTCGCCCAGCTGTATTCGAGCTTCGCAACCGGACAGGGCGACCTGTCGGCCATGACTTCCCCCCACTCCTACAAGGCGCTTGCCCACGACGGATGGACGCCGGTGGCGTCACTCGAGACGCTGAACGCGCCGCTATACGAGTCGATGGTTTGCACCGAGGAAGCCTACAACACCCGCAAGGACGACATCGTCAAATTTGTCAAATTGATCTATGAGGCCAACGACGCCCTTGCCAATGACGAACAACTGGCTTTCGATACGGTCAAAAAGTGGTACGCCGACGCGGGCAAGGACCTGCCCGAGGAAGACATCTACACGGAAGTGCGCGGCAAGCCCTTCATTACATCCGACCAGGCCAAGGAGATCGACCTCAACCTGTTCGCGATGAAGTACGCCAATTTCTTTGTCCGTTGTGACAAGATCGAGCCCGATCGGCTCGAGGTTATTGAGTCCGGCATTTGCCAGGACGTGCTTGACGCGGCTTTGCAGTAGGCTCAATTCGGGGCATGTACGCGGCGTGAACCGTCCGGTTTGCGCCGCGTATGTTCGAATCACGAGGGGATGTGATCACTTTTGAAAAAAATGCGCAAGTATACCCGCTACAAAATCATCTCGGTTTTGTCGTTTATCGTATTTCTGCTGGTTTGGGAGTTGGCGACGGACGTGTTCCACCTGATCAAGCCCTATTCGCTGCCCAGTCCCGTTAAGGTGCTCGACACCTTCATCAAAAAGCTCTACTCGCCCTCGCCCGACGGCTCCACCCTCCCCCAGCACATCTGGGCGAGCCTGCAGGTGGCGTTGCTGGGCTTTTGCGCGGGTTCGGTGATCGGCATCCCGCTGGGCGTTTTGATGGCATGGTACAAGCCGATCGACCGGGTGGTCAGGCCGGTGTTCGACCTGATCCGCCCCATCCCGCCAATCGGGTTGATCCCGATCATGGTGCTGATTTTCGGCATCGGCCTTGAGGCGAAAGTCGCCGTCATCTTCTTTTCGGCGTTTATCCCGTGCGTGATCAACGCCTACTCGGGCATCAAGCAGACCCGTGACATTCACCTGTGGGTGTCGCGCACGTTCGGCGCATCGAACCTGCAAATGCTGTTCACCGTCGCGCTCCCCACCGCCATGCCCATGATCTTTACCGGCTTCAGGGTTGCGCTGGGCGCGGCGTGGATGTCGCTGGTCGCGGCGGAGTTGCTTGCGGCTACGCGCGGGGTGGGCTACATGATCCACGTCGCGCGCACCATCGGGCGCGCCGATGTGATCGTGGTGGGCATGCTGGTGATCGGCGTCATCGGTTCGATCCTGTCCGCCGCGTTCGAGTATCTGGAAAAGAAATTCGTGAGGGGGGAACTTGAGAAATGAGCGGGCAACGACCGAAAGCGAGCCTCACCAATCTCGCGCTTTCCCTCCTGGGTTTTGCCATCGTCCTACTCGCGTGGGATTTGGCCGTGCGCTTCACGCAAGCGGCCATCGTCATGCCCTCGCCCTGGGCGGTCTTTGAAAAATTCTTCACGTCCTTCGTCAAGCCCATCGGGCGTTATACGCTCCTGCGCCACGCCTTGTTCAGCCTTCAAAGGGTGCTGGTCGGGTTCGCGCTGGCAGCCGTGGTCGGGGTGACGATGGGCATCGTGATGGGACGATCGGAGCTTTGCGAAGCCGTCGTGCGCCCGATTTTTGAAATCTTCCGCCCTATCCCCGGCATCGCCTGGATTCCCATGGCGATCCTGTGGTTTGGCATTGGCGAAAAAGCCAAGTACTTCATCATCTTCATGGGCGGGCTTTCGCACCTCGTGATCAACACCTACGCGGGCGCGATCCGCGTGGATTACGAGTTGATCGGCGTGGCGCAAATGCTGGGCGCGAAGCAGCGCCAAATCTTCGTCAACGTGGTGCTCCCTTCCTGTGTGCCCTACGTGTTCGCGGGGCTGCAGGTGGCGCTGTCCACCTGCTGGATGGCGGTGCTCGCGGCGGAAATGGTCAGCTCCACCGAAGGGCTGGGCTGGATCATCGTGGCAGGTATGGAGAGCATCAACACCACGCTGATCTTTGTGGGCATATTGTCCATCGCGCTGATCGGGCTATTGCTCGCGACGGTGCTCAGAGCGGTTGAAAGGAAGCTATGCGCATGGAAAATAAAGGGACAGTAGCAAAAAAGCTGATGATCGACTGTCAGCACGTCTCGAAGACATTCGAGACCCGGACCACGAAGACGCATGTGGTCAAGGATTTTTCGCTTAAGGTATACGAAAATGAATTTGTAACGCTGTTCGGGCCAGGGCAATGCGGCAAGACCACGCTGTTGAATATCCTTTCGGGCCTGGTTATGCCTACGTCCGGCAAACTATTTGTGGAAGGCGAGGCCGTCACAGGACCCTCGCCCCGGCGCGGCATGGTGTTTCAGACCACGGCGCTGTTCCCGTGGTTTACCGCCTGGCAAAACGTCGAATTCGGGCCGAGGATGCTGGGGCTCAAAAAAAGCGAACGCAAGCAAAAGGTGCAGCAGTACATCGACCTCGTGGGGCTGACCGGGTTCGAGCACGCGCTGCCGGTCAAGCTGTCGGGCGGCATGCAGCAGCGCGTGGGCATTGCGCGCGCCTACGCCAACGATCCGGCGGTCATCCTGATGGACGAGCCATTCGGGCACCTCGACGCGCAGACGCGCTACATGATGGAAGAGGAGCTAAACAAGATCTGCGCCAAGGATACGCGCACGGTGGTCTTCGTCACCAACAACGTTGAAGAGGCCATCTACCTGTCCGACCGGATCGTACTCGTGGGCGAGTGCCCGACGTACGACGTGCGCGAATACGTCGTCGACATCAAAAAGCCGCGCGACTACACCGCGCCCGAGTTTCTGGCGCTGCGCGAACGGATCACAAACGACATCTCAGAATTGGTCGTAGCGGCGCGAGAGGAGGGAGCATCGTGAGCGACAGCCACATCAAGGTCAAGGTGGACGACCTGACCAAGCGCTTCGGCAGCCTGCTGGTGCTCGACCGGATTTCCTTTGACGTAAAGAAGAGTGAGTTTTTATGCATCGTCGGCCCGACCGGCTGCGGCAAAACCACCTTCCTCAATAGCCTCACCAAGCTCTACGACATCGACTCGGGGTCGATCCTGATCGACGGAAACGAGATCGACCTCAAGAAACACAACCTGGCCTATATCTTTCAGGAATATTCCACCATGGAATGGCTGCGCGTAGAGGACAACGTGGCCTATGGGCTCAAAATCAAGCGCGTGCCCAAGGACGAAATCAAGCGCCGCGTGGACCGCGCGATTGAGATGGTCAGTCTTGAAAAGTTCCGCAAGTACTACCCGCGCCAGCTCTCGGCCAGCATGCTGCAGCGCGTGGTGATCGCGCGCGCCTTCGCCACCGAACCGGAATTACTCCTGATGGACGAGCCCTACGGCCAGCTCGACCTGATCCTCAAGTACAAGCTCGAGGACGAGTTGATCGCCCTGTGGGAGAAGACGCGCACGACCGTGATCTTCATCACCCACAACATCGAGGAAGCCGTCTACCTGTCGGACCGCATCCTGGTCCTGACCAACAAGCCCACCAAGGTGAAAAAGGAGATCATCAATGACCTCCCGCGCCCGCGCAAGATCAGCGCGCCGGAATTCGTGGCCTTGCGCAATCAGATCACCGAACTCATCAAGTGGTGGTAATCATCACAACAGAACGAATGGAGATGCCGTTATGCAAAAACGTCCCAATATTTTGTTCCTGTTTGCCGACGACATGCGCTACGATACCGTGCGCGCGCTCGGCAATCCGGACATCGTCACCCCGCACCTCGACGAACTCGCGAAACGCGGCGTCAGCTTCATGAACGCGCACATCCCCGGCGGCACTTGCGGCGCCGTGTGTATGCCCAGCCGCGCCATGCTCAACACCGGGCGCACGCTTTTCCGCCTGACCGCGCATGGCGCCGATATAGAGAGCGACTATGCGCTCTTGGGCGAGACGCTTTCGCGCGCGGGCTACAATACGTTCGGGACCGGCAAGTGGCACAACGGCTACAAATCCTACGCGAGGAGCTTTACGGACGGCGCGGAGGTCTTCTTCGGCGGCATGTACGACCACTGGAAGGTCCCCGCCTACGACCATGACGACACGGGTGAATACGCCAAGGTGGTCAAGGACGTGATGAACCCCGCCTACACCGGGCTGACCAGCACTGTGCGCATGGACCACGTAACCTGGGGCAAGCACTCAACCGACCTGTTCGCCGACGCCGCGTGCGACTATATCGATCGCTATGACAGCGAAAAGCCGTTTTATATGTACGTCTCCTACATGGCTCCGCACGATCCGCGTTCCATGCCCGAGGAGTTTTTGAGCCTTTACGACGCCGATAAAATCCCGCTGCCCGAAAACTTTATGCCCGAGCACCCATTCGATTTCGGGGTCATGGACGTGCGCGATGAGCGGCTGGAGGCGTATCCCCGTTCGCCTGACGCGATTCGCCGCCACATGCGCGACTACTACGCCATGATCAGCCATTTGGACGCGTCCGTCGGGCGCATCATCGAAAGCCTCAAAAAGAGCGGGCGAGCCGACGATACCATCGTCCTGTTCTCGGCCGACAACGGGTTGGGCATCGGCCAGCACGGGCTTATGGGCAAGCAGAATTGCTATGAGCATTCGATTAAGATGCCGCTGATCTTTGCCGGGCCTGGCATTCCGGAAGGCGAGCGCCGGGACGGATACGTCTACCTGCTCGACATCTTCCCCACGCTTTGCGACCTGGCCGGGATAGAGATCCCGCGGTCGGTCGAGGGCGTAAGCTTTAAAGATATGCTAAATGAAGGAGACAGGAAGATTCGCGACGAAATCTTCTTTATCTTCCAAGACAAGGTGCGCGGCATCAAGGATGAGCGCTTCAAGCTGATCGAGTACCGCTACCGGGAAGGACGCTGGACGCAGTTGTTCGACCTGCTGAAAGACCCGCTGGAGACGCGAAACCTCGCGGAGGACCCCGACCTTGCCGAAAAAAAGGCGCGCCTCACGGCGGCGCTCGAGCGCGCATCGAACGCCTGGGGCGACCGCGAACACGAGGTCGGCCACAACTTCTGGGTGGATCCGATGAAAATTGAACCCTATGAGTTCGGCTTGGTATAGTGCCGGGAGGATGCGATGGGAAAGGTGACGACGACCGATATCGCCCGCGCCGCGGGTGTGTCGCAGACCACGGTATCGGTGGTTCTCAGCGGCAATGAGCGCATCTCGATCTCCGAGGAAACGCGCCGGAAAGTGCTCCTTGCCGCCAAGCGGTTGGGATACGAATACCATCGGCGCGATAACGCGGCGGTGGAGCGCGCGGACCGGCCGCGCTGCGCGCGGATCGGGCTGATGATGCCCAACCTCAACAACCTGTTTTTTACCAGCATCGTGCGCTATGTGGAGCAATGCGCCTGGCAAGCCGGGTACGACGTGGTGGTCGTGAACATCGAGCGGCGCGACGAACGCGAAGACAAGCGCCTCAAGTCCCTGGTCACGGGCGTGGACGGCGTGATTGTGGCGTATACGCCGCGCGACATTGAAAACGTAAAGCGTATCTCCCGGGAACTGCCGGTGGTGGTGCTGGGCGAAAGTCCCCGGGATTGCGCGCTCAACACCATCGGGATCAACGGTTATCGCTGCGGTGAACTGATGGCGGCGCACCTGTATCATTTGGGACACAGGGATATCGTGCTGTTCACCGCGCCCATCCCCAACATATCGCTTACAAGGCCGCGCCGCATCGAAGGCATACGGGCGTTTTTTGAGACCCAAGGCGTCAAAGAAGGCTTCACGGTGATTGAGGACCGCAGCGATGAGGACGAAGGCGACGAGATATACGAGTTTGAGATGGGCTACCGGCTGACGCAGCGCCTGCTCAGGGAGGGGCGGCGCTTTACCGCCATCATGGCCAGCGACATGTGCGCTCCCGGCATCTACCAGGGACTCAATCAGGCAGGCCTCAACGTGCCGGGCGACGTAAGCGTGGTGGGCATTGACAACACCTTTGTCAGCCAGATCATGTCGCCCGCGCTGACCAGCATCGACCACCACCTGCGCGAGCGGTGCAAGCTGGCGGTGGACCGCCTGACGGAAAACATCCGCGCCTTTACGCCGGGAGATGGATATCTGGTGGAATACAGCCCGTCCTTGATCGTGCGCGAATCCACCGGACCCGCGCGCGGGCGCTGACGCGCGCCGAATGAGGAAGCGACCCATGACCTATGCTTTGTATTTTCGCGCGGGATGCGTTATAATAGCTTCGGGACTACAAGAGATCGCGCCCAGCGCCAAAGGAGCATCTGCCATGCCGCCACTTTCCCTCATGATCAAGCCTGTATCCGGCCTGTGCAACATGCGTTGCGGGTATTGTTTTTACGCCGATGAAATGGCCAACCGCGAAATCGCGATATACCCCAAGATGTCCTTCGAGACGCTTGAAATACTCGTCCGGCGCGCCGTATCCTATGCGGAAGGCTCGGTTTCGTTTGCGTTTCAGGGCGGCGAACCGACGCTGGCCGGCGCGGAATTCTACGAGCACTTGATTTTCCTTCAGAAGAAGTACAACACGAGAGGACTTAAGGTGAGCAACTCCGTGCAAACCAATGGCTACCAGCTCGACGATCGGCTGCTGGATCTGTTTGCGCGCGAGAAATTTCTGCTCGGCGTCTCGGTTGATGGGGATCGGGCGGAGAACGACAAGATGCGCGTGAACGCGGCGGGCGAAGGCACGTTCGACCGGGTGATGGGCAATATAGAAAAGCTCAAGGCGCGCGGGATCGAGTACAACCTGCTGTGTGTGGTAAACCATTACGTAGCCCGGCGCCCCAAGCAGGTGTTTGACGCGCTCAGGGACTCGGGGTTCATTCAATTCATCCCGTGCCTCGACGACCTGGACGGAGAAACGCATGATCATTCGCTGACACAGGAGGACTTCCTCACGTTTCTCAAGGAGACGTTCGACCTGTACCACCAGGCATTCTCGCGCGGCGAAACCATTAGCGTGCGCGCGTTTGACAACTATGTCGGCGCGCTAATGGGGCGCGAGATGGAGAGCTGCGCGATGCGCGGAATCTGCGGCAATTATTACTTGATTGAAGCGGACGGCGGCGTGTATCCGTGTGATTTTTACGTGCTGGACGAATGGCGCCTGGGAAACATTGTGCACGAATCCTTCTACAAGCTTGAGAAATCCGAACTGGTCATGGCTTTTCGGGCGCGAAGCGCGGCCCTTCCCCAAAAGTGCCAGCGCTGCGATTGGTTTTTCCTCTGCCGCGACGGCTGCCCCCGCGAGCGAAACTCCGAAGGCGTTAACCGCTTTTGCGAAGCATACCAGTCCTTTTTCGAGTACGCCTATCCCCGAATGCGCGCCATGGCCGACCGCTTCGCGCGCGGGTAGGCGCATCACTGACAGGGACGCCAACACGGGTTGTGCGCTCATTTTTTGGGATTTGTACGGCCGATTGAGTATTGTGCCCTCCAAAATTAACCATTCATATTATGATCATTTGATTGACAACTTTAGCACATTAATACTATAATGCCCTAAACCGGTAAAGAAGGGGGAGGGAATGGTAATGAAACACTGTGTATCCATGTTGCTCGTCCTTGCTCTGTTGTTCTCCTGCGCGACCGCCTTCGCAAAGGCAAATGTTCTGGAATTGGCGGATTACAAGATGGTAGAGGTTCCCGAAGATGTGATTCATTATGACAGCGACGTCGTCATGACTTACATCCAAGAATTCGCCAACTTCACGCAGATTCCGCGTCCTACCCACTACACGGACAAAATGACCGCGTACTTGGTGGCCTGGGCCGAGGCGCGCGGCATTGAGTGTTTTACCGAAGAAATCGGCAACGTCATCATGTATCTCCCCGCAACCGAGGGCTGTGAAGAAGCGCCCACCGTCATCTTCCAGGGCCACATCGACATGGTGGCCGCAACCGATGAGGGCGTCACGCACGACTGGCAAAACGACCCTCTGGACTTGATTTGGACCGCCAATTCCCTGAAGGCGGACGGTACCTCTCTGGGCGCCGATGACGGCAGCGGTCTGGCCTTCATGATGGCCTACATGGATGACGCCGACCAGTATACCCACGGCCCGTTGCGCTTCGTCTTTACCGTAGATGAGGAGGAAGGCCTGCTGGGCGCGGCGGCGCTCGACCCCAAGTACCTCGAAGGCGCGACGTACATGATCAATGTTGACGGCGGGTATGGCGGAGCGATCATTTCCTGCGCCGGCGGCAAGTATTTCAACTTTTCCCATAAGGCCCAGTGGCTGGCGGTGCCCGAGGGATATGCCGCCTACGAACTCAAGTTTGACGGTCTGCTGGGCGGGCATTCCGCGGGCGTTGGCGGCGGCAAAGCAAATGCGCTTACCTCCATGGCCGATGCGCTCGTCTCCTTGCATCAGTCGGGCGTCGCCTTCAACCTGGTGAGTCTGGAAGGCGGAAACGCCAACAACGCCATCCCCAAGTCCAGCAAGGCCGTCATCGTGATGGACGAGGCCGATGTGGAAAAATCCAATGCCGCCTTGGAGGCGTTCTCCAAGCTGTTCAAAGATTCCTACGAGGCGATTGAGACGAATTATACTTTCACGTATGGCGCTTCCGGCGCCGCCATCGAAAAGGCGCTCGACGCGGACCTGTCCCTCTCCTTCGCGCGGCTGATGAGCATGGTGCCCAACAACATCCATACTTTGCTCGCCACCGCCAGCGGTACGGAAGCCTCCTCCAATCTGGGCATGATCTCCGTGAATGAAGAAACGGTTTCCTTCACTTGCTTCATGCGCAGTTCGTCCACCTATCAGGCGGAGCAGATGACGCTGATCAACAAATCGTTGGCCGAAGTAACCGGCTTCACGCTGGACATCCCCGTAACCTTTGCGACCTGGCCGCTCAAGGCGAACAACAAGTTGGGGGACATGGCCGCCGAGCTGTACTTGGAATTGACCGGTGAAGAGTACGGCCTGCACGCCATCCACGCCGGCGTCGAGTGCGGCGAATTCGCGGAGAAGAACGAAGACCTGTACATCATCTCGACAGGCATCGCGGGCGGCAGCGACGGACACACAACCGCTGAGGCCATGAATTTCGACAAGGTAGAAGTCAGCTTCGATTTCCTGGTTAAGCTGGCCACCAAGCTGGCCGAGGAAGGCTGATCGGCGCATCTTCGCAATCAAGCAAACAGGGGCTGCCTCACAAGCTTTGCGCTTGTGAGACAGCCCCTGTTATTGGATCCGGTTCACGCGTCACCATGCTCCATCGTAGCATATTTTGCACGGGGTCTTCCCCATGTTGACCGCCTCAAGGCGCGTGACGCGCTCGGTATCCCGCGCGTTTTCTAGCCCCCAGCAATCCTCGGACGCGTGAAAGCGCTGCCCGCTGTATGGCGCGACGACGATCTCGCCCCCCGCGTCGATCTCGTCATACGCCCCGTACAGCGCTTGAAGCGTCGCCGCGTCCGCTTCCCCGCTTTTTTCAAGCGCCGCGCTTTCCTGAAAAGCCGCGACGGCGCCCCGCGTTTTCTCGCCATATATGCCGTCGGGCGCGTCCGTGAGAAAACCCATCGCGGTCAGCGCGCGTTGCAGTTCATACACCGTCTCGCCGCGATCGCCCTGGCGAAGCGGAGCGCTTTCCGGCGCCGTTTGCGCGTCAAGCGCAAAGACGCCCATATCGGCAAACAGCGCCAACAGCACGATAAGCGCGCTCACGCATGCCATGCGCCAAATTCGCAAACCTTTCATATGCGCACACCCCTATTCTTTCCAGAATATACCATATTGTTTTGACATATGCAATCACAGACTTCAGGTAAGCGGCGAATAATTCGGTTGTAGAATTTGAAGCGCATAACCGAAATAAGATTGACAAGCCCGCATAGACATGATACCATACGCGGAGTGCTTCTGTTGAGGGAGTAGTTTGCAGCTTCGGCTGTGGCAACGCCAACACACTGATTGAAAAATCTGGCTTGCCTTAATGAACGAGACTCATGGACCGCGTTTGTTCGCTGTCCATGGGTTTTTTATTGTGGGAGGGTCAAGTATGGGTCTTTTGGAGTTGTTCATCCTGGCATTGGGGCTGTCCATGGACGCGTTTGCGGTGGCAATCTGCAAGGGACTGGCGCTTCGGCGCACGGGCATCAAGGACATGGCGGCGGTAGGGCTGTGGTTTGGCGGCTTCCAGGCGTTGATGCCCGCCATCGGGTACCTGCTGGGCGCGCAGTTCAAGGACCGTATCCAGGCGTATGATCACTGGATCGCATTCGCGCTGCTCGCGATCATCGGCCTCAACATGATCCGGGAATCGCGCGGGAGCGGGGATGAGGGCGCGAACGCGTCGCTTTCGCCTAAATCCATGCTGCCGCTGGCGGTCGCGACCAGCATCGACGCGCTGGCGGTCGGCGTGACATTCGCCTTTCTGAACGTCAACATTGCCTACGCCGTGACGTTTATCGGTATCACCACTTTTCTTATGTCCGGCGCGGGCGTCAAGATGGGGAGCCTGGTCGGCGGCAAGTACCAAAGCATCGCCGAGTTCGCCGGCGGAGCGATCCTCGTGCTGCTGGGCATCAAAATTCTGGCCGAGCATCTGGGCTGGCTGTAGAAAAAACCGCATCCGCTTTCCACCCCGTCAAACCGCCTGTGCGATCTCGCGCAAGCGCTTGAGCAGTTTGCTCTCCATGCGCGACACCTGCACCTGCGTCATGCCCAGCGACAGCGCGATTTGGCTTTGCGTCCAACGGTCGTAATAGCGCCTGACCAGAAGCTCGCGTTCGCGCTCATCAAGCACCGCGAGCAATTGCTCAAGCTCGATCTTCTGATCGACCACGCCGAACGGGTCGGCGCCCAGCGTATCGCCGAGCGTCAAGCTGCCGTCGGTTCCGATGGGTTCGGAGAGCGAGCGCGCGGGGCGCAGGGAATCAAAAGCCAGCACAGCTTCTTCGCGGTCAAGGCCGGTGTGCTCGGCTATCTCGCCGATCGTGGGCATCTTGCCCTCAATTTCGCACGCCTGCAGGTACACCGCGATCTTGCGCGCGTTGTCCTTGATCGAGCGTGAGACGCGCATCGGGCCGTCGTCGCGCAAAAATCTGCGCACTTCACCCAAAATCACAGGCACGGCGTAGGTGGAAAACTTGACATCGTAGGCCGTATCGAAATTCTTGACCGCCTTGACCAAGCCCATGCAGCCGAGCTGATACAGGTCGTCCCAGTCGCGCCCCACGCCCTGAAAGCGCTTGACGACGTATTTGACCAGGGCCAGGTTGTTCTCGACCATTTGTTTCATGGCGTCCGCGTCACCGAGCTTGGCGCGCTCGATGAGCCCCTTGCTTTCGTTGTCCGCCTCATTCAAGAAATTCGCGCGGCCGGTTCCTCCGCCGCGCCGATCTTTTTGCGCATACGCACCGTGGTGCCCTTGGCGACCTCTGAACACACCTGCACCTCGTCCATGAAACTTTCCATCACGGTAAAGCCCATCCCGCTGCGCTCGTCCCGCGAATCGGACGTAAAAAAAGGCTTGCGCGCCTGGTCGATGTCCTGAATGCCGCAGCCGTTGTCAATGACATCCACCGTCAAGGCGCCGTCTGAGTCAAGCGCCGCCTTCATGCGCACAGTGCCGCCCATCTTTTTGTAGCCGTGAACGATTGCGTTGGTCACGGCTTCGCTGACGGCGGTCTTGACATCGCCAAGCTGCTCAAGCGTTGGGTTGAGCGGCAGCAAAAATGCGCTGATGACCATGCGGGCAAAGGCCTCATTTTCAGGGCAGGCCAGAAAATCGGTTCGCATTTCATTGATGATCCTCATTTTTTTCTCCCCCTTACGCAAGTTTTGTAACCAGTTGATAGATGCCCGCCATTTCAAATATCCGGTCGATGTGACCCTTGTCGCACTTGATCGCGACCGTCCCGCCACGCTTTACCATCAGCTTGTAGCGGCCAAGAATCATGCCGATGCCTGAACTGTCCATAAAGCTGAGCCCCCTGAGATCGAACACCAGGCGCTTAACCTTGGGGTCGTCAATCATTTGATCGAGTTCCCGTCTAATGCGTTCGGCCACCGCGTGGTCAAGTTCGCCGGTCAGGCGCACCACGAGTTCGCCTCGCTTTTTTTCATGCGCTACCATAGCTGTTCCTCCTTTGCCGTGAAAGCTCCAAACATTTCAATTATTTTCCGCGCGTATCCTGCCATGAAAAAAAAGAGCTCCTGTCGAAACGTGGCAATCGTTCGACAGGAGCATGAGGACAAGCTCGATTATGCGATTAATTTGTCGAGTTCTGTCCCGGTGATGGCTTCTTTCTCGATCAACGCCTCCGTGACGCGCATGAGCGCATCGACGTTTTCGGACAACAGCTCGGTGACTTTATGGTACTCGGCGCCAAGCAGGTCGCGCGCAAGCGCCATGGTTTCGCCTGCCTGAGAGCCGCCAAGCGATTTTTGAAGCTGCCTGAGGGATGAAAACGGTTCCGCCGCCATTCCAAGGTCCATGACCATCGCCGCCGCCAGGTCGCTCGCGCGCTGCAAATCGTTCATCGCGCCGCTGGTCAGCTTGTCTTCTCCCCCGATGAGCAATTCCGCCGCGCGTCCGGCCAGCAGCACCCTGATCTGCTTTGACAGCCGGTCGCGGTCGGTCAACTGCATCTCGGGCGGGATCGACAGGCTGTAGCCCGCAGCGCCCCGTGCGGTGGGCAGGACCGAAACGCGCGTCACGGTATCATTGGGCAGCAAGCGCCTGGTCGCAAGCGCGTGACCCGCTTCGTGCAGGGCGATGACCTTGAGCTCTTCCCCGCTCGCCGCCATGGGTTTATCCTCGCCCGCGACCACGCTCAAGTACGCCTGATCAACGTCCGCTTGCGCGATGAGTTCGGCGCCGCGGCTCGCGGCGCGGATCGCCGCCTCGTTCACCATCGACTCAAGCGACGCGCCGGAGAACGAAACCGTCTTGGCGGCAAGCGCGTTTACGTCTATGCCTTCCTCGACCAACTTCCCGCGCATGTGCAGTTCGAGGATGCTCTTGCGCTCGGCGCGGCCCGGCAGGCCCACCTCGATCTGGCGGTCAAACCGCCCGGGCCTTGTGAGCGCCGGGTCGAGCGTATCCAGGCGGTTGGTCGCGGCCAGCACCAGTGTGCCCGCGCAGGGGTGAAAGCCTGACATTTCACTCAGCAACGCGTTGAGCGTTTGCTCGCGCTCATCCGAAGCGTTTTCGTCCCGTTTCTTGCCCATGGCGTCGATCTCGTCGATGAAAATCACGCATTTGCCCGCCTTGCGCGCCTTCGCGAACAGGGAGCGAACGCGGCTCGCGCCCACGCCCACGTACATCTGCACGAAGTCGGACCCTGAAAGCGCGAAGAAAGGCACGCCCGCTTCGCCCGCAAGCGCCCGCGCAAGCAGCGTCTTTCCGGTGCCGGGCGGGCCGTAGAGCATGACGCCTCTGGGCATGCGCGCGCCGATGCGTTCGTATTTTTCCGGATTTTTTAGGTAGTCGGCCAGTTCTTGGAGGCTATGGCGCGCGCTTTCGTTCGCGGCCACATCGCGGAAGGTGATGCCGGGCGTATCCGCCTCTGGCGCCACTTGATCAAACCGGTCGCGCGTCTTTTCGGCGGCGCGCGCGCGGCCCCCGCCCATGAAAAAAATTACCGCACTGAGAAGCGCCGCGCCAAGCAGCACGCGCGACAAGGTATCCGCCGTGCCCGCATCAACGCCGAGCGCCGTCATCAGCCCAAGCGCCAGCGCGACAAAGACGAGCGCCGCACCCATAAGCGTAAAATCAATTTTTCTCATGAAACCGCCTCCCACCAATGATCATATCAATTATACTATTCATCACCGCCACGCGTCCACGCGTAAGTTCTGGCAAGAAATCCGCCCGCGCTGGACATACTGAGGCAATAAGAAGGTGAATGATTTGCGCAAAAAAATGATTTGGTGGAGCATCGCGGCATTCCTCGCCTTGGGGCTGATCGTCCTCATGGCGTTTTCGCTTCAAACCATTCAGATGCTTGACCTGACGAAACTCAATACGCTTTCGCAGAGCACTGTGCTGCTGGACGCAAACGGCCAACAGGCCGCGCTCTTGTCGGGCAGCGTCAACCGCAAGCTGGTCTCCCTCAAGGAGATTCCCCTCGACGTGCAGCACGCGTTCGTCGCCGCCGAGGACGCCCGCTTCTATCGGCATTTTGGCGTTGACGTGTATAGAATCGGCGGTGCGCTCGCCGCAAACATCAAGTCGCGCGACTATGGCCAGGGCGCGAGTACGATCACCCAACAGTTGATCAAGCTGACCCACCTGACCAGTGACAAGACCATCCTGCGCAAGGCGCGCGAGGGTCTGCTCGCAATCCGGCTTGAGACCCTCATGAGCAAGGAGCAAATTCTTGAATCCTACCTCAATACGGTTTATTTCGGCGCGGGCGCGTATGGCATTGAAGCCGCGGCGCAAGCGTATTTCGGAAAAAATGCCCAGGCGCTTACGCTTGGAGAAGGCGCGCTGCTCGCGGCGGTGATCAAGTCGCCCACCAACTATGCGCCGCACCTGCACTTGGACAACGCGCTCAAAAGGCGCGGACTCGTGCTAAGCGAAATGGCGGAGCAAGGCTACATCACACAGGCCGAAGCCGACCGGGCAAACGCCGAAGTGCCCGAGATCGTCAGGAAAGACAAAGACGTCCAATACGCCTGGTACGCGGAGCAAGCCGCCGACGAAGCGGTTGCGATCTTGGGCATCGACCGGGAAGAACTGCTCTCGGGCGGGTACAAGCTCTATACCGCGCTTGACGTGAGCCTACAAAAATCAGCCGAAGCGCTGTTCACCAACCCCTCCTATTTCCCGCCTGACATGGCGGATGAAAAGGCGCAGGCGGCGCTGGTGTGCGCATCGACTGAAAACGGCGAAGTGCGCTGCCTGATCGGCGGGCGCGAGTACACCGCCCTGCGCGGGCTGAACCGCGCGACCGGCATCAAGCGCCAGCCGGGCTCGGCGTTCAAGCCCGTCTCGGTCTATGCCGAGGCTATCGACCGGTTCGGATACCTGCCGGTCAGCTTTGTGGACGACACCCAGCGCGACTTCGGCGGCGGGTACACGCCGGGAAATTCCGGCGGCAATTACTACGGTTTCGTCACGCTGCGCGAGGCGCTTTCAAAGTCGCTCAATGTCGCGACGCTTGACCTTCTCTCCAAAACCAGCGTCCATGCGGCGGTGGAGTACGCCGAAGCCGCGGGGCTTGCGCTGGACGCTTCCGACAACAACATGTCGATGGGGCTGGGTTCGCTGACCAACGGCGTATCGCCCATGGCGCTCAACGGCGCTTATGCCCCGCTTGCCAACGGCGGCCGCCTGGTAACGCCGCACCTGATCCGCAAAATTGAGGACGCGGCGGGCGATACGGTATACGAGTTTTATCAAGCTGAGCGTCAGGTGATGTCGGGTGTAAGCGCGCGGCTGATCACCGACATGCTGATGACCGCCGCCCAGACCGGCACAGCCAAGGCGCTGAACACGCTGCCCTTCCCGGTCGCGGGCAAGACCGGCACGGTGGGGATGACGGGCGGAGGCAACCGCGACGTATGGACGGTAGCCTATACCCCGTCCACATCCATCACCGTATGGATGGGCTTTGACCGGCCGGACAAAACACGCAAGATGAGCGATCTGGTAACCGGATCCAGCCATCCGGCGAAGCTGGCGGCGGCGTTTCTCGAGCAAGCGGGCGAGCGCGCGGGCGGCGCGAATTTTGATGTGCCGCAAGGCGTGGTGGAAGTATTGATTGATAAGCGGGCGCTTGGCGAGCGCAAGAAGGCCATGCTGGTCTCGGAGCTCACGCCCAGGTCGCAGATGGCGACCGAGCTCTTTCCCTCTCCTCAAGCGCCCACGCAGATCAGCGACGTCTGGCGCGCGCCCAGCCGCGTGTTTGACCTCAAGGCGGCGCGCGTGGAAGGCGGCGTACGGGTCAGCTTCACGTCGGTTGACGACTGGGCGCTCTATCAGATTTACCGCGTCCGGGACGGCGAGAGCGTGAAAATTGCCGAACTCAGCGGCGCGACCGGCGATGTGCTGGCGGCAATCGATTTTGAGGATCAGGGCGAAATGGGGTACTATGTTGTGGGGCTTGACAAAGCGCTGTTTGAAGAAGGCGTGGAGCTTGCCGGACAGCCGTCGTCCTTGGTGAGCGTAAGCCGTTCGCTTGACTGGAATCAACCGGAAGCGCCCATCGAGCCTGCTGAAGAAACGCCGCTGTTTGCCTGAAAAGCCCGCGCCGCTCTTTTCCCTTTCGGTGAAGGTATGGTATAATGATAAGCACGAACCGCAAGGGGCTGATCGGACCGGTTGAAGGGAGGCGCGCCCATGCAGGTCACCGAAGTAACGTTTCAGGAACTGCGCGAGGACAAGCAGACCATCAAGAAGGAGATTATGTTTTCCACCGGCTTCTCCACCTGTGTGCACATGCACGATTTTTATGAGGTGACCGTCGTGGTGGAGGGCATCGCCGCCACCCACGCCAATGGCGCGCTCCTCGAACTCGGACCCGGATCGGTCATTTTGTTTCGCCCCTATGATGTGCACTTAAAAAGCGACGGCGGCGGCGGCGTGATCTTTAGTTTCGCGCTGCCCATCAAGGCGATGCGGCTGATGTTTTCTTATCTGGGCGCGGACATGGACCTTGACCAGATCATCCACTTGAAAAAACCGCCGATCGTTATGCTGAGAGCGGAGAGTCTCGCCTACTACCGAACCCGCTTTCCGCAGGTTCTCGAAGGCTTCCGGCGCGACGACGCGCTGATGATTCTGTCCGCCAAGTCCATGTTGGTCGATATGATGATAGGCTTTTATAAAATTTCAAGCGCGGCGGGGGCCATGCCCGCCTGGCTGCGCGGCCTGTCTGAAGAAATCTCCAAAAAACACAATTTCACGGAAGGAATCACGGCCCTGTCCCGTTTGTCCGGCATGACCCAGGAACACATTTGCCGCAGTTTTAAGCGCTATTACGGCATGTCGCCCACCCAGTACATCGCGCTGCTCCGCCTCAATTATTCGGCGCAGTTGCTCCTCGAAACCGGTATGGATGTGCTGGATATCGCACTGGAATCCGGTTTTTCGTCGCTCAGTCACTTTTATCATTGCTTCAAAGACCAATTCGGCGTGTCGCCCAAGGCATACCGAAAGCTGGGCGGCGGATGGCAAAACAACGCCTGAGTAAATTTTTCGAAAATATCAATATACAGCAATGAATCAACACCCAACAAGATTCCGGGCCGCAGAATATGTATGATTTTTATGTGAGCGCAATCTTCCCGCGCGCGGAAGATGCTCCAAATGGCGCACGCCTTTCTTGTGCCATTTCTATCATCCGGCGCGCACGGTCCCCATTTCTTTCTTAACACTGCGCGGAGACAGGAGAAACGAAGGAGGGTTACCCAATGAAGAAGATCGTATGTTTGTGCCTGGCCATGATGCTGCTCATCGCGTGCTGCTCAGCATTTGCCGAAGAGAAGCCGATCGTCATTCGCTTGAACATCGGCGCGAGCGCCACCGAGACGGTAGCCGGCGGACTCGAGGTCTTCAAGGCCGAAGTCGAGAAGAACTCCGGCGGCAAGATGACAGTTGAGATCTACTACAACAACCAGCTGGGCGACGCCACGCAGGCGCTGGCGGCGGTCGTCAAAGGCAACTACGAGATGTGCGGCTCGGGCGCGACCTACATCGCCGAGTTCATGCCGGAACTGGGCGTGCTCAACATGGGATACCTGTACAAAAATGCCGCCCATGCCGACGCTGTCCTCAACGGAGAAATCGGGCAGAAACTGTTTGAGCGCATCGCCGACGCCACGGGCCTGCTCCCGCTGGGCGCATACTATTTCGGCGCGCGCAACGTCATGCTGACCATCGACCGAGCGGTCTCAACGCCAAAGGATCTGGCGGACATCAAGATGCGCACCAACGGCACCGAGCCCATGATGTTCCTCTCTCAGGCCATGGGTGCGAACCCGGTCGGCATCGCCTACACCGAGATGTACACCGCGCTTCAAACCGGCACCGTGGACGGCCAGGAGAATCCGCTCAGCGGCGCGATTGGCGCGAAACTGTACGAGGTTTCCAAGTCCGTCACCTACACCCGCCACTATATTGACTTCAGCTGGATCGCCATCGGCAAGGCGTTCTTTGAAGGCTTAAGCCCGGAGAATCAGCAGATCATCCGCGATGCCGTCAAAGCGGGCTGCGATTTCAACACCGCCGCCGGGCTCAAGATCGAGGAAGAAGCCGGCGCCTTCCTTGAAGGACAGGGCCTCAAGGTATACGATGTGGACACTTCGGCCATCCGCGAGCAGGTGCTTGAAGCCTATCAGCAAAAGGCCATCGACGACGGCTGGGACATGGAGCTGTTTGACGAGATTCAGAAGGTGGGCGAGAACTTTTAGCCAAGCTTACAAGTCATCAAGCCACGGTCAATCAGGCGAGGCTCTCGCCTGATTGACCGTAAGAGGAGGTTCCATGGGGAAAATCAAGCGGTCTGTCGATGCCGGCCTTGAATTCTTTGAAACCAATCTCGCCACCCTGCTCCTGGCCTTTATCCTGGCCGGGTTCACCATCGCGATTCTGTGCCGGTATTTCTTTTTGTACTCAATCCCGAAGATGGATGAAATGGTCATCATCGCCTTCACATGGATGGCGTTCTTTTCCTCTCCCAACGGCACCAAGCACGACCAGCACGTGGCGTTTACGGTCATTTACGACGCGATGGGCGCGCGCGCGAAGGCCGTGCTCGACATCGTGAGCAAGGTGCTCATGCTCATCATACTGGGCATATTGATCGCGCCTTCCTGGGAAACCGTGCTCTTCTACGGCATCCGCAAAACATCCATGCTCAAGATGTCCTTTACGTGGCTGTACATGCCCTATATGTACTTCCTGATCGTGACGGTCTATTATCTTTTGAACAATTTGGCCGGAGACATCAGGCGCCTGATGCGGGCGTTCAAACCGGCTGCGGATGACAACAAAGGAGGGCAATGAGCATGGGCGCGTTTCACTACCTGCTGCCGCTCATATTGCTGTTCGCGTTCTTCATGCTCAAGGTGCCCATCGCGTTCAGCCTGATCGGCTCAAGCACCCTGTACTTCCTGATCACCGGCATGGACATCGGCCTCGTGGCCGAGAAAATGATCTCGCAGTTGTACTTTAATTACATCATCATCGCGGTTCCGCTGTTCATCTTCACCGCCAATGTGCTCAATTCGAGCAAGGTCTCCGACTACATGTTCGGCTTTTGCAAAGCCATGATCGGTAAGCGCAAGGGCGCGCTGGCGTATGTGAACGTACTCATCTCGCTGATTTTTTCCGGCATGACCGGATCAAGCTTCGCCGACGCTTCCGGCATCGGCAAGATCGAAGTCGCCGCCATGCAAAAGGACGGGTACGACGATGAATTCAGCTGCGCCATCACCGCCGCGACCGCCGTAATCGGACCGGTCTTCCCGCCCAGCCTCAACATGGTCACCTACGCCATGCTCTCCGGCGCATCGGTCGGCGCGCTTTTGATGGGCGGGATGCTGCCCGGCATCATGATTGCCGTGGTACTCATGACCTACGTGGGGTTCATCTCAAACAAGCGCAACTACGCCGCCGGCGACAAGTACACGTTCAAGGAATTCCTCAAGTACACCCTCAAGGCCTTGCCCGCGCTCATCACCCCGGTCATTTTGATCGGCGGCATTTATTCGGGGTTTGTGACGCCCACGGAAGCAGGCGCGCTGGCCTCGATGTATGCGGTGATCATCGCCATGCTCATCTATCGGACCATGACGCCCAAGACGCTGTGGCAATGCCTCAAGGATACCGCCAAGCAAACCGGCCCGATCCTGATGCTGGTATGCTGCTCCGCGCCCTTCTCCTACATCATCACGCTCTCGGGCCTGGGCGGAGCGATTGCCAATTGGTTCATGGGGATCACCGACAACCCATACGTGTTCCTGTTGATCGTAAACGTCCTGCTGCTCGCGCTTGGGATGTTCCTCGACACTTCGACGATCACCTATGTGGTGCTGCCGATTCTCCTGCCCGTCGTGAACGCGCTGGGGATCAACCTGGTGCACTTCGGCGTAATCTTCGTGGTAAACACCATGATCGGCATGTGCACGCCGCCGTACGGCATGTTGTGCTTCATCGCCGCCGGGCTCGTCAACGCGCCGCTCAAGGGCGTGTTCCGCGAGGTACTGCCCATGTGCGCCATGATGCTGATCGTTCTGGTGCTGGTTACCTATATCCCCGGCATCGTCACCCTGATTCCAAGCCTTATGGGCTGAGTAGTGCGAAAAGGAAGGTTCCGTCATGCATTTTAACGTCAAAGAAGACATCATCGAGTTGACCGAACAGTGGAAGGGCGAGCGTTTCAGCGACGGACGGCCGCGCGTAAGCGATCAGGACATCGAACTGCTGCGCGGCATGACGCTTGAAGAAATCTGGCAGCCGCTGTTCGAAGCAGGGTACAAAAACCAATACGAGGAGCACCTTTCGCGCCTGCACGGCGACAAGCGCAAGCTGGTCGGACGCGCGGTGACCGGCGTCTTCATGCCGTCGCGGCCCGACCTTGAAGGGACCGTGCTCGCGATCGGAGCCAAGGAAGGCCGCAAAGGCACCTGCAACCAATGGGTCATCGACACCCTGGTCGAAGGCGACGTCGTGGTCGTCGATATGTTCGACAAAGTCTACGAGGGCACGTTCGTGGGCGGTAATTTGTCAACAGCCATCCGCAACCGCACCAAGACCGGCGGCGCGGTGGTATGGGGCGGCATCCGCGACCTTGAGCAAATCGAATCAATCGACAATCTTCAAATTTATTACCGCGGCGTTGACCCCACGCCCATCCGCGATTTTGTCATGACCGGTTTTAATACGCCGGTCAAGATCGGCGGCGCGGTGTGTCTTCCGGGCGATGTGGTATTCGGTTACGGCGGCGGCGTGATCTTTATCCCGAGCCACATGGTTTTCCATGTGATCGAACGCGCGTCCAAGTCCCACGTAAAGGACATTTTCGGCTTTGAGATGATCAAGCGGGGCGTGTACACCACCGCCGACATCGACGTGGACGCGTGGCCCTCGGAGATGCTCGACCACCTCCGCGCCTTCATCCGGGATGATGAGCGCGGCGCGCCCTACCGCGCGCTTGATTGGACAATAGAATACGATAAGGCGAACAAAGCCTGACAAGGAGGGAACCTCCATGAAAATCGCGTTTTCGTTTTTTGGCCCCCATCACACACCGCTAAAGCACTTTGCGCGGCAGTTGGACATTCATTACGCGGTCGCAACCGCGTCCAGCGCCGATCCCACACTGCCGGATTTTGTGCCGGCGTGGCACTATATGCCGCTGTTCAAAACCAAGCGGGAACTCAATGACTTCGGCATGGAATGGTCGGTGCTTGAGGGCGTGGACTTCATCGATGCGGCCAAGTTTGGCAAGAGCGAACGGGACGAAGCCATTGCGCACTTTAACGTCCTGCTTGAAAACATGGCCAAGCTCGGCATCAAGACCGTATGCTACAACTGGATGCCGATCTGGAGCTGGTTCCGCACCAAGGTAAACGTGCACCTCCCCGGCGGCGCGGTGGCGACCGGATTTGACATCCGTGATATCGCCGATTGCCCCGTGAGCGATTACGGCCTGCTCAAGGCGGACGCGCTTTGGACCAACCTTGAATACTTCCTCAAAAAAGTTGTGCCTGTTGCCGAAAAATATCAAATCCAGTTGGCCGTGCACCCGGACGACCCGCCGGTCGATAGCATTGGCGGCATCGATCGCATTTTGACCAGCGCGGACGCGATGGAGCGGGTGACCAAGCTGGTCCCAAGCGCGTACAACGGCATTACGCTGTGCCAAGGCACGTTTGCCACAATGGGGGAGGACATCCCTTCTTCCATCCGGCGCTTCGGCAAGGCGGGCACGCTCTTCTTCGCCCATTTCCGCGACGTCGTGGGCGGCAGGGAATCCTTTTACGAGACCTTCCACGACAAGGGCAAGACCGACATGTACGAAGCCATGAAGGCATACTATGAAGTCGATTATCAGGGCGTGATGCGCCCCGACCATGTGCCCACCATGTATGGCGACAACAACGAACAGCCCGCTTACGGCATCAACGGCAACCTTTACGCCGCCGGATACATGGCCGGGCTGATCGAATCGATCGAGAAAGAACTCAAAGCCGCGACGAAGTAGACCCCTGCCCCACAATGAATTGCGACAAAGGCCGCCTTGCGTTATGTCCCGCAAGGCGGCCTTTTGTGCGTTGTTTTACTTTGCCAGTTGCTCGGCGATGTATTCCCCGACCATGCGGCCCGAGGTCAGCGCCCAGCCTACGTTCGAGCCCGGAGGCGAGTCGTCGCCCTGCACGCCGCCGATCAGTTCGCCCGCCGCGTACAGACCTTGGATCACATTCCCCGCCTCGTTGATGACTTCAAAGTTGTCGGTCGCGCACACGCCGCCGAGCGTCGTGGCAAAGCGCGGCTTCTGCTCCACGATGTAGTACGGGCCTTCGCCAATCTTGGCCTTGAGGAAATCGGCGGGACGCCCGAAATCCTGGTCCTCGCCCGCTTCCACAAAACCGTTGTAGCGCTCGATGGTCGCCTTGAGCGCGTCCGCGTCGATGCCCGCAACCGCGGCTACATCTTCAACCGTATCGCCATGGGCGAACAGCGGAAGCGCGGCGCCGTTGTTTTGAAGCCATGCGGCCACGTTGTCTTCGGTGATGCCGGTGTTGCCAAGGCCGGTTTTGAACTCGTCAAACGAGGCCTGATCCATGAAGAAGTACATGGTCTGGTCGGGCTGCTGCTTGAGCACCGCGAGCAGGTCCTTGTTCGCGGCCTTCTCGTTGGCCACGCGGTTGCCGTCCTTGCCCACGATGATGCCCGCGGCCTTGCAGGCGGCCATGTTGGCGTAAAGGGTGGACTTGCCGATGTGCGGCGCAACTTCAACGCCGTTGGGGTAGATTTTGCCCAGCTCCATCATCTGGAACTTGGCGTTTACGCTCTGGGCCATGATGTGGCCGTCGCCGGTTGAGGACGGCGGGCCGTAGTACAGCACAGTCTTGAGCGCGTCGGGCAGCAGGTCCTGATTCGCGCCGAAGCCGCCGGTCGCGAGCAGCACCGCCTTGGCGCGGATTTCATACGAAGTGCCGTCCGCCGCCTTGGCCGTCACGCCCGCCACAACGCCCTCTTCCACGATCAGCGCGTCGGCGCGCGTCTCGAGCATCAGGGTCGCGCCGGAGGCGTCGGTCTTCTCGCGCAGGGTCTTGGTCAGGCCCGCGGCGCTGCCTTCGAAGTTGGCCACGCGGTCGATCGAGTGCTCGGCCTGGAACATGAGGCCGTCCTCGCGGAAGCCCACGCCCACGACGTCTACCAGCCAATCGGTGGTCGCGCCCACGCTTTCGCTGTACAGCTTGAGCTTGGCCGGGTCATTCATCTCATGTCCGTTCTTGAAATTGTCGGCGTAGAGCGCTTCGGGCGTATCGTTCATAACGCCGTACTTCTTCTGAAGCTCGGACCCGGTGATGATCATGGAGCCGCCGCAGATCGCCGTCGCGCCGCCGGTGAAGCTCATCTTTTCAAGCAGGATTACGTCGATGCCATTCGCGCGCGCATTGATCGCCGCGGTCATGCCCGCGCCGCCGGCGCCCACGATCACGAGATCGGTGGTCAACTGGGTCGCTTCGGCGGCATCCGCTTGACCTTCGCCGCCTGCGGCTTTGAGCGCCTGAACATCGCCGCCCGCCTGAACGACGCAATCTTCCACCGCCTGAAGGATTGCCTTGCTGGTGTTGGTCGCGCCCGCTACGGTATCAACCGCCAGGCTCTGCTTCTCTACGATGGCTTGGGGTATGCGCTCGATCGCCGGATCGCTCAGGCCAGCCGTCTCGGCGTGCTCGAGCACTTTGACCGATTCAATCGCGCCTTCGGCAAAGGTGACTTCCACCTTCACCTGGCCGTTGTTGCCCGAACCGCTCGCGGTATAGGCCCCGGCGGTATAGGCGGCTGCGGGAACGGCGAGCATCGCAAGCATCGCCAGCGCAAGCCACAAGGCCAACCATTGGTTCCTTTTCACGTAGGTTCCCCTCCTCCTTGGTTGGGTCCGGCGGGCATGTGCAGCCGCCGACCGGTGTTATTATACTCAATGGCGGCCATTTGCGTCAATGTGTATTGATAACCAAAAACCGCAATTGGGACGTGCAAACCCAATAGCTTTGAAACCTTTCCTTAATGGCTGTTGGCCTGGATACCAATCGCCATATCTGCCACCACGTATTGGGCGGCGAGCGCCCGACGGTGTTTGCGCTGATCCCCGCGCGGTTTGACGCGCGCCTGCTCAGGCCCAACAGCGGCGCCCGTATCAAGCTATTGTGTGACGTTGGGGTTTCCGCGCTCTTGAAGCACTTCGAGCTTGGTCGCGTTGAGCCGCAAATACGGCTGCCCGTCCTCCTCGTACTCCTCCAGCACGCCCTCCGCGCGCACCCAATCGTCCTGCGCGGGATAGGGCTTGTCCCATTTCACCTCAAAACCCACGTTCCCGTCGTTGCCGCAGCAGCCCGGGCCGTAGCGGATGACCGAATAAAACATGTCGCCCGTGTCGTTGTAGGCATAGAAATCAAAGACGCCTTCATACCGTATGGTCTTGCCCACGTAGTCCTGAGCATTTGTGTAGATGTCGTTGATCTGAGCGATAAAGAGCTTCTCGCGCACCTCGACCATCTGATTCCCGGAAACGCTTTCCACCTGCGCACTCTGCGCCTTAGCCGCTGCGAGCGCCGGGACCGCGCCATCGTTCTTCGCCGCGCAACCGGCAAGCGCCGCCGCTGTCAGCAACAACAAACATACAAAATTTTTCTTCACGCGGTTACCCTCCTTCCAATTGACAGCCGTGCAAACCAAAATGCGCCAAACGCCAATATGTTGACGATCACCACGCTTGCTCCGGTCGGCGTGGCAAAGATATAGGACGCGACCACGCCGATGAAAAAGCATACGACCGAAACGATGGCCGAGCAAATGGTGACGCCGCGAAAGGTCTTCATCACGCGCATTGATGTGAGCGCCGGGAAGATAATGAGGCTTGAAATGAGCAGTGCACCCATCATCCGCATGCCGAGCACGATGGTCACAGCGGTCAAAAGCGCGATCAGCAAGTTGTACGCGCCCGCCCTGACGCCGGTCGCCCGCGCGAAGTTCTCGTCAAAAGTTACGGCAAATATCCGGTGATAGCACAGCACGAACAGCGTCAACACGACCAGCGACAGGACTACGCTCAGCGTCACATCGCCATGGCTCATCGAGAGAATGGATCCAAACATATAGTTGCACACGTCGGTGTTCATGCCGGTGGTCATCGAGATCACCACCACGCCGACGGCCAGCGCACCGGTTGAAATCAGCGCGATGGCGGCGTCGCCCTTGATCTTGCTGTTTTCGCTCAGGCGCAACAACAGAAACGCCGCAAGCACCACCACCGGAATCGATACCGCGAGCGGCGCCATGTTCATCGCCGTCGCGATGGCCAGCGCGCCAAAGCCCACGTGCGACAGGCCGTCGCCGATCATGGAATAACGCTTGAGCACGAGACTCACGCCAAGCAATGCCGCGCACAGCGAGACCATGCTCCCGACCAATACGGCGCGTGCCAGAAATGTATAGGAGAACATTTCCTTAAGTATTTGAATCATGCGCTTTTCACCCCCGCAAATTGGGTCCCGATTTCGCTTTGAAGATAATCGGCAACCGTCATAAAGTCCGCCCTTTCACCGCCTATGTGCAGCACGTGACCGGCATACCGGAGCGCGCCCTTAACATCGTGGGACACCATGATCACAGCAATGCCAAGTTCCCGGTTCAGCCGTTCTATCTCGCGATACAGCGCCTCGGCCGCGAGCGGGTCAAGCCCGGAAACCGGTTCGTCCAACACCAGCAATTCCTTGGCCGCGCACAGCGCCCGCGCGAGCAGCACGCGCTGCCTTTGCCCGCCTGAAAGATCGCGGAAGCAAAGCCGCCGAAGGTCCCACGCGCTCATGCGCTCAAGGTTTTCTCTCGCCGCGCGATGGTCCTCGCGTGAGAAAAAGGGCTTGATCCCGCGCCGGTTCAGCCGCCCCGACAGCGCGACTTCATAGCCGCTGGCCGGAAAGTCCTGCTGCGCGGCGGTACCCTGGGGCAGGTATCCGATCTCACTGGATTTGAGCGAACCGCCCAGCGTCACGCTGCCGACCATCGGCGCTTTGAGCCCGACCAGGCCCTTGATCAGCGTGCTCTTGCCCGCGCCGTTCTCACCCGCAACGCACAGGTAATCGCCCGAGTTGACGGTGAAACTGACACCCGCGACCACCGCCCGACCATCATAGCCAAAACTTGCGTTTTTTGCTTCAAGCACCATCATGAGAGCGCCTCCCTCAGCGCCTCGACGTTTTTCGCCATAAGCGTCACATACGTCTCTCCATTTTCGAAATCATCGCGCGATATGTTGTGGCAAGCATGCAGCAAGCGCTTTGCGGCCCCGGTCGCTTCGCAGATGGTGTCTGCCATCTTCTCATTGGACAATTCAATGTGAAACACCACCGGGATGCCTTCCTCCTTCACTTTGTCGATCAAGAAGGCAACCGTACGCGCGCTCGGCTCGGTTTCGGTCGCGCAGCCGGGGAACGCCGCGAAGCAGGTCAGGCCATACGCGTCCGCCAAATACCTGAAGGGGAACCGGTCGGCAAAGACCAGCGTCCTGCGCGCAGCGTGATCGGTCACCTCTTGGAACGCGCCGTCCAGCGCGTCAATCTCCTCACAATAGGCCGCCGCGTTTTCCCGGTAGACACTTCCCCCCGCCGGGTCCGCTTCAACCAGCTCGCCCAGGATGCCCAGGACGATGACCTTTGCGTTTGACGGCGCGGTCCAGACGTGTTCGTCGAGTTCCGCTTCCTCTTCATCGTGACCGTACTCTTCGTGACGCTCTTCTATCTGCATGCCTTCTATGTTCTCTTCCTCCACGGCATCAACCAGATCGATCAGCGCAACGTCCTGTTTGCCGCTACGCTCCATATTTTCAAGCAGCCCGCCCACCCAGGCATCTCCTTCACCGCCTGCGTAAATGAAAACGTCGGCCCCCTGAACCGTCAGGATGTCGCGCGGGGTTGGCTCAAAGGAATGGCTTTCGCTGCCGGGAGGCAGCAGCATCGTAACCTCGGCCCGTTCGCCCGCAACCGCGCGCGCAAAATCGTAGCAGGGAAAATTGGTCGCAACCACCTGAATCGGGGTTTGCCCCATCGCGGAAACTTGAAATGAGAGTGCCAACAGCGAAGCTAAAAGCATCGCACAACCATGCTTTTTCAAAATGAGGTCCTCCTGTTTTTTGGGTTTAGGGAAATGGCAACGCCCGGCAGCGCCGCTTTCAAGGCGCGCCACCAAGCGCATCAAAATAAAATCAATTGTTCATTCGCACACAGCAGGCAACCGGCGTATTGGGCAAAAGGCGCCCAAGCCCTCCCGGCTGATGGAAAAAGGCGCGCGTTACGGCGAGGCGCAACCCCGCCAGCGCAAGCGCGCACGCAATCAGGCGCATGAGTTCGCGCACTGAGTCAATGCTCAGGCACACAGGGCAGGTCTTGGGCTGACAGCAATGCGACACATGGCCGCCCGCCAAAGCGCTTCCAATCATGGGCATGAGCACCAGTACGGCCAGCAGCACCAGCGCACAGCGCATGATCCCGGTTTTTCGCATGCCCACACCTCCCTTATTCCCGTGTAGCCATCAGGATAAGCGAATTTTGCGTACATGTCAAGCGGTTTGTATTAAAACCACGGCTCTATTCCCAACCTTTTTTTGGATGCAAGCCGTGTTTTTGCATATCGACGCGCCCGTCTTCGGTGAACGTTACACCCTCCTCCTCAAGCAAGTGGCGTTGCAGGCCCGGCGCGCCGAACGCGTCGTCCGGCGCGAGCGAACCATCACGGCGCACGACGCGGTGGCAGGGCACATCCTTCTCGCGGCACATGCTCATGATGCCGCCTACCACGCGCGCGGCGCGCGGGCTTCCGGCCAGCAGCGCGATTTGGCCGTAACTTGCCACCTTGCCGTAGGGTAGCGCCCGTACAAGGCCGTATACCCGCGCCTTCAGCGAGCCGTCCATCTCAAGGCTCTCCTTTGCCTGTCTCGGGCGCGACATGGCGCGCGATGTTCTCCATAACGACAACCGCGCCGAGCAGCATTTCCTCGGTGCTCACGCCCACCTCACGGTAATTGAGCGAGGCATCCTTGCCCGCGACCAAGCGCAGATGCTTCTGATGCTTGGCGAGCGCTTCGACCAGCTTATCCACATCCGGATCGGCCGCCTTTGAAAACCGCATGACCAGTTCTCCGCCGCGCGCCGTGACGCCCTCGATCCCGATTCTTTGGCAAAGCGCCTTCAAATGCGCGATTTCAATCAGGTTCATGACCGGCCTTCCCGGATCGCCGAACCGGTCGATCAATTCCTCGATCAAGTCCTCGCGGTCGTCGCGGTTCTTGATCGAAGCGATCTTCTTGTAGACCTCCACGCGGGTCACGTCGCTGGGCACGTATTCCTGCGGCAGGTACGCGTCCACCTTGAGCTCGACCTTGGTTTCGATGTCGCCGAGCGATACGTCCCCGCGCAGGTTCTTGACCGCGTCCTCAATCATCTTGACGTACAGGTCGTAGCCGACGGAAGCCATGTGGCCCGATTGCTCCGCGCCCAGGATGTTGCCGGTGCCGCGTATTTCAAGATCGCGCATCGCAACGCGGAAGCCCGAGCCAAATTCGGTGAATTCGCGTATCGCGCCAAGCCGCTTGTCCGCCGTCTCGGTCAGCACCTTGCCGGGGTTCACCGTCAAAAACGCATAGGCCAGCCGGTTCGAGCGCCCGACGCGGCCTCTGAGTTGGTAGAGTTGCGCAAGGCCGAACCGGTCGGCATCGCATACGATCAGCGTGTTCGCGCGCGGCACGTCAAGGCCCGCTTCGATGATTGAAGTGCACAAAAGCACGTTGTACTTGCCCTCGTAAAAGTCCAGCATCACGTCTTCCAGCGCGTGCTCGCGCATCTGCCCGTGCCCCACCGCGATCCGCGCTTCCGGCACCAGGCGCTTAAGCCGCGCGTACATCACTTCAATCGTCTGCACGCGGTTGTAAAGCACGTACACCTGACCGCCGCGCGAAAGTTCGCGCAGAATGGCGTCGCGCACCAGGCCGTCGGAATACTCCACCACGTAGGTCTGCACCGGATAGCGCTCTTCGGGCGGTGTTTGGAGCAGGCTCATGTCGCGTATGCCCACCATCGACATGTGCAGCGTCCGCGGGATCGGCGTCGCCGACAGCGTCAGGACGTCGATGTTTTTTTTGAATTGCTTGATGGATTCCTTGTGCTTGACGCCAAAGCGCTGCTCCTCATCGACCACCAACAGCCCCAGGTCCTTGTACTTGACGTCCTTGCCGAGCAAGCGGTGGGTGCCTATGATGACGTCGAGTTCCCCTTCTTCCAGGCGCTTGAGCGCCGCTTTTTGCTCCGCCGCGGTCTTGAACCGGCTGAGCGTGTCCACCTTGATCGGAAAGCCGTCAAAGCGCTTGAGCATGGTGGCATAGTGTTGTTGGACGAGAATGGTCGTCGGGGCGAGAAGCGCCGCTTGTTTTCCGTCCATGACCGCCTTGAACACGGCCCGAAGCGCCACTTCGGTCTTGCCGTAGCCCACATCGCCGCACAGCAGACGGTCCATCGCGCGCGACTTTTCCATGTCGCGCTTGATGTCTAAAACCGCCGCGAGCTGATCGGGCGTCTCCTCAAACTCAAACGCGTCCTCGAACTGACGCTGCCAGGGCGTATCGGGCGAATATGCGAAGCCGGGCGCGCTGGCCCTGGCGGCGTAGAGCTTGACCAACTCCCCCGCGATGTCCTGAATGGCCTTTTGAACGCGCGCCTTCTGCTTTTGCCATTCTCCGCCCGAGAGGCGGTTGAGCTTGGGACCTTCACCCTCTGAGCCGATGTACTTTTGCACGCGGTCGAGCTGATCGGTCGGCACGTAGAGCTTGTCGCTGCCCAGGTACTGAATGTTGAGAAAATCGCGGAAGGTGCCTTCGCTCGCCAAACGCACCGTGCCCATGTAGCGGCCGATGCCGTGGTTCTCATGCACCACGTAATCGCCCACCTTGAGATCGGTAAACGCCGCCAGCTTTTCGCCGGAGGACGCCTTGGCCGCCTGCTTGTGCTTGCTTTGGCCGAAGATGTCGCCCTCGGTCACGATGGCGAGCTTGATCCCCGGATAGACAAAGCCGCGCGCGAGACCCAGCGGCAGGATCACCGGCTCGCCGGGTAAAAGCGTGCCGGGCGCCTTCTCAACAAACGGGGCCGGGCACTTGTGCTCAGACAACAGCCGCGTAAGCCGCTGCGCGCGCGCAACGCCCCCGGCCAGCATCGCCACGCGCCAGCCTTCGCTTTTCCACTTGTTCAGGTCGCGCGCCAGCTCCGGAATATTGCCCTGGTACGCGGTCGCGCCCACGCCGTCAAACTTAAAAATGCCCTCAAATTTAAACCCCTCAAGCGTGCGCAGGAACGGGTTCAGCGTAAGCATTGCGTGGCGCGAAAGGCCGGCAAGCAGCTGATCAAACGGCGTCACCAGGTCAGCCTGCGCGCCCAGCGCGTCCTCGCGCTCCAGCGAAAGCTTAAAGTGCTCCTCGAACTCAAGATAGCGGTTGTCCGCGCGCTCCCGGACGCGCTCAGGCTGGTCGAGCGCGATGATCGGCCGATCAAAATAATCCTCGATCCGCGCGGTTCTCTCGTAGATGAGCGTGATCAGCGCTTCCGCGTTTTGGAAACTGTGCCCGTTCTTGAGCGCGTCCAGGCGCGAGATGAAGTTGCGCCCAAGCGACGTGTGCATTACGTAACCGACGCTCTTGTCGCGCCGATCGCCTTTGTTGTCCTTGGGCTTGAGGTCAAACATCGAAGGCAATTCATCCTCCGCGCCTTCTTCGAGTTGCTCGAAGAACTGCTCAAACGGCGAGAGCCCAAATTCCTTTTCAAGCGCCCTCTGGCGGTCAATCGGCTCCTCCTGACCGCTCTTCGTGCGCGCCTGAAGGAGCGCGTTCTCAAGGCGCTCGGCGGCTTTTCGGGCCGCGTCCGGCGAAAGCAGCACTTCGCTGGCCGGGAAAATCTGGGCCCAATCGCGCGTGCCGATCGAGCGCTGGGTCATGACGTCAAAATCCCTGAGCGAATCGACCTCGTCGTCAAAGAATTCAAGGCGCAGCGCGTTGTCCTCACCGATTGGATATACGTCGAGAATGCCGCCGCGAAGCGCACACTGGCCCCGGGCTTCGGTCACATCCACGCGTTCATACCCCGCCAGCGTCAGGCGCGCGATCAGGTCCTGGGGATCGAGCCGCTGGCCCGCCTCAACCCGGATCACGTTCTCTTCAAAGACAGCGCGCGGCATCAGCGGATGCATCAAGGCATCCGCCGGCGCGACCAGCGCGCTTAAGCGCCCTGTCACGGCCAGGCCCAGCGCGCTTAAGCGCCTGATGCCAAGGTCATGGCTCGATGCCGCCGTGCGCAGGAAAGATACCTCCCGCGCCGGGAACGCCACAACCGCGCCCGGCATGAGCTCTTTTAAATCCCCAACCGCACGCGCCGCCGCCTGATCGCTCGGCGTGACCACGATGAGCGGACGGCCCGTCTTAACCGCGAGCGCCGCCAATATGTGCAGGCGCTGGCTGTCGTCAAGGCCTGCCAGCGCTTGCGCGCCGGGCCGGGCGACAGCGTTTTCAAGAGATTTGAATTCGTTCAGTTCCTCAAGCGGATCAAACAAACATTTCAAAAGGTCGGGCATATTGCTCCTTCGGGCCGAAGCCTGTCGATGATGGTCTACCGTCTACTTGCCCACGAACTGCGACGCGCGCGCCATGCCGTCCGTGATCAGGATTTCAACCGCTTCGGCGGCCTTGGTATACGCGGCGAAGGCGGTCTCCCGTTCCTCTTGGGTCTCGTAATGCGCAAGCACATAGTCGGCCAGATCCCAGCCATCGGGCGGGCGTCCGATCCCTACGCGCACGCGCGGGAAATCATCCCTGCCCAGGAGGTAGATGATCGAGCGCATGCCGTTGTGGGTGCCGGCGCTGCCCTGGGCGCGCACGCGCACCTTGCCAAAGGGCAGATCCACATCATCATATACCACGATCAGCTGGTCGTATTCGGGCTTGTACCACTGAACCAGCCCCGTCACGCTCTCGCCGGACAGGTTCATGAAAGTCTGCGGCAGGCACAGCGCCACGCGCTCGCCGCCGATCACCCCTTCCCCAACCAGGGCCTTGCACTTGGATTTTTTGATGGGGATTTTGTGTTTTTGTGACAGTATATCCACCACGTCAAATCCGACATTGTGGTGCGTGCGCGCGTATTTTGGTCCGGGATTGCCCAGCCCCACGATCACATACATCTCATTCACTCCAAAATGCGTCTATGGCGGGCGGACACGCGTCCCCCCGCACATGGATCTCCGGGCCCGCGTCAAACGAGCCGTCCTATCATTGTAATGTCGCCGCGCCGCGCTTGTCAAGAAGCGCAGCGCGGTTATTTGGATAAATCTATTTTTTAGGCGGGCTACTCGGCTTCCCCCTGGCCGGCCCCGTGCTTTGTCAAAAGCGATTCCATGTCAAGCGCGGTGATCTCCAGATGCTTGCGCATTTCCACGACCGATCGGGCCGCATCCTTTTCCTTAAAACACCCGAGCACCCGGGCATGCGGCTCAATCGCGTGAAAATACGTCTTGGGATCGCGAAACGAATTGCTGCGGTACTTGCGGAAGCATGTCAGCACTTCTTTGTGAATGTTGATGAGCAACTGGTTGTTCGTCATCTCAATGATCTTGTTGTGAAAGAGCTCGTCGAGCATGATCAGCTTGACCTGGTCATGGGTGTCACAGGCTTCGATAAAGGTCTTGTGAATGGTTTCGAGCTCTAAAACTTCTTTGGCCGTGGCCCGCTCAACACTCAACCGCACCGAAAGCGTTTCAACGGCCATGCGCACTTCCATGAAATCGTTGAATTTCGCGTTTTCAACATCGTACCAATTGGCGGTTTTCGTGGCCTGAAGGTAATCCGCCACGAACGCGCCCTTGCCGGGCCGTATTTCTACATACCCGAGCGCCTGCAAGACACGGAAAGCTTCACGGACGCTGGTGCGGCTCACCTTGAAGGCATTGCAAAAATCCGACTCCGTGGGCAGCTTCTGCCCGATTTCGTATCCCCCGGACTCGATCATTTCTTTGATGTTTTCCACCACCGCGTCGGTGATCGTGATCCTCTGTATTTCCCTTATCATGTACATACCCGCCTTCGCATGCCTATCAATGTACGACATCATACAACGTACACTCCTATTCTAACAGAATTAAGTCTAAAAGAAAAGGGGAATGCGGCCTCTTAAGTTGACAAATTTCAATGCCGCTATTTTATGTATTTCGCCATATTGACGTCAATTTGGGGTTGTGATATAGTGTCTATACGACATCATACAATATGTTGTCAGCTCAGATGCTGTCACACGCGCGACGAAAACAAAGGAGGAACCCCGCCATGCAATTCGCGAAGAAATTTGGGAAGATCCTGCTGCCGCTCATCACACCCTATAAAGAAAATGAGGAGATCGACTACGCCCAGTACGAAGCCCTGATTGAGTACCTCATCAAAAACGACCTGTGCGACTCGCTGATTGTTACCGGGACCACCGGCGAAGCCTCGCTGCTCACCTTCGACGAGCGCGTCAAGCTGATCGAGACCGCCGTGAAGGCCACCGCCGGCCGCAAGCCCATCATCGCGGGCACCGGCTGCGCCTCCACCAAGGAAACGCTGGCCCTGACGAACAAGGCGGTTGAGGCGGGCATCGACATGGTCATGATCGTCTGCCCCTTCTACAACAAGCCCACCCAGGAAGGCATCTACAACCACTACAAGACCATCGCCCAAAACACCAAGGCGAACATCCTGCTGTACAACATTCCGATTTTCGTGGGCGTAAACATCGATCCCGAAACCGTCAGGCGCCTTGCGGTGATCGACAACATCGTAGGCATCAAGGACGAGGCGGGCATCAACCCGACTCAGGTCACCGATTACTTCCTGGCCACCCAGGACATCCGGCCCGATTTCGCGGTTTACAACGGTGACGACGTCATGCTGCTGCCCACCATCGTGCAGGGCGCGATGGGGATCGTGAGCGGCGGCGCGCACATCTTTGGCCACGAGATCAGGGCGATCTTCGAAGCCTTTGAAAAAGGCGAGAATGAAAAGGCAAAGAAGCTCTTCGTAGAACTGTACCGCTTCTGCAAGTCAACCGGCCAGAACGGGCGCATCCTGCCCAATTCCATCATTCGTCCGGCGATCGAGATGGTGTCCGGCATCAGGCTCGGACCGGCGCGCGGCCCGATGGCGCCCGCCACAAAGGAAGAACTCGAAGTGACACGCAAGATCCTTCAAGAAGTTGGCAAGCTGAAATAAAGCAAGACGCTTTCCTCGATGGCGCGGATGTGTTACACTTTATGGCAGCCTCGAGTATGACCCAGCAAGGTAATAAGGAGGAGTATTTTCAATGAAGAAATTATTCGCACTGCTGCTGGCCCTTTGCCTGACGATCGCTTCCGTTTCCGCCCTTGCCGCGCAGCCCACGTTTGACGGCGAAATCAAGATCGGTGTTATCACCGGCATCACCGGCCCGGCGGCGCTGGGCGGGGAACGCGCGACCAAGGGCGTAACGCTCGCGGCCGAACAGATCAACGCCGCGGGCGGCGTATTGGGCAAGAAACTGGTCATCCAGATCGAAGACGACGCGGGCAGCACGGCGGGCGCCGTCAACGCCGAGAACAAGCTGCTGGGCGAAGGCGCGGTCGCCGTGGCCGGCCCGCTGCTTTCCACCAACGTCATCGCCGTGGAGCAGATCGTCCTGGGCGCGAAGGTCCCCTCGGTCATCCTGGGCACCAGCCCCAAGCTCTACGCGCTTGAGAACCCTTACCTCTTCCGCGTCCGCGCCAGCGATGCCATCGTCGCCAGCTCCGCCGCGAAGTTCATGTACGACAACCTGGGCCTGAGGAAGATCGGTATTTTGACCAATACCGACGACTTCGGCAGCGGCGCGCTCAACGTCATGAAGGAATACTTCAAGGATAAGAGCGACGTCACGCTGACCTTGCAGGGCGTCAACACCGGCGACAAGGACCTGACCGGCCAGATCGTTCAGTTCAAGAACGCCGGCATCGAAGGCCTGATCTATTGGGGCCACGAGGCTGAAATCGTGCTGATGGCGCGCCAGCTCGACGAGTTGGGCTTGGAAGTCCCGGTGCTCACTTCCGCGTCGCTTCCGCAGGTGCTCAATACCGTGACCGGCGAGCAGATTGAAGGCTGGTACTGCGCGATCGACCTCTCGCTTGAGGATGACACCCCGGCCATCGCCCAGTACATCGCCGACTTCTCCGAGCGCTGGGGCGAAAAACCCGAACTGCACTCCTCGGCATACTACGGCGGCGTGAAGCTCTTGGCCGACGCCATCACCCGCGCCGGTTCCACCGACGGCGATGCCATCCGCCAGGCGCTTACCGAGACGAAGGATTTCAAGGCGGTCGTGGGCGATTTCAACTGCCAGGCGAACAACGACATGCTCAACGGCTGCTGCATCATTCAGTTTGACGCAAACAAGGCCGAATCCATCGCCGCGAAGATCACCATGAACTGACAAAACCATCCTCTCGCGTGGGGCGGAACACCACCGCCCCATTTTGGCCCCCGCATCCTTCCTGCCCGTTTTTAAAGGAGCGCCATCGACGTTTTCGGCTGGATGCGGACGAATATTTAGAATGCTTGTCCGCATCCTCATCTTACTTTTTCGGCTTTGACGGCCTGACGATCACTTGAAAAGGAGGCCTCATGCATGATCGATACGGTGCTGCAACTGCTGATCAGCGGTATCGCAATGGGTTTTATTTACGCGCTGGTCGGCGTCGAGTATACCATCGTGTTCAATTCAATCGACCTTCTTAATTTTGCGCATGAGCGCTTCATCTTGCTCAGCGCCTACATCTTTGCGGGTACCTTTGCCATTCAGATGGGCCTGAGCGCGGGATGGGCGATTTTCGCTGGTCTCATTTTTATGGCGCTGTTTGGCGCGGTGGTGGCCGTGGGTATTTTCAACCCCCTGCGCAACATGCCCTCCAGGCTCTACGCCATCATGGGCACCATCGCGCTGGGCCGCATCATCACAGAATCCACCCGCCTGATTTACGGTCCGCTCCCCTTCACGCTGCCCAATTTCATTACGGGCGTCTTCCGCGTCGGAAACCTCGTCATCGCGCGCGCGAACGTGCTCATCATCGCCGTCGCGGTATTCATCGTGGCGGTCCTGCAATTCTACATGCGAAAAACCAAGCAGGGCAAGGCCATGCGCTGCGTCAACCAGAACAAGGTGGCCGCGTCCCTCATGGGCATCAACGTATCCCAAAACATCGTGATCACCATCGCCATATCAACCGTGATCTGTTCGGTGATCGGCGTCTTGTGCGTGCCGCTGTACAGCATTGAATCCGGCATGACCACCATGATCGGCCTTAAAGGTTTCGCCGCGGGCGTCATAGGCGGATTCGGGTACTTGCCCGGCGCGATCGTCGGAGGGCTCCTGGTCGGCATGATCGAAAACCTCAGCGTGCTCATATTGCCCGCCGTCTTCAAGGACTGCGTGGCCTATGTGCTGCTCATCGTATTCATGCTGGTTATGCCCAAGGGCATACTGGGCAACAAAAAGTAGGGGAGGGCGCCAAATATGAAAAACATCCTAAAAAAATACGGCGCCGTCATCCCGGTAGTCGCGGTGCTTTGTGTTTTGCCGGTCGCGACCACAAATACCTATTATATGACGCTTTACAACATGGCGCTCGTCAACGCCATCATCGTCATGGGGCTCAACTTCATCACCGGCCTCACCGGCCAGATGAACCTGGCCACCGGCGGCATCATGGCGCTGGGCGCATACGGCTCGGGGCTTCTGATGACGAAGCTTCACGTCTCGCCGTGGCTGGGCATCCTGCTCGCCCTGGCCCTGGGCGTTTTGATCGGCTTTGGCCTGGGATATCCGAGCCTTCGCGTGTCGGGCGTATACCTTTCGCTGACCACCATCGGGTTTGGCGAAGTGGTGCGCATCTTGCTCATGAACCTGACCGATTTTACAGGCGGCGCGACCGGCGTGCGGCATATCCTGCGCCCCGCGCTGTTTGGGCTTTCGCTCGACAGTCCCGCCGCGTATTTTTACTTTCTTCTCGGGATCGCCCTGCTTTTGTATGTCACGGCGCGGCGGATCGTCGGCTCAAAGTGGGGCCGCGCGTTCAAGTCGATCAAGGACAACCCCAGCGCCGCCGAAGCCTGCGGCATCAACATCGCGGGGATCAAAATCATGGCCTTTACGCTGGCCGCCGTGTACGGGTGCCTGGGCGGCGCGCTGTACGCGTCCCTCATGGGCTACATCAATCCCAGTACCTTTTCCCAGGACATGTCGGTCAACTACCTGGTCATGATGATGATCGGCGGGCTCGGTTCCATCGAAGGCGGCCTCTTGGGCGCCCTCGTCATCACGATAGCGCCGGAGCTCCTGCGCTTTATGAAGGACTACTACTGGCTGGTGTTTAGCATTTTGACGCTGTTGTTCTCCATCTTCCTGCCCAACGGTCTCATCTCGATCTTCAAACGGGCCTTTGACTCGCGCAAAGCGCGCCGCATGCTTGAGAAGGAGGTGGACGAGGGATGAGCGCAATATTAAAGCTCGATCACCTGACCAAGAATTTTTCCGGCCTGGTCGCGGTCGATAACCTATCCATGGAGATGCGCCCGCGCACCATCCACGCCCTGATCGGCCCGAACGGCTCGGGCAAGACCACAACGGTCAACCTCATCACCGGCTTTCACAAGACCAGCGGCGGCACGATCAGGTTCAAGGACAAGCCCATTCAGGACATGCCCATCCACAAGATCGCGCAGGGCGGAATCTGCCGAACCTTTCAGAACCTCAAGCTATTGAGGTCCATGAGCGTGATTGAAAACGTCATGATCGGCGGGCATCAGCACACAAAACAGGGCATCGGCGGCTTCCTCCTCAACGTGCGCGCCGCCGCGCGCGAAGAAAAGCTGCTGCGCGAAAAAGCCGGGGACATTTTAAACTTCATTGGAATGTACAACCTCAGAAATGAGAACGTGGGCAACATCGCCTACGGGCGGCAGAAGGTGGCGGAACTGGGCCGCGCGCTGATGGCCCAGCCGGAACTGCTGTTCCTGGACGAACCCGCCGCCGGGCTCAACCCGACCGAGCGCACCCAGTTCGTGGACATCCTGATCAAGACCTTTGAAAAGGGCATTGACCTGTTCCTGATCGAGCACAACATGGACGTGGTCATGAACATCTCAAACATGATCACCGTCATCAACTTCGGCGCGAAAATTGCCGAGGGCACGCCCAGGGAGATTCAAAACGACCCGAACGTGATCGCGGCATATCTGGGCGACCGGTACGCCCGAAGGGAGGGCCAGCCGTGCTGAGTGTAAAGAACATCGATGTGTACTATGACAAGGTGCAGGCGCTCTCGGGCGTCAGCATTGAAGTCGGCGATCAGGAGATCATCTCGATCATCGGTTCAAACGGCGCGGGCAAGTCCACCCTGATGAAGGCCATCATGGGCGTCAACCGTCCGCGCAAGGGCATCATCGACTTCATGGGCACGCGCATCAGCGCCGCGAAAACCCACGACATCGTATCCCGGGGGATTGTGTACGTGCCGGAAGGAAGGGAAATCTTCCCCGACATGACGGTGCGCGAGAACCTTGAGATGGGCGCCTATTGCCGCAAGTTTTCAAAGGCCGAGCTGAAAGAGCACATCGATAACAACTTTGGCCTCTTTCCGAGGCTCAGGGAGCGCCAAGGCCAATTGGCGGGCACGATGAGCGGCGGCGAACAGCAGATGCTGGCCATCAGCCGCGGCCTTATGAGTTCGCCCAAGCTGATCATGCTGGACGAGCCGTCGCTGGGCCTCGCGCCGGTGCTGGTGGATGAGATGTTCGACGCCATCGTGCGCATCCACAAGGAGCAGAAAATCCCCATCGTGATCGTGGAGCAGAACGCGTTTACGGCGCTGTCGATCTCCGACCGCGCGTATGTGCTCGAGGTTGGGCGCATCGCGGTCAGCGGCCAGAGCCGCGATTTAATCGGAAGCCCCGACATCAAAAAGGCGTATCTTGGAGGCGAATGACAATGGACGATTACAGGAAAATTCAGTTTGATGCCCTAAACAAGATGGTCGGCGAGGTCTTTGTCCGCTCAGGCTATAGCGCCGAGGACGCGCGCATTATTGCCGATGTCCTCCTGGCCGCGGACCTTTCGGGCATCGAGTCCCACGGCGTGCAGCGCCTGGTGCTGTATCAGTACGGCATCTCAATCGGCCGCATCAAGGTGGACGCAAAGCCCACCGTCGTAAAAGAAACACCGCTGTCCGTCGTCATCGACGCGGACCAAGGCATGGGGCAGGTGGTGTCCCATAACGCCATGAAGGCAGCCATCGAAAAGGCCAAGAAAAGCGGAATCGGCGTGGCGCTGGTGCGCAACTCCAACCATTACGGCATCGCCGGTTACTATTCCATGATGGCCGCCAAGGAAGGTCTGCTGGGCATTTCCATGACCAATACGCAGGCGCTGGCCGTGCCGACGTTTGGGCGAACGCCGCTCTTGGGCACCAATCCGATCGCGGTTGCCATGCCCGCCGATCCCGCGCCGTTTGCGCTTGACATGTCAACCAGCGTGGTGACGGGGGGGAAGATGGAAGTTTACGCCAAAAACCACAAACCGCTGCCCGAAGGCTGGGCGGTGGACGCGCAAGGGTTTGTCAACACCGACGCGCAGGCCTTCGTCAACAACCGCGGCGCGTCGAGCGGCGGGCTGTTGCCGCTGGGCGGCGCGGGCGAATTGTTCAGCGGCCACAAGGGGTTCGGCCTGTCGATGGTGGTTGAACTCATGACCGGCATCATGTCGGGCGGCGTCACGAGCGCGGGCGTGCGCAAGGTGAAGGAGCAGGAGCTGTGCTGCCACATGTTCGCGGCGGTGGATTACGCCATGTTCACCGACGACAAGGCGGCCCTTGAGAAGCGGTTCTCCGATTACATGCGCCTCATCCGGGGCTCCGAGCCCGTCGAGGGCCAGGAGCGCATCTACCTCGCCGGCGACAAGGAACGCGAGCATATGGAAAACGCGCGCAAAAACGGCATCCCGGTCAACGGCGCGACCTATGACGAGCTCAACGTCATCTTGAAAAAGCAGGGGATGGACCCGGCCGAGTACCTGATTGAGGTGGGCGTATGAAGTACGTCCGCGGCTTGCTGGACGGAAGCGTGATCCACGGAATCCTCCAAGGCGAGGCTGCCGTTTGCCTTCTCGAAGGCGACCCGTTCGCGCATCCCTCAGGTGTTCAGGCGGGGCTCCAAGCGGCAACCGGCGCGCTTGCGCCGCTTGACAAAGTGACGCTATTGGCCCCGGTTTCGCCCTCAAAGATTCTGTGCGCGGGGCTTAACTACATCGACCACATCCGCGAAACCCACTCGGAAACGCCCGCGTCGCCGGTGATCTTCATGAAACCGCCGACATGCGTGATCGGCCCGGGTGAATCGGTGGTACACCCGGCCATCTCGCGTCACGTGGACTATGAGGGCGAACTGGCCGTGGTCATCGCTCGCAAGGCGCGGCGCGTCGCAAGGGAAGATGCGCTCAGCTTCGTCGCGGGCTTGTGCTGCGCCAATGACGTATCGGCGCGCGACTACCAGCCGCCGACCGGCCAGTGGACCATCGGGAAGGGCTTTGATACGTTCCTGCCGCTCGGCCCCGTCATGGAGACCGACGCCATGCCCGATCAGCTTGACATCAGGACCTACGTAAACGGCGCGCTCAAACAAAGCTCCAACACGCGCAACCTGCTCTTTGACGTTAAGTACCTGATCGAATACCTGAGCCGGGCCATGACGCTGATGCCGGGCGACATCATCTTAACCGGCACGCCGTCGGGCGTCGGGCCGGTCGCGCCGGGCGATGTGGTTGAAGTCTTTATCGAGGGCATTGGCCGCCTTGTGAACCCCGTGGTCTCAGAGGAGAAATAAGCTTATGGATATCTTTGAAATACTGCTGAAGGATGTGCCCCTCCCCCGCTTCGTGCGCGTGGAGAATCAGGTAAAAACCGGCGATATCAGCCGCGCGGACATCCCGGATTTGATCCGGGAACGCATGGCGAAGCGCGATGTTCTTAAGCGCGTGAAGCCGGGCGACCGCGTCGCCGTGGCGGTCGGCAGCCGCGGCATTCACAACCATGACGCCATCGTGCGCGCCATCGTCACCCAGCTTCAAAAGGTGGGCGCGCAGCCGTTCATCATCCCGGCCATGGGCAGCCACGGCGGCGCAACCGCCGAGGGACAGCTGGAAGTGCTCGCCGGGTACGGCATCACCGAGGAGACCATGGGCGTGCCCGTGATCTCCAGCATGGAAACCACGCGCGTGGGGAGAACCCCGAGCGGGATTGAGGTCCACATCGACAGTCATGCCGCCGGGGCCGACTGGATCGTGCCCGTCAACCGCATCAAGCCCCACACCGATTTTCTTGGGCCCCATGAAAGCGGCCTCATGAAGATGCTGACCATCGGCTGCGGCAAGCAATACGGCGCGAGCCTCTGCCACACGCGGGGCTTCCCTGAAATGGCGAAAAACGTGACCGAAATCGGGCACGTCATCCTCGCCACCGGTCGGGTGCTGTTCGGCTTGGCCGTCATTGAAGACGCGCTGGACTTAACGTACAAGCTGGAAGCGATCCCCGGCGAGGCGATTGCGGACGAAGAAACCCAATTGCTTCAGGAGGCCAAGGCACTGATCCCGCGCTTGCCCTTTGAAAAGGTAGACGCGCTGATCCTGACCGAGATCGGCAAGGAGATCAGCGGATCGGGCATGGACCCCAACGTCACCGGACGTTCGAGCAACCTGGGCACGACGCGGCCCTTTCTCGACCGCATCGCGGTGCTCGACCTGACGGAACTTTCCCACCACAACGGCGTGGGCATGGGCCTCAGTGACGTAACCACCCGGCGTTTTTTTGACAAGTTCCGCTTTGAGGCCACCTACCCCAACGGCATCACCAGCCACGATCTGTCGAGCCTCAAGCTGCCGCCGGTCATGCCGAGCGACCGCACGGCGATCCAGATGATGCTCCATTCGCTGCCGGAGGTAGCGCGGCCGAACGGGCCGCGCGTGGTATGGATGAGGAACACGCTGTCGGTCAAGTCCTACCTGATCTCAGAAGCGCTCGCCCGGGAAGCCGCGTCCATTCCCGGCATGCGCGTTACCCAAAGCGTGGGCGAAATTCCGTTTGACGAATCCGGAAACATCCGATTTGGCGAACTTGCCAACTGTTTTGGTTGATCCGAGGGTTTCCTGCGTGATGCCGTGATCCACGCGGACACAACGAAATTAGAGCTAAGGAAGTAAGCAACATGAAGAAATTTGAGGGAATCATTCCGCCGATCGTAACGCCGTTCAACCCTGACGGATCCATCAACGAAAAACTCGCGGCCAAGGAGATGAAAATCTCGATCGACGCGGGTGTGCACGGCCTGAGCGTCGCGGGCAGCACCGGTGAAGGACCGACTCTTGGCGATGAAGAACTGAAGGACCTGATCGCCATCGCCAAGGATTGTCTTGGTCCCGACCAACCGCTGGTGTGCGGCGTCATGCGCGCCTCAACCCGCGACGCGGTGCGCGCGGGCCTCGCCGCGCGGGGCGCCGGCGCGGACGCCATCATGGTCACGCCAACCGCATACAACGTGCTGGTGCCGGACGAGGAAGGCATGTATGACTTCTACGCCACCATCTCAAAAGAAGTGGGCTTGCCCATCATCATCTACAACGTCATTCCCCAAAACACCATCTCGCCCAGCCTGATGAAGCGACTGCTGGAGGCGACAGACCATGTAATGGGCATCAAGCAGAGCGTGGGCGGCATTCAGGCGCTGTACGCAATGCTCATGACATGCGGCGAAAAGGGCAAGATGTACGCCGCCACCGACGACATGCTCTACAGTTGCTTTGAGCTCGGCGCAGCCGGCGCGATTTCCGCGATCCTGTCGGTCTTCCCGGAGGACTGCGTGCAGATGTGGAATTGCGCCAAGAAGGGCGATGCGCAAAAAGGCCTTCAAATACAGCACAGCCTGTACAAGCGCTGGCAGTGCCTGACCGGCAACCAATTCCCGATCCGCCTGAAGTACGCCCTTCAAGTGATGGGCCGCGAGAGCGGGCTTTGCCGAAGCCCCATCACCCATCTGTCGGAGGAGGAAAAGGCCCAAATCCGCGCGGCTTTTTGCGGTTAAAGAGGCGCGCGCTCTTTAACGTAAGAGTACAAAGCGCCCGCACGTTTTTCAATGTGCGGGCGCTTCAACCCATCAACAAACCCCGTTGGCAACGCCCTCGCGGGCGTGTACCGCGAGGGTGAATTGGATTTTGACAAAGGAGGGGCTTTGCCGCCCCTCCTTTGTCAAAATCCATACCCGTCCAAATTCCGCCCGGAAATTCCCGCAGGAATTTCAGGAATTTGGCCCCGTTCCCCCT
>JAVBND010000055.1:0-14892 GCA_031551775.1 Eubacteriales bacterium | reverse complement strand
AAGGCAACACCGCACAGGTAGCGGATGTGATGATGGGATGATTTTTCGTCCAGGTGGTCGTGCAAAAACCGCAGGACTAGCAGCGCTAATTCAAGTGTTTTTGCAGGGCTGCCTGGGTGGAAAAGCAGCCTGTCAGCGCGTTCGCTACCTGTGCGGCGTTGCCTTAAGCGAAACACGCCCCAAATGGCACAAATATGAAAAAACAGGGCGCTGTTCATGGATGAACGCGCTCTGTTTTTCATAGCGATCTCAATCTTTTCGCCCGCAACCAGGTGAGGTATTGGCGCCATCCAAAACCATGCGTTCAACCACGCGGCGGCCATCCAGCACCCGTGGGCGCAGGCCATCCTTCACGCACAGTGCTGCCGCGATGCCCGCAGCCTGGCCCATGGCCACGCAGTTGCCGGTTACCCGGTAGGAGGCGTGCGCCTCAAAGGAGCCGGATATGCATCGCCCCGCCACCAGCAGGTTGTCCACCTTCAGTGGCACCAGGCAGCGGTAGGGGACCTGATAGCTGGGGGCCAGCGCATGCCCGTGCTGGACATCTTGATTGTTGCCATCCTGCTGGTGAATATCGATCCAGAAGGTGGCGGTCAAGATGCCATCCTCGAATTGCCTTGAAGAAGCGATATCCTCCTCATCCAAGCGGTATTCGCCCATGATCCGCCGACTTTCGCGGATGCCGATATTCGGACCCGTGGCGTCCAATTGGACGTTGCGGAACTGGGGCAGGTACCCGCGCAGCAGCGTGAGCAGCGCCTGTACCTCCCGGCGTCCCTCAATCTCCGCCTCGGTCAGTTCTTTGGGGTCGATGGAGACTTTGCCCCGGATATGGGTGGCCTGGCACAGAGCGGTATGGGTGCCGGGCATCCGCAGCACGCAGGGCCGCCGGTAATTGATGGGATAGTCGTGCACGTCGGCGCGCGCCAGTGCTCGGTCGATCATGTGTATGAGCTCGTTGTCCTCGTAATGGCGGTAATTATAGTAGTCCTGGATGTAATCGTGATTGCTCATGCGGAACATGAGGGTCATGGGCTGCACCTTGCCATCCGGTCCGCCCACCTCATAGGGCGCGCCTGACCGGGCGGCCACGTCGCCGTCCCCCGTGCAATCAATGACAATTCTTCCCAGATAGGCTGCGCGTCCACCTTTGTTTTCCACGACCAGGCCCTTGATCACTGAGTCCTCAAGGATGGGAGCGCACACGTGGGTGTGCAAAAGCAGCGTAACGCCCGCCTCGATCAGCATCTGGTCCAACAATACCTTCATGGTCTCCACGTCAAAGCACCACATGCCCGGCCCGTTTTCCACCGACATGTTGAGCTGATCGACGCGCGCTTTGATCTCAGCGCAGATGCCGCCCTTGTTCTCACAGTCGAACAAGGGATTGACCATGCCCATGGTCCACATGCCGCCGAGAAAACCGTAGCTTTCAAGCAGCAGGACACGCATTCCATGACGCGCCGCCGACAGGGCGGCCGCAATGCCCGCGGGCCCTCCGCCCGCCACAAGCACATCGAAATCACCCAGCACCGGGACGGTGTTGTTTTCCTGATATACGGTTTTATCTTGATTCAGATTGCCGGACATATTCTAGCCTCTCTTTTCATTTGACATTTTTAGCCCTTTACCGCGCCGTTGGTCAGACCCGATACCAAAAACCTGCCCAGAAAGGTGAAGACCAGCAGCGTGGGCACCACGGCAATGGTGGTCGCGGCGGACAGCGCCCCCCAGTCGAGCCCGAAAAAGCCCATATAGTGATAGATGGACAGCTGAACCGGGCGCAGCCAGGCGGAATTGATCATGACCGAAGCCACGTTGAACTCGTTCCAGGCGCCGATAAAGATGAACATGGCCGCGGAGGCCAAAGCGGGCCGGTTTAGCGCGGGGATCAACCGAAAAATGACGTAGCTGCGGCTACAGCCGTCCACCGAGGCGGCTTCCTCAATTTCATAAGGGATGTTCTCCAAGCCGCCCATCATGATCCATATGGCCATGGGCAGGTTGTAGGCGGTATACATCAGCGTCAGGGTGTACCACTTGTCCACCATGTTGAGGCTTGACATGTAGAGGTAGTTGGGAATCAAAAGCGCGGCGCTGCCGGTGGACAGCGGGATGCCCGCTACAACGAGATAAAAGATCAGCTTACGCCCCGCGAATTTTGAGCGCTTAAGGCCATAGGCGCACAGCGCGCCCAGCAGCAGTCCCAGCCAAATCGAGGAGGCCGAATAAAAAATGCTGATCAGAATCGACTGGACAATGCCGCCGTCCAGCACCAGCTTGTAGTTGTCCAGCACCGGCGTGAAGTTGAATATTTTGGGCGGATAGGCGAACAGGTCACGGCTGCCCTTGAAGGAAGTAATGACGCCCCACGCGATGGGCAACAGCGTGATAACGGCCATTAACAGGAATACGAGCATTTCAAGAGCCTTGCTTATCGTGGTCTTTTTCTTGGTCATAGCTCGTATTTCACCGCCTTTATGTAGACCGCCACAAAGATGACGTTGATGATGAACACCACCATGGACAGCGCGCTTGCCGGGCCGAACTGGTAATAATTGAACCCCATTTTGTAAAGCGCCAGGGAAATGACATTGGTAGCCGTTCCGGGCCCGCCGCTGGTCATCACCATGGGAATGGTCACGTTGTTGAAATTGCTCATGGTGAGCACAACCGAGGAAATGAGCGCCGGGGTTCTGATCATCGGCAGCTTGATCCTAAAGAAGATGGTGAAGCCGTTGGCTCCGTCCACCTGGGCCGCCTCGGTCACATCCCCTGGCAAGCCCTTGAGTCCAGCCAGAATCATGACCATGGAATAGCCGATGGTGCGCCATGCAATGACGAGGATGGTGGTCACAACGGCACTGGTCTTGCGCAGAAAGACATAAACATTGTCAAGGCCGACCAGATTGCGCAGGTAGTTGAACAGCCCCATGTCGCCGTCCAGCACCCACTTCCACAGAAGGGCCGCCACCACCATGGAAATGACCCAGGGAATCAAGCCCACCAGTTCGATCAGGTAGGCCAGCAGGCCCGTCCTGCGGTCCGCCCAGACCGCCAGCAGCGTACCCAGCGACAGGGAAATGGCGACGGCCGAAAAGGTGATCACCAGGGTGGTCCACAGCGACTGCCACGTGGCCTTGTCCGACAGCACCTTCATGTAATTGCTGAGCCCCACAAAGCCGCCATACTGCATGTAATCCATGCTGGAGACGCTGCAATAGACGGTGTATGCCAGCGGCACCACCATGATTAGCAATATGAGCAGCGTAGCCGGGGCTACCAGCAACGGTCCTTCCAGTTTTTGTTTCATGATACGCGCCTCTCCGCGGCTGTCGGCTCCGGGCGGGCACGCCCGGAGCCGGCAAAGCAATCTATCTTCCGTTGCGGTCGTTGAAGGCGGCTTCCGCCTTCTCAAGCGCCTCCATGATTCCCATTTCCTCCACCATTACGTCCTGCATCACCTGGGCGTGATCATCGCGCCACGCGGTAACGGTATAGGTGGTAGGATTGGCCCAGGCAGCGTTCAGGAGGCAATCGGCGGCATCCTTGATATAGGAGAGAGAGGGATCGTTGAGCGTCTCGCCCAAGGCCGCGATGGTGGACTGTCGCATGGGTACCTGCCCGCCAACGCTGACCCACATCTGGTCGCTTTCGGGGCTGAACATGAATTCGAGGAAATCGCCCGCGATCTGCTTGTTGGCGCTGCCGCTCCATATGCCGCAGCACCAGCCGGTGATCGCGGCGGGCGAAGGCACGCCCTCCTCATCCGAGGGATAGGCCATAATGCCGATGGTGTTGGGGTCGAACACGCTGTTGGCCATCAGGCTCTGAATGCGGGTGGAGGGGCCGGTGATCATGGCATACTTGCCGGCGGCAAAGTCGGTGCACAAATCGTCGATGTTGGTGGTCAGGCAGGTCATGGGAATGGAACCGTCTTCCTGTATCATCGCGCTCAACAGCTCGATCGCCGCCGCGCCGGTCTCGTTGGCCCAGTTGGCGGTGCCGTCCTCATGAAACAGGGTGCCGTATTCCTTGAGCAACATGTTGGAAAGGAGAATCGGATTGGACTTGGTGACCGTGAGCGGCGTACCGAAGCCGTAGCGCTTGATGCCGGTGGTTTCATCCTGATTGACCGTCAGGTCCTTGGCGGCCTGGCGAAACTCCGCCCAGTTTTTAAAAGGCACGGTATAACCCGCTTTCTCCAGCAGGTCCTTGCGATACAAAACGCCCACGTAGTTGCGGGAAAAGCCCATTTGGTAATGCGCCCCGTCGCCAGCGCCGTATGCCCAGAAGCTATCCGTCACATCGGCCAGGTCAGCCTGCGTCCAGTCCTTCATGAACAGGTTTTCGAAGGGCTCGAGCGCTCCCGCGCCAAGTACGCTGCCCATGTCTTCGGAATTGACCCAGATCAGGTCGGGCGCGTTGCCCGAAACGTTGGCTGCCATGAATTTGGCCGTGAGCGTGTCCCAAGCTTGGGCCTCAACGACCACCTTCACCTGCGGATTGGCCGCTTCGAATTTTTCGATGATGGTCTTCAGCGTCACCTCGCGGCCGCTTGTTTTGGTGGGGTCCAGGAATGTCCACATGGTGATCGTGGTTTCCTCGGCCAAAGCGGACAGACCCGCACCGCTCAACAGCAGTGCGAGCGCGAGTGACAGGGCCAGTAGGGTACGCGGCAGGGATTGTTTCATGGTATCCTCTCCTTTGTCTATATTTGACTCACATCGAGCCAATTTCAATTTAGAACGTTTTAAAAATTAAGAAAAAGAGAACGCCCGAAAGATTCAGCCCGCGCCGTTGCGCGCGACGGAATCGCGCAACACCAGCTTGGGTTCGATCAACAGCTTAACCGCCTTGGCGCGGGGGTGTTGGATGCGGCCCAGCAGCACCTTGGCGCCCTCCGCGCCCAGGACATCCTTGCGCACGCAGACGCTGGTCAGCGCGGGCACCGCGTATTCCGACAGGATGCTGTCCTCAAAGCCGACCACAGAGATATCCCGGGGGCAGTATACTCCGTTTTCGAAGAAGTACCTGAGCGCGCCCACCGCCACGGAATCTGCGCAGGCGACGACCGCTGTGGGATGACTGTCCCGCGCCCATAGCCTGTGGGCCGCCTCATAGCCCGCCTTTCCGGTAAAACCGCCCTTTTCGATCCATTCCGAACGAACCGGCAGACCCAACCGATCCATGGCCCGCCTGAAACCGGTCATCTTTCTGGCCGAGGAGTGGGAGGTGTCGGGACCATTGATCAGGGCAATATCGCAATGTCCGTTTTCAAAAAGACAATCGACCGCCATCTCTATGCCAAGGTCCGGGTAGGTGTCCACGTAGTCCATTTCTTCATGCCGGGAGCCAATCAGCACCATGGGGATGCCACGGGCACGGAAGTGGTCCGCCAATTGATCGGTAAAAAAACCGCCGACATAGAGCAGACCGTCCACCTTATTTTTGTCCATCACGGGCACGGATACCAGCTGCGCCTCAGGGTCAAAGCACCAGTCGATCATCATGCTGTAGCCGTTTAAGTCGATCTGATTTTCTATGCTGCGCAACATTTCAGACAAATAGGTATCCACCACGCCGTCAAAAGAATAGATGCCCTCTTGTACCTTTTCGATGCCCTTAATGACGCCGATGACCTTGCTTTGCTTGGTAATGAGGGAACGGGCGGACTGATTGGGCACGTAGTCCAGCGCCTTGATGGCGTCGTACACCCGATACCGGGTCTCATGCTTTACCGCGGGACTGTTGTTGAGCACCAGAGACACCGTACTGATGGAGACGCCGGCCTGTTTTGCCACATCGCGAATCGTTGTCATCATGCGTTCCTCGTCAAAATCGAAACGTTTTAAATTATGATGGCAGTATACTGTATTCATCTAGCCTTGTCAATAGGGTTTTACAAGATATACTTGCGCAATGGGCTGCGTCTGAAGGCGGAGATGTCAAAGCCGCGCTCATCGGGCACATCTCAAGGGTCGTAAGCAGAGGAAAAGCGCGCGTGTTTTACCGCCGCACCATATCCATCCATTGCTCGGCGCATAGCGACCGGCCCAACCCCATGGGCGGTCAATTTCCGATCGGAGGACCGCCTGGCTTTCTGTCCGGTGTTGAGCGCGGAAACCAGCTCTTTTTACAAAGAATAAGCTTGACGATCCTACCCCGAATGGTGTATACTACATCACGTTGTGCGGGGTTATAGCTCAGTTGGTTAGAGCGTTACGTTGACATCGTAAAGGTCGATGGTTCGAGCCCATTTAACCCCACCATGCAGACTGCCCAAATCCAGAGATGGAATGGGCAGTTTTGTTATGCAATTGTACCAACTTCCGCGCCGTCCATCGGCTTCCCCAGACACCGAAATGCCCTGTTTCTGGGGCAAAACCCCAAAAGGTCAATTCTCAGGTCAATCAACCAGCTTAAAAACCCTTATGCCATATGGCTTTGCTGCCGCTTTTTCAAGTCACCGCTGGGTCAACAACGCCCTCCAGACGGGCGAATCTGCCGTCCATGACTTCCCTTCTTGATGGATGACGCGCTTTGCGGGTCTTTCGTGACAAAGCCATCCTCCGGCGCGTGGCCGAATATCTGCCGTATCATGTTCAGCTTGTCCCGCACGGTGGACTTCACCATGTTGTCATCTGCTAACCGGTCCAAAACTGCTGCACCTCGGCGATGGTGATGCCATCGAGCCGTTGCCCCTCAAAAGTTGGGATGATGTGCTTGCAAAGCCTGCTCGGATAGACGTGGATCGTCTTTTCGCCCAATGTCGGCTCTTGGAATATCCGAAACCATTGGTCGGCGTATTCGTCAAACGTCGGGCGGTGTGGCCTTCGTTGCTTCTTAGGCTCCGTGGGTTCACGGCGTATCGCCTTCGCCACTGCCCCACAAAACGACTGTTTGTTATCGGCTGACACGCATGGGCGCGGCAGACCATGAAGCGGCGGCGTGCTTCCTCTCCTGCATTGCGCTGACAGGCGTTAATGGGAACAAACAATTTTCGACATGTCTTGTGCTGGCAGCATAGGATTTTGGTTCCAAAATCGTGTATAATGAAACCGCAACAATCCCCGTGGATATTGAGGCAATCGGGAGCGTGTGATGGAAAGGTTGTGGAATACATGGCATTGGATTCAGAACAATTTGGATGGGATGTGGTGAATCAGGCCCCAAGCACAAGTGATTTTTTGCATGCGCTTCGGCAGTCGGATGATATTTCGCAGTTCACAAAGGAACACATGAGTTTGTTCATCGACCTGTCGCTAAAGGAGTATCTGGAGAGCCTGATGGAGCGGTACAATTTGAAGAAGTCCCAAGTCATCAAGGCGTCGGGACTCAGCGAGGCGTATACGTATCAGATCTTCTCGGGACTGAAGAACCCCTCCCGGGACAAGCTGCTCACGCTGGCCGTGGGCATGGGACTTACGTTTGACGAATGCCAGAAGCTGCTGAAGCTGGCAGGCGTGAACGAGCTGTACGCCAAGAACCGGCGCGATGCGATCATCATTTTTGGGCTGCACAAGCAGCTGACCCTGGGGAAACTGAACGACATCCTGTTCGACATGGAGGAGTTCACGCTATGATGAAGCTGCTGCGAGCGGCGGGGATTGGCGTCTTGTGCGGGTTGTTGGTTGCGGGTGCGCTGCTTGCGCGGCCGCTGCTGGCGCGGCATCGCGAGGCGCGGCTTTATGGCATTGGTCAGGATCAGCTCACCCGCGCCAGCGGTCAGGGCGATGTGCGGCTTGCCCGGGTCGCGCTGTCGGTGCTGCTCGATGGCGAGGCGCAGGGCGGCATGGCCGCCAGCGTGGACGGCCGCAACTGGTACGCACCGCGGGATGGGCTGGTCAATCTGTCCGTCCAGCCCGGATACTATGCGCAGGTCAGCGCGGCGGTGGAAAACCGTGTGCTGGTCACCGATGCGCACATCCAGTTGGGCTCTCTTAACCGAATCGCGCTGGATGTGAACGACGCGCCAAAGGCGCCGGAGTACTTGAGCTTTGATATGACTGCTGGGCAGGACATGCGCTTTGCGATCGCGGCGGTGGGCGCGCAAGAGATCGAGTTGATCTATGCGCCGGACGGGGTTTCGGTGATCCAGGGCGATGGGCAGTTTGTGTTGGCGGTGGACGCGAGACTTTCTGCACAGCACTTTTTGTGCTTTGCCGCAAAGGCGAGCAATCCGTCCGGCTATGCGCACCTGTATATCGGCCTGCGCGGAGGCAATGAGCAGCCAATCACCGAGATTCGCACGGTGGCCGAGCTGTCTCGGGTCCGGGAGCGGCTGTCCGGACGCTACCTTTTGATGAACGACATCGACATGAGCGCAGAGGAAGACTGGCAGCCCATCGGCAGCGGAAACTACCCGTTTACCGGCGTATTTGACGGCGGTGGGCATGAGATCTCAGGGCTGCGGTCGGACGCGCGGATGGAGGCCGGCACGCGCTCGGACGGCGCGAGCGTCTTCGCGCTTTTCGGCAGCGTTAAGAATGCCGTGATTGAGAACGTGGTGATGCGCGAGCCGAGGATCGCGTGTTCCGTCCCGCCGGAGAGCGGCATGTGGGCCTCGGCGCTGGCGGCGAGCGTGGAACAGAGCCTGATTCAGCGCTGCGCCGTCTTTGGCGGGCGCATTGCCCCCGCGGGCGGCGGTGCGGGCGGTTTGATGGCGAACGCGGCGAACAGCGTGCTGCTGGACCTGTTTAACTCGGCTGATGTGGTGACGGACGGACTCAACAGCAAGATGTTCAACACCGGCGGCATCGTGGGCGGCCTGCGCGGCTACATCGCCCGCTGCGCCAATGAGGGGGATGTGACGGGCACGCACCTGACGGGCGGCATCACCGGAATTTGCGCGGATGCGACGATCACCCACTGCGTGAACAGCGGGCGGATCACCGGCGCGGCGCTGGTGGGCGAGTTCCCGCCCGGCGGGCTGGTCCAGACGCTGGACGCGGGCAGCTTGCGGTATTCTTGCTTTAGCGATGACAGCGCCACCGTGGGGGGCAAGGTGTTCTGGGGCGGGACGGTCAACTCCGTGGAAGCCATCGCGCGGGAGGACCTGCGCTCGCCGGAGGCGCTTTCGGTGATCGGCTCTTTTGAAGGAAACGCGCCGGACTGGGCGTTCCTGCCGGAATTGGCCCGGGGGCCGGTGCCGTATGGTGTCGCTCAATGGATGAATGATCGGAAAGGGCGGTGAGCGGCGTGGGATTGACGGAGGATTTTTTGCACCAGTTTATCTGTGCCGGGCCGGAGTGCTTGCCCGAACCGTTGCGCCGCAGGTTAACCTTCTTATCCAGGCTGTCCGGGGGCGCGCACAGGGAGGTTTATCTGGCCCGGGACGGCGAAACCGGCGGGAAGGTGATCTTGAAATGGACCGGCCCGGGCGGCTCCGACAGCGCGCGGCGCGAATACGCCTTGCTGTCCAAGCTGTCCCATCCGGCGATACCCAGTGCGCTGCATTTTGAGGTGGGCGAGGACGGCGCGGAGTACCTGGTGCGCAGCTACGCGGAGGGCGCCACGCTCAGCCTCCTGGTGGAGCGCGACGGTGCGTTCACCACCCGCCAGGCGCTGGAGATCGCGCGCAAGCTGGCAGGCGTGCTGGGCTACCTGCACAGCCAGCGCCCGCCCATCGTCTACAAGGACATCAAGCCCCAGAACATCGTGCTGACGCCCAACGGCAAGCTGTCGTTGATTGACTTTGGTATCGCCCGCGAGAACAGGACGCAGCGGGACGCCGATACGCGATTGATCGGCAGCTTTCCCTACGCGTCGCCGGAGCATCTGGGGTTCCAATCCACTGACGCCCGCAGCGACATCTTCTCGCTGGGCAGACTGATGAACTATCTGACCACGGGCGACGCGCAGACCGCACTGACTGGAGAGCGGGGTTTTGGCAGGATTGTGCGCAAGTGTACCCGGCTCTCGCCGGAGAAGCGGTACGCCTCCGTGGGGCGGCTGGCGCGGGCCATCGATCGGGCGCTGAATCCGCCGTCGCGCTCGGAGATGGGGCTGGGCATTGCCGCCGCGTCGGTTCTGGTGCTGCTGGCCTCCGTATGGATGATGCAATCGGCGCCTCAGCAGGCCGCGCCGGTTTCCACCGCGCCGATCCTTGCCAACGGACAGGGGGACGGCAGTGAGGTTCTCATTCCCGTGGCGATCCGCGTCACGCGAGGCGGCGCGCCGGCATCCGATTGCGCGGTGTCCATCGACAACCATCATTGGTACGAACCCACAAAGGGCGCGGAGGCGCTGCTTCGCGCGCTGCCCCGGGACGCCTGCACCATCAGCGCGGCGTCGGGCAACCAGATCGTATCCGAAACCGCGCCCATTCTTTTGATCGATCGCGACTATGCCTTTGCGCTGGACCTGAACGACGCGCCCGTCGCGCCGGAGCTGATCGAGTTGTCCCTGGCTTTCGGCGAGCGGCACGATGTTTCATTGAACATTGAAAACGCGCAGAGCGTGACCCTGTCCGGCCAACCGGCGGGGATTGTCATCGAGAGGCGCGGCGAAGGTTGGACGCTGCTGGTGGACCCATCCGTGGAGACGCCCGGTTTCTACGCGCTGCCGTTCACCTGCGAAAGCAGGCGCGGCAAGGCGTCAGGGCACATTGCGCTAAACCTGGACGATCCAAAGTCCGTCATGCTGATTCGCACCGCCGAGGACATGGACGGCGTGCGCAACGACCTGTCGGGCCGCTACGAGCTGGCCGAAGACATCGATCTGTCGGCCCTCGCGCCTTGGACGCCCATCGGCGACATCGATTATCCGTTCACCGGCTCCATCGACGGCAGGGGCCATCGCGTCACCGGTCTTGCGCAGGAATGCACGACCAACACCGGCCTGTTCGGCGTCACCCGGAACGCACAGATCCGGGGCATCGTGCTGGACGCGCCCGAAGTGCGCACGATTCACACCGGCTATGGCGGAACCGGCGGCGTCGTCGGGGTGCAAAACGGCGGCATCGTGGAGCGCTGCGCCGTGCTGGATGGACGGATCAGCGGCGACATCAGCTACGAATCCGGCGCGGGCGGCGTCATAGGCATAAACCAGGGCGGCATAGCGCGGGACCTGTTCAACTCGGCTTCGGTGACGATCGCCATCAGCGATTTTCGCGCCTCTTCCGACAGCTTCGCGGGCGGGATCGTGGGCGTGAACACCGGATACCTCGCGGGCAGCGGCAACGCGGGTCCCGTGAAGGGCGCCAGCATGGCCGGCGGCGTTACCGCGTTTTGCGACAAGGGCACCGTGACCCGCTGCTACAATGCGGGGTCCGTCACCGCCCAGCCCTACATGGGCACCCACCCTGCGGGCGGTATCGCGCAATTGCTGGGCCGAGGCATCCGCATCAGCGACTGCGCGTTCCAAAAGGACACCGCGCCGGTGGGCGCCACGGTCTGGAATGGCGGCGCGCTGATCAACCTTGAGGCGCTCGAGCCGGAGGGGATGCGGGACATTGAAGCATTGCAACGCGCGCTGAACGCCGGGCAAGGGTGGGAAGGACTCATCATCGCGCCCGACATATCCCAAATCCCCATCCCCGAAGGCATTTTCTAACTTTATCCATGCATTTTCAAATTCCGCGTCCTATGCCGCCAGCATAGGACTTTTCTTGTTGTTTCTGTTATCATGGGAAAAGGGACGGAAAAGATGCCCAACTTGTGGATTTGGAGGTGCTTTCCCATGGCGAAACGGAGGACGAATTTGGCCAGAGCGGTGTGCCAAAGGAGATCCCGCAGGACTGACAGGGCCGGTTGGCGAACGGCGGCATAGAAATATGGGGAGGAATTTTGTATGCTGAGAAAATGGACACGGATGCTGGCCGCGATGGCCTTGGCACTGGTGATGTGCTGGACGCAGGCACTGGCGGCTTCCGAACCCGAGCCAACATTGGGGACCGAGCCGTCCGACGCGGACCAGCTCGATCAGATGCTGTTCGAGCTGGCGCGGGAGGCGGAAGATCCCTGGGTGAAAGCCATACTGCAGGCGGGCTGCGGCGCGGCGGACATGGCCGGGGGCACCGCCGCGCTGCGCTCGTTCAACCCGCGCCTGGGCGAGCTGCCCGGCTATGACAAGGACCCGGCAGGCTGGCTGTCCGCTTTCCGGGAGAATATCGCCGCGTTCGATCTCAGCGTGCCGGTGGAACTCGAGGGCGATGCGCTCAGCAAATCCGGCGAAAAGGCGTTGCTCGCCGCCGTGAAGAAAGCCGCCGGGACCGCCAAGTCGGCGTTCGATCAGAAGCAGGTGCGCGTGGCTGTAGCGGACTGGCTGCTGCCCCGCCCCCTCGAATCGCTGAAAAGCGCATCAGACCTGGAGGCTGCGAACGCGTTTAACGAGCGCTTTTCGGACCTGGTCACAGAAGCGCTGTTCGAGCCCGGGGAGCAGAAGTGGTACGCGCCGCTCATGTACGCCCAGTCGAAGCAGTCCCTGTCCGTCAAGGACGGTCCCCACCAGTTGGTGCTGACCATCTGGGGCGCGGACCCGGCGGCATTCGCGGAAAGTGCCAAGGCCGCGGCGCTGGCCGAGCTCAGCCGGCTGAACGTGGAGGAGCGGGACGATGTCGAAGGCGTCTTGCTGGACGCGCTGGTGTCTCAGGCCATTTCTCTTAGCGGCGAAGGCGGCAGCGAGCAAAAGTTTGTGCTCGATATCGACACGCTCTTTGACGGCGAATACGGCGACGAATATGCCGATTACATCGCCTCGTACCGCCCCGCGTCCCTGCGCGACACCTTGCGGGACGATGCGAATGCGCTGCCCGATTATCCTTCTGAGGACTTTCCCAAGACGGGCCGCATTTCCGGCAGCAAGTCCGGCACCCAGATCAACATCAAGGCTCCCAAGGACGAGCTGGGCCGCTACGTGCAGATGCGCGACGCCGACACCGGCGAGATGAGCGTGGACATGTTCATCCGCTCCGGCCAGACCTGCACCGTGCGCGTGCCCAAGGGCATGTACTACTTCACCGTCGCCACCGGGTCCACCTGGTACGGCATCGACGGCCTGTTCGGACCTACGGGCCGCCTGTCCAAGACCGAGGACATGGAGGTTCTGTCCTCCAAGTACTATCACGACATCCAGCTGCAGGTCTCCACCGGCGGCAACATGTCCACCTATGGCGCCAGCGCGGCGGACTTCGCGAGATAGCGCGCGGGTTCGGACGCTACGGGAGCACGCATACCGGACGGAACAGCATGGGACGGCTTGGTGTCGGACATTGCCGCCGCGGAACATACGTTAGATTAAAGAAGCTCGTCGCGAAAAGCGATGGGCTTCTTTCCATGCAAGGACTTGATATCCCATGCGCCTGCGCGTCCTCGGGCGCATTGTGAGTATGGGGGCCACCCGCGCGCCCACCCCGCCATCCACCAATTGCGCTCATTTGCCAAACGAACAGCGGTGAGCACGCCTATTTTAAGTATTCCTTTCTCGAACCGAGAAGCACAATGAGTATGGTGATGATATGGAATATTCCAAGTCCGAGAAAAGCCGGAATGATTTCGCTGTGCGGTTCCGCCATGACCTGGATGCCAAACTCTTCGATGATGCCAAGGGTCAAGAAAAAAAGTGCAATCGCTGTACTGGCGATCAAGCTTATGTACCCGCCCCGCTTAAACCCTCTGAGCAGCATGATCAGGCCAACGCCGCAAACAACCGACAGAATGGAAGCCAGGATGCCAACCCATAGCTCGCCGGGTTCGAGCGGTCGATAAAAGACGAATCCACCCACAGCCAAATCCATCAGAATCATCAGACGGTAGATGATCACCATCGTGGCAGACATATGGTTCTTTTCTCTCGCAAAAAAAATCATCATAACGCTCCTCTCATCATAAAAGACATCCGCATGACATGATACCATAAACGCGATGAAAAGTCCTATGCTGGCAGCATAGGTCATTTGCGTTCACGATGCTTGCGCGTAGCGTCAATCGCTCTATTTGTAAATAAACCGACGGTGATTCCATATTTTACACATGAAATGTTGATGTAATAAATGGAGAATGCTATAATTTAAGACAATGCACAGTCTTCCGCTCTTTGTATACATGGAGCGTATGACAGGTGTTCAAGTTGTAAAGAAAGGGTACAATTGACGTAATGAACGCACTAAAAAGAGGATTTGCGCTGATCTTGGTTGTCATTCTCATGATGCAGGCAATGGGTTTGGTGGCAAACGGTGAGGGGATGCCGACAGTCGAGGTGGCGGGTCAGGAAACCCCGTCAATGGATGCGGACGCGGGTGAATTGAATGCGGCTGATGACAACGACAAGTCGCCGGAGCAAAATGACAAAATCGGCGAGATCACGCCCCCAATGCCGGACGATGATCGCGGTCTCAAAACGGGCGAAGAGACTGCTGCCGGCGATGCCGCCGATGCTTCGGGTGCGGATGAGGGCGCCCCTGATTTCACTCGGGAGAACGGCGAGGGCGATTCTGCCGATACGCCGGCCGATTCCGAAGGTGAATCAGGCGATGCGGCGCCCGATGAAAAACAAAATACACCGAACCCGGATGCCGGAGAGGCGGATGAGGGCGATGACGCAGGCCTGAGGGTGAGCGGTCCTTTTGATTTGCTGATTGCTTCGCTGGTCGATGGCGCGCGCGAGGAGATTGTCCTTACGCTGTCGTTTTCATTTGACGAAGCGCTTGCGCGGTGGGGTGTAAACGCCGACGCCAATGGGGCTTCCATCGAAATAGGTACGTGTGACGCCGACCGGGTAACCTTGACTGCCAAGGCACCTTGCGGCGTTTCTTATCGGGTTTCGGTCACACCCGGGGACGGAAAATACGCCGTGAAGGTCGATCAGGCAGACCGCTTTGAGGTGGAATCTTTTGACGGAAGGGGCAGCCTTTGGGGTGAGGCCGCAGGGGTTGAGGTTACGCTGCGCGCG
>JAVBND010000115.1:0-7737 GCA_031551775.1 Eubacteriales bacterium | reverse complement strand
AAGACCAATCAGGGGTCAGTCCCCGGATTGGTCGTTTGCGCGCGGCTGGTTCGGGAGGGCTTGGGCTTCCCCGTTCCCTCGCGAAAGAGAAGACCAATCAGGGGTCAGTCCCCGGATTGGTCGTTTGCGCGCGAGCTGGTTCGGGAGGGCTTGGGCTTCCCCGTTCCCTCCCGAAAGAGAAGACCAATCAGGGGTCAGTCCCCGGATTGGTCGTTTGCGCGCGGCTGGTTCGGGAGGGCTTGGGCTTCCCCGTTCTCTTTCGGGGTGGGGCGTTAGGTCAGCAGCTTCTGTACCCTTGTGTAAAGCGCTTGGTCCACCAGGCACTTGACCCTAACGCCTTCGTTCAGATATTCCTGCTCAAGCACCTGACCCCTTTCGTGCAATAGGCTAAGCGCGTTGCCCTTGTCATACGGCACCACCCATTCTACCGGATGGCGCATTTTTGCGATCTTTTCCGCGATTTCTCCGCGCAGCCGGTCGAGGCCCAGCCCCTTCATCGCCGAGATCAGGATCGCGCCCTTGGGTTCAATCTCGCCTGTGACACTGGCCATATCGGCCTTGTTCAGCGCCTCAATCACCGGCTTGTCCGCCGCGCCGAGTTCCCCGAGCACTTGGTATACCACGGCGCGCTGCTCCATGTAATGGGGGGAGGACAAGTCCGAAACCACCACAAGCAGGTCCGCTTCAAGCGCTTCCTCAAGCGTCGATTTAAACGCCTCGACCAGCTGATGCGGCAGCTTCCGGATAAATCCGACGGTGTCCACCAAGAGGCAGGCCCGGTTTTCTGGCAGTTCAATCTTGCGGATCACCGGATCGAGCGTGGCGAACAGCTTATCTTCCACCAATACGTCGCTGCCCGACAGGGCGTTGAGCAGCGTTGACTTGCCCGCGTTGGTGTATCCCACCAGCGCCACCGTCACCTGTTCGTCCTTGATGCGGCGCGTCCTGCGCATTTGGCGCTGCTTGCCGATCTCGCGCAGTTCCTTGTTCAGGTCGTCAATGCGCTTGCGCACGCGGCGGCGGTCCATTTCAAGCTGCGTCTCGCCCGGACCGCGCGTTCCGATGCCGCCGCCCAGCCGCGAAAGCACCGTGCCCTGACCGGCCAGGCGCGGCAAGCGGTACTTCATCTGCGCAAGCTCGACCTGCAATTTGCCTTCCCGGCTCTTCGCGCGCGTCGCGAAAATATCGAGAATCAGGGCCGTGCGGTCGATTACGCGCGCGCCCATTGCGCTTTCAAGGTTCCTTTGCTGGGACGCCGTGATCTCGTCGTCCACGATCACCAGGTCGATCTCCTGCGCCTGAACCTCAAGCGCCAGTTCCTCCGCCTTGCCGCTGCCGATGTAGGTCGCGCTGTCGGGTTTGTGGCGGTTCTGGAGGACGCGGGACGATACCACCGCGCCGGCGGTCGCCGCGAGCGCGCCCAGTTCCTCGAGCGATTCTTCACTGTCAATTGAGATGAGCAGCGCCTTTTCAGCCGTCTCGACCACGTCGAGTTCCTTGAGCGCCTGCTCCACGCGCCGGTCGGCCTGTTCGATTTCGCTCATCCACAGCCCTTGCGGAATGCGCCCGGGCTTGACCGGGCCGAAGGTCACGATCGACATCTTGCCGTACTCGACTTCGCCCAGGAACGCCGCGCTGATGCCGGTGGGGATGCCGTCGCCCACGCCCACGGCGCACATGGCGTCAAAGCGCAGAAGGCGCAGTGCCTGTTCGTCGATGTCGGAGAGGCGCGCGTTTCCGCCGGGATGGGTGTGGATGCAGCGAATGCCGCTTAAACGGTCCCAATTGCGCCGAAGATGCCGCTCGGGAAGCCCCACCGATTCAATCGAACCAATCGCGATCTCGATCACGCCGCCGTCGCGCGACAGGTACACCATGATCTCACGGTTGATCTGCGTCGTGAGCCGGACCAGTAAATTCAAAAGCCGGTCGGGCAGGAAGTCCTCCCGCCCGAACTCGGCATCGTATAGTTTTTCCAGTTCCTCCAAGAGTGAGTCGCGAATGCCCTGAACATTGCCTTGGATCATAAATCCTCCCGCGCATGCGCGCCAATAGGGATTCTTAAGGGACAATGTCCCTTAAGGCAGCTTCTTTTTATAGTCCTCAATCGCCGCGTGCAGCGCTTCCTCGGCCAGCACCGAGCAGTGCAGCTTGACCGGCGGCAGCCCGCCCAGTGATTCGGTGACCATCTTGTTGGTGATCTGAAGCGCCTCGTCAAGGGTCTTGCCCATGACCATCTCGGTCGCGCGGCTCGATGTGGCGATGGCCGCCCCGCAGCCGAAGGTCTTGAACTTGACATCCACGATGACATCGTTTTCGACCTTGATCGCGATCTGCATGATGTCGCCGCACTTGGCGTTGCCGACGGTCCCGATGCCGTCCGGATTCTCAATTTCGCCCACATTGCGCGGGTTCATGAAGTGGTCCATTACCTCGGGGGTGTAGAGTTGATTGGTGGACATATTCTTACCTCCTATTGTCAGGCCGGTTTGTACAGGGGGGACATGGCGCGAAGTTTTTTCGTGATTTCGGTGAGCGTATCGACCACGCGGTCAACTTCCTCCTCCGTGTTGCCGCAGCTGAGCGTCAGGCGCAGCGAGCCGTGCGCGATTTCATGCGGAAGGCCGATGGCGAGCAGCACGTGCGAGGGATCAAGCGAACCCGACGTACAGGCGGAACCGCTTGACGCGGCGATGCCCTTGAGGTCAAGGCTCAAAAGCAGCGCTTCGCCTTCTATGTACCGGACCGATACGTTGACGTTGCCCGGCAGGCGTTTTTCCGCGTGGCCGTTTAAGCGCGTCTCGGGAATCCGCGCGAGGATGCCTTCGATCATCCTGTCGCGCAGGCGCGTGAGATAGCGGTTGTGCCGCTCAATTCCTTGCGCCGCGCGCTCGATCGCTTCGCCCAGGCCCACGATGGAGGCCAGGTTTTCGGTGCCCGCCCTTTGCGTGCGTTCCTGCGCGCCGCCCATGACGAAGCGTTCGATCACGACGCCCTTTCGGATGTAGAGCGCGCCCACGCCCTTGGGCGCGTGGAACTTGTGGCCGGACAGCGAGAGCATGTCAACCGGCAAAGTTTTCAGGTCAATGGCGACCGAACCGATGGCTTGCACCGCGTCGGTGTGCATCAGCACGCCGTGCGCCTTGGCGATCGCGCCGAGCTCGGCGATCGGCTCGATGGTGCCGATCTCGTTGTTGGCCATCATGACGGTTATGAGAATGGTGTCGGGCCTGATCGCCTTTTCCAGCGATTCAGGGGAAACCAAGCCGTACGCATCGACCGGCAGGTAGGTCACTTCGTACCCCTGCTTTTCAAGCGCTTCCAAGGGATGCAGCACCGCGTGGTGCTCGATGGTCGTCGAGATGATGTGCCTGCCCTTTTTCGCCCTGGCGCGCGCCGCGCCGACAATCGCCCAGTTGTCCGCTTCGGTGCCGCAGCCGGTAAAATATATCTCGCCCGGGTCCGCGCCAAGCGCCGAGGCCACCTGCCGCCGCGCCCGTTCGACCGCAAGACGCGCTTCGCGCCCGTACTCGTGTACCGACGAGGGGTTGCCGTATATTTCGGTCAGGTACGGCCGCATCGCCTCAAAAACCGGCTCCGTCACGCGGGTCGTGGCCGCGTTGTCCATGTAAATGCCCTTCATTGTGACGCCTCTCCTTTAAGGATTTGGATCGGTATTCACCATCCGCTCGCGGTCGTCCAGCATGTCCTTGAGCGTAATGCCGTCTACGATGTCGTTTAACCCGTCGTGTACCTTTTGCCAAACCAGCCTCGTGGGGCACGCGCACGCCTTGTCGCAGGCGCCTTCCTCCAAGCAGTCCTCAAACGCCAAGGAGCCTTCGAGCGCGCGCAGGACTTGACCCACCGTGATCCCGTCGGGCGGGCGCGACAGCTTGTACCCGCCCTGCGCGCCCCGGACCCCCTTGACCAGCCCGGCGCGGCGCAGTACCGCCATCAGCTGTTCCAGGTACGCCTCGGGAATGCCCTGCCGGTCGGCGATGGCCTTGAGCGGCTGCGGCGCGTCCAACCCCTGCTCAGCCAGGTCGTACATCGCATGTATGCCGTAACGGCCTTTCGTCGATAGCTTCACCCGCTCGCCTCCAATTCCGATTAAATTACTCGGTTTTACATCCGGCGTCATTGTACCACTATGATACCCGCACGTCAAGCGGGCAAAACGAATTCTGATAAATTTAATAAGGATTAGGGGCTGGGGCGCAGCGCGGAGCGAATCAATCAGCGGTTTTTCAAATAGCGCACAAATTCTTCCTGCGGCATAGGCTTGGCGAACACATATCCCTGAACGGCATCACAGCCCATTTCGCGCAGTTGAGCCACCTGCTCCGGCTGTTCTATCCCCTCCGCGACCGTCTTCATGTTTAGCGCCTTCGCCATGGACAGGATGCTTTTGACAAGCTTGCGCCCTCGCTCGGCATTGTCTTCATACTCAAAGAACAGCCGGTCCAGCTTCAGTACATCCACCGGTATGGATTTTAAGATGTTGAGAGAGGAATAGCCCGAACCGAAATCATCGAGGGAGCATGAAAAGCCATGGCGTTTGCAATCCGAAACGACCGACTGAAACAGAAACTGATTGTTGAACACCAGACTTTCCGTGAATTCCAGCTCGATTTGCTCATCGGGTATTCCGTACTTCTCCTTGATTTGGGAATACTGGCGGATGAAATCCGCCTGCTGCAACTCGAGCCTTGAAACATTTACCGATAATACAAGCGCGGGCAAATCATCCGCGGAAAAATTCTCTTGATAAAACCGACAGACCTTTTCAAAAAGGTACCGGTCGAACCTGGTGATAAACCCGTTTTTTTCAAAGATTCCAATAAAACGGCTTGGCGGGACGAGACCGTGATCCGGCGACGTCCACCGGACAAGCGCTTCAGCGCCGGTGACGCTGTCGCCGTTTTGTATATCGACCTTCGGCTGGAAATACAGCTGGAATTCGCCGTTTTCCAAGGCGGTTTCCATCTTGGACATCACTTCCGCTTCCCACAGCTTCTGTTCGCGCATCTCGGTCGAATAAAAGCCAAGGTGACTTGCGCCGCGATCGTCCTTAACCGTTTTAAGCGCCATATTGGCGTGGTCAATTCGATCGTTGATTGACAGTCCGGCGTCGTTTTCGTCGGCGATGAAAACGCCGCAGTACAGCTCCACCCGGTAGCCGTAAGAGAGGGTTTCAGGGAATACCGCCAGCCGCTGCGCCGTGCTTTCAAAGCGCGCGGCGATTTCCTGTTTGTTTTTGTATAGTAGGAGGTAGACAAATACATCCCCGCCGACGCGCCCGGACAATTCGTCATCCAACATGATATCGCAGAAATAATCCGACCAGAACTGCAACAAGCGGTCGCCCACATCGCGCCCGAACAGGTCGTTGATGTATTTGAAGCCCTTGATGTCGCAGTAGCAGACCGCGTACTGCGCGCCTCCCGCATCCAGTTTTTCGGCGGCGTCGGAAAGAAACTTCCTGTAGTTGCGCTGACCCGTCAGAGAATCCACAAAGGCAAGCGTCTCAAGCGCCCTGCGGTTTTTATTATACAGAGCGTGAACGATCATGATCAGGAGCAGGAAAAAAACCATGGCTGCCTCAATCATGGCAATCGCCCTGCTTGTCACCCCTTTTAGCCCCGCTGAAACCAGTTCCTCCGGCACGGTATAAAACACAAACCACTCGTTGACGTTGAGCGGTTCATATGCCACATACCGCCCTTCGCCGCCGATGTTGACTTCCAGGTAGCCATTCTTGCCCGCGCTCAGATCCCGGCTGATTTTTTCCTGTATTTCTTGGTCCATTGGCTGGGGCAGCTCAAAAATATCGTCTCCGATGCCCAGCGAGAGGGGGCTCCTCGATTCGACGACATAGTTTCCGTGCTTGTCGATGACATGCGCCATGCCGGTGCCCGCATAAAGCGAGTGGTTGACGATATCCCGCAGCTCGTCCGCCGGATTCGCCGCGAACAGCACGCCTCGAACGGTTTGGGCGTCTTCGGCGTAAATGGGCATGGAGTAAATATTGACGTCATTGCGGGCAAACTCAACCCGCCGCGCCTCGGTCATGAAGGAGCGGCCTTTAAATGCGTAGCGAATGAAATCTTCACCGGACAAATCGGTTTGATGGCTTGTTTCGTATCGGTCAAGCAAGACAGCCGTCCCGTTGCGATCGGCGAATCCGACGCTTTCAAAAGTATTGTATCGAAAGAAAACCGCGAGGACATCTCTCATCGTATCATTTTCCAATGATAAATCGCTTTGCTTTTCCGCAATGGTCGCCGCGCCCAACAGCGTGATAAATTCCTCCTTGATGTGTTCTTCGACGGCAAACTTCGTCTGCTCGGTGGCCCGCCGGATGAACAGGGAGGTCTCCGCCTCGCCTTGCCTCGCGGCATAGTTGATAAACAGGATGCCAAAGGAGGCAAAGACGAGACCAATTGCCAGAACAAAGGCATAGAACTTTTTAAAGTAGTCAGAGGAAAGCAACGCGCTGTCTTTTTTTTTGTCGGCATTCCGGACGGCGGGAATCTGCGCGCAATAGTCCTTGCTCGTCTTGTTTTCTGCCTCTTTTATTCTCTTTTTCATCCTGACACCTCGTAGAAATGATCCCGTTCCATATATTGTACGCGCGGATCGGCGCTAAATTGCATAAAAAAAATGTCTTCACAATTTGTGTATGCGTAGCGTAAATTTTGATGGGATCGCCAACCGGAATATGCCTTTCCGGAACCAACCCGCCAACAACGCCGACGGGCGCGAGCCGCGAGGGTAAATGGGGTTTGGCAAAGGGCGGGTTTTATCGCCCGCCCAACTCAAAATCCCTGCCCGTCCAAATTGCCGAAAATCCCGCAGGATTTTCGGCAATTTGGCCTCGTACCTTGCGCACCTGATCAGATGCTTCTGATGTTAACGCTTGCGCTCATCATGGCTGTGATGCTCTTTGTGGCATCTTCTTGAGTGATATCCTTGTGAATGATGAGCATAAGCCTGCTTCCCGCCGCCACCGGGACGTCCAGGTTGTTCAGCATCATCTCATACATTGCGCCTTTGGGCACATTGCCGGCCAAGGCGGGAGTCAAAATCACCTTGGTGTCGGGAATCGCGATGAAATGAGGCGTTGTGGATTTGTAGAACATCTGCATATACAAGTTTGCCGAAGCAGTGCCCAAGTCCACGTCCTCAGTGGCCATCATGGATACGCCCATGTCGGTGATTACGCTGTCACGGGACGTGAAGAAAGGAAACCCCGCCAAGAGTCCGCCGGTGGAGACGTCTATCTTGCCATCCACGATCGGGTGCGGCAATTCACCGTGCATACCGAATCCAACGGAGTAGGGGTGCTGGTTGGCATCTAAATAGATGGCCAAAGGTGAGCCTGTGGTATAGGGAATCAGCGAACCGGATGAGTCCGCACCGGCGGGACCGATCGGGCCTACCTCGCCCTGTATGCCTTGCGGACCTTCCGGCCCCATCGGGCCGGGGTCGCCCTGGATGCCCTGGGGACCTTCCGGCCCCATCGGGCCGATTTCGCCCTGCGGACCGGCGGGCCCTGTCGGGCCTACCTCGCCCTGTATGCCTTGTGGACCTTCCGGCCCTGTCGGGCCCATTTCGCCCTGGATGCCATGCGGGCCTTCCGGCCCCAACGGGCCGATGTCGCCCTGGCTGACGTGCGGAAGTTCCGGCCCGGGCGGGCCGAGCTCGCGCGGGGGGCCGTGCGGGCCTGCGGGGGGG
>JAVBND010000069.1:0-31131 GCA_031551775.1 Eubacteriales bacterium | reverse complement strand
CGGCGGCTCCGGCTTTTTTCTGAATTAGAAGTACCGTTTGAGCAGGCCTTCAAACGCCTTGCCGTGGCGGGCTTCATCCTTGGCCATCTCGTGGACGGTGTCGTGCACCGCGTCATAGCCCAGTTCCTTGGCGAGCTTGGCGATGTCCATCTTGCCCGCCGTCGCGCCGAACTCGGCGTCCGTGCGCAGCTCAAGGTTCTTCTTGGTGGAATCGGTCACCACTTCGCCCAGGAGTTCCGCAAACTTTGCCGCATGCTCCGCCTCTTCAAACGCAATGCGCTTGTAGGCTTCGGCAACTTCGGGATACCCTTCGCGGTCGGCCACGCGGCTCATCGCGAGGTACATGCCAACTTCGGTGCACTCGCCGGAGAAGTTCTGCTTGAGGCCCTCCACAACGCGCTCGTCCAGGCCCTTCGCGATGCCGACGACGTGCTCCGCCGCCCATACGCGCTCAGTCGCCATCTTGTTAAACTTGCTCGCGGGCGCCTTGCACACCGGGCAAAACTCCGGCGGCTGCTCCCCTTCATGTACATACCCGCAAATCGCGCAAACCCACTTCATATCGATATCCTCCCAATAAATTCAATATTGCCTGTCCGGCTCCCGGATGGCCTATATATAAACGGATACGCAGCGATTCAAACACGTAACCTTGAAAAATTTTGACGCGCGCGGGCGCAAATGCTATAATGCTTAAACAATGCAAAAAGGAGATACAGCATGTCCAGACTGTGGGTGCGCGTGATTCGGCGCCAAAAGATCGACCAGCAGGAAGCCGTGCCCTGCAGATGGGGTGAGGAAAAAGCTTCGCTTGAAGAAGCGCTTAAAACGCTTGACCTGCCCATCCCCATGTGGCTCAACAAGCACGACCGGGAATGGGGTGACTTTCGCCGCACGGCGTTCTTGCCCGACCACTTCGTGGAAGCGGTCAATTTTGAGCGCCTTGAAATCGAATACCTCGACGACAGCGGCAAGAAGCGCAAGAGCCAGGACCCGCGAAACCAGTTTTAAAAGAGGGAAGGAATCCATGTGGGCAGGATCGTCGGCGAGCGCGTGACGCTGCGCGAGTTTCGGAGCGAGGATATCGATGACATCCGAAGCTGGGTTGCGGACCGGGAGATCACCCGGTGGTTGGGCGGCGCGTTCATGAAACCCAATACCTGGGAGCAGACAGAGGAATACCTGCAAAATTTGCTTCAGGGCGGCGCGGGCGCGAACTTCGTCATCGCGCACAAGGGCACGCTCAACTACCTCGGCCAGTGTAACCTCATGATGGTGGACAACGTCGCGCGCAAGGCCGAGCTTGCGTTTGTGCTCAAAAAGGAACACATCGGAAAGGGTTACGGCTTGGAGGCCGGGCAGATGCTGATCAGCTTCGCGTTTGACGAGATGAACCTCAACCGCGTCTGCCTCAAGGTCCACGAAGGCAACGCGCGCGCGATCCGCCTGTACGAAAAGCTGGGCCTCAGGCATGAAGGGCGGCTCAGGGAAGAGATCTACCAGGGCGGCAAGTACGAGGACATGCTGGTGATGGGGCTGCTCAGGCGCGAATGGATACGCCCCAAGTCAAGCTGACCCTGCAACCAATTATTGCATGGAGGCGTCAAACAATTGGCATAAGCCCGAAACTGTGGTATACTTTTTTATATGTCATCAAGAACATATGAGGCGGGAGGAAGTTTCGTGCCCGAAGAAAGGGAGCCGATCATCGCGCTGGGCGATGTCAGCAAGGTATACACCATCGGCTCGACAAAGCTCAAGGCGCTCGATTCGGTGTCCCTTGGCATCTATCCGGGCGAGTTCTGCCTGATCATCGGACGCTCGGGCTCGGGCAAGAGCACGATGCTCAACATGATCGCGGGGCTTGAAAGGCCGTCCAAGGGGCGCATCCGCGTCGCGGGCAAGCAGATCGAACGCCTGAGCGAGAGCGATCTGGTGGATTTCCGCCTGAGCAACGTGGGGTTCGTGTTCCAGTCTTTCAACCTCTTCGCCATGCATACGGCGCTTGACAACGTGGCCATGCCGCTGATGTACAAGGGCGTGAACAAGACATCGCGCCAGAAGCAGGCGAAGAAGGTGCTCGATGCCGTGGGCCTGAAAAGCCACATGTACCACATGCCCACCCAGATGTCGGGCGGACAGCAGCAGCGCGTGGGCATTGCGCGGGCGCTGGTCACCAAGCCCAAGATCCTTTTTGCGGACGAGCCGACGGGCAACCTTGACCTCAAGACTTCGCGCGAAGTGCTGCGCCTGATCCGCGAAATCTGCCGCGAGCGCGGTACCACGCTCATCATGGTCACGCATGATCCTGAAATGGCGCAGTATGCCGACCGGGTGATCAAGCTCCTGGACGGAAAGGTGCTGTCGAACGAGTTCAACCAAAACCCGAGCCCGATTTTGCTCGTCAAGACGCTTGAGGACGGCACGGTGGTGGAACTGAGCGACGATGAAATCATGGAAAGTTACGGCGCGCATCCGGCAATATAATCTATACTCGGAGGTTCCTGAACGTATGAAAAAGGTTTTCTTATGCCTGCTGACCGTCCTCATTACGCTGGGCGCGCTTCCCTCTGGCGTCCTTGCCGAGCCGGAACAGGCGCAATCGGTCGAAGTGATCGAGATCAGCGAGGCGAGCGAAAACTCCGAGACCCCGACCGTCACCGAGACCATGTACACCAAGAAGAAAACCTACCTTTATAAAGCCAAGAAGGCGGCCACCAAGGGTGCGGTCAAGGTGCCTCAATACAGCGAGGTCGGCGTGATCGAGAAGGGCAAGAGCTGGACCCAGGCCGTTTATAACGACAGAACCGGCTACTTCAAGACAAGCGACCTGATCGCCCAGTTGCCCACGCCCACGCCCGTGCCTTCGCCCACGCCCGAACCCAAGGACATTTTTATATCGATCCCGGCTTCCGAAGGCGTGACGCAGTACGTCGGCAAGGCGGGCGACGTCGCGGTCGGCGTGCCGGAAGCCATTTCCGCGCTCGTGCTCAATTGCTACAACCTGGGCGAAGGCTACTTCAGCCGTGTGAACAGTCTGGTGACCGCGGGCATCGATGAAATACTGGCCGGCAGCGTGCCAAGTTCGCTTTCGGATTACGCCGAATGCATCTCAGCCGTAGCGGCGGATATTTCAAGCGGCATGGTGTTTGAGCTAAAGGGCAAGGCGTTGGGCGCGAAGAAGGCCAAGGAAGTCAAAATCTTTACCAAGGATGGCGGCGTGATCGGCGCGAGCAGCCTCGTTCAGGTTGAGGGCGGCGGTTACATATTTGATTTTGGCACCTATACCGTTGGGAGCTCGGTGGACAAGGCCACGTACTACCTGCAAATGACCCCGACCGGCGCCAAGAACATTCGCGCCCTTTATCCAAAGGCGGAGACGCTGACGCTCCTGGTCCCGGTCAAGGTTTCCAAGATGTCGTCGGGCGGCGGTGGCGGCGGCGGTGGCGGCGGATCGAGCAAGCAATTGCCGGTGGCGCGCCTGATCCTCGAAGGCGTCAGAACCGAGCCCAGCGACCCGTCGGCGGGCGAGACCTTTGACGTGGTGCTGACGCTCAGGAACACATCGGAGGACATGTACCTGCAAAACCTCCAATTGAGCTACACCAGCGAAGAGGACGCCTTGCGCCCGGTTTCCGGTACCAACATCGAATACATCGACCGCATCGACGCGGGCGCGATCCAGGAACAAAGGCTCAAGGTGACGGCCAAGCCCGACCTTGAGAACAGCTCGGTCAAGCTCGATGTGGCGATTGACTTTGAGGACAAGAAACTCAACGCGCAAACCGCGACGCTCTCGGCGCTGATCAACGTCAAGCAGGTCCAGCGCATTGAGCTTGACGATCCGACGCTGCCGACCGGTGAAGTGCTGGCGGGCGACACCTATGAAGTATCGATGGGCGTTTTCAACATGGGCAAGACCATGGCGTACAACGTCAAGGTCACGGCGGTGCCCGAGAACAAGGAAAACGTATCGGCGGGCACCAGCTACTACATCGGCAACATGGACCCGGGCGCGAGCAAGGTGGCCGAACTATCTATGGTGCCGCTGCTCGAGGGCGAATACAAGGCCGACCTGGTCGTGACCTACGAAACGGTTGACGGCAAGCCAACCGAGCTTAAAAAGCCCCTGACCTTTAGCGTGACCCCGGTGGACAGCATGGAATACGACAACATGGACACCAGCGAGTGGGGAAACGAGCCAATCGAACCGGAAAAGCCGTCGGCAATGGCGATCATGGCGATGCTGCCGTGGCAGATTTACGCGGGCGCGGGCGCGCTGATTGTCCTGCTGATTGCAATGCTGGGCGTGAGCGCGCGCAAGAGGCGCATGCGCGAACTTGAAGACGATGAAATGGATTGATATATTGGGCTGGTCGCTCAACAACTTAAGAAGGCGCAAGCTCCGTTCGGCGCTGACGATGCTGGGCGTCGTGATCGGCACCATGGCGATTGTGGTCACCATATCGCTGGGCTACGGCGCGCAGGCCACGCAAATGCAGCAGCTCGAGAGTCAGACGAACCTGCGCCAGATCACGGTTTATCCCCATTGGAGCCGTGGCTCCTCCACCGACACGGGCGTCAACCGCATCACCAAGATCACCGACCAGGTGGTCTCGCGCCTGCGCAAAGTCGCGGGCGTGGACGCGGTCATGCCGGTCACCTACATCTGGGGCGGGCTCGAGTTTGTGCTTCAGACCGGCAAGCTTGAATGCTCCGCGCCGCTCGTCGCGGTGACGCCCGCCGATTTCGCCAAGTTCGTCAAGCTCAAGGAAGGCCGTTCTTTTTCGGCCTCAATGGACAAGATGGAGTTCATCATGTCGGAAATGACCATGATGGAGTTCAAGGACCCCAAAAAGAGCGACTCGGAAGCGTACGTCGATCTGTGGGAGTACCTCTACAGCGGCAAGGATCTGCCGCTTCCAACCAACGTCAATTGGCTGCACGCGCCCTATACCTTGCTGCTTCGCTGGGAGGACTACGACAACCTCGACGCCAACGGCGACCCGACGGTTAACACCAAGGAATACAAGGCCAAGATGGTCGGCACCATGAAGGCCGACATTCAGGACCCCAACTTCAACACCTTTGGCTATTACACCATCGTCAACATGAGCTACCTCAAGAAGCTCCAGCGCGACAACAAGGCGCTGTTCAAGGAGATGAACCTGCCGGACTTCAAGACCTACGAGCAGGTATACCTGCTGGCGAAATCGGTGGACGATGTGGAAGACGTGGTCAAGGCCCTGACCGAGATGGGCGTGCAGGCCGACAACCCGCTCATGTGGGTCAAGTCCATGCAGGATCAGATCGCGACGGTGCAGGGCTTCCTGGGCTTCATCGGCGCGGTATCGATGTTCGTCGCGGCGCTCTCGATCGCCAACACCATGATGATGTCGATCTACGAGCGTACGCGCGAGATCGGCGTGATGAAGGTCTTGGGCTGCAGGCTGAACAACATCCGCATGATGTTCCTGTCGGAGGCCGCCTACATCGGCGTGTTCGGCGGGCTGCTCGGGCTCGCGCTGTCCTACGCGCTGAGTTACGCGCTCAATCATGTCGATTGGATGCAGGCCATGGTAGCCTCCGTCATGTCAAGCGCCTCCATGTTCACAGACGGCAGCAGCACCTCCGTGATCCCGCTCTCCCTTTCCCTGGGCACCTGGGCGGGCGTCGTAGGCGTCTCGATTCTTTCGGGGCTTTACCCGGCGCAAAGGGCCATGCAACTCAGTTCTCTCGCCGCGATTCGAAACTCGGATTAAGCCGCGACAAACAAGAAGGAAGACCGCGCTGATTGAACAACACCCCATTTGTTAGACGGTATCATGTACCATCGACAAGTGGGGTGTTTGCGATGCCAAGCGGGATGCCCTAGGTAAGCACTGATCAATTCGATCACGATCTAGATTCTGCTTTTTCGCCCATGCGCGCCTGCAGAAACACTCGACGTAGCGCTGCTACGCCTTCGGTTTCTGCAAGCGCGCCTGGACGAAAAATCAAAACCCATCTCGCAACCGAATTAATCAGCGCTTACCTAGTACAAGCAGCGGGCCCTTCGTATAGGTTCCGCGAGGGGTTCAAAGAAGCGGCGCGCGGAAATTATGAATGGGTTGACAACAAGCGGTTAAAATGATACATTTGTATCGAATCCACGGAAGCCTGGCTGCCCCATCACAAGCCTTAGCGGCACAAAGGAGGACCCCCATGCCAACCCTGAAGCGACGTTCCCTGCTGTCTTTCGTCCTTGCCCTGATCATGGTGCTTTCGACCACCCCGGTTTTCGCGGCAGCCGTTGGACTCAGTGAAGGAACCTACACCGCGAAAGCCCCCGGCTTTGGCGGGGATGTGGAGGTGGCCGTTACCGTAGCGGGCGACGCCATCACGGCGGTTGAAGTGCTCAGCCATGGCGAAACCGAAGGCGTCGGCACCACGGCCATCGACAAGCTGCCCGGCGCGATCGCGGCGGCGCAAAGCCTGAAACTGGACGCGGTGGCGGGCGCGACCATCACATCAGGCGCCATCCTCGCGGCGGCGGAAGAAGCCCTGCGCATGGCGGGCGCGACCGACGAGATGATCTTTGCCGAACCGGCGAACGCCGGGACCTTGGCAGCGCAGGCCCAGATCCTGGAGACCGACGTCCTGATCGTGGGCGCGGGCGCGTCCGGCCTGGCCGCGGCGCTGTCCGCCCACCAGAACGGCGTCAAGAACATCGTCGTGCTTGAAAAGATGCCCGCGGTCGGCGGCTCGACATCCACGGCGGGCGGCGGCATGCAGGCCTACCGCGTGGACGAAGACCCCAAGGTGACCGAACGCAACCTTGAGGAACTGTTTCTCTACTGGTGCCGCACCGGCAAATTCACCAACAACGCCCGGCTGACCATGCTGGCGGCGCGCCTGTCCACCCCGACCGTTGAGTGGCTTCAAAAGGACGCGGGCGTGGAACTGACCTATGAGGTTGCGGATGACGAGCCCACGGTGCACATCTCAAGTGTGGGCCGCGCGGCGGGCGTGATCAACACGCTTTACGAAAAGGTTCAGGAAGCGGGCATCCCGGTGATGCTCGAAACCCGTGCGGAGCACCTGATCGTGGAAGACGGCCGCGTGGCGGGCGTTACGGGCACCGGAAGCGGCGGGCAGGCGCTGACGGTCAAGGCTCAGAACGTGCTGCTGGCCACCGGCGGCTACGGCAACAACCCCGACCTGATCCCGTCCTCCGTCGGCAACGTGATCTACTACGGCCCGGTGTGCCCCACCGGCGACGGGCACATCATGGCGAAGGAACTGGGCATCCCGCTGTTCAACATGGACAAGGTGGCCATCAAGCACTTCGGCGTTGAGACCAAGCCCGGCTACGGCATCCACATCCACTGGGCGGTAGCGGCGCTGTTCACGCAAACCGGCGCGTTCGCGGTCAACAAGGAAGGCGTGCGCGTGGTCAACGAGGGCGGCGACGAACTGGATATCGCGCTGGCATCCATGCACCAGTCTTCCGACGGCCGCCTCTATATCGTGATGGATCAGTCCTCCTACGATATGTTCGCGGGCATCCTGATGAAGTACAACGCTTTCACGCAGGAACAACTGGATGGCTTCATTGCCCAGAACGGTTCGGGCGTGACCAAGCTGGTCAAGAATGAAACCCTTGAAGGCGCCGCCGAGGCGCTGGGCCTTGACGCTCAAGCGGTTCTCAAAACCCGCGATGAATTCAACGCGGGCGTGGCCCAGGGCGCAGACGCCTTTGAGCGCACCGGGATTCAGGCGTTCGGCGCGGGCCCGTACTACATCATGCAGACCATCCCGCGCTTCGCGACATCGCTGGGCGGCGTGAACGTCACCGACAACCTTGAAGTGCTGGATATCAACGAAGAGGCGGTGCCGGGGCTCTTCGCCGCGGGCGAGATCGTCGGAAACGTAAACGGCTCCTACGCCCATTACCTGATCTGGTGCCTGGGCGCGGGCAAGCACTTTGGCGACGTAATCCCCTCTTACCTTCCGTAGCGCCATCGGGGAAATTATTCGCAGCAACGGGGCTGTTGCCCATGTTTGGAACAGCCCCATGAAAAAAAGAAGCCCAAAAAAGTTGGCGATTCCAAAAGGAAAAGCCAACTTTTTTGATGCGGGGAAGCACGGCCTCCGGCAGCCAGAGGACTTTGCCCTCTACACGCCCATAAGCGCTCACGCGCGGGTGCGTTACGTCTGCTTGACCATGTACCGGCACGCGAGCTTCGGGCAGTGCTTGCTGTTATAGAACTGGTTCCCCGTCACGTCCGCGTACGCCTTGTACCTTGTCCCGATCTCCGGCGTCCCAACCGAGGAATGGTTGGTCAGGACCACGTACTGCGGCTCGCCCTCGCCCGTCAGGTTCACGTCCATGATCACCGTTTGCTCCTCGCCGTCAACCGATATCTCGGTTACCACGCCGTCGCACAGGAACACGCGGCCAACCCATGTGTCGTAGTACAGGCTCAGTTCCTTATAATCCATCTTCCATGCCTTCCTTGAGTATGCGTCAAGCGAGGGCACATAATAAACGTTCACCGATACCACCGAGTCCTGCTTGCCCGCCTTCGTGGCGCGGAAGGTCACCGTGTTGTCGCCCACGGTCTCGAGCTTCGCGATGAACTTGAAGCTGCCGTTGGGGTCCACCTTGATCGAATCTTCGACATACGGCGTGTCAACCGACAGAATCGCGTCGGGGTCCATGGTGCCGGTGATCGTCATGTTCGCAAGGTTGCTCGCCTTGTCAAGCGTCAAACTCGGCTCAAGGTTGATCTCCTGATACGGCCGGTATAGGTTGAGGTCAAGGCGCGTCTCCTTGTGGCTGGGGGTTGAGACCAAGAGCGAGATGATGTTGTCCCCGACCGGGTAGACCGCCACGTTGCGCGTAAGCAGCCCCAGGTAGTTGACCATGTCGGTCTGGTCCTCGCCGTTGATCAGCACGGTCGATCCGGGCACAACCGAGATCTCAAGCGGAAAGATCGATGTGTTGACGGTCACCAGCTCCTTGGATGGGTTGACCAGCCTCAGGGGCGATTCGGGCGTATCGATGGTCAGCTCAAGCGGCGGCAGTTCCCGCTGGTCGCCGCCTTCGGTAAAAAGGATGGGCGTGAGCGTGACGACCGCCTGTTCGGTGTCGTCAGGCTTGGCGGGGAACCAGTGGCTGTCGGGAAGCTCAATGCGCGCGAGGTGCCCCACGATTTCGTAGGACTGGCGCAGTTCCTTGATAAACACCTGGTCACCGTCGTTTCCGTAGAAGGTGATCGCGTGGCCGACCAGGCCGCTGTCAAGTTCGATTTGCTCAACGTCCGGCGCGATGCGCCCATCGCGTTCGTAGTAGGAGCCCATGCGCCAAGCGTCGATCCAGAAATACACGCGGTAGAACAGGAAACCAAACACCACCACCGTTACGATGGCAAAAAACGCCCACATCACGCCGTGCGCAAGCGCCATCGCGGGCGTGCGGGGTCCGCGCTTTGCGGGAAGGCGCGCGCCGCACTGGCGGCAGGTCTTGCTCCCTTTTTTGTTTTCCGCTTGGCAAGATGGACATTTCATGGCGGTGCGCCTCCCTTCCGTAGCTTCTTTGATGCATTCTGAACCTGTATACTATTCCATCGCCCGTACAGAAAATCCTGCCGAAAGGGCGCCGCTTTGCCGGAAATTCACACAAGAGAACGGTGAATTGCCAAAATTGCGCCTCGACATCTCGCCGCGATATGTTATAATGTAAAAAACCAAACGATGCGGGAGGGCGCAAATGGATAATTTTAAAGAAGAAGTGGCGGTTCGCCGCAACCGGACGATGTACGACGCGGCGTACTTGTTTGGTTTTGCCATGATGATCGTGCTGGCGCTTCTCGCGCTGATCAGCCTGCAAGGCGCGGTTTCCATGATTTTTTCAGGATCGTTTTCCCTCATGCCCATCCTCTTGTTGCTCGTGACGGGCGGCGGCGCCTTTCTCATCTGGCGCTACAAGGATGAGCTCAAGAGCGAATACGAATACACCTTCACCAACGGGATACTCGATGTCGCGAAGGTGCTCAACAACCAGAAGCGGCGCTACCTCACTTCGCTCAACATGAAGGATGTGACCGCCGCGGGCGCGGTCGCGGGCCCCGCGTTTCAGCGCTACATCTCCATGCCCGACGTCAAAAAACACAATTGGTTTTTAAACCGAGACGCCAAGCTCTACTATTACTTTTTTACCAAGGCGGGCGTCAAACACATCTGTGTGATCGAGCTGTCCGATGAGATGATGGAGCTGACGAAGAAGGCGGGCTACATGAATTTCGGGGTGTGGCAGGCATGATCGCGTACCTCGACAACAGCGCGACCACACGGCCCGGCGAACACGTGATTGCGGCCATGAGCGAATGTATGCGGGGAGGGTATTTCAACCCCTCCTCTCTTTACGCGCCCGCGATTGCCTCAGAAAAGGCGATGGACGCCTGCCGCGCGAAGATTCAAAAGGCGCTTAACGCCCCCGCCGGGCGCGTGACCTTCACATCCGGCGGAACCGAAGCCAACAACCTCGCGATCCTTGGCGCGGCGCAGGCGATCTACGGCCCTTTGCACGTGATCGTGACGGCGGTCGAGCATCCTTCGGTGCTCGCGGCCTATGACGCGCTTCGCGGGATGGGCCACCGCGTGACGGTCATCGGCGTGAACCGGCAGGGCGAACTCGATTACGCCGCGCTTGAGGAAGCGCTTCGCGACCCGCCCGCGCTCGTCAGCGCCATGCAGGTCAACAACGAAACCGGCGCAATCCTGGATGCCGCGCGCCTGAGCGCTCTGATCCGCGAAAAAGCGCCGCGCGCGCTGATTCACGTAGACGGCGTGCAGGGTTTTCTGCGCGTTATGTTTGACGCTCGCCTGATCGATATGTATACGCTCAGCGCGCACAAGATCAGCGGACCCAAGGGCACGGGCGCGCTTTGGACGCGTGAGGGCGTTCGCTTAAAACCCCTCATCGTGGGCGGCGGGCAGGAACAGGCGCTGCGCTCGGGCACCGAGAACACGCCGGGCATCGCGGGCCTGACGGCAGCGGTTGAGCACATGCCCAAGGACGCCTTCGGGTGTCTCATGGAGAAAAAGATCCGCCTTTACGAGGGGCTCAAGGCGCGCATCCCGGCCCTTACGCTAAACGGCCCGGACGTGGAGCGCGGCGCGCCGCACATCCTGAACGTAAGCCTCATGGGCGTTGGCGGCGAGGTGATGCTGCACGCGCTCGAGGAAAAGGGCGTGTATGTCTCGACCGGCTCGGCCTGCTCAAGCCGGAAGCGCAAGGTGAGCCCGGTATTGCTTGAGATGGGCATTGCCCCGGACACGGCCGAATGCGCGCTCAGGTTCAGCCTTTGTCCCGGGACAACCATGGAAGAAATTGACTACGCGATTGAGATGGCGGGCGGCCTGCACGCGTCGCTTTCGCGGTTCAGGAGGAAATAATCATGCGCCAAGTGCTGCTCATTCGGTTCGGGGAAGTTCACTTGAAGGGGCTGAACCGCCCGTATTTTTTGAAGAAGCTGGTGGACAACGTCAAGCGCGCGGTCGCGCCCATGGGCGGGCGCGTGTGGATGAGCGATTCGCGCATCTATGTGAGCGATGTGCCCGATATGGACGCCTGCGCCGAGCGCGTACGGCGCGTGTTCGGCGTGCATTCGGTCAGCCCCGCCTTTGAAATGGAGAAGGACTTTGAGGCGATTGCCGCTCAGTCGGTTCAAATGATGAAGCCCTTGTCCGGTTCCTTCAAGGTGCTCGCGCGCAGGAGCGACAAGCGCTTTCCCCTGGACTCCATGATGATCGAACGCGAGATCGGCGGGCGGGTGCTTGACGCAAACGGCGCGCTTCACGTCGATGTGCACAGCCCAAAGCACAAGCTGCACGTGGAGATACGCGATCACGCCTACCTGTGCGTCGCGGAGCTTCCCGCCGTGGGCGGCATGCCCATGGGCACCGGCGGCAAGGCCATGGCGCTCCTTTCCGGCGGCATCGACAGCCCGGTTGCCGGGTATCAGATCATGCGCCGGGGCGTGTCCCTTGAGGCGGTACACTTTTTTTCCTTCCCCTACACCAGCGAGCGCGCCAAGCAAAAGGTCTTTGAACTTGCGCGCATCATGGGCGAATACGGCGCGGGGATGCTGGTTCACGTGGTCCCCTTCACCGAGATTCAGATGGAAATTCACGAGAAGTGCCCGGACGAACTGGGCACAGTGCTGATGAGGCGGTACATGATGCGCATCGCCGAGCGCGTCGCGCGGGAGCGCAAGTGCCAGGCGCTGGTGACCGGCGAGAGCCTGGGCCAGGTCGCCAGCCAGACCATGGAAGCGCTGATGGCGACAAACGAAGTGGCCCGTCTTCCGGTGTTCAGGCCCCTGATCGGCCTAGACAAGCTGGAAATCACCGAGATTGCCAAGCGCATCGGGACGTATGAGACCTCGATCTTGCCGTATGAAGATTGCTGCACCGTGTTCACGCCGCGCCATCCGGCCACCAAGCCCAAGCTCGACCTGTTGGCCAAGGCGGAGGAAAAGCTTGAGGGCGATCAGCTGGTCGAGCGCGCGATTGCGGGGATCGAACAATACCGCACGTGGGAGAGCGCGGAGCCTGAGGTATAAATTATGGAAAAAGCGCGGCACATTCGCCGCGCTTTTTTGTCACTTGGATGCCGCCCGCCTCTTCGTTATGCAATAAACGACAAAGCCGCCTCAGCCGCCGAGGCCGCGTCCGCCGTGTAGCAGTCCGCGCCGATCTGGTCGCAGAACGCCTGCGTCACCGGCGCGCCGCCGATCATGACGGTGACCTTGTCCTTGAGGTCGCTCGTCTTCACCATCTCGACCACGTTTTTCATCTCACCCATGGTGGTGGTGAGCAGCGCCGAACAGCAGATCAGCTGCGCGCCATGTTCGCGCGCCGATTCCACGAACTTCTCCGGCGATACGTCAACGCCCAAATCCACCGCCTCAATGCCCTTGCCTTCGAGCATCAGCTTGACCAGGTTCTTGCCGATGTCGTGCAGGTCGCCCTTGACGGTTCCGATCACCGCGACGCCCTTGGCTTCGACGCCCGCCGCCACCAGCAGGGGCTTGAGCACTTCGGTGCCCTTGTTCATGGCGCGCGCCGCCACCAACACCTCGGGCACGAACACTTCGTTGGCCTTGAACTTGCCGCCGATCACGTTCATGCCGTGGAGCAGCCCGTCGTCCAGAATGGTCTGGGGCTTGATGCCCGCCTCGATCGCCTGGCGCACGAGCTCCGCCACCACCTTGGCTTTGCCGATTTGCAGGTTCTCGCTGATTTGGGTCAAGATTGCTTCCATAATCGTATCGCCCTCCCAAATGAATTTATTTAAAACAAATAGCAGCCGGTGTATGTGATGGTCTTGGGCCCGTAGTAGTAGGCAATCCCGTTGTCCCGGCAAACGTCCGACACGACGAGCCCGAACGCTTCCATCGAGGACAGCGCGTCTTCGGGATGGCGGCAGGGCGCATCCGGATAGGTGCAGCTGTCGCACAGTTCGCATCCGCCGCATGTCATCGCCAGGAGGTTCGGATACCGCGCCTCAAGCACGCGCCGAAAAGCCTGGATTCTCTCTTTTTGCTTAGAGCCGGTGTCCCGCATGGTCTCGTAGTCAAAATCGTCCTCAAGCTCGCCCGTGGTCTGGACGATCAGGCCGCGCCGATAACCCGATATCGCCTTCGCGCTTTCTTCAAGTGAACCCAGCGCGGGCGGGCACATCCAGCTTTTCCCGTAGAGATGGCAGCGGTTGGCCGCGCACATGTCGCGCACTTCCGTCCTGAGGACAAGCGTGGCCGAGTCAAGCATCGCGGCGTGCGAGAAGCCAAATGAGAGCGCTTCGTCAACCAAATGCTCCATAATCCGCCTCCCATGTCATTGTCCGCTCATCATACCGCGTTTGTCAATCGTTTTCTTGTAGTATTGTTCCCTTTTTTGTATTTTCAACCGGTGACACGGCGTCATTTCTTCACCGCATGGACATTTCGCCCTTGTGCAAGTTCGATATTTGTGCATATAAACCAATTTGGTTTTGGCAAATCTAGCGCATCTCGATATTGCGCGAAGGCCTGTATAAGTGTATAATTGTCATACAGATTACAATGCAATAGAATGAGAAGGAGCGTGTGCGCCATGAACAACTATCCGGGCGGCGTATGGCCGGTCATGCTGACGCCATTTACAGAGGACGGCGCGATCGACGAAAAGGGGCTGCGCGCGCTGGTCGATTGGTACATTGAAATGGGCGTGGACGGACTGTTCGCGTCGTGCCAGTCGAGCGAAATTTTCAACATGGATTGCGAGGAGCGCATCAAAATCGCGCGCATCACGGTGGAGCAGGCGGCCGGCCGCGTGCCGGTGGTGGCTTCGGGCTTTACCGCGTACGATTTGGACGGGCAGGTCAAGAGCATCGAAGAGATGCACAAGACCGGCGTGGACGCGGTCATTTTGCTGACCAATCGCTTGGCAAAAGAAGACGAAGGCGACGATGTGCTGCTTTGTCGCATGCACGCGCTGCTTGAAAAGATCGACCCTACAATCAAGCTCGGCATGTATGAGTGCCCCATGCCCTACAAGCGCCTTCTGACCGTCCCGGTCATCCAGGAAGCCGCCGCGACCGGCCGTTTCTACTTTCTGAAGGACACCTGCTGCGACAAGGTTCAGATCAGAGAAAAGCTCGCCGCGATTCAGGGCACGAACCTCAAGCTTTACAACGCCAACACGACCACGCTGCTTGAGTCGATGCGGGACGGCGCGCCGGGCTACTCGGGCATCATGGCGAACTTTCATCCCGAGGTTTACGTGTGGCTGACCCGCAACATCCGCCACCCGAACGCGCAGTTGGTTCAGGGCGCGCTGACGCTCGCGTCCCTGATCGAGCGCCAGTGCTACCCGGTCAACGCGAAGTATCACCTGGTCGAGCTTGAAAAGCTGCCGATGACCGGCTTTTGCCGCGTACGGAAAGACATCCTGAGCGAGACCTTCAAGGACGAAGTCAGGCAGATGGACCTAACGATGAACGACGTATACGCGAGGCTATGCAAATGAGCAAGGCGGAGGCGCTGCGCGCCCGGTTTCGCGCGCGCGATCTCGTGATCGGCGGCCACGTGTTCTTTACCGACAGCGCCATCACCGAGCAGCTTGGCTACCACGGCTATGAATTCGTCTGGATCGACGCGGAGCACGGCGCGTTTGACAAGGCGTGCATTTTGAGCCACATCATCGCGGCAAGCGCTTCGGGCACGGCGTCGCTCGTGCGCGTCGCGTGGAACGATCCGGTGCTGGTCAAGCCGATCCTGGAGATGGGTCCGGACGGCATCATCCTGCCGATGGTGTGCACGGCGGGGGAGGCCAAGGCGGCCGTCGCCGCATGCGAATACCCGCCCAAGGGCGTGCGCGGCTTCGGCCCGCGCCGCGCCAACCGCTACGGCCAGATGGATCTGGCTGAATACTTGGTCAATGCCAGCCGACAAGTGCTCAAGATCGTCCAGATCGAGCACGTGGACGCGGTTGGGAACCTGCCCGAAATCCTGGCGACGCCCGGGCTGGACCTGATCGTCGTGGGTCCGAACGACCTGTCGGCATCGGTAGGGCATCTGGGCGAGACGCGCCATCCCGAGGTGGTGAAGCTGCTTAATCAGGTGGCCGAGACCTGCAAGCAACTCAACAAGCCCTTCGGCGTATCGCTTGGCCCGAATGACAAGGCGACAATTGAGGACTGGATCAAGCGCGGCGTCAGCTTCATCGGCTGCGGCGACGACGTAAGCTTTATCTCGGCGGGCGCGAAGGCGACGGTAAAGCATCTGCAATCGCTAAAAATGAAAACCCGCGCGTGAGCGCACGGGGAGAAGCCAAGGGACCTTGGGTTTCTTGGTGCGGCCCCGGCGCACCATCGGAGGACAGCATGGACGCAAAACTGCATCGGGCGAGCCTGTCACAGCAGGTCGCGGACCTGCTTGAGCAGGAGATCATTGAAAAATACCCCGAAGGCGCGCGCCTGCCCAGCGAACAAGCGTTGGCCGAGCGCTACGAGGTGAGCCGGACGATTATCCGCGAGGCGCTCAAGACGCTCAAGGAGCGCGGGCTCATCGATTCCAAGACCGGGAGCGGGGCCTATATCACGCGGCCCGAGGCGCAAAACCTGTCGGACATGGTGGCCCGGATCATCCGAATGGACAAGATCGGCATCCCGTCGATTTACGATGTGCGCGAGATCCTCGAGCGCGCGGCGATCCATCGCGCGGCGAAGTATGTGACGGACGAAGAACTCCAAGAGATGGAAGTCATGCTCATGAAGCTCAGGGACCCAGACTTATCGGTGGAGGAGCGGCGCGACCTCGATTTCGCCTTCCACTACATGATCGCGCAGGCTTCGCGCAATGAACTGCTGGTGCTGCTGGTCGAGACGATGTCCATCGTCTTTAAAGATGTGATTTCAAGCGGCATTTTTACCGAAGGCGGCATTGAGGATGCCATTGTCCGCCACCAGGTCATCATGGACGCGCTGAGCGCGCGGGACGTGAAGGCTTCGGACGCGGCGATGAAGGCGCACCTTGGCCAGTCGCTCATCAACGCCAAGCAGTATGAACAGGGAAAGCGTGCGGGGATGGGCCCGCATGAAATACGCCCGTGGGCAACGGGCGGGACGACAAAGAGGAGGATGGACCGATGAAGAAACTGGTGAGTTTGGTTCTTGCGCTGGTGCTGGTCTTGGGCGTGGTCGGCGTTTCTCAGGCGCAGGACCTGGGCGCCCCTGTGAAGCTGATCGTATCCCTGACGGCTGTCTCCACCGACACCCATGCCAAGGCGATGCTGGAGTTCGAAAAGACCGTAGAGGAACTGTCCGGCGGCAACATCGAGGTTGAAGTCTATACCGACGCGGTGCTCTTTACCCAGGAAGAAGAAGTTGTCGCGGTCGCGGGCGGCGACGCCGACATGTCGCTGGTCTCGGCCTCGTGGCTGACCACCAACTCCCCCTGGCTGGGCATGTTCTCGGCCGGCTACGTGTTCAAGTCCTATGACCACATGACCACAGTGCTCAACGGCGAAATCGGCAAGGAAGCGTTCGCCAAGGTTGGCGAGGAGCAAAACGTGCTGCCGCTGGCCGCGTACTACCTGGGTTCCCGTCAGATTTCCCTGACGGCGGACAAGGAAATCAAGACCCCGGCGGACCTGAACGGCATCAACCTGCGCATGCCCAACTCCGAAGCGTGGCTGTTGCTGGGCCGCGCGATCGGCGCCAACCCCACCCCCATCTCCTTCTCCGAGCTGTACCTCGCGCTGCAAACCGGCGTCGTCGACGGCCAGGACAATCCGCTGCCCACCGTCGAGAGCGCCAAGTTCTACGAAGTGCAAAAGTCGATCACCATCACCAACCATCTGGTCGATTCGGTGTGGCCTTGCATCAACGTGGACAAGTGGAACAGCCTGACCGACGCGCAGAAGGACATCGTCGTCAAGGGCGTGGAAGCGGGCCGTAAATTCTGCGATGAGACCAACCTCGCGCGCGAAGCGTCCCTCGTCGAGTTCTTCAAGGAAAAAGGCCTCTCGATCTACTACGCCGACCTCGACGCGTTCGCAGAGCACGTGCTGGCCTACTACCTGGCCGACGATTTCTCGAGCAGTTGGGATCTGAACCTCTTGGAGCAGGTCAAGGCGCTGGGCTAAGACCGGCTGAAATCTTGCGGGGCTGCCCGGCAGCCCCGCATTTTTTTAAGTCAAATGTTCTTTATAAATTCTAAATTTATACTTATGTCTTCTTGATAAGGAGGATTCTGAGAGGGGGAATGACCGTGGTGAAAAAGGTGCTGGGCCTGCTTCGGAACATGATCGAGCTCTACATTCCGGTGGCGAGCTTCGTCCTGATGTTTTTGGTGTTCATATTGCAAATTTTCTGCCGTTACGTGCTGCGCCAGCCGCTCGACTGGGCGTATGAGGTTACGGTGTCGTGCTACCTGTGGATGGTGGTTCTGGGCGCGTGCTATGCCCAGCGTTGCCGCGCGCACGTGGTGTTTACGCTGCTCTACGACAAGTTGGGCGTGCGCCTCAAGGCGCTGACCTCGTTTTTGGGAAGCGGTCTGATCGCGTTCGCGTTCGCCTGGTCGTTTTTCCCAAGCGTCCAAATGATCAACTTCATGAAGATGCAAAAGACCAGCGTGCTGCGCATCGGCCTTGACATCGTCTATGCGCCCTACATCCCGTTCATGATCCTGATCTTCCTGTACATGATCTGCGGCATGTACAAGGATTTCAGGGTGTTTGCGGGCCTTGCGACGCCGGAGGAGATTGAGGAGATGCTCAAAGAAAACAAATCCGAGACCCAGGAAGCGATTGATGTGGCAAGGGAGGCTGATCCGGTATGAGTTATGCGCTGATTGCGTTCCTGATCGTATTCGTACTGATCTTCCTGCTCAAAATGCCCATTCCCATGGGGCTCATGACCGCGTGCGTGTTCTACTTCATCGTGTCGGGCGATCCGGTCAAGATGGTGGCGCAGCAAACGCTCAAGACCTTCTACACCAACTACACCATCGTCGCGGTGCCGCTGTTCATCTTCGCGGCCAACGTCATGAATTCGGGCAAGGTGACCGACAAGGTGTTCGGCTTCGCAAAGGGCTTTGTGGGAAGGTTCAAGGGCGGACTCGGCCACGTCAACGTGCTGGCCTCGCTCGTGTTCTCAGGCATGACGGGTTCGGCCATCGCGGACGCTTCGGGGCTTGGCAAGATGGAGATCGACGCCATGCGCCAGGAAGGCTATGACGACGGGTTCTCCTGCGCGATCACGGCGGCCTCGGCCACCATCGGCCCCATCTTTCCGCCCTCAATCCCCATGGTCATCTATTCGATGCTTTCCGGCGCGTCGGTTGGCGCGCTGTTCATGGGCGGCATGGTGCCGGGCATTTTGCTGGCGCTGGCGCTCATGGCCTATGTCGCCTACGTCGCGCACAAGCGCAATTATCCGCGCAGCGAGAAGGTTTCCTTCAAGGGCTTTTTGGCCTACACGGTCAAGGCGATCCCGGCGATCCTGACGCCGGTCATTTTGCTGGTAGGCATCTACACCGGCATCATGACGCCCACCGAGGCAGGCGCGGTCGCGGGCTTTTACGCGCTGCTCATCGCGGTATTCGCCTACCGCATGATGGGCTGGAAGGACCTCAGGGACGTGCTTGTCGAGACGGTCAAGTCGGTCGGCGCCGTGTCGCTCATGATCGGCGCGGCAACCTGCATCAGCTACATCGTGGCGCGCGAGCAGATCGCGGTCAGGGTGGGCGAACTGATCCTGTCGATGACCAGCAACAAGTACATGTTCCTCCTGATCGTCAACATCGCCATCCTGATCTTGGGCATGTTCATCGATACTTCGGTCATCCAGGTGGTCTTCGTGCCGATCCTGCTGCCCGTCGCGCGCCAGCTTGGCATCGACATGGTGCATTTTGGCCTGGTGGTCGTGTTCAACATGATGGTGGGCCTCTCGACGCCGCCCTTTGGCATGCTGCTCTTCATCACAAGCGGCATCTCCTCAACGCCCCTCAAGGACGTGATCAAGGAGATATGGCCGGCGCTTTTGGTCATGCTGATCGTGCTGATCATGATCACCTACATACCCGACATCGTCCTGTTCCTGCCCAAGCTGCTCCTGGGCTACACGGGATGACGGGGTGGACGGGAAACCAAGGTTTCCCGCCACTGCCCCCCTTCCTTCCGGGGAAGGACGGCGCCTGAATTTCTGCGGAAATTCCGGGCGGCGCCGGGTACGGGTGACATTCTCCTCCGCCTTCGGGCTCCGGAGAATGCGCCCGCCCCGCCGTACACGCCGCCGGGACGATTTACATCAGAGGGGCTCAGGCCCCTCCGATACCTCCCAGGCTCGGAGTTCGAATCTTTTTTCTCTCAAAAGGGCTGCCACACATACTATATTTGTGCTGGCAGCCCTTTTTATGCCCTTCTAACGCTACGCTTGCGAAAGATCGTCCGAATAGATGCGGTAGCCGTTCTTGCCGCCATTCTTCGCCTCGTACATGGCCTGATCCGCGTACTTGATCAGCACGTTGTAGTTTTCGGTGTGGTACGGATAAAGCGCTACGCCGATGCTGAGCCCGACATTGTACTGCTTGATGAAGCGGTTGCTCAAGCGCCCAAAGCCGTCGAGCAGCCCCCGGGCGACAGCGGCCGCTTCCTCCTTGGTGCTTACGCCGGAGACAATCTGGATGAACTCATCGCCGCCGATGCGCGCGGAAATGTTGAGCGAGCCCGCAGAAGGGCGGAAGGCGATGGAATGGTCGGTGGATGTCTCAAGGTACAGGGCGATGTGCTTGAGCAATTCGTCGCCAGCGTCATGCCCCGCGCCGTCGTTGACCTTTTTGAAATTGTCGAGATCGATGAATACCAGGGCAAACGGCTCCTTCGCCCTGGCGCATGTGATTTTTGCCAGGTGCTCAAGCAGGTATTGGCGGTTGGGGAGCCCCGTGACCGTATCGCGGTGGGCAAGCTGCTCAAGCTCCTTTTGCATTTTCTTGACGCGCTTAAGCAGGAACAGCATCACGGCAATCAGCATCGCCATCGTGAGCGCCACGGACGCGATGAGCAGGATTTCATTGCTGCGGTAGGTGTCGTAGCTTTGCTGCAAAAAGGTATCCGCAATGTCCGCGCTGATGATGCCGATCACCCGTCCGCCCTTCATGATGGGCACTGCGCCCGTGTTAAAGCTGCCGTATTGATCATCCACATTCATGACATCCGCGCCGCTTTCACCCGCAAAAGCGCGTTCGTGGACGTCGGAGAGTTCATAGGGGATGAAAATTTCCTCGTCTTGCGTATCGGTGTCAAAGACGAAATAGTACTGGCCGCCGATTTCCTTGAGCGCATAGATGTACTCGGCGCCGACGTGAGAGGCGAGATTGCGAAGCCTTCCCAAGGTCTCGTCGTAGGCCTGTTTGTCCGCCTCTACGTCCTGAACACTGTTGTAGCGCTCAAACGCGTCCACATCAAGCGTTTCGCGCGCCGCGACCGAAATCGACACGAGCTGCGACTTGATGCTGTTGGTCAAAATGGAGCGCAGGTCATCCGAGTTTTTCGCATTCATCAAAACGACGATCCCCAGCATAAGCGCGCAGAACAAGCTGACCGCCACGACCATGGCGATTCTTGTTCTCTTGGCCATATTCGCTCCCACCTTTATACTCATTTCCTTTCGCACACGCGTCTTTTGATTTTCATTAAATATATCATATTCTGAAATGGATCGCAAGAAATATTTAATTAATAAGTAAAAAATAGCTTACGCGGAAACAAAGTTCCCGCATAAGCATGGTGGACGAGCGCGGCAGGTCAGGCGCTGTAGTAATCGTCCACGGCCCGGAAGAAGCCCGCGATATTCTCCCAGCTGGACTTGGGCGGGATGTCGCAGCCGGAGGAAATGATGAAGTTCGGGTGGCCGGGCGCGCAGGCGTTTAGGATGCGCTGGGTTTCTTTGTAGATGGAATCGGGCGTGCCGTTCCTGAACTGCCCCGCCGGGTCCACATTGCCCATGGCCGGAACGGACGGCGGAATGTGCTTCAGCATCTCGCTCATGTCGATTGAGTTGCCGAAGTGATAGGCGTGCGCGCCCACATTGAGAATTGATTCGATCATCAAAATGGTGTTGTTGCCGCAGTTGTGGTAGACCACAGAAAACCCGTCATCCTGCGTCTTTTCGATAATCTCGCGCACATAGGGCTCGGAAAACTCCGCCGCGAGAGCGGGCGAGAGAATGCCGGTCAGCGGCTCCGCCATCACCACGCCGTTGGCGCCCACTTTCTTGTAGCCCTTGATGTACTCGATCAAAAACGCCGTGGTCTTTTTCATCGCGGCCTTCACCATGTCCGGTTCCGCGATGCAGTTGGCCAGCGCTTCCGTCACGTCCATCAAGCGCCCGGCCAGCGAGAATGGGCCGATGACGCCCGCGAAAACCGGCCGGTCGGTGATCAGCCGGGCAGCCTTTTCAATGGCGTCAATGTAGCGCCCGGTACGGCCCGCGCCGACGGGGGGAACGGCAAGCATTGCGGCCTCGTCCTCGTCGGAAATGACATGGCCGACGACGGTGGGCACCTCGTCGTCCGACAGGTTGATCGTGGAGCCGAACGCCTCAGCCTCGACCGACAGGTCCATCATGCTGACCGCGGCCGCGCTGTCCACGCGCTCGGCGATTTTCTTCATGCCTTCGGCTTGCAGGGCGCTGTCTTCAATCAGTTGCTTGACCGTAATGCCCATCAGGCTGACCGAGGGAAACGACAGAACCGGCAGCGCCTTCTTGCGCGGGGCCGCGATTTGGTCCTCCCACCAACGTTTCATGTCCACAATGAAGCCCTCCCTTGCTTTTTTTCAATTGTTATCAGTATAGCGCCACGCATCCGCGTTTTCTTGCGCGCAGGTACGAATTCTGGTAAATGCGTTCGCCGCCGGTCAAAATAACCGGTTTGGCATTGTTGCCCATAGAAGTTTATGATAAAATGATCGAATGAAAAGGGGGGATCGCCATGCGGCTCGACAAGTACCTGGGCGCGGCGGGCCTGAGCCGCAGCGAGGCGCGAGAGGCCATCAAGCGCGGGCGCGCCGCCATCGACGGGCGCTGCGTAAACGACGCGGGCGCGCAGGTGGCGCAAGGCGCGCCTGTGACGCTCGACGGTTTGGCCCTCGGCGCGCGCGGCCACGTGCACCTGATGATGAACAAGCCTATGGGCGTGGTGACCGCCTCGCGCGACAAAGCGAGCGGCACCGTGTTTGACCTCCTGAGCGCGAAGTACAAAAAGCTCGGCGGCCTCTCGGCTGTGGGCCGGCTTGACCGCGACACCACGGGCCTCTTGCTCTTTACCACCGACGGCCAGCTCGCGCACCGGCTGATCTCGCCCAGGTTCACCGTCGAAAAGGTCTACCGCGCGAGCCTTGACCGCGATCTTTCCGCTGAGCATATCGGCAAAATGGCCGCGGGCATCAGCCTGAGCGATTTTACCGCCAAGGGCGCCCGCCTGGTCATCGAATCCCCGCGCGTCGGCGTCCTGACGGTGACCGAGGGCAAGTACCACCAGGTCAAGCGCATGTTCGGATCCCTCGCGCTGACGGTGCTTGCGCTTGAACGCTTGAGCGTGGGCGGCGTGGCGCTTGACCCCGCACTGGCCCCGGGCGAAGTGAGGCCGCTCACGGGGGAGGAGAAGCGACGCCTGTACAGCATGGCGCGCCTTGAGGAGGAATGACGATGAGCGAACATTACTATACGGCCAGTCCCGGCGCGCAAAGCGACGCGCGTTTGCACGCGTTCGAGGCGCTGGGGTATGCCATCAAGGCCTACACCGACGCGGGCGTGTTCTCAAAGGGCGGGCTTGACGAGGGCAGCGCGCTGCTCTTGAGATCCCTGCCGCGGCTGTCCGGGCGCGTGCTCGACCTGGGCTGCGGTTGGGGCGCGCTGACGCTGGCGCTTGCGAAAGCGAACCCGGAGGCGCACTTCGTCATGGCGGACGTCAACGAGCGCGCGGTGGGGCTTTCAAAGAAAAACCTTGCGCTCAACGGGATAGGGAACGCGTCCGTCACCCAAGGCGACGGGTTCGAAAACATCGAAGGCGCGTTTGACGCGATCGTCACCAACCCGCCCATCCGCGCGGGCAAGCAGGTGATCTACGGCTTTTTTGAGGAAAGCGCGCGCCGCTTGAAAGATGGGGGAACGCTCTATGTCGTGATCCGCAAGCAGCAGGGCGCGCCCTCGGCGGAAAACTTCTTAAAGGAACATTTCGATGCGGTCGAGCGCATGGCGCGCGACAAAGGCTACTGGATTTTAAAGTGCGTGAAAGGAGATCATCATGAAGACCAATAGGCTGGGCCGTGTGCTCCAGGGCATGGAGAAAATGGGGCTGAACCAAATCCTGGTGAGCGCGACCGACTCGGTGTACTACCTGACCGGACTGTGGGTCAATCCCGGCGAACGGCTCTACGCGCTGTCGATCGACAAAAACGGCGATTGCGCATTGTACGTCAACCGCATGTTCCGGCTCTCGGGGCAAGCTCCGGGACTCCACATCGTCGAATTTGACGATGTGGATGATCCGGTCAAGTTGCTTTCGGAAGGCATTCGGGCCGGCACGCTCGGCGTTGACAAGCTTTGGCCCAGCCACTTCGCGATCAAGCTGATGGAGGCGCGCCCGGACGTCAAGCTCGCGGTGGGGTCAAAGCCGGTTGACGACGCGCGCATGCTCAAGGACCGGGAAGAGATGGAAGCCATGCGCCTGTCCTCGCGCGTCAACGACGAGACCGTGAAGCGGCTGCGCGAAACGCTGGTGCTCGGCGAGAGCGAGCTGGACGTCGGACGGCGCTATGTTCAGTTGGGCGCCCAGAAGGGCGCGAAGGGCGCGGGCTTCACGCCGCTGGTCTGTTTTGGGGAAAACTGCGCCGAGCCTCACCATGCAAGCGATTCAACCGCCCTCAAAGACGGCGACGCGGTCATTCTCGATCTCGGGCTTGACGTGAACCACCACATGAGCGATATGACGCGCACGGTGTTCATGGGCAGCGTCACCGATGAGATGAAAAAGGTGTACGACGTCGTGCTTCAGGCGAACATGGCGGCAAAAGCCGCGGTCAGGCCGGGCGCGCTTATGCGCGACATCGACCGCGCGGCGCGAAAGCTCATCGAGGATGCGGGCTACGGCGCATACTTTTTGCACCGCACGGGCCACGGGATCGGCCTGGCGGTACACGAGCCGCCCTATGTCACATCGGCGTCGGATGTCATCGCCCAGCCCGGCATGGTGTTTTCCATCGAACCGGGCGTTTACCTGGCGGGCAAGTTCGGCGTGCGCATCGAGGACCTGGTCCATGTGACCGAGGACGGCTGCGAGGTGCTCAACCATTTGGACCGCGAGCTCATGGTCATAAAATAGAGGGGCAGCGGTATTTACAGCGGAGGATTTTGAATGAACGGCATTGTCATCATGGTGATCGCCATGCTCGTGCTGGGCGGGGCGTACCTGACGTATGGGCGATATCTCGCCAAGACATGGGGCATCGACCCCAAGGCCAAGACCCCGGCGTATACCGAGCGCGACGGCGTCGATTACGAACCGGCGGATACGGGCGTCGTATTCGGGCATCAGTTTGCTTCCATCGCGGGCGCGGGCCCGATCAACGGCCCCATTCAGGCCGCGATGTTCGGCTGGGCGCCGGTTCTTATGTGGGTGCTGATCGGCGGCGTGTTCTTTGGCGCGGTTCAGGATTTCGCGTCCATGTACGCGTCGGTCAAGAACAAGGGCCGCACAATCGGCTACATCATCGAGCTGTACATCGGCAAGACCGGCAAGCGCCTGTTCCTGCTGTTTACCTGGCTGTTTTCCGTCCTGGTGGTGGCGGCGTTTGCCGACATCGTGGCCAAGACCTTCATCGGCATCGCGGAAACCGGCGAGCGGCTGACCGTCAACGGCTCGGTTGCGACGACGAGCCTTTTGTTCATCGCGGCGGCGGTGGGGCTTGGGTTTGTGCTCCGCTACGCAAAGCTCCAAAAGTGGGCAAACACGGCACTCGCCATTGGCCTGCTCGTCGCCTGCATTGCAGTCGGCCTGGCGAAGCCGGTTTACGCTTCGGTTTCTTTCTGGCACGCGCTGGTGTTCGCATACGTTTTCATCGCTTCGGTGGCGCCGGTGTGGGCGCTCCTGCAACCGCGCGATTACCTCAACAGCTACCTGTTGGTCGCCATGATCGCGGCGGCGGTGGTCGGCGTCTTCGTGTACAATCCGGCCATGAACCTGAATGCCTTTAACGGTTTTGCGGTGAACGGCCAGACGCTTTTCCCGTACTTGTTTGTCACCATCGCGTGCGGCGCGGTATCGGGCTTCCACGCGCTGGTCAGTTCGGGCACGGCATCCAAGCAGATTAAAAATGAGAAGAGCATGTTGCCCATATCCTTTGGCGCCATGCTGCTTGAGTCGATGCTGGCCGTCATCGCGCTGATCGCGGCGGGCTTCATGGCCCAGGGCGGGGTTCTTCCCGCCATGACGCAGCCGCAAATCTTCGCCGGAGCGGTGGCTTCGTTTTTGGCCAAGGTCGGCATCCCCTACGAGCTGTCCGCGACGCTGATCACGCTCGCGGTTTCCGCGTTCGCGCTGACCTCGCTTGACAGCGTGGCGCGCGTGGGCCGCCTTGCGTTCCAGGAGTTTTTCTTGGGTTCGGACACGGGCGGGAAGCGCACGAACGCGTTGGAGAACTTCGTCACCAACAAGTATTTCGCAACGCTTATGACGCTGGCCGTCGCGTTCATCCTGGCCAAGGCGGGCTACGCGAGCATCTGGCCGCTGTTCGGCTCGGCCAACCAGCTCTTGAGCGCCCTGGCGCTGATCGCATGCGCGGTGTTCCTCAAAAAGACAAATCGCAAGGGCTTTATGCTGTGGATTCCCATGGGCATGATGCTGGCGGTCACGCTGAGCATGCTGGCGATCACAATCGCGAGCAAGTTTCAATCGCTCCTCGGCGGCACGTCGGCAAGCGTCGGCGGGGACATCCTGCAAGTGGCGTTCGCCATCGCGCTGTTCGCGCTGGGCATAATCGTCGCCATCATGGGCATCGGAAAGCTGGCGGAGAAAAAGGCAGCGGAAGCGACAGCTTATCGACAAAGTCGATAAGCTGTCATCGAAAATCTTTTGCCTGGGCAAAACCTTTTCGATGAGTGGGAAACGAGGCCAAATTGCTGAAAATCCTGCGGGATTTTCCGGGCGCAATTTGGACGGGTAGGGATTTTGAGTCGGGGAGGCGGTAAAGCCTCCCCTTTGTCAAAATCCGATTCACCCTCGCGGTGCACGCCCGCGAGGGCGTTTAACGGGGTTTGTTGACGAGCTGTCGCCCCCGGCGCAAGGTCGCCGGGGGCGTTGATTTCGGGGTCTGTTCACTCCTGGCAGGTCATTCTACAATCTCTTCATCCGGGATATCTTCCTCCCCGTACCCGGCCACTGCGTCGGTCGCAAGCGGCAAGGGGAACAGCAGGTCGAGCGTCGCCTGATCGAGAATCCCGGTCTGCTCAAGGCCGTTTGCGTATTGGTAGGCGATCAGCGCGTCCGCGTAAGCCGCCGTGTCATACGGATCGGTCAGGTAACCCATGTCGAAGAGCATGAACCAGATGTCTTCTTCCGTCACATCCGGCGGCAGCGTCGGGCCGGGCGTCGGCTCGGGTGTCGGCTCGGGTGTCGGCTCGGGTGTCGGCTCGGGTGTCGGCTCAGGTATCGGCTCGGGTGTCGGCTCAGGTGTCGGCTCGGGTGTCGGCTCAGGTGTCGGCTCGGGTGTCGGCTCAGGTGTCGGCTCGGGCGTCGGCTCGGGTGTCGGCTCGGGCGTCGGTTCGGGCGTCGGTTCGGGCGTCGGCTCGGGTGTCGGCTCGGGTGTCGGCTCAGGCGTCGGCTCGGGTGTCGGCTCGGGCGTCGGCTCGGGTGTCGGTTCGGGTGTCGGCTCAGGCGTCGGCTCGGGTGTCGGCTCGGGTGTCGGCTCGGGTGTCGGCTCGGGCGTCGGTTCGGGCGTCGGCTCAGGCGTGGGCGCCGCTGTCGGCACAGCCGTGGGCGCCGCTGTGGGCACGGGTGTAGGCGTCGGGTCGGGTGTGGGGTTCACCCACGGCTCTTGCGTCGGCGTGGGCCGAGGTGTAGGCGTGGGCCGAGGCGTCGGCGTGGGCGTCGGCACCGGAATCGGCGTGTTGCCCGGCTTGACCGGCGCGTCGGTGTCGTTTAACCACTGGACGGTCTTCGCGCCCGCCGTGCCATCGACCGTCAGGCCCAGGTTGTACTGCTCGTTCAGGTAGTTCTGGAATTGTTTGACCGCCTTTTCGGTGGCCGCGTCGTACTTGCCGGTCGGGCGGCTGGCACTAAGCCACCCAAGCTCAATCAAGCGCCATTGCAGCTCCGCGATCTGGTCGGAGGAAGCCTTGCGGTAGTTGTTTACGGGCGTTGGCGCAGGCGTCGGCTCGGGCGGGGCCCATTCGTCGTCCGACCAATCGTCAGGGTCGTCCGACCAATCGTCCGTCCACTCGTCGCCTTGGTCCCCCGCGCCTTCTTCATCGCGCCAGTCGAGCGTGCCCGGATCGACGATGGGCAGTTGGTCGGGATCGACCGTTTCGCTGCCCGGGAGGGGTGTTGGCGTCGGCGCGACCCAGGCGCCGTCCAGGCTGTCCGGGGTATTTCCGCCCGATGTCTGATCAAGCGCCCCCCGGCTCAGGCTCATCACGATGAGGAGGATGACCACCACCGCCACCATCACCGCGCCGCCCAAGATGAGCATCTGACGCGTGATTTTGCGCGTGGGCACGTCCTCCTCTTCGCCCGGTTGCTTGCTTTCAGGTTTTTCTGTTTTGCGCTGGGCAAGGTAACCGGTCCCGTTGTCCTCAAAGAAGATGCGCTTGCGGCCGTCATCGGTCTGGGCGGCATTGCGCATCTTGAAAAGCGCCTCTTCAAACGCCGCCTCGTTTCCGCTCAGCACTTGAATGGCTCCGCCTTCCGTGCGCTTCACGAGTCCCCTCGGGAACAGTTCGCGCACGCGCAGCGTCTGTCCGCTCTTTTGGTCGCGCGCGATATAGACGATGCCGCTTGCGTCCTGGCCAAGCGCCCGGCCGATCAGGAACCGCCCTTTGAGCACCGTGCCGGGCACAAGATGCTCCTCGGGAAATGGCGCGAGCGGGTCCTTGTGGCACGCGGGGCAGGCGCCCTGTTCAGTGAGTGCCTCAAAACAGTACAGGCACCGGGGCAGATTTTCTTGCATGGGGCAAGCCTCCTTTTGAACCTACAGTACATTGAGGAGCGCGTATTGTATGCGCTCAAATACTTCTTGCGCCGAACCGTTTGCGTCGATGACGCGGTAGCGCCCGGGTTCCTCTTTTGCCAATTGCCGATAACCCTCGTATACGCGGCGCACAAAATCGCCGCGCGTTTTCTCAATTCGGTCGGGCGATTCCGCCGCCACGCGCCTGCCCATGGCGCAATCGGGGTCGATGTCAAGCAGCAACGTGACGTCCGGCATCACGCCGGCGAGCGCCGGGGCGTTGATGGCCTTGATCAGGTCCGCGCCCATCCCGCGTCCGATGCCCTGGTAGGCGATGCTCGAATCGACGAACCGGTCGCAGAGCACCGCGCGGCCCTGCCGAAGCGACGGGCGGATGACCTCGTGCACGTGCTGCGCGCGAGATGCCGCAAACAAGAGCGCCTCGCATTCGTCCGACATGCCCATTTCTTTGGCGTCAAGCACGATTGAGCGGATGCGCTCGGAGATCGGGCAGCCGCCCGGTTCGCGCGTGACCACCGGATCGTGGCCGATTGCCTTCAGCCACTTGGCGAGCAGCGCGTGCTGGGTGGATTTTCCGCAGCCGTCCGAGCCTTCAAGCGAGATGAATTTGCCCGGAAGAACGTCGCCGCCCCCGAGCAGCAAGCTTGTCAGTTCCGCGACGGATTCCACGATGATGGTCGCGCCCGCCCCTTCAAGCTCTTCGCGCCCGCCGTAGCCGTAGGCCGCGCCGATCGCGTCAATTCCGTTTTTTCGCCCGCCGTTAATGTCAAAGAGCCTGTCGCCCACCATGCACGCGCGGCGGCAGCCCTCGGGCAACGCCATTTTGACCAGCATTTCCTTGCTGTGGTCGCCGCCCTCGCCGCTGGGGGCGCAGACGGCGTCGAAGTAGCGCCGCAAATCAAACGCGTCAAGCACCGTGTCGATGATCGGGTGGGGCTTGGAGGAGGCAATCGCCAAGTACACGCCCCTCGCCTTGAGCGTCCTGAGCAGCGCCGGGACGAGCGCGTACACCTCGTTTTCAAGGTGGCCGGTCACGTAGTAGCGCTCGCGGTAGTATTCGATCGCGCGTTCGGCGTCTTCCGCACTCAGGCCGATCATCCCCTGAAAGCTGTCCATCAGCGGCGGGCCGACGAAGGGGCGCAGTTCCTCCCGGGTTTTGTCGCGGATCCCAAACTTTTGTAATGCATATTGGACGCAATTCACGATGCCAGGTTCCGATTCCATCAGCGTTCCGTCCAGGTCAAAAATTGCCACATCGTAGGGCAGTGCGTTCGCGTTCATGCATTACAGTCCTCCAAGCGTTTGTATTGGGGTTATTGTACCTTGTTTGGGTTAAAAGCAAAAGGTACCCCGCAAAACCCTTCGCCTTTGATTATAATGATATTAGAACCAATGCCCGGAACTTGTCAAAAGCATGCGGGCGGTGTAGAATGGCCTTTATGGATATGAATATGAACATCATCGCCTCGCCGCTGGTCGGCGCGGTCATCGGGTACATCACAAACGCGGTCGCCATCAAGATGCTCTTTCGCCCGGCAAGACCGGTTTACATCGGCAAGTGCCGCCTGCCCTTCACGCCCGGCCTGATCCCCAAGGAAAAGGCGCGCCTTGCCGCATCGATCGGCGATGTGGTGGGGGCGGACCTTTTGAGCGAGGACGCGATCCGAAACGCGCTGACGGGCGAGGAGATGCTTGAAAAGCTGCGCGCCGCGCTGACTGAGGCGCTTCAAAAGGGCGCGGCGAGCGAAAAAACCGTGGCCGAATGCGCAGCAAGCGCGCTGGGCGGGGAGATTGCCGCCCAGGGCATAAAGGACGCGAAGGCCCAGCTTGCCGGGTTTTTGGCCGCGCGGCTGATCGAAGCGGACCTGGGGCAGACGGCGGCCAATTCCATCACCGAGGGCATCCGCAAAAAAACGCCCGGCGGCATCGCGGACTTCCTCTCAAACGTCATGGACGGACGCCTCAAGCAAAACGCCGCGGGGCAGATTCAGTCGGCGGTCAACGGCTATGTGGAGCGCCACGCCGGGGAGATCATGCAGGGCGTGGTCGAGCGCGAGGCGGACAAGCTGCTCTGCGCCCGCGTGTGCGACCTGGCCGGGGCGCACACGGAAAAGCTGCCGGAGGCGGTGGAAAAATTGATCGGGCTGTATCGGCAGGCCATTGGCGCGGGACTGGAGAGGGCGCTTCATGCGCTCGACATCTCAGGAATCGTCCGCCACCAGATCGAGTCCATCGACGATGGCGACCTTGAAAAGATGATCTTCGCCGTGGTCGATAAGGAACTCAACGCCATCGTCTACCTAGGCGCGCTGCTGGGTTTCCTGATGGGGTTCGTGAACTTGCTGTTTCAGTAGG
>JAVBND010000047.1:0-36263 GCA_031551775.1 Eubacteriales bacterium | reverse complement strand
GAGCAGTACCTGGTCAGCCAGATGCCCGCCATGCCGGTGTACTCCATGGAGGACACCTTCCTGGTCAAGCCCGGCATCACCGGCATCATCAAGAACGCGATCGGCCACATCAACTTCGAATACGCGAAGTTCGAGTAAACTAAAATAGCGCCGCTGTTCATGAAAAAGAGGGGGCTGTCCTGAACCGTCAGGACAGCCCCTCAGATCATCAACAAACCCCGTTAAACGCCCTCGGCGACCTGTGCGCCGGGGGTGAATGGGATTTTGATCAAGGGCGGGCTTTATCGCCCGCCCGACTCAAAATCCCTACCCGCCCAAATTGCGCCCGGAAAATCCCGCAGGATTTTCAGCAATTTGGCCCCGTAACCCCACTCATCGAAAAGATTTGGCAAAGCCAAAGATTTTCGATGATTTTTTACAGGCTTGCCGCGTGGGTTCCCGCTTTGCGCCCAAAGTGAATGGTGCCCATGATGGCGGTGCCGCTGCCGGGGTAGTAGGGCCCAATCCAGCCGCCCGCGTTCATGCCCGCCGCGTAGAGGCCCGGAATCACCTTGCCGTTCACGTCGATCACCTGCGCGTTTGTGTTGATCCTAAGCCCGCCGATCGCGCCCAGGTTGAAGGCCATGTTCTTGTAGGCGAAGAAGGGGCCTTCGATGGCCTCAAGGCCGGTCAAGCGGCCAAACTGGGCGTCCGCGCCCGCGGCCATGTCCTGGTTCCAGCCGGCCAGCGTCGCCGCCAGGTTCGCGGGGCTGAGGGAAAGCTGCTCGGCCAGTTCCTCAATGGTATCCGCCGTCTTGAGAATTTGCGCCTCCACGTCGGCCTGGGCGCTCTCGGCGGTCCAGGGCGCGCCGGGGGCCTGTAGGCTGCTTTGGCCAAAGATCATGTAGGTCGGGCCGTCAAGCTGCTTGCTTTGCTGGTAGATGGCGCGGTAATGGTATGCGTATGTGGCGTCCTCGCACACGAAACGGCGGCCCGCCGCGTTGACGATGAAGGAGGGGAACAGCGGGTTTTTGTTGGTCGTCGCCGCGCCGGTCTTGCCGCAGAAATCGATGGTGCCGCCCAGGCCCACCAAGTCCGCGCCCACTTCCTGACCCATGCGGATGCCGTCGCCGGTATCGGTCACCGCGCACATGCACACGCCGTTTTGAAGATCGTCATACTGCTGGGGGGAGAGGCGCTTGGCCATTTCTAGGTTCTGGTCAACGCTCGCCGCCGCGAGAATCACGCCCTTGTTCGCCTTCACGCGAAGGGCCGTGCCCTTGTTCGTCGCTTCAAGGCCGATGACCTTGCCGTCTTTGTCCTGAATCAGGCGGGTCGCTTCGGTATCATACTTGATTTCAGCGCCCAGGCCCAGCGCGTAGTTCAGCACCGTCTGAACCAGAATGGTTCCCGAGCCGGTGCCGCCGCCGCCCTCGTAGACATGGATGCGGTCGGCATAGAGCGAGTCATCCACATAGGGGATGTGGCAGTGACCGTAGACGCTTGTGAACTTAAGGCCCAATCCGGTCAGCCATTCAATGTGCGTCGGCGCGCCCTCGGCGAGTTCGCGCACCAATTCTTCGTCAACCAAGCCTTCGCCCGCCTTGATCCAAAGCGCGGCGTGCTTCTCGGGTGTGTCGTCCTGAAACTCGGAGGTTTCCTTTTGAACCTTGGTGCCCGCGGCCTGCATGACCCCTCCGGAGAAGTTGGTCGTACCGCCGGGAATGCCCGCTTTTTCAAGAATCAGGACCGAAGCGCCGGCCTCCGAGGCCGCCGCCGCCGCGGATACACCGGTTCCGCCCGCGCCCACGATGGCAACGTCCACTTCCATGTCCCACTTTTCTGCTTCCGCCGTCACGGGGAGGTTGAACACTGAAAGCGCCGCAAGGCCCGCCGCACCGGCTGCCGCGTTCTTGAGGAAAGACCGCCTGGAAAGTTCCTTGCCCATAAAGAAATACCCCTTTCGATTGTTTTAACAAGGGTATTATACAAAATATATTTATTGATAGCAACGTACCGATACGAGACGAAATGCCGCGTTTGTCTCAAGGCAATACACGCAAAAGAAACTGTCTCAGCCGAAGACCTCTTTGACGAAATCCGGCAGGTCGCTGATCGATGCTTCCATGTATTCCTCAAGCCCCTCGTCCATATCATTCAGGATCCACTCGGAGAGCAGCGCGACCGAGCCGAAGCAGTATTGGCGCAGTATCCGGTTTTGGCGCTTGTCCATGGCGAAGCCGCTCGCCTCGAGCGCCTTCTGATAAAAAGAGAAGGTTTCGTTGAAGATGAAGTTGCCGAGGGAATTGATATCGGTTGAGATGAGGGCGTTGCGGTAAAACCGCTTGTTGAGGGTGAACACGCTCCAAGTGTCGCCGACGGCCCGGCGAAAGGGGCAACCGGCAAAGTACGTGAGGAGCGTGCCTTCCAGCACCCGCTTGTGAACCTGGCACAAAAGGTCGTACTTGTCCTGAAAATAGCGGTAGAAGCTGGCGCGGCTGACGCCGGCCCGCTGCACGAGTTCGCTGATCGAGAGGCCGTCGATGGTTTGGTTTTGGAGCAGTTCATAGACCGCTTCGGCCAGAGCGCGAAACACCAGGCCATCGTCCGCGCGAATGTATTTCAGCAGTGACTGCGCCATTTGCACACCCCCCGCTCTATTTTAGCATGGGCGGGCAAATGGCGCAAGACATACCGTTTGATTGGCTGGTTGGTTGGCGCGCCTTACGCGACGGCCCCGATCTTGTCAAGCGGAAACAGCACGGACCTGACGTGTGCGACGATCGCTTCGCGCTTGATGGGGCCGATCACGTGGCTGTCGTTTGAGTTTGCGCGGTTGTCGCCGAGCACGAAGTACTCGCCTTCGCCGACCGTATAATCGCTTATTTCATAATTGGGCCTATGGGTGATGTACGCCTCCTGAACCTGCTCTGCGTTAACATACAGGTACCCGTCCCTAACGGCGATGGTGTCGCCCGGAATGCCCACCACCCGCTTCACGAAATTTTCTTTGCGCCCGGGATAACGGCAGATCACCACATCAAAGCGCGCGGGATCGTTAAGCAAGTAATCGTACTTGGTGGAAAACATCACTTCGTTGTGGATCAGCGTGTTGTTCATTGAATTGCCGTCCACAAAGAACAGCGAGAAGACGAACGTGCGTATGGTGAACGCTATGATAAGCGCGACGAGGATCGTACCCGCCCATTCGAGCAGGGCCCGCTTCTTGCTCGGGCTTTTTTTTGTTGGCATCATGTTTTCCATTGAATCACCCTCCGTTTCAAATGCTTACAAGAGGCATAGCACCATGCGCGCCGCTCCGGCGGCTGGCCACATGGAGATGCCGAGTCCGAGAATCGCCGACAGGGACAGCTTGAGCGCAAGCGGGACACACGTCCCGGTCAACCGCCTGGCCGCGTCTTCGAGCGATTGCTTCTGCGAAATTTTCGCCCAGATCGATCGCATATTCTCCTGCATGTCCATATCCTTTCTGCCGCCACCGGCACGCGCGTCATGTTTATACATCCTCGCAGATCTTTCTGAGTTTTTTGCGGACGCGGCTGAGCGTAATCTTGACCTGTGCTACCGTGACGCCGAGCTCGGCGGCAATGTCCCGGTAGGGCTTTTCCTCAAGCGCGTAAGCTTTGAGCATGCGGCGCTGCCGTTCGGGCAAACATTCGACAGCCGCGTAGAGGCTGTTCAGGAACATGTTTTCAATGAAGATACCCTCCGGCGTCCTCTGATCCGGCGCATCAAAATCCTCAAGCGTCTGATGCGGGCGCCGCCTGCGCAAAAGGTCGATGGACTTGTAGCGCGATAAGGCTGCGACATAGGCGTGAAATGAAAAGCGCTTTTCATATCGCGCCCGCGTCATGTAGATATCCGCAAAGACATCTTGCGCCACATCTTCCGAAAGGGCGGCGTCACCCAGCAAGCCGTAGGCGGTGCGCTCGGCCACCGGCCAATATGCTTCCACCAAGGCCTCAAAAGCCGCGCGTTCCCCATTAAGCGCCCGGTCGATCACTTCTTCATCCATCATTGACGTCCTTTGAATGTACTCTACTATAATAATCGCACAAAACGCCGCTTGGTTACAGCCTCTTTAAAAATTTTCTTAAAAAACAGCCCGCGCAAGGCGGGCCGTATAAAATGCCTTAAGTCCGGTATACCGAGCCAAACGCGCCTTCCGATGAAAAATAAGCGAAGGAGCCGGCGCTGGCGCCGGACACACGGGTTGACCCCTGAAGCATGCTGTCGGTCGTCGTATGCGCGAGCGTCTCATCATAAACGTCCACTTCGGTGCGGCTGCTGCCACCCGCGAAAAGCGTATAGCCGCCAAGCCGCGCCGCGCCCGCCGCTTTGCGCGCCACGCACAGTTCCGGCGCTGCGCTGCGCGTATATGATTGGTTGAACGCGTCTACCGCCTTGACGTTGCCGCCCGCTCTCAGGCCGCCCGCAACCAGCAGGTGCGCCCCGGCAACCGCGGCCGTGGCGTCGTCGGTGGCTTGGGACAACCCGCTGGGGTTCGCGCGCACGAGCGCCTGATCGAATACGTCGATCGTCGCGTTTGGCACATTGCCTATGGCCGTGCCTCCCGCGAAGACCGCGCTTTCGCCAAACGATGCGGACGTCACGTTTTTGCGTGCAACCGAGAGGCTCAGGGTGTTTGAACGCACGAGGGTTTCGCTGAAGCAGTTGACGGTGGCTACGAAATTGATCGTCGTCGTGCTGCCAAGCGCGATCACGGCGTTGCCGCCCGCGGTCGCGCCCGCTGGGTACATGCTGACGGCGGTGAGTGTGTTTGGCGTCGAGCGCGTCAGCGTCGCGTCATACGCGTCGATCACGCGCGATAGGGTGTAGGATCCTGTGTAGCGAAACCCGCCCGCGAACAGTACATAGGGACCGGCCATGGCGCATGCGTGGCGCTCGCGCTGCGCCGACAAGCTGTCCGCCGTCCGCCGCGTCATGCTCTCGTCAAACGCCTGGACGGTCAAGTCATCCGCAAAAAGCGCGTATCGGCCCGTGCTGATGGCTGAAAAGGCGCTCAGCGCCTGAACCGTGCCATAGTAAACCGGCCCTTTTTTCAGCGAAAAAAATTGCCGGGCGATTCCGTTCACGCCCAAGTACCCCTGGGTAACACAGCGCGCCTTGCCCCCGACGCCCACCATTGCGCCCGTGACCGCGCGCGCGCACCCGTCGATCCCGACATACATCCCCTGTCCCATATGCGCACCTCCTTTTCCCAATCATGCGCGGCTCGAAGCGACAAGGGGCGACAAAAATGCCCGAAAGGACGTCTTTCGGGCTCGTTTTCAGGTTCGTTTGGTTCTATACCCTGCCGATCAGTTCAAAGAGGAATTTCTTGAAAGGCGCTTCGACGCGCGCGGCGGTTTGCATAACTTCCTCATGGCTGAGCGGCTGATCGGTGACGCCTGCCGCCATATTGGTCGCGCAGCTGGCTGCCAGCACGCGCATCCCGGCGTGGCGGGCGACGATCGTCTCAGGGACGGTGGACATGCCCACCGCATCCGCGCCCATCGCGCGCGCCATTTTGATTTCGGCGGGCGTCTCAAAGCTTGGCCCGGTAAACCATGCGTACACGCCTTCGCGCACGGGGAATGCCTGCTCACGCGCGACAGCGCGCGCGATACCCAGCAATTCCTGGTCATAAGCGCGGCTCATATCGGGGAAACGCGGACCCAGGCAGTCCTCGTTTGCGCCAAAGAGCGGATTGGCGCCGGTGAAATTGATGTGGTCGGTGATGAGCATCAGGTCGCCGGCGTTAAACCCAACGTTTACCGCGCCCGCCGCGTTGGTCAGGATCAAGACCTCGATGCCCATCGCTTTCATGACGCGCACCGGAAAGGTTACGTCCTTCAGGTCATGCCCCTCGTAATAATGGAGGCGACCCGACATGATGGCGCAGGGCTGGCCGTTGACATGCCCAAAGATCCAGGCACCCTGGTGGCCCACCACCGTCGAGCGCTTCATGCCCGGCACGTCTTGGTAGGGCACCTTGACCGCGCCTTCGACGCCGGTCAGCAGACCGCCCCAGCCCGAACCCAATACAACGCCCACGCGCGGCTTCACGCCCGCGCGAAGGAGCAGGTAATCCGCGGCCTTTTCAATCATGCTTACGTAATCGCTCATGCGCGCCCCCCTTATTCTTGGTTCTTCATTTCCCCCCAGAACGACGTGCCGTCGATGGTGTTTCGGATGCCGAGCGCCTCCAGCACCGTGGCCGACACATCGGCAAAGGTCTTGCGGGTGCCCAGGTCAATGCCTTCCTGCGCCGCCAGGCTCCAGGCCAGGACCGGCGTATACTCACGCGTGTGATCGGTGCCTGCGTATGCCGGATCGCAACCATGGTCGCCGGTGACGATCAAAAGCCCGTCGTCGCCAAGCGTGCGCATGATCTCCGGCAGCCTCTTGTCAAACGCCTCAAGGCACTTGGCGTAGCCCGCCACATCGTTCCTGTGGCCGTAGAGCATGTCGGTATCGACCAAGTTGGTGAACACCAGGCCGTTCATGCGCGGCTTCTTGAGCGCTTCAATCGTTGCGTCAATGCAAGCCTCGTTTCCGACCGCGTGGTTGGAACTGGTCAGGCCCCTGTGGTTGAAGATGTCTTCGATCTTGCCCACGCCAATCACATCTTTGCCCGCTTCCTTGACGAGGTCGAGCAGCGTCTTGCCGATGGGGTCGAGCGAGAAGTCCTTGCGGTTGCCCGTGCGCTCGAAGGCGCCGGGATTGCCGACAAAAGGGCGCGCGATCACGCGGCCGACGGCATGATCCCCGGTCAGCACGCGCCGGGCGATGCGGCAGATGTGCCAAAGCTCGGTGGGCGGAATGATCGCCTCGTGCGCGGCGATCTGAAAAACGCTGTCCGCGGAGGTATAGACGATGGGCTTGCCGGTACGGATGTGTTCGCTGCCCAGGCGCTCGATGATCTCGGTGCCCGATGCCGCGCAGTTTCCGATCACACCCATGCCGATCTCGCGCTCGATCTCATCGATCAGGTCCTGCGGGAAGCCGTCCGGGTAGGTGGGAAACGGCTTTTTCAGCGTCAGCCCCGCCAGTTCCCAATGCCCGGTCGTCGTATCCTTACCCGCCGCTTTTTCGGTCAGCTTGCCGTAACAGCCAAGCGGCTCGTCGCCTTCGTCTATCCCGGCCGCCGCGAGCAAGCCAAGGTCGGTCAGGTTTAAAATATCGGGCTGCGCCGCCTCATACACATGTTTAAAGGTATTCGCGCCCCCATCGCCATACTGCGCGCTGTCCGGCTGCGCACCGATGCCCAGCGCGTCCACCACAATCAAAGCAACTTTCTTGATCCTCATTCGTCCATCTCCATTCCCGAGCGCAACAGTTCGGCCATGCAGGCGATCATTTCGCCTGCGGTGGGCTTGCCCCGCTTTGCGTCGATGGTATTGCCAAACAGCTTGTACTGCGTCTCAAGTGACCCGACAGACCATGCCGATTCAATGGCGCGTCGCAAGGCGTGTTCCACGCGCTGTTCATCAACCGCATGTTGCTTGGCCACCATTGGGTACAACACCGTCGTCAACTGCTTGATCAGCCGCACATCGCGGCTCGCCAGTTCAATCGCCGTGGCCAGGTACTTCGTGCCGCGCATCCTGGCCGAAAAGCCCAGCGCCCACAGGCTTCTCAGAATGCTCTGGTTGTCTACGTCCAGGCGGGTGAGCCGGTCGGCGGGCGTAAGAAGCGAAACCTCATGGGCAAGCGCGCACGCGCCGACGGGCTTAACCAGGAACCTGCACGCACCCTCGTCCTTCGCCCACCGTTCGTACTTTTCAAGGCCGGTCACCGCCATCACAAGCGCGAAAGGAAGGGTAAACAGCTTCGCCGCCCGCACGCGCCTGATCAACTCCGGACCATCAAGCCCCGGCAGCGTCAAATCGGTGACCAGAACCTCCGGCATCAGTTGCCTGACCCGGCTAAGCGCCTCATCGCCCGCAAACGAAACATAGGGCTCTATATGCTCCGGCAGGTTTTCCGAAATCTGACGGGCGGCTTCTGGGTCCGACATCGCCAGCACCCACCGCTCGCGACCCGGTTTCACCATCAAAGCACCCCCTTGCACATCGTTTATTTCGACATGCATATCCGAAATCCTGCCGGCTGAACGTTATCGTATGTAGAATTCCATGCTGTGTTTTTACGATTTTCTTATGGCGCCGTCACGCGGCGTCATCCCCTGCCAAAGCGTCGGTCTGCTTGAGCATCCATTCTATGTACATCCCGTACCCCTGCGTGGGGTCGTTGATGAACACATGGGTCACCGCGCCCGCAAGGCGTCCATTTTGAAGGATGGGCGATCCGCTCATGCCCTGAACGATGCCGCCCGTCGTATTGAGCAAAGCCTGATCGGTGATTTTGACCACCATGCCGCGCTGGCTGGCGTTGTCCTGATGGTAGAGGTGGGTAATTTCGCAGTCGTAGGCCTTGATCCCGCCGTCGTCCAGCGTCGTCAATATCTTGGCCGGGCCTGCTTTCACCTCGCTGCGGGTCAGGATAGAAACGCCGTCGGGATAGAGCGCGTTGCCGATCGGGCCATCGCTCACGCCGTAGATGCCGTAATCGCCGTTGACCCTGACCTCACCCATGTGCGCGGCCGAGTCAAAGAACTCGCCCAGCAATTCGCCCGGCTCGCCGCTCTCGCCCTTCAGCACCCCCACAATCCGGCTTTCATAGATGCTGCCATCGGATACGGTGAGGAGTGTTCCGGTGTCCGCGTCGGTAATGGCGTGGCCAAGCGCGCCAAACGCGCCCGACTGGGGCTCATAGAAAGACAGTGTGCCCACGCCCGCCGTCGAATCGCGCACCCATGCGCCCAAACGGTACGCGCCGTCGCGGCTGTCCTTAACCGGCACAATCTCAACGCCTACTTGCTTGCCCGCGCGCTCTACCAGAAGTTTCGTCGCCTTGCCGGAGGCGATGCACTCGGTTAACTCGGAAGCGCTTGCCACGCTCTTTCCATTGACCTCGACAATCAGGTCGCCCGCGCGAAGGCCCGCCTTGCGCGCGGGGCTGGGCGATGAACCCACGTCGGACGCGCCCACCACCAACACGCCCGCCATGCTCAGCGCCACGCCGATCGACTGCCCGCCCGGGACAATCGTTCTTGTGGGTTCGACCGTTACGTTGACCGTTTTGACCGGCAAGCCCATGAGCCGGAGGATCAATTGAGCGTTTCCCTCTTCTTCGGCGGTCAGGGAGACCACCGATCCGCCTTGGTTCAGGCGTTCGTCCATGCTTGAAATGACCTGCGCGCCCTGATCGACCACTTCGGTTTCAAGCGGCATCCAAAAACTCAGGGACGTGGTGTTGCCCTTGGTAAGCTTGATGGTGCCCGGCATGTCGCTCAATTGCCGCGCGGGTTCGGACATGCCCAGCGCAAGTGTCAGCGCCGCAAGCGCCCACCCGGTTGCGCGCCGAATGGAAATGGTTGGTCTTTTCAGTCTCATTTTCTTCATAAAATCTATCCCGCCTTCCGCCCTATTCGCGCTTTAAGGTCTCCGCGCGGCTTCTTCGATATGCTGGGCATTCGGACCTGTCAAGTAACCTAATGGCAAAGAGCGCTGGAAGCGGATGGAAGGCTCAAGCGCCGCGCGCCCTGTCAAAACCGGGACCGGATTTGCCATCTCTTACCGCTTGTTTTTTTGCGGTGAATCTTCATTAGTTTGCGCGAAAAATGCCCGAAGAACACAATGTTCCCCGGGCATTTCTTGCCTTATTTTGTTTTTGACGCCGATTGTCGTTTTAATGCAGCCTGTCAAGCTCGGACTTTCGATATTGAAGCCGTTTCCCCGGCAATTCCTTGAGCCGCTTAACAGGGCCGGAGGGTTTGATCGATCTTTCGGTCGCTAAACACTAGTCCCCTTCGTCAAATTCCCCTTCGATGATCCGGCGCTTGAGCAGCTGGTAGGCTACCGGATAATCGCGCGCAAAGCCGGCCTCATCGTTTTCAAGGCGCTCCTTCCATTGCTTGACGCGCTTTCGCAGTTGGCGCTGCTTGCTCCACATGCTGATTGTGGCGATGCCCGACCAAATGAAACCCATGGCGCAGATCACCGCGATTGTGAAGATCGAAATCTCAGGGTTGATGAGCGCCAGGATCCCCAGCGCAATGAACACGATGGCCACGATCAGGCTCGCCACCCACTGATTTCCCATGTAGTGACGGCTCTCAATGGCGTCGATCACGCCAATGAAACCCTTGATGATGATCCACAGGCTGAACATGGCGGGCAGCAGCACCGCGATCATCGCCCAGGCGCCGGAAGACAAAAGCAGCACGCCGAGCAAGATGTCGAGGATTGCCTCAAACAACAGCCAGCCCGAGCCCGGCAAGCGCCTTTTGTCGGTAAAATATGCCGCGCAGCCGGTGACGCCCGCGATCAGCGTGCCAATGCCGATGTAAATGGCAATCGATAAGAGCGTCGCGCCCGGCATGAACAGGAACATAATCCCGCACGCAATCAGCAGTACGCCCGAAAGCAGCCACAAAAACCTCATAAATCCTTTCATGAATCCCAACCTCCTTTTGCTGATGACATTGTATACCTTTGCCAGACAATTGTCAAAGGCCCTGTTGCAGAAGCCAAGAAACTGCAACAGGGCCTTGTTGTTTCCTGTAATCCATGCTATAATTCGATCAAGGAGTGATACTATGAACAACGAAGAAAAGATCATGCAGATGCTATCGACGATGGACACGAAGATTGACGCTCTTCGCACAGACATGGAATCCGGTTTTTCCTTGCTCCGCGCCGATATCACCAAGAACTTCGCGGACCTAGCCGACTCCCAGGCCCACATCACCGAAGTGGTAGGCGCGGCGCTCGGAGATTTGCCCGCCAGCGTCCAGGAACTTAAAGACGTCACCCAGCAGCTTACCTACGACTACGTATTGGTCAAGAAGCGCATCGCGCTATAACCAGTCGCAAGGGCCCTGTTGCAGAAGCCAAGAAACTGCAACAGGGCCTTTTTTTCGGGCTGGGAGTGTTGCTTGTGCAACAGCACCTTTGACAAAACGTATCTTCAGATATCAGTTTTCTCCGACGATCTCCTCGGCTTCCTCGCGCGTAATGAGTCCGGCGTCCGCCGCCATGAAGACCATCGCGCGCGTCCACAGTCCGCGCAGGTAGTTTTGCCGGATCATGTCCATGCTCATGCGCTCGCGCCTCCCTCCGCGCCCGCCATGATCGCAAGCACATTTTGAAATTCGACCGCCGCGGCCAGCCGGTCCACCGGATCGGGGGCGCCGGGCTGCGGGGCTTGGTTGCGCATCTCCTCAATCGCCCGAATGGCCTCTTCTTCGGTGAGCGCCTTGTCAACGCCCAGCACGCTTCTCAGGCGCGAAAGCGGATCAAACGCCAGCAGGCATTCGCCCGCCTCGTCGGTCTCCGCCACATGCGCGACGGTGAGCGCCGCGGGCCACAGTTGCAAGACGCGCTCCCTGGTTCCCAGTTCCCCGTTGCCCAGCACATAGGTTTTCTCGCCCGTATACCTCTCAAGTTTTACCATGTCGCATCCTCCCTTTCACGGCGGATTCTAAAAAGGCGGATGCGACAGGATCGGCTATGTTGCTTTGCGCCCGCATCATTATTGCAAATGAACGTCCAGCAAAAGGAGGGGAGATGCCCGGGAGAGGAAAAAAGTTGTTGCATCCCAAATCGCCGAATTTCCCGGCGCAAATATGCCCATTGCCAATCCTTTGAAAAAAGCGGCTGTCGCGGACTTTTCTCCCTTCCGCAACAGCCACTTTTCCTATGCTTTTTTGTAGCCTGGCCTCCGGACAGTTTTCAGGGCGGACCCTGATGTCTGTCTATCGTTTGGTGTCTAGTTTCCGAACAGTTGTACCCAATGCATGACGTTTCCCACCTTGTAGGCGCAAACGCCGATGGTGTTGTAGGATTCGCGCAGGATGTTGGCGCGGTGACCGCTCGAACTCATCCATGACGCCATCACCTTGTCAGCCGACTGCTGGCCGCGCGCGATGTTTTCGCCGCGCGCCGCGCTCGATACGGTGTTCCACTTGCTGCCGTCGGGGCGCGTGTGGCTGAAGAAACCCGCAATTTCACCCGCGCGCACGCAGGCCGCGCGCGTCAGTTCGCCCGATACCGAAAGTGGGCGCAGGCCCTGTTTCGCGCGATCGTCATTGGTCTGACGCACCACTTCCTGCGCCATATCGCTCATGCTGGTGCCATTCGTTACCGCCGCTGATCCTTTTCCGGGCTTGCAGTTCTCCTTGCCATTGGGGCACTTGCTGCCCAGTGCCACCGTGACCGCCGCGTTGCCGCCCTGCCAGCAAGTGTTTGTGTTCGCGAGCACGATCTTGGCCGACGCGGGCGCGGCCGCCGCCACCAGGCATACCAGCAAAATCGCCGTGAGTTTTCTGAGCTTCATGGTTCAACCCTCCAATGAAATGTATTTGAAATATATTTCAATGGAATTGTAACCTTCAATTCAAAGCGTGTCAATAGGATTTGCGCAATTACAGGTAATTCCCAGATGTGGGGTTCTTTTCCAAAAGGCAAAAAACCCCCGTAGAATGGGCTTTGTGGGCGTTCATGGCGCGGGGATCAGTGAGAAAAGCGCAATGCCGGCTTGGGACACGCGGACCAAGGCGCCCTGCGGCAACGCTTCGACCGGACCGATTTTTATGGATTCGCGAAGGCACATAAGCGATTCGGGATTGCTCGCAAAGGCCAATCCTGATGCGGCGCGCGCGCAGTACAGCATAAACTCGCCTGCCGCGTCCCGCGCAATCGTCAGGGTTTCGCGCCCGCCGTCCCATACCGCGAGCGCAAACGCGCCGCGAAGCGCCCTGAGCCATTCATCGCCCCATTCGATAAATCCGTCCAGCGCATCTTGCGCCGTCTCCTGATCGCCATCCATTGCGCCTACCCATTCCCGCGCCCCTTCAATCACCCGGACGAGTCCCGCCCTTTTTGCGGCGGCGGGATTGCCCGTATAGGCCAGCGCGGCGCGGCCCCGCTGCCACAATTCGCGCCGCGCCGCGCCGGATTGAAGCGCGCGTCCCATCCATCCTGCCGCCTCCCCAAGGGCCTGTGGACTCATGCTTTCATCAAAACTGACGATCCCAGCAATGCCAAACAGACAAATCCCCCCTCATGCGAAGGTATGCGCCGGAGCGCATTGCGATGAGAGGCAGGAAACGGCGAGGCAAACGGGCGGCAAAAGACATGGCGCAAAACCGATTTCAAATCCGGCTAAGGCGCTGATATATAATAATGAAGGTTCTGACCGCCGGGGTCGATGCGTGTTTTGAGTGAATGAACGCGCCGCGGGCCTGGAAATGTTAAATATTCCGCAAAACCCTGAAGTATACAAAAAATTAACGTTCCAATCTTTCTCGGGCATTGCTTTTCTGCCCATACTTTTGCTATAATCCATATGTTGCGCAATTATGCGCTATCGCGCGAATGCCGGTTCGCGCAGGGCCCTTGGGCGATTGATCACCGCCATGGGGTTCGAGGGATGAAGCGGGAGATTGCGACTTGTTCGGTAACTTCCGTGGACCAGTCCGTCAATCGGGCGACGGGGCTCATGCCGCGTCGTGCATGCCTTGAAAGCCAAGGCATGCGAAAAAAATACAGGACACGCCCGGCAGCGTGTGCATGAGTTCTTAACAAGGAGGAAGCAACATGGCTAACCAGAAGATCCGCATCAAGCTGAAGGCTTACGAGCACGGCGTCATCGATCAGAGCGCCGCCCGCATCGTCGAGACCGTCAAGCGCACCGGTTCGCGCGTATCGGGCCCGATCCCGCTCCCCACCGAGAAGGAGATCGTTACGATCCTGCGTTCCCCCCACAAGCACAAGGATTCGCGCGAGCAGTTCGAAATGCGGACACACAAGCGCCTGATCGACATTCTGAATCCCAACCCCAAGACGGTGGACGCGCTGACCAAGCTGGATCTGCCGGCGGGCGTCGAGATTGAGATTAAGGTTTAACATGGAGGTAGGCATAGATGGAAAAGGCAATTCTCGGTAAAAAGATTGGCATGACCCAGATCTTCCTGAAAGACGGACGTCTGGTGCCGGTCACGGTCATCGAAGCCGGTCCCTGCCCTGTGACGCAGGTCAAGACCGTGGACTCCGACGGCTATGAGGCGGTTCAGGTCGGTTTCGGTGAGCTCGCTGAAATGCGCGCGAAGAAACTGAAGAACAAACCCGAGCTCGGCCACTTTCAAAAGGCAGGCGTAGCTGCCACCCGTTTCGTGAAGGAACTGCGCCTTGACGACATTGCCCCCTTCAAGGTGGGAGATGTCATCAAGTGCGACGTATTCCAGGAAGGCGACCATGTGGACGTGACCGGCACCAGCAAGGGCCACGGCTTCACCGGCGTCATCCAGCGCTGGAACCAGCACACCGGCCCCATGAAGCACGGTTCGAAGTACCACAGGGGCGTGGGCTCGATGGGCGCCAACTCCAGCCCGTCGCGCGTTTTCAAGAACAAGCACATGGCCGGCCAGTACGGCTCGGAGCGTGTGACGATACAGAACCTCGAGATCATCCGAGTGGACGCCGAGCGCAATCTTATCATGATCAAGGGCGCGATCCCCGGAGCCAACGGCGCGCTCGTCACGGTCAAGAGCTCGGTCAAGTCCTAATAAGAGTCGGAAGGAGGACGAAGGAAATGCCTAAAGTAGCAATGCTGAATATGCAGGGCGCCACGGTCGGCGAGATCGAACTGAATGAAAATACGTTCGGCGCCGAGATCCATGAAGCCGCCATGCACCTGGTCGTGCGCCAGCAGCTTAACGCCAAACGCCAGGGAACCCAGTCGGCCAGGACCCGCACCGAAGTGCGCGGCGGCGGCCGCAAGATCTATCGCCAGAAGGGCACCGGCAACGCGCGCCATCATTCGCGCAGAGCGCCCCAGTTCACCCACGGCGGCGTGGTGTTCGCGCCCAAGCCCCGCGATTACGGTTTCTCCATCCCGCGCAAGGTTCGCCGCCTGGCCATGAAGAGCGCGCTGACCAGCAAGGTCGTGGACGGAAACCTGATCGTGCTCGACAAGCTCGACCTCGCGGAAGCCAAGACCAAGATCGTCGCCAAGATGCTCAAGGATCTGGGCGCGACGAAGAAGGCGCTCATCGTGATCCCCGGCAAGGACGAAGCGGTCGTTCGCGCCGCGCGCAACATTGAAGGCGTCAAGACCGCGTATGTGAATACGCTCAATGTCCTGGACATTCTGGGCTATGACAAATTCATCGTGACCCAGGATGCCGTGAGACTGGTCGAGGAGGTATATGACTGATGAAAAGCCCCTATGACATCATCCTCCGCCCGGTGCTGACGGAAAAAAGCTACGACGCCATGAACGAGAAGAAGTACACCTTCGAAGTGGCGGTCAACGCCGGCAAGACGGAGATCAAGTACGCGGTCGAGACCATTTTCGGCGTCAAGGTCGATACGGTCAACACCATGAGGGTCCTGGGCAAGATCAAGCGCCAGGGCAAGACGCAGGGACGCCGTCCCGAGCGCAAGAAAGCCATTGTCAAGCTGACCGAAGCCTCCAAGGGCATCGAGTTCTTCGAAGGCATGGCGCAATAAGAGGAGGGGAACGCAAGTATGGCCATTCGAGTGTACAAGCCGACCTCGCCCGCGCGGCGTTTTATGTCGGTTCTCTCATTCGCGGAACTCACCAAGAAAGCGCCGGAGAAGTCGCTCACGACCGATCTTCGGCACAAGGCGGGCCGCAACAACCAGGGCAAGATCACCGTTCGCCATCAGGGCGGCGGCGCGCGCCGTAAGTACCGCATCATCGATTTCAAGCGCACCAAGGACGGGATTCCCGCCAAGGTTGCCGCGATCGAGTACGACCCCAACCGCACCTGCTTCATCGCCCTTCTGAACTATGCCGACGGCGAGAAGCGCTACATCCTGGCCCCGCTCGGCCTCAAGACCGGCGACACCGTCATGAGCGGCCCCACGGCCGACATCATGCCCGGCAACTGCCTGCCGATCAAGGACATCCCGCTGGGCACGCTGATCCACAACGTTGAGATCAAGGCCGGCCACGGCGGCCAGATGGTTAGGTCCGCCGGAACCGCCGCGCAGCTCGTCGCCAAGGAAGGCGCCATGGCCCAGATCCGCCTGCCCTCGGGCGAAGTGCGCAAGGTCTCGGTCAACGCCCGCGCCACGATCGGGCAGGTCGGCAATACCGACCACATGAACGTTCGCATCGGCAAGGCCGGCCGCCAGCGCCACCTGGGCATCCGCCCGAGCGTCCGCGGCGTCGTGATGAACCCCTGCGACCACCCGCACGGCGGCGGCGAAGGCAGATCGCCGGTCGGCATGCCCGCGCCCATGAGCCCGTGGGGCAAGAAGACCCAGGGCGTCAAGACGCGCAAGCACCGCAAGTATTCAGACAAACTGATCGTCAAGAGAGCCGGCAAGAAATAACGCCGATGGAAGGAGGCTTCATCACATGAGCAGATCGATTAAGAAGGGCCCGTTCATTCAGCCTGTGCTGCTTACCCGCATTCAGGCCATGAACGCCAACGGCGAGAAGAAGGTCATCAAGACCTGGTCGCGCGCCTCGACCATCTTCCCAGATTTCGTGGGCCACACCGTGGCCGTTCACGACGGCCGTAAGCACGTCCCGGTTTACGTGACCGAAGATATGGTCGGACACAAGTTCGGCGAGTTCGCCCCCACCCGCACCTTCCGGGGACACGCCGGGGAAAAAGCGTCTTCCCGCAAGTAGGGAAAGGAGTGAAAGAGAATGGCAACCCGAGTCAGAGAAAAGGCCGCCAAGCGGCAGGCCAACGCCGATAAGCGCCCCCGCGCTGTTGCCAGGTACATCCGCATATCTTCCCGCAAGGTACAGGTCGTCATCGACCTGATCCGAGGAAAGAAAGTGGACCAGGCGATCGCGATTCTCATGTATACCCCCAAGGCCGCCGCGCCGGTCGTTGAGAAACTGCTGAATTCGGCGATCGCAAACGCCGAGAACAACCTGGGGCTCGACCGTGAGAGCCTGTACGTCGCCGAAGTGTTCGCCAACCAGGGCCCCACGCTCAAGCGTTACTGGGCGCGTTCGCACGGCAGGGCCGACACGATCCTCAAGCGGACCAGCAACATCACCGTGGTGCTGGATCAGGTGAAGTAAGTTTTCGCCAAGTGAGGCTGCTCAGCAGCGAGACAACAGGAGGGAATTAAATGGGCCAGAAGGTAAATCCCCACGGCGCCCGCGTCGGTGTCATCCTGGACTGGAGCACCAAATGGTACGCCGGGAAGAAGGATTTCTCCAATAACCTGATCGAAGATTACAACCTGCGCAAGATGCTCAAGGAAAAACTCAATCAGGCGGGCATCTCGCACATCGACATCGAGCGCGCGGCCGGCAAAGTAACCGTCAGCGTGTTCACCGCCAAGCCGGGCATCGTGATCGGCAAGGGCGGCGCGGGCGTGGAAGTGCTCAAGAAGCAGATTGAGGCGTTCACCGGCAAGGCCGTGAACCTCAACATCCTTGAGATCAAGAACCCCGAGATCAACGCGCAGCTGGTCGCCGAGAACATCGCCCAGCAGCTTGAGAAGCGCGTCTCGTTCCGCCGCGCCATGAAGCAGTGCCTGGGCCGCGCCATGAAGGCGGGCGCCAAGGGCATCAAGACCAGCGTGTCGGGCCGCCTCGGCGGCGCGGACATCGCGCGCACTGAAGGGTACCACGAGGGATCGATCCCGCTGCAGACCCTGCGCGCCAACATCGACTACGGATTCGCCGAAGCCAAGACCACTTATGGCCGCATCGGCGTCAAAGTTTGGATTTACAAGGGCCAGGTACTGCCCAAGGCCAAGAAAGCCCCGGCAGCGCCTGTGCGCCGAATGGAAGGGGGAAAATAGTCATGCTTATGCCGAAAAGGGTTAAGCGCCGCAAAGTAATGCGCGGACGCATGAAGGGCAAGGCAATGCGCGGCAATTTCCTCGCTTATGGAGATTACGGCCTCGTAGCCATGGCGCCCGGCTGGGTGACCAGCAATCAGATCGAAGCGGCCCGTCAGGCGCTCACGCGCCACACCAAGCGCGGCGGCCAGGTTTGGATCAAGATCTTCCCCGACAAGCCTGTGACCGCGAAGCCCGCCGAGACCCGCATGGGCAGCGGCAAAGGCGCGCCCGAATACTGGGTAGCGGTGGTCAAGCCCGGCCGCGTGCTGTTTGAAATCGGCGACGTTCCCGAGGAGACCGCGCGCGAAGCGCTTCGCCTGGCGGCCCACAAGCTGCCGATCAAGAGCAAGTTCATCAAGCGCGAAGCCGCCCAGGGAGGTGCTGAAACGTGAAAAACAAGGAGTTCAAGGAACTAATGGAGAAGACGACGGCCGAGCTCGACGTAGCGCTCAAGGACAAGAAGGCTGAACTGTTCAACCTCCGGTTCCAGTTGGCCACGGGCCAGCTGCAGAACACCATGGCGATTTCCGCGGTCAAGCGCGACATCGCCCGTGTAAAGACCATCATCCGCCAGCGTGAAGCGCAGGCGTAACAGCACGCGAAAGGAGGTAGCCTGAACCATGGCCGAAGTTAGAGGCATTCGCAAAACCCGTACCGGCGTCGTCGTGTCCGACAAGATGGACAAGACCATCGTCGTTGAGATTCGCACCCGCGTCAAGAACCCGCTCTATGGCAAGATCATGAACCGTACCGAGAAGCTGAAGGCGCATGACGAGCACAATGAGTGCGGCATTGGCGATACCGTTCGCGTGATGGAAACCCGTCCGCTGTCAAAGGATAAGCGCTGGCGCCTGGTCGAAATCGTCGAGAAGGCCAAGTAATTTTCGCGATTGACCGCAAGCTGACAAGGAGGATATGTCACAATGATTCAGCCGCAAACCCGGTTAAAGGTTGCCGATAATTCCGGCGCGAAGGAAATTATGTGTTTCCGCGTGCTGGGCGGGTCTTTCCGCCGCTCCGGCGGCGTGGGCGACGTGATCGTCGCCTCGGTAAAGACCGCGACTCCCGGCGGCACCGTGAAGAAGGGCGATGTCATCAAAGCCGTCATCGTGCGCACGCGCAAGCAGTACCGCCGCCCGGACGGAAGCTACATCCGCTTCGACGACAACGCAGCCGTCATCATCAACGACCAGAAACAGCCCCGCGGAACGCGTATCTTCGGGCCTGTCGCACGCGAGCTCCGCGAGAAAGATTACATGAAAATCGTCTCGCTGGCGCCCGAAGTGCTATAGTGGAGGTGTACACAAGTGTCTCAGCCTAAACTCAACGTCAAGACGGGCGACAACGTCGTGGTCATCTCCGGCGCCAACAAAGGCAAGACCGGCAAGATCCAGAAGGCTTTCCCGAAGGACGGCCGCGTGATCGTAGAAGGCATCGCGATGGTCAAGCGCCATCAGAAGCCCCGCGGACAGGGCATGCCCGGCGGCATCGTCGAGAAGGAAGCCCCGATTGGGGTTTCAAATGTCATGCTCGTTTGCCCCAGCTGCAAGAAGGGCACCCGCGTTGGCCACAAGTTCGTAACCACGAACGGCAAGCAAAAGAAGGTTCGCACCTGCAAAAAGTGCGGAGCCTCAATCGATAACTAATTGGAGAAGGAGGATATGACCATGACCAGACTGCGCGAAAAGTATACCACTGAAGTCATTCCTGCTCTCCAGCAGAAGTTTGGCTACAAGAACATCATGGAAGTCCCGCGCCTTGAGAAGGTCGTCATCAACATGGGCCTGGGGGACTGCAAGGACAACGCCAAGGCGATGGAAGTCGCCGTCGCGGAACTGACCACCATCGCGGGCCAGAAGCCGTTGATCACCAAGGCAAAAAAGTCGGTCGCGAACTTTAAGCTTCGCGCCGGCATGAACGTCGGCGCGAAGGTAACGCTTCGCGGCGAGCGCATGTACGAGTTCTCGGACAAGTTGATCTCCATCGTGCTCCCCCGCATGCGCGACTTTCGCGGCGTGTCAAACAAGGCGTTTGACGGACGCGGCAACTTCGCTCTGGGCGTTCGCGAACAGCTGATCTTCCCCGAAATCGAGTACGACAAGGTGGACAAGATCCGCGGCATGGAGATGATTTTCGTCACCACCGCCAAGACCGACGAGGAAGCCAAGGAACTGCTCAGCGCGCTGGGCATGCCGTTTGTGCAGGCGTAAGAAGGAGGATAACAAGCGTGGCTAAGACAAGCATGAAGGTAAGGCAGTCGAGAACGCCCAAGTTCTCCACCCGCGCCTACACCCGCTGCCGCATCTGCGGTCGCCCGCACGCGGTGCTTCGCAAATATGGCGTTTGCCGCATTTGCTTCCGCGAATTGGCGTACAAGGGCCAGATTCCCGGTGTGAGAAAGGCCAGCTGGTAAGCGGCATAACGGAAGGAGGTACCACTATGATCATGAACGATCCCATCGCGGATATGCTGACCAGAATTCGCAATGCCCTGGTGGCGCGGCATGATACCGTGACTATGCCTGCTTCCAACATGAAGAAGGCGATCGCCAAGATCCTGTTGGATGAAGGGTATATCAAGTCATTTGATTCTATCGACGACGGCGTGCAGGGCGAGATCAAGATCGCCCTGAAGTACACGCAAGGCAAGCAGTCAGTCGTCAGGGGACTCAAGCGCATCTCTAAGCCCGGCCTGCGCGTCTACGCGAAGAGCGACGAGCTGCCCCGTGTGCTCGGAGGCCTCGGCATCGCGCTCGTATCGACGTCCAAGGGCGTCATGACCGACAACGAAGCCCGCAAGAACGGCGTTGGCGGCGAAGTGCTGGCGTACATCTGGTAAAACGCGCGAAAGTCTAATTGGAGGTGCAAGACAAATGTCTCGAATCGGAAAACTTCCGATTTCTGTCCCCGCCGGGGTGACCGTGACTGTCGATCAGGACAACCTGGTGACCGTCAAGGGACCCAAGGGGACGCTCAGTCAGAAGGTTAATAAAGATATTGCTGTCTCGCAGGACGGCGCGGTTTTGACCGTGACCCGCCCCAGCGACAGCAAGCCGCACCGCGCGATGCACGGGCTGTACCGCGCGCTGATCAACAACATGGTGACCGGCGTGACCGCCGGCTTCCAGAAGACGCTTTTGATGGAAGGCGTGGGCTACCGCGCCACGTCCGAAGGCGGCAAGAAGCTGACGCTCGCGGTCGGCTACAGCCACCCGGTCGAGTTCATTGCGCCCGACACCATCACCTTTGAGACGCCCGCGCCGACCAAGATCATCGTGCACGGCGTTGACAAGCAGCAGGTGGGCGCGTTGGCGGCCGATATCCGCGACGTGCGCAGGCCCGAACCCTACCTTGGCAAGGGCATCCGTTACGAGAACGAGGTCATCCGCCGCAAGGAAGGCAAGACCGGTAAGAAGTAAGAGAGGGGGAACCGCACATGTTTAAAAAACGGGATCGCAATGAAGTACGCGTGATTCGTCACGAGCGCGTCCGCAAGAAGATCAGCGGCACGCCCGCTCGCCCGAGGCTCTCGGTCTACCGCAGCCTCAACCACATCTACGCGCAGATCATCGACGACAGCGTTGGCAACACCCTGGTCGCCTGCTCAACCGTCGAGAAGGAAATCGCTTCTCAGATCGCCGAGCTCGACAAGAAGGGCGCCAGCAAGCTGGTCGGCAAGGCATTGGCCGAACGCGCGCAGGCCAAGGGCATCAAGGAAGTGGTCTTCGACCGCGGCGGATACATCTACACCGGCCGTGTGGCCGAGTTGGCAGCCGGCGCTCGCGAGGGCGGACTGGACTTCTAGGGGAGGATATTGTAAGATGCAGCGCAGAGAAAGAGAACAAGAGAGCGAATTCAACGAGAAGCTCGTATATGTCAACCGCGTTGCCAAGGTCGTCAAGGGCGGTAAGAACTTCCGGTTCACCGCGCTGATGGTTGTGGGCGACGGCCAAGGCCGCATCAGCTGCGGCATGGGCAAGGCGACCGAGATTCCCGAAGCGATTCGCAAGGGCGTCGAAGACGCGAAGAAGCAGATGGTGCGCATTTCGATGAGGGATACCACCATTCCCCATGAGATCACCGGCGTGTTCGGTACCGGCAAGGTGTTGCTCATGCCCGCCCCCGAAGGCACGGGCGTGATCGCGGGCGGCCCGGTTCGCGCGGTCATCGAAGCGGTTGGAATCAAGGACATCCGCACCAAGTCCATCGGCACGAGCAACCCGGTCAACGTGGTGAAAGCCACGATCGAGGGACTGAAGCAGCTTCGCACCATCGAAGAGGTAGCCAAGCTCCGCGGCAAGTCTGTCGAAGAGCTGTTGGGCTAAGGAGGGCTACAGGAAATGAAGCTAAAAATCACTCAGACGAAATCCACCATCGCCTGCCTCAGGAAGCAGATCGCGACGATTGAGGCGCTCGGCCTCAAGCGAATCGGCCACAGCGTGATCCAAGAGGATAACGCGGCCATCCGCGGCATGATCTTCAGGGTCAAGCACATGGTGAAGGTCGAGGAAATTAACGACTAAGGAGGTCGGCGATATGAAACTGCATGAACTGAAGCCCGCGTTCGGCTCGACCACGGCGCCCAAGCGGCTTGGCCGCGGCACCGGCTCGGGGCTTGGCAAGACCTCCGGCAAAGGTCACAAGGGCGCCAAGGCGCGCTCCGGCGGCGGCAAGCGCCCCGGGTTTGAAGGCGGCCAGATGCCCCTCACCCGGCGTCTGCCCAAGCGCGGATTCTTTAACCCCTTCCGCGTGGAGTACGTCGCCATCAACGTCGATCGCCTGGAAGGCTTTGAAGACGGCATGACGGTCACGCCCGTGGAACTGATCCAGTACGGCCTCATCAAGAAGATTGAAGACGGCGTCAAGATCATGGGCGGCGGTGAACTTACCAAGAAACTCACGGTACAGGCCAATAAGTTTACGGCCACCGCGAAGGAGAAAATCGAAGCGGCGGGCGGGAAAGCCGAGGTGATCTGACATGTGGACGACGCTGAAGAACGCGTGGAAGATCGCGGACCTGCGCAAGAAGATCCTCTACACGGTCGGCATGCTGCTGGTTTACCGGCTGCTGTGCTTCGTGCCTACGCCGGGCATCAACCTGGCTTCGGTGCAAAGCAAGCTGGCCGGCATTCCTCTGCTTGACTTCATCAACTCGATGACCGGTTCCAACATGGCCGAGTTCAACATCATGGCCATGGGCATCACCCCCTACATCAACTCCTCGATCATCATGCAGCTTCTGTGCGTGGCCATTCCGCGCCTGGAAGAGATGCAAAAGGAAGGCGAGGAAGGCCAGAAGAAGATCGCGCAGATTACCCGCTACGTCACCGTCGGCCTGGGCTTTGTCCAAGCCGTGGCGCTGTCGATGGGCCTGGGCGCATCCTCCCAGGGCGGCTTCCTGAGCTACCTGACGATCGGCTTCTGCCTGGCGGCCGGCACGGCGCTGGCCATGTGGATCGGCGAGCGCATCACCGAAAACGGCCTGGGCAACGGCATTTCGCTCTTGATCTTTGCCGGCATCATCGCCAACATCGCGCAGGCGGTCGTGGGTTCGATCCGCAACATGTTCGTGCCCGACGCGATTTCCTCCGGCGCGGTCAACCTGTTCGCGTACGCGGGCGTCATCATTCTGGCGCTGGTCCTGATCGTCGCGGTCGTCTTCATTGAGAAGGGCGAGCGCCGCATCCCGGTCCAGTACGCCAAGCGCATGGTGGGCCGCAAGATGTACGGCGGCCAGTCCACCCACATCCCGCTTCGCATCAACGCTTCGGGCGTACTGCCGCTGATCTTTGCATCGGCCATCATGCAGTTCCCCGGAACCATCCTGGCGTTCTTCCCGGGTACCTCGGCGGCGGACTGGTGGACCCAGCACGTCAGCTACACCGGCATCTGGTACCAGATCATCTTCGCGCTGCTCATCATCGGGTTTACCTTCTTCTATTCCTCCATTACCTTCAACCCGATGGACATCGCCAAGAACGTACAGAACAACGGCGGCATGGTGCCCGGCATCCGCCAGGGCCGTCCCACCGCTGACTACCTGAGCAAGATATCCCGGCGCATCACCCTCTTTGGCGCGCTGTTCCTGGCGCTGCTCGCGACCATCCCGACGCTGATGAGCGGCCTGGCGGGCCTTCACCTGCCTTTCGCGGCTTCGTCGCTCCTGATCGCGGTATCAGTCGCCATGGAAACGACCCGTCAGCTTGAAAGCCAGATGCTCATGCGTCACTACAAGGGCTTCCTCAAGTAAGGGAGGGCACTTCATGAAATTAGTATTCTTGGGCCCTCCGGGAGCCGGCAAGGGCACGGCGGCGCAGGTGCTGTCAAAGGCGCTTGATGTGAAGCACATCTCGACCGGAGACATGTTCCGCGCGGCCATAACGAATGAGACGCCGACCGGCTTGAAGGCCAAGGCTTTCATGGACCAGGGCGCGTTGGTGCCCGACTTCATCGTCATTGAGATGGTTGAGGAACGGCTTCAGGCGGACGATTGCAGGAACGGATACCTGCTGGACGGCTTTCCCCGCACGGTTGACCAGGCGGTCGCGCTTGAAAAGATCGCGCCGCCCGACTTCGTGGTGAACCTCCATGTGGACGATCATTTCCTCATCAAACGTCTGACCGGGCGCAGGGTATGCCCCAAGTGCAAAGGCACGTTTCACATTACGCGCCTGGCCGACGAGAAGACCTGCCCCGACTGCCGGGGCGAACTCATTCACCGCGAGGATGACCGGGAAGAGACCATCGCGAAGCGGCTCGCCGTCTACCACAACGAGACCAGCCCGCTGATTGACTACTACCGTCAGGAAGGCAAACTCAGGACAGTTGACGGCGAAGGTACGCCCGATCAGGTGCTTGAACTCATTGATCAGGCGCTGGGGCTCAACGCATGATTACGCTGAAAACGCCCGAGCAGCTTGACAAGATGCGCAGGGCCGGACGCCTGCTTGAACAGGTTCTTGACCGCCTGAAAGAAGAAATCGCGCCGGGCGTAACCACGAAGGAACTGGATCATATGGCCGAACGGATGATCCGCGAAGCCGGAGCGGTTCCATCGTTCAAGGGCTACAACGGCTTCCCAGCCTCGATTTGCGCCTCGCCCGATCAGGTGGTGGTGCACGGAATCCCCGACGCCAAACCCTTAAGGGAGGGGCAGATTCTGTCGGTGGACTGCGGGCTGATCCTGGAGGGATGGCAATCGGACAGCGCTTTTACCGCGCCTGTGGGGGCGATCGGCGAAGAAGCGAAGGAGCTCATCCGGGTGACCGAGGAATGCTTCTTCATCGCGGCGTCTTTTGCCAGGGAGGGCAACCGCCTGGGCGACATCGGCTGCGCGGTGCAGCGCCACGCCGAATCCCATGGCTATGGCGTGATCCGCGATCTATGCGGACACGGCATAGGGCAGGCGATGCACGAGGAACCCAGCATTCCAAATTTCGGCTCCCCCGGACGGGGCGTGCGCCTGAAAGCGGGCATGACGCTGGCAATTGAGCCCATGATTGCCATGGGCGGCTGGCCGGTGTACGTGAAGGACGACGGGTGGACGGTGGTCACGCGCGACCACAGCCTGTGTAGCCACTATGAGCACACCATCTTGGTGACGGAGGGCGAAAGCGAAATTCTCACGCTTCAAAAGCGCCGGGAGGCGGACCAATGAAGATACCGATCGAAGTTGGCCGCATCGTGCGCTCCAAGGCGGGCCGGGACGAAGGGCGCAAGTTCGTGGTCATCGACATGGGCGATGAATTTGCCCAGGTGGTCGATGGACGGCTACGCACGATAGACCGCCCGAAGAAGAAACGGCTCAAGCATCTTGAAGCTACGAAGGACCGAATGGACTTTGTGCATGAGGGCCGCGCGCCGCTCATGGATACAGAAATTCGTCAAGCGCTTAAGGCAGTAGAGCCCAAAGAGGAGGAGTGAGGGTTTGTCCAAGTCTGATGTCATTGAAGTAGAAGGCGTTGTCACCGAATCGTATCCCAACGCCATGTTTGAAGTGGAACTGCCCAACGGGCACAAGGTATTGGCCCATGTCTCGGGCAAGATGCGGATGCACTACATCCGAATCTATCCCGGCGACAAGGTCACAATCGAACTGTCGCCTTACGATCTGACCAGGGGACGGATCACCTGGCGGAGCAAGGGCTAATCAGCAATCGACAGGAGGCAAAACAACATGAAAGTCAGACCGTCCGTAAAGCCGATCTGTGAAAAGTGCAAGATCATTCGGCGCAAGGGCCGCGTGATGGTGATTTGTGAAAATCCCAAGCACAAGCAGAAGCAGGGCTAACCAGAACCCGGTGTATTCGCCTTGAAAGCGGCTGTGCGGGAATCCCCGTATATTTCAGGCGCATGCATAACCAAGCCGTGGCCCCATGGGCCGTCAAGAATTTGGAGGTGCTTTTAACAGATGGCACGTATCGCAGGTGTCGACCTTCCCAGGGAAAAGCGAATTGAGATAGGGCTCACGTACATCTACGGCATCGGCCGCAACATCGCGGGCGAAATCATTTCCGCGACGGGCATCAATCCCGATACCCGCGTCAAGGATCTGACCGAATCCGACGTCGGTAAGCTGCGCGATTACATCGATCACAACGTCAAGGTGGAAGGCGATCTTCGCCGCGAAGTATCGATGAACATCAAGCGCCTGATGGAGATCGGTTGTTACCGTGGGCTTCGCCACCGCAGGGGACTGCCGGTGCGCGGGCAGAACACCAAGCAGAACGCGCGCACCCGCAAGGGTCCCAAGCGCCAGGTCGCCGGCAAGAAGAAGGCCAAGTAAGCGCTTGAAGTGTTCAAGAAAGACTCTGCTGGATGGCGCTTAGCCGGAGGATGAGTCGAAGGGAAACCGGCATGGATTATGAGGTCCATGCCCGAAGATGAGGAGGAATTTCACCATGGCAAAGCCGAAGCTGAAAAGAACGACGCGCAAGCGCCGCGAGAAAAAACTCGTCGAGCGCGGAGCCGCGCATATCCGCTCTTCGTTCAACAACACGATCGTCACGATCACGGACACGGCTGGCAACGCGCTGAGCTGGGCATCCGCCGGCGGACTTGGTTTCCGCGGCAGCAAGAAGTCCACGCCCTTCGCCGCGCAGACGGCCGCCGAGACCGCCGCGAAGGCCGCGATGGAATACGGCCTCAAGTCGGTTGAGGTATTCGTCAAGGGACCGGGTTCCGGGCGCGAAGCCGCCATCCGCTCGCTGCAGGCGGCGGGTCTGGAGGTCAACATGATCAAGGACGTGACGCCCATTCCGCACAACGGATGCCGTCCGCCCAAGCGTAGAAGAGTGTAATGGAGGTACTGATAAATGGCTAGATATACCGGTTCCGTTTGCCGTCTGTGCCGTCGGGAAGGCACCAAGCTCTTCCTCAAGGGCGACCGCTGCTACGGCCCAAAGTGCGCCGTGGGCGCCCGCCCCACCCCGCCCGGCGAACATGGCCAGGCGCGCCAGAAGAAGCAGAGCGAGTACGGCATGCAGCTTCGCGAAAAGCAAAAGGCCCGCCGGGCCTACGGTGTGATGGAGACCCAGTTCCACCGTTACTTCCTGAAGGCTGAGACGCAAAAGGGCATCACGGGCGAAAACCTTCTGAAGCTCCTTGAGCGCAGGCTCGACAACGTGGTGTACCGTTTGGGCTTTGGCGCAAGCCGCCCCATGGCGCGCCAGCTTGTCCGCCACGGCCACATTCTGGTCAACGGCGCAAAGGTTTCCATTCCTTCTTATCTGATTGACGTGAACGACGTCATCACCGTGCGCGCCAAGAGCTGTGAATCGGAGCACTTCAAGGCGCTTCGAGATGGCACCGGCCGCGTGATTCCCAAATGGCTTACCTTGGACGCAGCAGAGCTTAAGGCGACCGTTACCGCCATGCCGCAGCGTGAGGATATCGATTTGACGATCCAGGAGCACCTGATTGTCGAGCTGTACTCCCGCTAAACCATGTATTCCATGAGTAAAGGAATGCAACCGGGACTCCGCGCGAAAGAGGAGGGATAGCACCATGATCGAAATCGAAAAACCCAGAATCGAGCGGGTGGAGATTGGCGAAAACAACCGCTATGGCAAATTTGTCGTTGAGCCGCTCGAGCGTGGCTTCGGCCAGACGCTCGGCAACGCGCTTCGGCGCGTGCTGCTGAACTCATTGCCGGGCGTGGCAGTAACCAGCGTTCGCATTGAGGGCGTTCAGCATGAATTTTCCACAGTGCCAGGTGTCAAGGAAGATGTTGCGGAAATCATCCTCAACCTGAAGAACCTGTCGGCCAAGCTGTTTGCCGATCAGCCCAAAATGCTGACGGTGGACGCGCACGGACCGTGCGAAGTGACAGCTGCCGATATCATCTGCGACGAGGAAGTTGAAATCGTCAATCCTGACCTGCACATTGCGACACTGACCGAGGGCGCGCATCTGCAAATGCAGATCATGATCGACAAGGGTCGCGGCTATGTGTCGGCCGACCGCAACAAGCAACTCTCGAGCGAGCGCAACAAGGGCGCGGGGCTTGCGATCGGGGTCATTCCCATGGACTCGATCTACACCCCCATCCGTAAAGTCAGCTACTTCGTAGAGGACACCCGCCGCGGCCAGATTACCGACTACGACAAGCTCACCATCGAGGTCTGGACCAACGGCAGCATTTTGCCCAAGGAGGCGCTTGCCTCCGCGGCGCAGATTCTGACCAACAACATGCGGCTCTTCATCGACCTGACGGTCAACGTGGTGCGCGTGGACTTCAACGAGCCCGAGGACAACTCCAAGGAAAAGGTGCTCGAGATGACCATCGAGGAACTCGACCTGAGCGTGCGTGCCTTCAATTGCTTGAAGCGCGCCGGCATCAACACGGTCGCCGAACTTGTGCAGCGCAACCAGGAAGACATGATGAAGGTGAGAAACCTCGGCAAGAAGTCGCTCGAGGAAGTAGAGCAGAAGCTCGTGGCGCTGGGATTGGCGCTGAAGACGAGCGATGAGTGATAAGGAGGACGAACTACCATGGCCAATCGCAAGTTGGGCAGGCCGACCGACCAGCGTAAGGCGCTTTTGCGCAATCAGGTGACGAGCCTGATCTGGTATGGCCGCATTGAAACAACGCTTGCGCGCGCGAAGGAAGTGAGCGCGGTCGCTGAGAAGCTGATCACGCTGGCGGCCCGCGAGTGTGACAATACGGAAACCGTCACCAAGAACACCAACAATGAAAAGGGTCAGACTGTCGTGCTCGAGGTGGTCAACGACAAGCCCACAAGGCTTGCCGCCCGCCGCCGCATGATGAGCTACCTGTACGAAATCCCCGCCGCCCGCGAGAAGGACGAGACGCGCAAGGAATACATGGCGCGCACCCGTCAGGTGAAGCATCCGGTGGTGGAGAAGCTGATGCGCGAGTTGGGCCCGAAGTACAAGGCCCGCGCCAACGAAAAGGGCACCGGCGGCGGCTACACCCGCATCGTCAAGAAGGGCCCGCGCCGCGGCGACAGCGCGGAGATGGTCATCTTGGAATTGGTATAATCCATTGGTTGACCCCAAAACGTATCCTATACAGCAAGGAGGGCTGCCGCGCGCGCGGCGGTCCTGTTTGTTTTGCATGAGAGGGGAGGCATTTGACTTGAAACAGGCAAAGATCATTGTGGGCGCAGTGCTGGTGGCTTTGTACATTGCCGGGCTTGTCCTGATGTTTATGCGCAAGACCAACACGGGGCTTTTGCTGTGGGTGGTTTCGACGCTTGGCGGCATGGGCTTTTTGTGGTTTGTGAAGAACCGGGAGCACAGAAAAGAAGACGAGAACAGCGGGCAGACCGACAAAAAATAAGCCGACGGAATCTTGCGCATAAATTTCCCGCGCCGCGCGGCATACTGATAGGGAAACGACGACGCAAGGAGAATTGGCTATGAAGGACAAGTTTTCTTTTACCGCGCTCCTGCCACTGGCTTGGGGGGCGGTGCTTATTTTGGCTGTCGCGGCGGTGCTGCTCGCCATGCGCCCGGTCGATCCCGACATCCCGACCGACGCGGTGTATGTCATGGCGGCGCGGGAGGTGGCTTCATGAGCGAGAACAAGAAAAAGTACGACCAGTACAAAAAACTGGTCGAGCGCATGACGCCCAACAGCGATCTTGGCCTTGGGTGCCTGCGCGCGTTCTGGGTGGGGGGGCTTATCTGCGTATTCGGGCAACTGATCACCTTTGCGGGCGAGAAGTGGTTAAACCTGAGCATCCTGACCGCGCCCGCGTTTACCTCCTGTGTACTCGTGTTCCTTGGCACCACGCTGACCGGCATCGGCGTGTACGACCGGATCGGAAACTACGCGGGCGCGGGCTCAATCGTCCCGATCACCGGTTTTGCCAATTCTGTGGCCGCGCCCGCGATCGAGTACCGGCGCGAGGGAATGGTGCTCGGCATAGGCGCCAAGCTGTTCACACTCGCGGGTCCGGTCCTGACCTACGGCGTCACCGCGTCGGTGATCGTCGGAATCGTCTATTTCTTCATCGGCGCCGCGGGCATATAATCCCAATCGCACGTCTTTTCAAGGATGCGGGCAAGCGCTTCAAGCCCTTCCTGGTCGCGCTCGTCAAAGCGGGCGACGAGGGGGCTGTCGATGTCGAGCACACAGACGACTTCGCCCTTTACGATGAGCGGCACCACGATCTCGGAATTTGAAGCGCTGTCGCAGGCGATGTGGCCGGGGAAATCGTGCACGTTTTGAACGCGCACGGTTTTCTTTTGCAGGGCGGCCGTTCCGCACACGCCCTTGCCCACGGGGATGCGGATGCAAGCGGGCTTGCCCTGAAAGGGGCCGAGCACCAATTGGTCACCCATGATGAGATAAAAGCCCGCCCAGTTGAGGCCAGAAAGCCGATCCATCATGAGGGCGGACGCGTTGGCGAGGTTCGGCAGGGGCAGCGGTTCGCCACGGGTCAATTCAATAAGCTGGGCGGCCAGCATTGTATAGTCGGTCATGTGCTTTTGCCCTCCTTGGCGCTATTGTACACGAGTCTCACCGCTTGCGCAAGCCATTCATAACGCGCCCGCCTTTGAGGCATACTACTTCCACCGTCTTTAAGGGAGTTGAAAAATATGCCTGTAAGCCAAACGATTGCCTATCGCACGCGCCCCCGGGTGCGCATGACTGCCGCCATCGCGGGTCCCAAGGAAGGCCTGGGGCCGTACGGATCGGATTTTGACGAGGTGCTCAGCGACGACCTGCTGGGCAGGGACACGTTCGAACAGGCCGAATCGGAACTCAGTCGGCGCACGGTGATGAAGTGCCTTGAAAAGGCGGGCATGACCGAGAAGGCGCTTGAAACGCTTTTGTGCGGCGACCTGCTCAACCAGATTGCCGCTTCCGGCTTTGCCGCGCGCCAGCTCGCGGTTCCCTTCCTGGGGCTGTACGGCGCGTGCTCGACCGCCATTGAAGCGCTGCTGCTGGGCGGCGTGCTGATCGACAGCGGATACCGCAAGAACGCGATTTGCGCGGCATCCAGCCACTGGTGCGCGGCCGAGCGGCAATTCCGTTTTCCGCTGGAGCTTGGCAACCAGCGCCCGCCGTCGGCGCAGTGGACCGCCACCGCCGCAGGCGCGATGCTGCTTGACGGCGACCCCAAGAGGGCTTTGGCGCGCCTCACCCATGCGACCATCGGCAAGGTGATCGATTATCAAATCACCGATGCCAACCACATGGGCGCTGCCATGGCCCCGGCGGTCGCCGATACAATCGGGGCGCACATGCGCGACTTGAGCCGCTCGTACAAGGATTACGACCTCATCGTGACCGGCGACTTGGGCATGATCGGGCGCGACATCCTGCTCGCGCTTCTCAAGGAGCGCGGCATGGAGATTCCCGGCGAAAAGTTGGTGGACTGCGGCGCGACGCTGTACGACAAGTCGCAGGACGTGCACGCGGGCGGCAGCGGATGCGGGTGCATTGCATCGGTATTGTCCGCCCATTTCATAAAGCTGCTTGAGGGTGGGCAAATGCGGCGCGTGCTGGCGCTGGGCTCCGGGGCGATGCTCAGCCCCACAACAACCCAGCAGGGCGAATCGATCCCGAGCATTTCCTATGCGGCTGCATTGGAGGCGGAAGACTGATGGATATTTTGTTGACACTGGTCAAGGCGTTCGTCGTCGGGGGACTCTTGTGAGTGATCGGCGAAGTGCTGCTGCTCAAGACCGGCCTGACCAGCGCGCGCATTTTGGTGGCCTATGTGGTGGCGGGCGTCATCCTGACGGCGGTCGGGCTGTACAAGCCGCTGGTCGATTTCGCGGGCGCGGGCGCGACGGTGCCGCTGACCGGGTTTGGTTATGCACTGGCCATGGGCGCGATTGAGGCGGTCAAGGAACAGGGCATCATCGGCGCGTTCACCGGCGGCGTGATCAACACGGCGGGCGGGATAACGGCAGCCATCGTGTTTGGGCTTCTCAACGCGCTGATCTTCAAGGCGCGGGCGAAACCGTAGGAGCATAGGGGCATAGGGGCAGGAAACGGCCGCGCTTGCTTTCAAGCGCGGCCGTTTTCAACGGCAAAACCCTATTTTCCCCCGCCGATCAGCTTGACGACCACTTCTTCGATTTCCTTGATGTTGTCGCCCTTGAGCATCTCGCCGATCTTGGGCAGGAAGGTGCTCATCATATGCTCGAGGTCAAGCCCGCCCTCTTCGTGCTTCTGCTTGACATCGTCAATCGCCTGCTGCGCGTCATCCTGTTTGTGATCATGAACACTGCTCATGACGAGCTGCTCAAGCATGCCAAGGCCCTGTGACAAATCCATTTGTATTCCTCCTTTTATTGCGCATGGTAACTCATTCATTCTACCACATAAATTTTTGAAAATCAAACAGTATATTAATGGAATCGTATAAAAACGGCATCTCTGCGCCAAAACTCAATGTGAATAGACTCTTTGCGCCAGCGCTACTGTGATATACTAAACACTACGCCGCATGTTCGGCGAATAAGGATTAGGATGCGAACCATGACTTTTAGTGAAATGAACCTGATAGCGCCGCTTAACGCGGCTGTCGCGCGCGCCGGCTATGAACAGCCCACCCCCATCCAGGAACAGACCATTCCGCTGGTGCTTTCCGGGAAAGACGTACTGGGCTGCGCGCAAACCGGCACGGGCAAGACGGCGGCCTTTGCGCTGCCGATCCTCCAGCGCCTCGCGAAGAGCGCCCCCCAGCGCCCCCAGCGCATCCGCCCCATCCGCGCGCTGGTGCTCACGCCCACGCGCGAGCTGGCCCAGCAGATATACGAAAATTTCGTCGAATACGCAAGCAAGCTCTCGCTTTACGCAAGCGTGATCTTCGGCGGCGTCAGCCAGCACCCGCAGACTGCGGCGCTTCACCGCGGCGTTGACGTGCTTGTCGCGACGCCCGGTCGCTTGTGCGACTTGATCGACCAGGGCTACGTGCGCCTTGAGCACCTTGAAATCTTCGTGCTGGACGAGGCTGACCGGATGCTCGACATGGGCTTTATCCACGATGTGCGCCGCGTAATCGCGAAGCTGCCTGAGAAACGGCAGACGTTGCTCTTTTCCGCCACCATGCCCGAGGAGGTTGAAAAGCTGGCGCTGAGCATTCTCGTCGATCCCGAGACCGTCAAGGTGGACCCTGTGTCAAGCACCGTTGACAGCATCCGCCAGTCGCTTTATTGCGTCGATAAGCTCAACAAGAAGCTGCTGCTGGCCGATATCCTCAAGCGCGAGGAAGTCGAAAACGCGCTGGTGTTTGCGCGCACGCGCCACGGCGCCGACCGCGTGGTCAAGGACCTTGAAAAGATGGGCATCGACGCGCGCGCCATACACGGCGACAAATCGCAGGCTGCGCGCCAGGAAGCGCTCAACCTGTTTAAAAAGGGCAAGGTCAAGGTGCTCGTGGCCACCGATATCGCTGCGCGCGGCATCGACATCGCGGGACTTTCGCACGTGATCAATTACGACATTCCCAACGAGCCCGAAGCCTACATCCACCGCATCGGCAGGACCGGCCGCGCCGGGCTTGACGGGGACGCGATCAGTTTTTGCTCGATCGATGAAATGAAGCAACTCCAGGCGGTTGAAAAGCTGATCAAGAAGCGCATTCCGCGCCTTGAAAGCCCGTGGCCGATGGAGGTTCTGGTTCCCTCCGAACCCAAGCCCCGCGGCCCGCGCCCGAGCAAGCTGGGCATGGACGGCCAGCCGCTGCGGGAGCACCGCTCTTCTTATCCGCAAAAATCCGCCTACGCGCCGCGTGATTCGCGCCCGGGCAGGGATCCCTACCCGGCCAAGGAACAGCGCCCAGCGGCCAAGGCGGGCGAGGTCAGGAGCCATCAATCCTACGATGCGCCACCCCCCCGCGCCAAGTATTCCTCCGGCCCCGCGCACGCACCCGGCATCGCGCGGGCATCCTCCGCGCCGGGTTACGCGGGCGGGCAGAATCGCCAAGGCAACCGCAACGCCCGTTCGCCCAAGCCGCGCAGCGCACAGTAATGCTGAAGCCGCCTCCATTGATTGCGGGGCGGTTTTTCATTTCGCGTTTATATTTCACCCGAAAGAAACGGCGCGCCCCTTTTGCTCAATGAAGAATTTGGGCTATAATGATGTCAAAACACCAATAGTGAGGGAATACGATGGCAAGTACGTTTTTGTTCGACCTGGACGGCACGCTGCTGCCAGAGGATACCGAGAAATTCTTCGGGCTGTATTTTGGCGCGCTTACAGAGTATTTTCGCGGCCAGTACGACCATCAGGAGCTTAAGAAGGTGATCATGGCCGGAACGATGGCGATGATTCAAAACCCGGGACAAAAAACCAACGAAGAGGTATTCTGGGCGCTCGCCACACAAATGATGGCGCTTGACCGCGCGAAAGCCGTCCCCGAATTTATGGAATTTTACAAGACCGCCTACGGCGCGGCAAAGGAAGCGACTTGGGTGAACCCGCTGACGGCCCGGTGCGTGAACAAGCTCAAGGCGCGCGGTGCGACGCTGGTCGTGGCGACCAATCCGGTGTTTCCGAAGGTTGCGACGCTTCGGCGCATTCGCTGGGCCGGACTTGACCCTGAGGATTTTGACCTGATCACGACCTATGAGGATTTTTGCGCATCAAAGCCCAATCCCGCATACTACTTGGAAATATTGAAAAAACTCGGCAAGGACGCGTCGGACGCCGTGATGGTGGGCAACGACAATCAGGAGGACATGGTGGCCGAGAGGGCGGGACTGAAAGGGTACTTGATCACCGACTGCCTCATCAACCGGGGCGGCGCGCCCATCGATTGCCACTGGCAGGGCAGCTTCAACCAATTCATGGAGCTTGTCAACCGAGGCGAAGTATAACGGGCGATGGGAACCGCCTCAACCGGCGTGGTACACACCACCGGCGCCCAGTCCGGTCCGCGCGCGCCCATCATGACGATCACGCCGACTGTGGCGGGCATTGCACAGCCCAAATCGGCAGGTTCAGGGAATATCTGCCAGTTGGATTGCTAACGACTGGGGTTTGAAACCATCATGCCACAAAATCAAGAAACAGCACCCACGTGATGCGGCAAAGCAGCCTCGCCGAGTGGGCGTGTCGCCTTGGTGCGCGGGGCATGAAGCTGCCAACCTTTTGCTTGATCAGCGATTACGATGTGCCGGCAGGTCCAAAATGAAGCGTGAACCTTGTGGAATTAAATTATCCACTCGAATACAGCCACCATGCAATCGCATGAGCTCCTGTGCGATTGAAAGACCCAAACCGGCATGATTTCGATCCGTGTGCGAGGTTTGAACGCGATAAAATCGGTCGAAAATTCGCGGTTTCGCTTCGTCTGGAATGCCGGGGCCGTCGTCGGACACGACCATGCGCAGGCGCCGCCCTACGGCCTGTGCCGAAAGCGTGACGTGCCCGCCCGATGGCGTGTAGGTCAAAGCATTGTCAATCAGAATTGAAAGGCACTGGATCAGGCGCTCCATGTCGCCCAGGATTGCGGGCAGGGGCTCGTCGGGCAGCTCGATGTCGAGGGCAATGTCGCACGACCTGGCGATGGGGCGGAATCGCTCATAGCACTCGATCAACAGTGAATCCGTGTCGATTGGCGCGGTGCGCAGGTTCCATATATCTGCGTCGGCGCGGGAGAGCAGCAGCAGATCGTCTACCAAACGGGCCATGCGGACGCTCTCGCCCTTGATGTTGCCAAGCAGCGCGTCCTGGTTAGTCGATGCGAGCGCCTCTGCACTGGCGGTGATGACGGCTAGCGGGGCTTTGAGCTCGTGGGAGGCCACGGCAATGAACTCGACCTGCTTCTTATGGCTGTCCTCGGCGGGCTTGACGGCGCGGCCGGAATAGAGCCAGCCGGATGCCGCCAGCAGTGTCAACCCGGCGCAGACCAGCAGTAGC
>JAVBND010000092.1:0-35201 GCA_031551775.1 Eubacteriales bacterium | reverse complement strand
AAGAGATTTCTTGAACGGTGATAGCAAATGCCAATGATGAACGCAAACGAGATTTTGTCCAGTATATCGAGGGGGATCATGTACAGAAAACCGTTCATGAAATTAATCCATGTCGGCAAATGCCAAAATGCCCAAATCACGCCGACGATGAGGCACGACTTTAACACGCTGCGGTCTTTTTCAAGAGATTGCTGAAGGTGCCCCCGCCAACCGGACTCCTCCCCCGTCGCGCCTGAAAAGAGCGTGATGAGGAAGCCTGAAAAGGAATAATGAAGCAGGCTGAGAAAGGGAACCCCTTTTGTCCACGCCGCAAAGCCTACCAGGCCAAAATCCACCGACAATATCAAAACGGTCGCGACAAGCAGCAACCTGAAATTCACGCGCCCCCGAAAGGCGTTTTTATAGAAGCCCTTGATGGTTTGGCCCGGATACAGCGTCTTGAACAGGATAAGCAACGCAAACGTGGGGGCCCAGGTTCCTACCACTTGAACAAAGACGACGGCTTTCTCAAAGAGCGCCTCATCGCCCGAAAACAGAACCACCGCACCAACCAACATGACCCAGAAAATCGCATAGGCGAGCGCGACGAACAATGCATTGCGTTTCTTTACTGGCATGGCAAATCCCCTCCATTTTGCTTCCATACATGTTCAACAATACCAGCACACAGGAAAAAAGCGTATGTTTTACCGTAATTTTATCTCGTTGCTTTTTGTTGGATCGTGTGATACTATACAGAAGTGCTATGTTTGCGAGGTACTGTTTGGATGGATAAACCACTTTCGATACTGCTGATCGAGGATGAGCCGCTCGACTGCCAGGAGATCATCAAATGCATAGAAGCGCAGGCTGACGCCCGGCTTGTCGGCGTGACCAACAATACGTCCGCAGCGCTTGAATACGTGGCGGACGCGCTGCCGGACGCGATCATACTGGATTTGGAATTGCACAAGGGCTATGGCAACGGCTTGTCCTTCTTGCATTCCATGCGGGAAATGAAGCTGTCCGCTCCAATTTACGTGCTGGTTACCACAAACAACATCAGCCAAATGACCCACGACAGCGCGAGAAAAATGGGCGCGGATTTCATCATGCTAAAAAGCCAAGAGGATTACAGCGCGGAAAATGTCGTCACATTTCTGATCTCGCTAAAAAACGTCATCCAAAGCAACAAAAAAACCGCCATAGACTCCAATCATGAAGAATCCCATCAGCACAAGCAGCAACGCTTTGCAACCCGGGTGATGGCGGAACTTGACCATGTAGGCATACCGCCCAACGCCGTCGGGCGAAGGTATCTGATCGATGGAATCATGCTTGTGATCAATCATCAGAACGAAAAGATCAACCTGGCAATCTCCAGGAAGTATGGAAAAACAGAGGCCAGCGTTGAGCGCGCCATGCAAAACGCCATCGAAAAAGCGTGGCGAACATCGCCCATAGACGACCTCATGAAATACTATACCGCGAGGGTCCATTCATCAAGAGGGGTGCCAAGCGTGATGGAGTTTCTCTACTACTATGCGGAAAGAATCGGAACTGAGTACTAGTGGTCTGCGTCATCTAAGACGCGAGATACCAGGTCTCTTTGTCAAAGGCAGAAAGGGCTGTTCGCATGAATCACTCCTTGGCCGTCCGGTTTTTCGGTCTGTTGATGATATCGATATACATCTATGTGAAAATACTAAACAAATCCCTGTCCAAGCCAAAAATCGCGGCGGCAATTGCCTTTTCACTCGTCATGAGTATTCCGCTGTCTTTCTCGCCGTTTTTGTATGAGCTGATATTTTTATCTTCGGTTTGCGCGTTTGTCGCGCTGACCGCGCGGGTTAAGTTGCCGCTGATGCTCTCCGCCGTATTCATTGCTACCGGAATCAGCCTGGGCATTGACACGCTCGCCAATACGGTATTCTCCTACGGCATTCTGCTTCCGATAGACGGCCTCTATACAAGCGTGATCGCATCGCGGGAGCATATTTCCGTCGCCGAGGTCACCGCTGAGTATGCCAGCCCTCTGTACATGTTCTTTGCCACCATCGTTTGGCCCTACATCGTGTTGGTGGTAAGCTTTGTTTTCGCGAGGCTTTTTTTCAGCATGAAGCGGCTTAAAAATGGCTTTGTCTTTATGGAAAGCACGGAAGCTCGTCTGACCGGCATGATTTTCTGCCTGCTGATCGCATTTTGCAGGAGCTATGCAAGTATAATCGAGGAGAGTATATCCGCCGCCAACGGAGAGCTTCTTCGCACCATTTTCTACTTGGTCTTAATGAATATCTGCACACTGGGCCTGTATTTTTGGTGGTGCAGCCATACGACCATGCTCTATCAGCAGCGGCTCAAGGATCGAACCATCGAGGAATATCGCGCGGTTATCGATGAAAAGGACAGGCGAATCAAGCGCATATATGAGAGCAACACCTTCCTGTCAGAGACGGTTCACACAGACAACAAGCTGATTCCGGCCATGTACAATGCCGTGAACAATTTGCTTCTTTGCCAGCAAAGCGATGACGGCGGCGACATGCGGGCGAACGGAACGGAACTTCTCAGCGCGCTTGGCGAAATCATGCGGGAGCGCAAGTCGATGATCGACAAAATCCAAAGGGAGCATAACCGCTTGACGCCCACCGGAATGGAACGGGTGGACATAATCATGCATTACATGGCGCAAAAAGCGGCAAGCATCGACATTGATTTCGATTTTGCCGCGGATGATGGCGTCAGGGATATCGCGCAAAGCGTCATCACCAAGCAGCAGCTTGAAACCCTGCTCGCGGACTTGATTGAGAACGCCATCATCGCGACATCTTTCAGCGAAGAAAAGAGAATCCTCGTTACTATGAGCAGCGTGGAGGGCTGTCTTGAAATCTGCGTTCAAGACAGCGGAATCGCCTTTGAGCCTGAAACGCTGTGCGACTTGGGGCGCGAGAAGGCTACCACCCATGCGGACACTGGCGGCAGCGGAATTGGATACCTCACCATATTCAACATCCTGCGCGAAACCGGCGCGAGCTTTACACTAAAGGAATATGAGCCGAAAAAGCATGCCTTTACGAAGTCCGTATCGGTCCGCTTTAACGGCAAAACAGCGTTCAGCATTTACTCTTATCGCTCAGAACTCATCCGTCAATCTCAAAGCCGGGAAAACGTAAGCATATTCGGACCCGACGACTCCTTCAATTGTCAGGCATAATACCGGCTCCAAAACCTTAAAAGCCGCCTCGCAAAGCGCGAAGCGGCTTTTCTTGCCACGCTTATTCTTCGGTCTCGGATTCCTCTTCGTCGAGCTCTTCGTCCTCTTCGAAATCCTCGTCCTCGTACAACTCGTTTTGCACGAAATCGATCAGCTTCTCAAGCAGCGCCTCATCGACCGGAACGAATTCTTCTTCGTCCTCGCCGACCGGCACAACGCGCATGATGTAGGCTTCCTGCTGCTCTTCCCCACAGCCTTCGCAGTGCTCGTGGCCGCAGTCGCAATCTTCCGGGTGCTCCGTGTATTCGACCATCACGGCGTATTCCTGGCCCTCATAGAAGAAGTAGTCAAGAACTTCCATGGTGATTTCGTTGCCCTCGTCGTCTACGATGACGATCAGATCCTGATCCAGTTCCTGTTCCATTGGGACATCGCCCCTTCCCGCGATCATGATGACGGACATGCGTCCGCGTTCCCTATTATACCCAACTACCTGACAAAAATCAACAGCAATTTAAAAATAACAAATGAGGGCCTTGACCAAAATAGTGTAGTATAATATCAATTGCCTTGGTCCTTCCGGTATGCCTCGGACAGCTTGACCTTCGATCCGTCGGGGTACTCGACCACCGTGTGCTCGATCTGGTCGCGGAAGTTCTTGCGGAAATTCGCGAGATACGCCTCGCGAAGCGACTGGCGCTCGGCCTGCTCCTCGCGCGTGAGTTCGCGCTCACGGGCGAGCTTCGCCAGTTCGTTGATGCGACTGATGTGTTCCTCTAACATGATGATGACCTCGTTTTGATGATTGATAAGGATGGTGAGTCCATGATCCGCGGACGGTACCTGACCTCGATGGACGACATCGGTGAAGTCGTCCGGCTGCGCGAAGAGGCGCTTGCGGGCGAACCCGGCTACGGCGGCGCGCTCAGCGATCCATACGATGGGATGGCAATCTTCGCGCTGGCCATGGACGAGAACATGACGCCGTCGGCCATGGGACGGCTCTACATCGATGATTGCGACCGCTTCCGCATAGGACCCGTGTGCGTGGCGCCGGGCAAGCGCCGCCAGGGATTCGGCGACCTCGTGATGCGCATGCTGCTCGCGCGCGCGCTTGACCTGGGCGCGCCTTCGGTCTACTGCGAGTGCCCCGCCAATGCCCTCAATTTCCTCGCGCGCTATGGCCTCAAACCGGTAAGCGATGTGTACGAAATCAACGGCGCGCCCTTTCGCATGACGCGCGCCCTGGCCGGTGAAATCAGCCTGGAAGGCACCTGTGCGTCAAGCGCCGCGCCATGCGCCGCCTGCCAAGGCGGTTGCGCCGGGTGTCAGTCCCAATCGCCGTCGTCGTAGAGGTCGTCCTCGTCGCTTGAAAGCAGCCGCGCGCGTTGCTCTTGGCCCAGCTCTTCGACGTTTTTGAGCCTTCTTTGAATGGCGCGGGACTTGCGCGACGCGTCTTCGATCGATTCCCCGGCCTGACGGATGCGCTTTTGCGTGCGCGAGAGCGCGTCGGCGAAGTTGACGAATTCGCCGCGCACCGCGCCCAGGAGCGCCCATACCTCTTCGCTGCGCTTCTCGATCGCAAGCGTCTTAAATCCCATTTGCAGGCTGTTGAGAAGCGCCGCCAGCGTGCTTGGCCCGGTCAGCATGACGTGGTAATCCCTCTGCAGGCGTTCGACCAGGTCCTGCCGCTTGAGCGCTTCGGCGTACAGACCCTCGGAGGCCAGGAAAAGCACCGCAAAATCGGTGGTTGCGGGCGGATCGATGAACTGCTCAAGAATCCTTTCGCCCGCGAGGGTGAGCTTTTGGCCAAACTCGCAGGAGAGGCGCTCGGCCAGCTCCATATCGCCCGCGTCCTGCGCGTCGAGCAGGCGGTAGTAAGCCTCGTGCGGAAAGCGCGCGTCAATGGGCAGGTACACATGGGTGCCTTGGCCCTTTTCGGGCAGGCGAACGGCGTAATCGACCGTTTCGCCGCCCTTCTTTATGGCGACATTCTCATCGTACTGCTCGCCCGTCATGACCTGGCTGAGCAGCGCGCCGAGCTGTATCTCGCCCATCAGGCCGCGCGCCTTGACGCCGGTCAAGACCTTCTTGAGGTCGCCTACGCCGCTTGCAAGCGTCTCAATTTCGCTTAAGCCCTTGTAGACCTGTTCGAGTCGCTCGCTGACCAGTTGAAAGCTCTCGCCGAGCCGCCTGTCAAGCGTCTTTTGCAGCTGGCCGTCTACCGTCTTCTCAATTTGCTGAAGGCGGCGGTCGTTTGCGTCCTGAAGGCTGACCATCCTCTGTTCGACAGCCTCGCGCATGCGCTCAAGGCGCGTCTCGCTCCGGTCGAGCTTTTCGTCCAGCACCGAACCGATGCCGCCGATGCGCGCCTCGTACTCCTTGAGCCGCTCCTCAACCGTCTTGCGCATGCCCTCCATGCGCGCCTCGTCCACCCGCCCCATGTCGCGAAGCTGGAGCGCAAACGCGTCCATCTGCGCCTGTTGGGTGCGCGCCATTTCGCCCATCACGCGCGCGACTGAATCGCCCATGCCGCGAAGATTCGCGCTCATCTCCTCGCGGTCGCTCTTGGCAAGGTCCCCCACCTGCTCGCGCGAAAGCGCCAATTGACTGTTCAGCGTACCCTCAACGCCGTCCAAGCGCTCATTCAAATCCTTTTCGCGCTTGCCCGCGCGCATGAGAAACAGAACCAGGCATACGGCAAGCCCCAGTGACGCCGCCAGCAGCAGCCACAGGATCATGTCATCGGTGATCATTGTCGGCATGGTTGCCCTCCGGTATACAAACTGCCCGTCATTTCCCGGGCGAAGGATTGGTTTTCTGATGGCTGCCGTCGCTTAGCCTTGCATAAGACTGATCGGCGCGCAGCAACTCGTAGGTCACGGCGTTTACGCGCAAGCCGGTGTTGTCGGTCAAGACGACCGTCTCGCCCTCGGCGTTGAGCTTGAAGCTTAGATGCACCTCGCCGCCCGGCGTCACCTTGTCCTTGCCCGAAGCGAACACGACGAGGCTCTTGCCGCCCTCAAGCGTCACGTCCGGCAGCAGGGAGCGCTGCGGGTGGTCGGGGTTGTCGGAAAGCGCGTAGCCCAAGAGGTTGACGCTTTCGCCGCCTGTGTTGGTCAACTTGATATAATCGCTTAAGTCGCCGTCTTCGTCGGCAATGGTTGACTTGTTCCACGCCAGGATCTCGCTGATCACGATGGGGCTTTCCGACAAGCCGTCGTGCTCGGTCAGGATCAAGTGGTTCTCTCTCGTGTTGTTAAGCCCCGGCGTGTATTCGTCCGTCACCCTGAACGCGCCCGCTTGGCCGTCCCAGGCGTAGACCTGATTGGCGCCGAGGGCGGGAATGTTGATCGATTCCATGATCGCACCGTGCGCATCGTAAATCATGAGCGCGTCGCCGGTCGAACTCAATTTGAACGGCGCTTGGTAGGTATCGCCCTTCTGATTCTTGAGGTCGCCCGAGCAATAGACGAGGACCATCTCCCCCGGCCCGAGCACGTGCTCGGGAAAATGGAACTGGACGTTGCGGCTCGCGCGGTCGGTGATCGTCCAACCCGTGATATCGACGCTCGCGCTGCCCGCGTTGGTAAGCTCCACCCAGTCGGCGTACAAGCCGCCCGCGCCCGACCATGCGGTGCGGTTGGCGGTCATCACTTCGTTTACGCGCACGGAGGATACCGGGGCGATCTCGGTGGCCAGGTTCGCGGGGCGGGCGGATGCGAGTCGTATGCCGTCCGGGTACCAGCGAAACTGCATAAACCACGAAAGCGCGAGCGCAAGAACCGCTACAGCGACAAACCATAGCGGAAAGGGCAGGCGCGCGCCTTTTCTTTCTTTCATCTTACACCGTCTCCGACTGATAGGCGACCAGCGTCGCGTCCTCGACCCCTTCGACCTGAAGCAGGCGGTTTATGAGCGCGTCCTGCTTGTCCACGCGCACCTCAAGGGTCATCTCGACCAGCGCGCGGGTCGCGGTCTTGGACTTCATCTGCTGGTGGCGAATGCCCTTGAGCGCGCTGAGCGCCGCCGCGTCCGCGCCCGGACGGCAGCGGATCACGAGCAGGTAGTTGTCCTGGCCCTTCGTGAACATGCGGTTGAGCAGGAAGATCAGAAGAGCGATGCCGACCGTCGCCACGGCGGCCAGGAAGAACTGGCCCGCGCCGAGCAGGATGCCCATCGTCAGCGCCCAGAAAATATAGGCGATATCGAGCGGGTCCTTGACCGCCATCCTGAAGCGGACGATTGAAAGCGCGCCCACCATGCCCATCGAGAGCTGGATGGAATCGCGGATGCACATGACGACCGGCGTCGTGATGACCGTCATCATGATCAGCGTCTGGCCGAGGTTGGGGCTGAACATGACGCCGCGGAAGTTGACCTTGTAGACGAAGTAGATGAACAGGCCGATTCCGAAGGCCAGGGCCATCGCGAGCAAGATGGTCAGGGTAGAACTGGGCGTAATGGACATGTTGGACAGGTCGATTTTGTTCATGAAAGCATATCCCCCTTAACGTCGAATGGTTTTTATCAAAGCGCATATTGCCGGCACAGGACGTATTTTGAGATGGCGCACTTCTCGGCCGGGATCGATGCGAGCAGCGGCGGGATGAAGTCCGGAAGGTACCGGTCAAACTTGACCTCAAGGACCGTCTTGCCTTGGTCGATCACCGGAACGGTCATGAGGTTCGGATTGAACATATCGGTCGCGAAAGCGCCGCTCCTTACGCGCTTGTCAAAGGTGATGCGCACGTTTTCGGCCGGGTGCAGGTACGCCGTGCGCTCATAGTCCACGATGACCTTGGGCCTGAGCATGTGAAGCCGCATCTCCACGAACACATCCTGAAGCAGTTGTTGGGGCATTTTGTCAAGCCCCCGGCACTCACCCGCCATCAGTTGCTCTGCGAGGCGGCGCGTGATCCGGACGCTCTCCTTTTGAATGAGGGCGCCCACCTTGCGCTTGCGCTCGAGGAATATCTCCTCGTCCCGGAGCTTGTAGGTGCGAATGCGGTACTTGTCGCGCACGGCCAGGCCGTCGATCTTGTCGAAGTAGGCGTGGTCGTACAGATCGTCAAAGTACAGCGAGCGCACCATGTACTCGCCCGCGCCGTTTGCGTTTTCGTCAAGCGCAAGGACGCGCGCGAGTTTGTTCATCAAGACCGGCGCGTCCCAGGCGGCGATGACGTACTTGATTTCGTGGCGGGCCGTTTGGGCCATATCAGCGCCTCCCAATGTTCCTACATTCCAAGATAATCCATGATTTCGCCGAAATACTCGCGCATCTGGCTGTTGGTGAAGCCGAGTTCCTTCCTGATGTAGCCGAGCATCTTCTTGGGCCGGGCATTCGAATAGCTCTTGAAGGAATTGACCGCGCTCTTCCACCGCTTGACCGAGCCGCCCCACTTGGCGCTCTGGCGCGCCATTTCAGGTTCGATCAGGCGCGCGAAGGCGTCGATCTTGGCGTTGACCAAGTCGCTTCGCCAACTGGTAAACATCAGCTCGCCAAAGCGGCGCAGGAACTTCTTCTTGACCTCGGGGTTTTTCATGAGCTGGACAAAGAGCGTGTTGTCGGTCTTCTTGCCCGAACCCGCGCCGTTTTTATCGAGCCAGCGCCGGTAGGAGTCGGTGTCGGTATAGAACGCCCAGTCGGTGTCGTACAGAACCCACTTCCATCTCCCGTCGCCCTCCGCCGAGCGGTACCGCTTGACATTCAAGAGGTCGGTGTTGCCAATGTACATCTCAATGGCCACATAGTCAAGGTAGTTGTCCACATCGACCATCGCTTCAACCTTGGCCATGTTTTCGGGGCTGGTGCAGCCGTTCTTCTTAAGCCAGGTCAAGAACTGCGCGTAGTCCGCGTTTGTACCCTGTTTGACCGAATCATTGGCCTTGACGATGTCGATGATCTCCGGGTTCTTCCATCCCTCGTGCTGGGCGATGGAATACTTGTGGACGCGCTCGCGCATGTTGTAGTGGCCCCAGTATTCGCCGTTTAAGTACACCACGACCGGCGCCGCGTCCTGGTAGAACACGTCGGTCTTCTCGGCAAGGGTCACCAGCACCGCGTCGCGAAAGCGCGTCTTGTTGGTGTCCTGGCCGCTTGAGCGCAGGATGAAGGACTTGTAAGAATCGAAGGGCCGGTTCGGGAAGAGGCTCGCGTCAAAGCGGGGCGCGCCGTAGGCGTTTCGCGCAACCAGCTTGAACGCCTTTTGCTTTTCCATGCGGCTGTACTGGCCCTGGAGCATCAGTCCGGCGCCCTGCGAGAGCACCTGGTCGCCCGTGGGCGAATACAGTTCTACGCTTCCCGCCCGCTCCCAGCTCTTCCAGAAGTTCGCGCCCTTGTAGGGGTACTTGAGCTTGGTCGGACCCTCCGAATAGATGCCGATCTTTTCATCGAAGAGGTACGCGGGATCGGCCACCAGCGAGATGAAGGGCAGCGCGTGTCTTTCGCCAAAGAAATAGCTTTGGGTATAGGTGAGCGATGGCAGCATGTCCTGCCCGTAGGCGCGCGCGCGCACGACGGTATTTTGGGAAACGGCGATCGGACGCTCGTAAACCGGCGAATTTTCCCCGGGTTCGGAAGCGTCGAGCGTATAGCGAATGACTTGCCCCGCGCCCGCTGTGAGTTCGACCGTGACGCCCCCGTCAAACCAGCCTCCATCGCGCGAGAAGGTCACCTCGCCCGCGCGGTACGTATAGCCCGCGCCGCCGTTCATCGCGCCCATGGTGGGCTCGGTCATGTAGAAGTAGCCGTTCTTGCCCGGCATGCGCCCGTAGGACACCGCCGCGCGTTGACCCAGCATCGGCAAGCGGTCGATGACTTTTCCCTCCGGCGTCGCCAGCGTCAGCGTTTCACCCTCGGCGTAGGAAATTTTGAAGTTGGCGGCGTAGGCGGACTTTTGTACGTTCGCCTTGTCCTCACCGGTTAACTGGACGACGAGGTACTGCTCCGGGGCAATCTGCGCGCCCGCCGGGAACTGCCACTTGCGCGGCTGCGACGGATCGTCGGACAGGCCGTAACCGGTCAGGTCGATCGCCGCGCCCGAAGCGTTGAAAAGCTCCAGCCAGTCGCCGGTGGACTTTGTGGCGTTGGGCTTGCGGGAAGAGGCCATGGCTTCATTGATGAAGAGTTTTGTGGAATTGGAATCGGTGAGCGCGCGTTCGGTGGCGGCAAGGCCGCCCGCGTCGTTGGCGAAGCCGGGCGTCGGCGGAAAGTCCTTGGTAAAGGCGCCCTCCGCCACGCGCGAAAACGCGCGGTCATTTTCGAGCGCGGGAAGGCTCACCCGGTCGATCATGCGGCCGGACGGATCGGACAGCACGACGGTTTCGCCGAGCGATGAAAGCTTGAACGAAGCGTGCAGTTCACCGGTTTCTCCCGCCTTTGAAAGCCCAGACGCCGCGACCAGCACCGTCTCGCCCGGTCCGATTGTCCGGCCCGGGAACGCCCACTTGCCGGGGCGGCCCTCATCGTCGGAAAGCATGTAGCCGGTCAGGTCAACCGAAGCGGCGCCCTGGTTCAAAATCTCGATGTAGTCATAATGCCCGTCGCCCTCCGCGCTCACGCGGTAGGTCTCGTTGTCCGCCATCAGTTCATTGATGACGAGGAAGCCCGACGCGCTGCCTGCGCTCAAAGCCAGTTGCTGGTGGTTTGAGGCGGTGTTGCGCATACCCGGCGTGTACATCATGGTTAAGACAAAAGCGCCTGTGTGCTCGTTGCGCGCGTAGACCTGGTTGCCGGTCATGGCCGGGAACGCGAGAAAATCGACCACCGCGCCGCTCTTGTCGCGAAGGGTCAGGCTGTCGCCCTGGGCGCTGAGTTTGAACGGCGCGTGGTAGGGGTAGCCCTTGACGTTTTTGAGGTTTCCCGAAGCGTAGATCAGCACGCACTCGCCGCTCTCAAGCGTTTGCTCGGGGAAGGTAAAGCCGACCAGCCGGCTCTCGCCGTCAACCACGCTCCACCCGGTCACATCGACCCTCTCCCCCGAGATGTTGTAAAGCTCGAACCAGTCGCTGTAGCGGCCTTTGTCGTCGGTAAACGCGGAGCGGTTTGAACTCATGATCTCATTGATGACGACCGTCTTGCGCGCGGCGGCGGGCGCGGCGGCGCTCTGGGCTTGATCGGCAAAGACGAAGCGTTCAAGCGCAAAGGTCAATGCCAGAAGCAGCGCGGCGACGACGACAAGCCACAGCGGAAGCTTCGCCGCTGCGGTTTGGTTGGGCCAGGGCGCCGCGCGCTTGGTCCGGCGCGCAGAATCGGTGGGCAAAACAGTGTCCTCCCATAATAACCGTGGGTGTTATTATACTATATTACAGTGTTAATATCAACAGGCACTTGTGTCAGGGACGGCGACGTGTTGTACGGGCGGCGGCGTGTTACTCGGGGCAACGGCGTGTGTCACATGGGGCGACAGACTATCACTCGGGGCAATGGCGTATGTCACCCGGGGCGACAGCATTTACACGGAACAGCAAAGAAGAGCGCAAGTGGCTCCATCTGATTGTCGATGGTGGACGTCAGACTGCTTAGTCGCTGTGGCGAAAGGCGCACCTATATATCTTAACCCGCGTTCATCCCCGGCACAACGCAGAAATTTTGCTAAATCAATGACTTTACCCGCTGGGCGTGGTATACTGACTTTGAATAGTGAGCGATACGGTTGTGCTGATAATGGATAATATATATTTTAAATGCCTTAGGCAGATAATGTGAACGCAGCAACTTACATCTTCCAGACGAGTCCTGCTGTGAAAGGATAGTGAATCTGTTGAAACTTAAAAAAGAGTTTCTCAAATGTATCGCCATGGGTTTTGTGATGCTGGCCACGATGTTTTTCATGCAAAGGGCAGTAGGGAATCCGATAATGGAATATTTGGGCTTAAGCGAGCCCGAAAAAGGTCCCCCTGAAATGTTTTTTCTTGTCAGCATCAGCATCATAGGCTTTTTAACAGGATGCTTATATGCGGTTGCTTATGTACTCACTGGTCAAAAATTGGCCATCAAAAGCAATATGCTGCGGGGATTTGTTTTTGGCTTATTCATTTATTTCAGTAGTTATTTTGCGCAGTCGTTTGGGCTATTGGGGGCAAGGGGCGAAGAGGTCGTTATGACGTTTCATTGGGATGATGCGGTTTTCGATTTCTTTGCGTATGCTATTACGTTTGCCATTTGTGGCTTAATGTTTGGACAAGGCAATACGCAGGTGAAAGCGGTATACATTGGGAAGAAATCGTTTTATGCTGTAGTCTGTTGCGCTGTGGTATTTCCGGCGTTGATGTTTCTTGTTACACAGGGTACTGCATTGTTGATACCATCTGAAAATATGGCGGTATCGTTGAAGGTATCTGAGGAATCAGTTTACAGCTTCTATATCATTTTTTACGCTTGCTTTGTTTTGACGGGAATTTTGCTACCCATTCTCTACATGCTCACCGAATACAAAAGCGAGCGATATGACAAACATACCCGGTTTGCGCTCATATATTCTTCATTAATCTGGCTACCGGTTGTGCTGGCGATGTTTGCATTCGGAATGAATTTGGTCTCCATCTTGATTTTTTCTGTAGAATCAACAGTAGTTTTTTATGTCACATTTTTAGTAGTTGGCAGAATTTTAGGATACGACAATAAGATGAAAATGGGAAATCAGCATGAGTTCCGTTAACCTTGTGAACGCGTACCTTAACCAGTTGAAGAAAATAATTGCTCGGCATCTTTACCTTTGAAAAGAAAGGCCGTCAAACGGTTTTGTTGTTATCTGTGTCAATCGAGTGGCAGGGCTTTGTGCCACTCAGGGCGACGGCGCCCGCATCTCCATTCTTCAAGCAAATTCATATTAACTTGACGCCCTTGTAACCAAAATGGTAATATGTGGGCGGTCGCGCGGACGAACCGAAAATCCGCAAGCCGCGCGCATAAAAACGTAGGGGGATTTTGCATGAAACGCATCCTTTCGCTGCTCCTGATCTTGGTATCGGTTCTCCTCAGCATGCAGGTTGCCTTTGCCGAAGAGGTCCCTGCCGCCACGCTGAACTTCACCGAGACGAAACTCACGGTGCTTGACAAGTTCAGCCTCAAGGCCAAGGACTTTGTCGCCATGTCCGACGGCAGCGCGCTGCCCAAGGACCTGAAGTTCACCGTATCGGACGCCAAGACCGCCTCCGTCCACAAGACGAACGGCCTCATCAAGGCCAAGAAGCCCGGCGCGGTGACCGTGACCGTCTCGAGCAAGAAGCTCGGCCAGAGCGCAGCGTGCGCGGTGACCGTCCTTGAGAACGTGTTTACAGAAAACCGCGACTGGGATACGCTGCTGAATCTTTTTCCGACAGACGGGCCCAAGCACAACGTGTTTGTCGTTGAGCGCAAGGCCTACTTCAACAAGAACGGCAAATTGACCGTCGATCTGGATTTCTGCAATCGGTTTGGCTACGATGTGACAAAAATCTATAAGTTCAAGATGTACCTGTACAACAGCTTGACCGAGAAGAAGATTTCGACGTTCAGCAAGAGCACGGTCACCACCCGGGTGCTTGGAGACCGTGAATCGTTCTACGTTACCTATTCCTTCCCGAAGGGCGGCTTGGCGTCGAGCTACGACCTGACCAACCTGTACGAGGATGGTTCCCCCGTGCAGTATTCAATCGGGTATGATTTCTACTTCTATCATGACGCAGACGAAGACGATCCGTGGGGCGAATGGGACGACTACAGCAAGAACTTCGCCGTCAGCAGCATGGCCAAGGGCAAGCGGGTTTCGGTCCGCGGCATCAGCGCCGGCAACCTGTAAGATTAAACACCCTCGCGGCGAAGGTGTAACCGATCAAAAAAGAGGGTATGCGCATGCGCGCACCCTCTTTTGCTTTGCATTAAATCAGCGGTTACTTAAAGTCCCATCAGCTCAGTTCAAACGCGCCGGTGTAGAGCTGGTAGTACTTCCCCTTCTGCCGGAGCAGGTCGTCGTGGTCGCCCCGCTCGATGATCTTGCCGTGCTCGAGCACCATGATGGCGTTGGCGTTTCTTACGGTTGAGAGCCTGTGCGCGATGACGAACACCGTGCGCCCTTCCATCAGCCCGTCCATGCCCTTTTCGACCAGGGCTTCCGTGCGCGTGTCGATGGAGCTGGTCGCCTCGTCCAGAATCAGCACAGGCGGGTTGTTGACCGCCGCGCGGGCGATGGCGAGGAGCTGTCTCTGGCCCTGCGAGAGGTTCGCGCCGTCTGAGGTCAGCACCGTGTCGTAGCCCTCGGGCAGGCGGCGGATGAAGCCGTCGGCATTGGCGAGAAGCGCGGCCGAGCGGACATCCTCGTCGGTCGCGTCGAGCTTGCCGTAGCGGATGTTCTCCATGACGGTTCCGGTGAACAGGTGCGTATCCTGAAGGACCATCGCCATCGAGCGCCTGAGGTCGGGCTTCTTGATCTTGTTGATGTTGATGCCGTCGTAGCGGATCTTGCCTTCGGGCACATCGTAGAAGCGGTTGATCAGGTTGGTGATCGTGGTCTTGCCGGCGCCGGTCGAGCCGACGAAGGCGATCTTCTGGCCGGGCTTGGCGTAGAGCGAGATGCCGTCGAGCACGACCTTGTTCGGCTCGTACCCAAAGGTCACATCATGGAACACCACGTCGCCGCGCACGGGGGTATAGGTCACGGTGCCGTCCTGCCTGTGCGGGTGGCGCCACATCCATGCGCCGTCCTTTTTCTCAAGCGTCACATACCCCTCGTCCTCTTCCGGCACTTCGTCGATCACGCGGAAAATGCGCTCCGCGCCCGCAAGCGCATTGAGCACGGCGTTGAGCTGCTGGCTTAGTTGGGTGATGGGCTGGGAGAAGGAGCGGGTGTATTGCAGGAACGCCACCGCCACGCCCAGCGTCAGGACGCCCTTGATCGCGAGCACCCCGCCGACGATGGCGACGATGGCGTAGAGCACGTTTGACAGGTTGCCCATGACCGGCATCAGGATGTTGGCAAAGGTGTTGGCGCTGGTCGCGGCCTTTCGCATGTCCTCGTTCAGGGCGTTGAACGCCTCCTTCGATTCTTCCTCGCGGCCGAACACCTTGACCACCTTTTGCCCCTCGATCAATTCCTCGATGTAGCCGTTGAGCTTGCCAAGCGCAGCCTGTTGCTTGACGAAGTACGCGCCGGACTTGCCGCCGATCACGCCCACCACGCGGACCATGACAAAGAGCATCGCGATCACGATCAGCGTCAGGTGCCACGAATAGACGAGCATCATGGCAAACACGCTGACGACCGATATGACCGAGGAGATGAAACTGGTCACGCTTTGGGAGAGCATCTGGCGGATGGCGTCGGTATCGTTGGTGTAGCGGCTCATCAGGTCGCCGTGCGAGTTTTTGTCGAAGTAACGGATCGACAGCTTCTCCATGTGGCTGAACAGATCGACGCGCAGGTTGTAGAGCATCTCGGTTGAAATTTTGAGCATGATCCGGCTGTAGACGTAGCTGGTCAGCGCGCCGGTTAAGAACACGCCCGCCATCATCGCGAGCGCGCGCGCCAATTGCGCGATCAGCGCCGCGTCATAGCCGCTTGAAAGCGGGGTCAGGTAGGTGTCGATCAGCGTTTTCATAAACGCCGTGCCCGCCACCTGCGCGCCGGTCGAGATGACGATGAACGCAACGACCAGCACCATGAGCTTCTTGGCGCCCTTGGAATAGCCGAAGACGCGTGAGAGCACCTTCATGGGATTTTCAACCTTCGCCCCGGGTCCGCGCCCGCCGCGCATGCCTCCACCCATCATTCAGGCCACCCCCTTTTGTTGGGAATGATAGACTTCACGGTAGATTTCGCTCGTCTCAAGCAGTTCTTCGTGGGTGCCGACCGCTGAAATCTTCCCCTCGTCCATGACGATGATGAGGTCCGATTCCATGACGCTGGTCACGCGCTGGGCGATGATTAACTTGGTCGCGCCGGGAAGTCCGGTTCGAAGCGCCTGGCGGATGGCGGCGTCGGTCGCGGTATCCACCGCGCTCGTCGAGTCGTCCAGGATCAGGACCTTCGGGTTTTTGATGAGCGCCCGCGCGATGCACACGCGCTGTTTCTGCCCGCCCGAAAGGTTCACGCCGCCCTGGCCGAGCACGGTTTCATACCCGTCCGGGAAGGACGTGATGAAGTCGTGCGCCTGGGCAGCCTTGCAGGCGGCGGTGATCTCCTCATCGGTCGCGTGCTTGTTGCCCCAACGCAGGTTTTCCTTGAGCGTGCCGGAAAAGAGCACGTTCTTTTGCAGCACCATGGCCACCTGGTCGCGCAGGTGTTCAAGCGTGTAATCGCGCACGTCGCGCCCGCCCACCCGCACGACGCCCTCCGTGGCGTCGTAGAGGCGCGGGATCAGTTGCACCAGCGTGGTCTTGGCGCTGCCGGTGCCGCCGAGGATGCCGACCATCTGACCGGGCTTGATTTTGAGGTTGATGTCTTTGAGCGAGAACCGGTTCTCGTCTCCCGAATAGGAGAAGGACACGCGGTCGAATTCAATCGCGCCGTCCTTTACGGTGAGCACCTTCTCGGAGGCGTCGTCGGTGATGTCGATTCCTTCGCTCAGCACTTCGTTCACGCGGGTGAGCGACGCGCGGGAGAGCACCGCCATCAGGAAGACCATCGACAGCATCATCAGGCTCATGAGGATTTGCATGATGTAGCTGGTGAAGCCCGACATCGCGCCGATTTGGAAGGAACCCTCGGCGATCATGTTGCCCCCGAACCACATCACCGCCACGATGCAGCCGTACATCAAAAGCTGCATGAGCGGCATGGCCAGCACGACCAGCTTCTCCGCGCGCATCTGCGCGGTGCGAACCGCCCCCGCCTCCTCCTCAAACTTGGCCGCCTCATAGTCCTCGCGCACGAACGCCTTGACCACGCGGATGGCGATCAGGTTTTCCTGCACGCGGCTGTTCAGGCGGTCGTACTTCTTCATCATCTCGCCAAAGCGCGGATAGGCGTTGCCCATGATGTACCACATGGCCAGGCCCAGGATCGGAAGCACCGCGAGGAAGATCAGCGAAAGCCGTGCGTTCATCGATATCGCCATCACCGTCGCCATGACCAGCATGAGCGGCGCGCGAATCGCCATGCGCAGCATCATCATGAAGGTGTTTTGCAGATTGGTCACGTCGGTCGTAAGGCGCGTAACCAGGGACGCGCTTGAGAAGCGGTCGGTATTCTTGAACGAAAAATCCTGCACCTTGTCGAAAAGCCCCTTGCGCAGGTTCGCGGCAAAGCCCATGCCCGCCTGGGAGGCGAAGCGCCCGGACATTGCGCCGAAAATAAGGCTCAAAAGCGCCATGCCCGCCATGGTGAGGCCCATCGTGACGGTATAGCGGATGTCGCCGCCGCCCGCCAATATGCCCTTGTCTACCATTTGAGCCATGACCAGCGGGATCAGCACTTCCATCGCCACCTCCCCGATCATGGTGAGCGGCGCGAGGAGCGCGTATTTTTTGTATTCGCCGACATAGGCGAGCAGTTTCTTAATCATGGTCCTCCCATTCCTCCGTCAGATTCTTGAGCGCGCGGGTCAAAAGGTCCTCAAAGGTCCTGATTTCTTCCTCCGCAAAGCCGCGCGTGATTTGCGCTTCCTTGCGGGTGCGCATCCGTTCGGCCTGCTCGCGAAGGCCGTCTTCGGCGCATGTCAACTCGATCAGCTTGCTGCGCCCGTCGCGCGGATCGGTAACCCGCCGGATGAACCCCTTGGCCTCCAGGCGGTTGAGCGTGCCGGTCACGGTCGGGTTCTTGAGGTGCAGGGTTTCCTCAATCGCGCGCTGGTTGACCGCCTCGCCCCGCCTTTTCATCGCGTTTAGGTACCCGAGCACGTCGATCTGCGCGATGGTCAGGTTGTGCTTTTGAAACGCCTGGTTGCAGTCGCGCGCGAACACGCTGTTGAGCTGCTTGATGAGAAATCCGATGTGCATTCTTTGCCCACGCTCCTTTCTTGGGCCACAAAATAGCATGCTATATTTTTTGACTAGCATGCTATGTATTCTAGCGGGTCACTGTGGCGAAATCTTGCGCACTTGGGTTAATAGTTGGTGCTATCGGCTGTTTTTTATGCCCCTTGCGCGATTGTTGATCGCGCGCTATACTTGTGATATCAACCAAGGAGGCAGACATGAAGCTTCGCTATTTTCAAAAGGGATTCAACTACGGACAGGACGGGCCGGGCAACCGGCTGGTGTATCATTTGAACGGGTGCAACATGCGCTGCCCCTGGTGCTCAAACCCAGAGGGGATGGACATCGGCGGCGCGGGGCGTGAGGAGGAAGTTTCCTCCGTCGCGCGCGCGGTTGCCAAGGCCCGGCCCATGTTCTTTGAGGGCGGCGGGCTGACGCTGACCGGGGGCGAGGTGACCTGCCAGCTTGAGGCGGCGGTTCAGCTTCTTCGCCGCGCGCGGGAGGAAGGCGTCAATACCTGCGCCGAGACCAACGCGGCGCACCCGCGCTTTTACGAACTGCTTGAAGTGCTCGATCACCTGATCTCAGACCTCAAGCACCCGGACAGCGCCCTTCACAAGCGCTTTACCGGCATGCACAACGAACGGATCAAGGAGAACCTGCGCTTTGCCGCGCGTTCGGGCAAGGACATGCTCGTGCGCGTGCCGCTCATCCACGGGGTAAACGACGATGAGGACGCCTTGCGCGGCTTTGCTTCGTTCTTTGGCGAGATCGCGGCGGGCAACGTGCGCTTTGAGATCTTGCCCTACCACGAATACGGCAAGGACAAGTGGATTTCTACCTTTGGCCATTACGATATGGGAGACGCCTTTGTGACGGGCGAGCGCGTCCGGGCGTTTGAGGACGCGCTTCGGCAAGCGGGCGCGCAAGTTGTCAGGACGTAGAACACAAGGAGGACGCCTATGAAAACCATTTTTGATCCCGCGCGCGTCGGGGGCATGGCGCGCGAACTGTTCCTGGAAGAGCGCGCGATGAAGCGCCTGGACGGCTGGTTTTTGACGCGCGAGTCGTACATGAACCACGCGGGCGAGTGCGCGGATTTGCCGCCCATCGAGCGCGCGGCGTACCTGCTTTCGCGCGCCGTTTGCGATCTGCCCATTTCGATCAGCGACCACGCGATTTTCGCGGGTACCCAACGCGACGCCTTCGCGCGCTCCTACGCGCTGATCAACCCGAGCTTCACGGTGGAATCGTTCGCGGGCTACTGCGACCCGTCGGCGGTTTACGGGGACATCGAGCCGACGGGCGAAATCAGCAAGGCGCGCATCGCGCGCGTGCGCGACCACGACGCGGCGAGCGAATACGTTCGGGCGCTCAGCGAGACATACAAAAAATACGAAAACCTGACCGGCGAAGTCGCGTTCTTCATGGAGCAGGTGACCGGGCACGTGGTGCCGGACCTGCGCGGGATGCTCGCATGCGGCGTGGACGCGGCCATTTTGGCGCTTGAGGACAAGATCGCCTCCGAGTCCGACCCGGACCGCCTGAGCGGATTTCGCGCCATGCGCACATCGCTTGGCGCGGTAAAGACGCTGGCCGCGCGCTACAAGCGCCTTGCGCTTGAGATGGCGGACTCCGCGACCGGCGAGCGCAAGGCCGAACTTGAGAAGATGGCCGCCGCGCTCGGCAAGGTGCCCGCGCGCGGCGCGGACACGCTCTACGAGGCGCTCCAGAGCTTCATCCTCTTGTGGCAGGTGATGTGCCTTGAACAGGCCCCGAACCCCTTCGCCTTTTCGGTGGGCAACGCGGACCGGATCTTTGAGCCATACCGCGCGAAGGAGGGCCTTGACCGGGAAGAGACGGCGGCGCTCTTCAAGCACCTCCTGGTGTTCTTCAACGTGGGCGACAGAAGCTGGGCGATATCGCAAAACCTGATCGTGGGCGGGCGCGATGTAGACGGGCGCGACCTGACGAATGAGAGTAGCTACGCGCTGCTTGACGCCTACTACGACATGAACCTGCCCCAGCCCATCCTGTCGGTGAAGCTTCACAAAAATACGCCCGACACGCTCTACGAAGAAATGGGCCGCTTCTTCTTTACGCCGGGATGCCTGACGCCGTCGCTGTTCAACGACGACGCGGTGTTCGAGGTTATGAAAAACGGCGGCATCGAGGAAGGCGACCTGCCCGATTACGGCATCGCGGGCTGCCAGGAACCGCTCATTATGGGCAAGGACAACGGCAACACCACGAACACGTGGCTGAACCTCGGCAAGATTCTCGAGCTGACGCTGAATGAGGGCGTATCGACGATTACGGGCAAAAAGATCGCGACCTACGTGGGACATGAAGAACCCGTTGAAGCGCTAACGCACGTGCGCGAGCGGTTCTACGAAAACCTTGCGCATTTCCTGAATGAAATGCAAGACGCGGCCAACGGGGCTTCCGTCGCGCTTTCAAACCTGCCGGTGCCGTTCCTCTCAACGCTCATGGGCGGGCTTGAGACCGGCTACGACATGCGCGATCCCCTCCATCAGGGCACCAAGTACAACGCCAGCGGCTGCCTGATCCACGGACTGAGCGTGGTGGCCGATTCCTTTGTGGCGATCGACTGCCTGCTGCGCGACCGCCCCCAGGACGCGGCGCGGCTGATTGAGGCGCTGAGACACAACTTTGAAGGCGATGAGGCGCTTAGCGCGTACCTGCGCGCCTGCCCGAAGTTCGGAAGCGATGAGGACGCCCCCGACGACGAAGCGGCCCAAATCGCCTCGCGCGTATCGGACATGGTTATGAATCTAAAAAATTATCTGGGCAATTCCTTCCGGCCCGATTTTTCCACCCCCTCGACGCACTTGCTTTACGGCTACTGGGTGGGCGCGACCCCCGACGGGCGCAAGGCGCGCGAAATGCTCAACTACGGCGTGGACCCGCTCGCGGGCGATGCGGCGGGCGGCTTGGGCCTGAGGACGCTATCGACGATGAAGCTGCCCTTCCGGAAATTCACCGGCGGCTATGCGTCGCACTTTGGCATCGATCCGAAATACTTCAAGGGTGCAAGCCTGGCCGAAAAGGGCCTTGAGTTCAAGCGCAAGGTGTTCGCCCCGCTGTTCTTTAACGCCCTCAACGAGCGCCTGTCTCCGTTCTACCTCTACCTCAACATCACCACGCCCGAGATGCTCAGGAAGGTACTGGCCAACCCCAAAAAGTACGCGCCGAGCGGCGTGTACATCATGCGCATCCACGGCACCTTCGTCAATTTTCTCGATCTGTCCCCCGCGATCCAGCAGGACATCATCAGGCGGCTTGACCCCTCCTCCACGCGCATGGAGGTGGCCGGATGAACGTATTGGCGCTGGACATCGGCACCACCACGCTTTCGGCGGTGGTGGTGGACGACATCACCGGAGCGCTGGTTCACCAGACGGCCGAGGACTCCCTGAGCCAGATTCACGGTGAAAAATGGGAGAGCCTTCAGCACCCGGAAATCATCGCCGCCAAGGCGCTTGACATGGCGGGTAATCTGACGCGCCGCTACGCGCCCATCGCGGCGATCGGCCTGACCGGGCAGATGCACGGCATCGTGTACATGGACGCCGGGGGCGACGCGGTAAGTCCCCTCTACACTTGGCAGGACGCGCGCGGGGATCAGATGATGGGGCATTCGGGCGAAACCTACGCGGAGTGTCTGACCCGCCTGACCGGCCATCCCGTGGCGACCGGCTTTGGCGCGACCACACACTACTGGCATGTCGCCAACGGCTGCGTGCCGGAAGGCGCCTGTTGTTTTTCGACCATCCACGACTATGTGGGCATGAAGCTGACAGGCCGCAAGAAAGCGCTTACCCACGCGTCAGACGCCGCGAGCCTGGGGCTTTTTGACCGCTCGGCCGGCGCTTTTGACGAAAGCGCCATAAGGCGCGCGGGGCTTGATCCGGCATTCTTTCCCCAGGTGGCGTCCGGCGCGGACCTCATCGGAAGGACCGCGGACGGCATTCCGGTCGCGGTCGCCATCGGCGATAACCAAGCCGGATTCATCGGCACGGTGAAAGACGGGGCCGACAGCATTATGATAAACGTCGGCACCAGCGGCCAAGTATCGGTCGAGTCGCGCGTAAACGTCGCCCAAGCGCCCATCGAATCAAGGCCGCTTGACGGGGCGCAATCGATATTGGTCGGCTCGACGCTTTGCGGCGGGCGCGCTTACGCAATCCTTGAAGGCATGTTCCGCTCGGTGCTCGACATGGCGGGCATTCAGGCCGAAGATCTTTACGGCGCAATGAACGCCTTGGCGCTTGAGGCGCTTGAACGCCCTGACCCGCTGCTAATCGATACGCGCTTTGCGGGCACGCGCGCCGAGCCCGCAAAGCGCGGCGCAATCACGGGCATCACGACGAGCAACCTGACGGCCGCGCACTTAACCGGCGGCGTGCTTCAGGGCATTGCCGGAGAGCTTCACGCGCTCTACCTGACCATGAACGCCCTTGACGGACGGGCGCGCACGGCGCTGATCGGCGCGGGCAACGCCCTTCGCAAAAACCCGGCGCTGGTCAAGGCGCTTGAAATGGCGTTCGGCCTGCGCCTGCATATTCCGGTTCACCGCGAGGAAGCCGCCTACGGCGCGGCGCTGTTCGCCATGGCGGCGGCGGGGCTTAAGACGCTCAAAGAGGCGCAGGGGCTGATATCCTATCAATAGGTTTTGGCGGGGATCGAAAAGGGGCCGTCGCAGTGCGCGTTCTGCGACGCCCCCTTTTTGAGCGCCAAAAGCAATCTCGCTTGCCCAAACCCCGCATCCATTTTCCGGCAAACACGTTGGTTACACCGACCAATCAGGGGTCAGTCCCCTGATTGGTCCCATGCACTTCCACTTCGATTATAGCCGCCTTTGCCTGATTCGTCAATGCGCTTTCGCGCCATCCTGAGCGCGTTATGTCGCCCTTTTGCTGCTTCACTAACGGCGTGGGGGTGAGGGCGGTGAAAAGGGCGCTGAAATGGGTCTTGTCAAAGCAGCACTGGCTGGGCGACAGAGCGTACCTCTATCTTCGGTACTTCCTTGAAACCGGAAAGCGGCTTGAGCTTGCGCGACCGGTCACGTTTTGCGACAAGCTCAACCGTTTGAAGCTAGACACTTCCCCGGGCCGCTACGCGCCGTTTGTCGATAAGCTGGCCGTGCGCGCGCTCGTCGCGAAGGCTGTGGGGCGTGAGCATCTGGTCAGGCTGCTCGGCGTTTATGCGCGCCCCGAACACATCGCGTGGCATGAGCTGCCGGACAAGTTTGCCGTCAAGTGCAGCCACGGCTCGCACTGCGGGATCGCGGTTACAGACAAGGCGCGCCTCGACATCCCGCGCGCGGTCCGCCGCCTGGACAAGTGGCTACATACCAATTGGTACTGGTATGGCCGCGAAGGGCCTTACCGCGCCATCCCGCCGCGCATCCTCGTAGAGGAATGGATCGGCGACGCCGGAGCGCCCGTCGATTATAAGTTCATGTGCTTTGGCGGCGAACCGGAAATCGTGCAGGTTCACAAAAAAGATCGGCGCCCTAACGCCCACACCATCGATTTTTTTACCGCCTACGGCCAGCCCATCGCCATGCGCAAGCAGGGTTTTGAAAACAGCGCCGTGCCCGGCATCAGCCGCAAGAAGCTCAAGGACATGCTGCCCATCGCCCGCACGCTTGCGCGCGAGACCGGGGCCGAGTACGTCAGGGTCGATCTTTATCACGAGCGGGGTCAGGTATGGTTTTCGGAATTGACCTTCTTTGATTCGGCGGGGTTTCGCGGATTTTGCCCGGAGGAAGCCAATAAGAAACTGGGCGGCATGATCCGCCTGAACGGGGTGAGCGGCGGATGATCGATTATAAGATGAACGACGCGCGGTGGAAAAGCACGCCCTATACGGTAACCGGTGACAAGGCCCAGACCATCGGCAAGACCGGCTGCGGCCCAACGGCCGCGGCGGACGTGATCGCAAATTTTTGCGACAAGGACATTGCGCCCGACGACGTCGCCCGGTGGTTTGTCGCGTTTCACTTCCGCACGAAGAACAGCGGCACCGCCTACAAGGCTTTCCCGTGGCTGTTCAAGCGGTTCAAGGGGCGGGGCCTGAAAAAGTACGCGTCGGGCAAAAGCATGAAGGCGCTGAAGAACGCGCTTGACGAGGGTGCGCTGGTGATCTGCTCCATGGGACCCGGGTACTGGACCAAGGGCGGGCATTATGTGGTGGCGCACAAGATGCAGGGCGGCTACGTCTACGCGCTCGATCCGGGCAGCAAGACGCGCAAGAAACAAGAAGCTTTGGCCTTTGGCAAAGAGGTCAAACGCATGTTCGCCTATTGGCCGAAGAAAGCTTAAGGAGGAAAGAGGATATGGAACCGACGATTGCGGTGGGACTGCTCAGCCTGGCGGGCACGATGGCAGGGTCTTTGACGGGGGTATTGACCGCGAACAAACTGACCAATTACCGAATCGAGCAACTGGAAAAGAAGGTGGATCAGCACAACGCCCTGGTCGAACGCACGGCAATCATTGAGCGCGACCTCAAGACCGCGTTTCGCCTGATCGAGGGCAAGGGGAAGGAGGCGCGGACATGAAGAAGGTTGTTTTGCTGGGTTTGGCGCTTTTGCTCATCTGTCCCGCCGCGCTGGCCGAGGAAACCGCCGCGCGCGCGGGGATCGACCTGACGGCCGTCATCAACGCCTTTCTTGCGCTGATCGGCGCGCTGATCACCCGGCGCCTGGTTCCATATCTGCGCGAGAAAATGACCGACGCCCAGTACCGGCGCGCGCTGGCGGCGGTCAACGTGGCGGTCTACGCGGCGGAGGAAATCTACAAAAGCGGGCACGGTGCGGAAAAGCTTGAATATGCGCAAAAGTATCTGAGCGGCAAGGGGTATGCGGTAGACCTTGACGAGATCAAGGCGGCGGTCAAAAAGATGCGCATCGCCGAGGAAAACGGTGCGCGAAGCTGGGGGCGCGAAGGACCTGAGACGCATGAACGCGCGTGAGCGCTTGGGATGCCTGATCAAAATAGCGATGCGGAAAACAAGCGGGGGCCGTCGCGCGTGGCGAGGGCTCCCGTTCATGTGTTTTCATATCTTGCGGCGCTTATCGTTTTTTACAGCGCAATGCGCTTCTTGACCAGCATGTGATCGAAGGCGAGCTGCGTGGTGACAGCCTTGAGTTCCTGCACCTCACGGGTCAAATCGACAAAAGATTCTCCAACCACTTCGAGCACGCGCGCCTGGGAATTGGCCACATCGGCAAAGTTCTTGTCGAGCTTTGCGTCAAGGGCCGAAAATCCGGCGTTCATGTCCGCGCGCAGGGTGTCCATCTTGGCGTCCATGTCCGCGCGCATAGCCGTCATGTCCGCGCGCATGATATTCACATCCGCGCGCAATTCACGGAGCAATTGTAGGATTTTTTCTTCGTTGTCCATCGCCTTACACCTCAAAGCGATTATACCATGTTCGCCAACATACGGCAAGTATCATTCACGGCAAAACCGCAAAAAAGGCGGGCGTCTGCGCCCTGCCTTGACGGGTCACTCTTCTCTTTCAACAATTCTGACGTCCCCGCCCAGCGAACAGAGTTTCCGGTCGATGCCTTCGTAGCCGCGCAGGATGTAATCAAGGCCCGATATCTCGGTGGTGCCTTCGGCCATGAGACCCGCGACGATCAGCGCGGCGCCCGCGCGCAGGTCGGTCGCCGTGACCGGCGCGCCGATCAGGCGGTCGGTGCCATCGACGACCGCGGTGCGCCCGAATACGCGGATGTTCGCGCCCATGCGCTTGAGTTCTTCCACATAGCGGAAGCGCGATTCAAAGATGGTCTCGGTGATGGTGGAGGAACCGTTGGCGGTCGCGAGCAGCGCCGCCATGGGCTGCTGAAGGTCGGTCGGAAAGCCGGGGTAGACCTGCGTCTTGACGTTGACCGCGCGCAGGTTCCCGTCGGAGCGAATGTGGATGCGGTCGTCGTCCTCGCCCACATATACGCCCATCTCAAGGAGCTTTGCCGAGAGCGCTTCCATATGCGTCGGGATCGCGCCGGTAATCGTGACATCGCCGCCGGTCGCGGCGGCGGCGATCATCAGCGTGCCGGTTTCGATCTGGTCGGGGATGACCATGTAGTTTGAACCGTGCAGCGGCCTCGCGCCCGCCACGCGGATGATGTCGGTGCCCGCGCCCTTGATGCGCGCGCCCATGGAGTTGAGAAAGTTGGCCAGGTCCACGATGTGCGGCTCTTTCGCGCCGTTGTAAATGGTGGTGTTGCCGCGCGCGTTGACCGCGGTCAATATGGTGTTGATGGTCGCGCCCACCGACGGGATATCGAGGTAGACCTCCGAACCCATGAGGCCCAGCGTCGAGACATACATCGCGCCGCGCTCCACCTTGACGTCCGCGCCGAGCGCCGTCATGCCCTTGACCGTCTGGTCGATCGGGCGCGCGCCGATGTCGCATCCGCCCGGCAGCGGCACTTCGGCAAGTCCGAACAGGCCCAGCAGCACCGGCGCCAAGTAGTACGACGCGCGCATTTTGCGCGACAGCTCCGCCGGCGGCTTGTACTTGTCCACCGTGGTCGGGTCGATATGCATGACGCCGTCCTCAAAATCGACGCCCGCGCCCAGCCAATCGAGCATCTCGATGAGCACATGTACATCTTCAATATCGGGCAGGTTCTCGATGGTACACGGCGAATGCGCAAGCAGCGCCGCCGGGATCAGCGCGACCGCAGCGTTCTTTCCGCCGCTGACCGCGACCTCCCCGTGAAGGCGCTTGCCCCCCTGAATCACGAGCGTTTCACACATACAATATCGAACGCCGGGCAAGCCGGCCTCCCTCGTATTCTCAGCGCGGGCGCACAAAGGCGCACCCGCAAAACTATTCAATTTATTATTATAGCCCAATCAACGCTCGCAATCAAGTTAAATGCCTGACGGCATGGCTTGAAATCTCCGCTTTGCGGATATTTAAGCCGGAAGGTCCGAAGGCGTGCACGCTACGGGACGATTAAAATCGGAGCGGCTGCGGCCCTTCAGGTGCCTTTGCGGTTAGCTTTCGCCGTTTGTATTTTGGGTGTCTTGGCTCGTCCCAAGCGCCGCGAAGAGACCCTTGAGCTCTTCCCCCGTCAAAAGACGCCATTCGCCGCTTTTCAAATCGCCCAAGGTGATGTTCATGATGCGCACGCGCTTGAGCGAACGCACGCGGTAGTCGAGGGATTCGCACATGCGCCGGATTTGACGGTTCAGGCCCTGTACCAGCACCAGGCGGAAGCTGTTTACGGTCAGCCGCTCAATTCTGCACGGCAGCGTCATGCGACCCAGGATTTCAACCCCGGAAGACATTTTTTGAATGAACTCGTCCGTGATCGCCTTGTCCACCGCCACGATGTATTCCTTCTCATGCGCGCCCGCCGCGCGCAGTACACGGTTGACGATCTCTCCGTCGCTGGTCAGGAGCAACAGCCCGCATGAATCCTTGTCGAGCCGCCCGATGGGAAAGACGCGCCTCGGGTAGTTCAGGTAATCCACTACGTTGAGCGGTTCGCGTGGATCCGCCGTGCACACGATGCCAATGGGCTTGTTGAGCGCGATATAGACCTTCTCGCACGTGCCGGTGAGCGGATGCGCGTCAACCAGCACGGTGGAACCGGGCGCAACCTGGTCGCCCAGCACGCCCACCTTCCCATTTATTGTCACGCGACCCTCCGCAATCAGCCTATCGGCTTCGCGGCGGGAGCAATAACCGCTGTCCGCGAGAAATTTATTTAACCTTTTTTGCGTGATGTTCACATCCATCTATCAAATTGCCTCTCTTTCACCGTCGACGTCCGGGCCATACCATGATACAATAGACGAGGATTACGGGCAAGGAGTTTGAGTCCAAAATGAATCATTTTTCAAAGTTTGCCCTGAAAGTGCCGCGGATATTGCTTCCAAGCGCGGATATAGATCCTCAAAAGTGGGCGGTGGTGGCCTGTGACCAGTACACCTCGCAACCCGAGTGGTGGCGCGAGGCCGAGCGCATTGTGGGGGATTGCCCATCGACGCTCAAGCTGATCTACCCGGAATGCTACCTGAGCGAGCGCCCGGTCAATATTCCGGCGCTGCACGGCGCGATGCGCGAGGCGCAAAAGGACGCGCTGACGCGCGCGGTGGACGGCTTCATACTCGTCAAGCGCGCTACCACCTGCGGAAACCGCCTGGGACTCGTGGTGGCAATCGATCTTGAAGATTACGACTATGCGCCCGGCGCACGCTGCCTCATCCGCGCGACCGAAGGCACCGTGATCGACCGCCTGCCGCCGCGCATGGCGATCAGGCGCGGCGCGCCGCTTGAGCTTCCGCACGTGATGCTGCTGGTGAACGACCCGGACAGGACCCTGATCGAGCCGTTGTACGAACGGCGGGGAACGCTCAAAAAGCTTTATGACTTCGACCTCATGCAGGGCGGCGGGCATCTCACCGGCTGGGCCGTTGAGGACGAGGGCTTGATGGACCACCTGCTGCGCGCGCTTGAAGCGCTTCACCAAAGCGCCGACGGGTTCCTGTTCGCAGTGGGCGACGGCAACCACTCGCTGGCTGCGGCGCGGGGGACCTGGCTTGAGATCAAGGAAGGCCTCCGCGAGGAGGAGAAGGAGAACCACCCCGCGCGCTACGCGCTGGCGGAGCTCGTCAACCTGTATGACCCGGCGCTTCAGTTTGAGCCGATCCACCGCGCGGTATTTGGCGCGGACGGCGCGGGGCTGGCGCATGATTTCATCCTCTACTGCCGCGCAAGGGGGATGAGCGTTGTGCCGTGCGAGCGGGACAGGGCCCAGCTGTACCTGCTCGACGAGCCGCTTGCCATCGAAAACGCGCTGAACCCGCTGCCGGTCGCGGTGCTGCAGCCCTTCCTCGACGAATGGCTGGCCGCGCACCCTGAATCTTCGATAGACTATATCCACGGCGAGGATGTGCTTGAACGCCTGAGCGCCTGCCGCATCCGGCTGATGCCGATGGACAAGAAGGCGCTCTTCCCTGCGGTCCGCGCAAGCGGCGCGCTGCCGCGCAAGACCTTCTCGATGGGTCAAGCGCGGGATAAGCGGTACTACTTTGAGGCGCGAAGCCTGACGGACTGAGAAGTTACGGATAATCTGAAATGAGAATTTGAGGCGATTGCCATGATGAAGGTCTACCTTAAGAAAACCCGCGATTCGCGCGTGCGGTCGGGGCATCCGTGGGTGTTTTTATCCGACATTGAGCGCACGGAAGGCGCGGGCGGGGCGGGCGATGTGGTCGAAGTGCGCGCGCTGTCGGGCACCTTCCTTGGGCGCGCGTTTTACAATCCAAATTCCCAAATCGCGCTGCGCATCCTGACCCAGCACGACGAAACAATCGACGCCGACTTTTTCCTGCGCCGCGTTCAGGAAGCCTGGGATTACCGCAAGCTCCTATCGGATACCGAGAGCTGCCGCGCGATTTACGCCGAGAGCGATTTCATCCCCGCGCTGATCGTCGATAAATTTTCCGACATCTGCGTCATGCAGGTTTTGTCGCTGGGCCTTGAACGGTGGAAGGGCGAGCTGGTCGAGATCGTCAGGGAAGTCATGGCCCCGAAGGGCATCTACGAGCGCAACGATGTGCCGGTTCGCCGCCTTGAGGGGCTCGAGCAAAAGACCGGTCTGCTCTACGGGCAGGTGCCGGACCGGGTTGAAATGAAAGAAAACGGGATTACCTTCATGGTGGACGTCAAGAACGGCCAGAAGACCGGGTTCTTCCTCGACCAGAAGGAGAACCGCGCCGCGCTAAAGCCCTTTTGCCCCGGCGCGCGCGTGCTCGACTGCTTCTGCCACAACGGATCGTTCGCGCTTCACGCAAAAAAATACGGCGCGAAGGAAGTGCTCGGCGTCGATATTTCAGAGGAAGCGCTTGAAGTGGCGCGCGAAAACGCCGCGATCAACGGCCTTGACATTGCCTTTGAGGCGCACAACTGCTTTGACCACCTGCGAGAGCTGACCGACGCCAAGGAGCAATTCGACCTGGTCATCCTCGATCCGCCCGCCTTCACCAAGACGCGCGCCGCGGTCGAAGGCGCGCTGCGCGGCTACAAGGAGATCAACCTGCGCGGACTCAAGCTCACGCGTCCCGGCGGGTTCCTGGTCAGTTGCTCGTGCTCGCAACACGTCCACTCGGACATGTTCATCGACATGATCAACAAGGCCGCCCGCGACTCCAAGCGCAAGGTGCGCATGGTCGAATTGAGAACGCAGGCCCATGACCATCCGATCCTGCCCGCCTCACCCGAAACGCAGTACCTCAAATGCGCCATCTTGCAGGTCATGACCTGAAGGTGTTCAGAAAATCAAAAAAGCCTTTCGCGGTCGGCTCCGCCATGGTCAGGAACACTTCCCGCTCAAGAATCGCGTCCAGTTGGTGGGCGTCTGAAGAATGCAGGCGCCGAAATGTTCCGGGCAGCGGCGGGCAGGGCAAGCCCCGCACGATTTCAAGCGCCGCGTAGTTCGCGCCGGGGGGCAGGAATCCGAGCGCGTTCAGAAGGCCGTTTCCGCCCCGGTTGATGTGCGCGGGAACCGGCAGGCCGCCCATCTCCAAGATGCGCGAGGCAAGCAAATCAATGGAAAGGTCAAGCGCCGAGAGCAGCAGCTTTTCCTCCTCGCCCGTCACCTCATCCGCGTCGTTCATCACTTGCTGGGGGCCGAAAAACTCCGGCCGGTTCTTTATGGGGGGCAAGTGCGGATAGATATAATCAGAGAACGCAAGCGCTTCCCCGACCGTTTTGAAATACGCCAGCAGGTGGACTTCCTCGCGCGTGGTCACTTCAAGCCCGGGCAAGAGGTTCAGCCCGATCTCGCGGCACACCTTTTGAACGGCGGGCAGGTTGCCCGCCGTGTTGTGGTCGGTCACCGCGATCAGGTCGAGCCCCTTGAGCAGCGACATCTTGCCGATGTTGTTTGGCGTCATCAACTCGTCCCCGCACGGCGACAGGCACGAGTGGATATGCAGGTCTACCGCATAGTCCTTCATTTGCTTGTCAGCGCGCGGGCACGCCCTGGGCGTACAGGAGGCCGCTCAATTCATAGGCGGTCCTGTCCGCTTCGATCAGCGCCACGCCTTCCTCTTCGGCTTTTTGAATGATGTCCTGTTCAAACCTGATGCCTTCCGGCGCGACCACCGCCGCCATATCCATCAATGTCGCCACCGCGATCACGTTCATGTGCGCCTGCACCGTGATCCAGCACATGCCCGGAGCACCGTGCGACATCACCCAACTGAGCAAATCGCACGCGTAGCCGCAGGTGATCTCGCGCGTCAAATCGACCGAGCCGGTCACAAGCTTTGATCCGGTCAAATCAAGAAATCCCTGAATGGTCATTGAGCATCCCCCTTCACATCAGCGCATGAATTATAGTGTGCGGCTACCGCCGGGTATTGTCGGACAATTCAACCATCTGGTTGGCCATGTTGCGGATGCGCGCCTTGAGCAGGAAGAGGCAGTCCATCTCGTGGGCATATCCGCCCACGATGTCCTCCGCCAGCGCCTGGCATGAGGGCGAGCCGCACGAGCCGCAGTCCAGCCCCGGCAGTCGCGAACGAATCTCATCGACCTGGCTGATCTTTTGAAGCGCCGCTTCCAGGTCCTGGTCAAGCTGCATGCTCTTGATGGGCTTGACCGGCCTATCGAAGAAAATGCGGCCCTTGAGGTACTCCATCTCCTCGTCCGAGATGTTGTCCTCGGGCGCGAGCTTGGGCAAGCTGAACAGCAATTCGCGGATTCTATTTCTCGCGACAAAGACATTCTCGTACACCAGCGGCCCGCCCACGCATCCGCCCATGCAGGCCAGACCTTCAAAAAAGGTCAGGCCGCTTAAGCGGTTGTTTTCAATTTCCTCAAGGGCTTTGGCCACTTCCTCAATGCCGTCCACCGCCAGCGCGTCCTTGATGTTGGCGGCAGTCGCCTCGCCGCCGGTGCGCGCCCAGCCCACGCCGAGCGCGGTCGCGCGAAAGCCCCTGTCGTCCTCCGGCGGACATGGTTTTCTGAGCATGCCCGACATGAGTCCATAGATTTCCATGATGGAAATCGCGCCGGAAACGGCGGAGGTTTCGTGGCCGATGGGGTTTCTTATGGCGGTCATCTTGGCCGCGCAGGGCGTGATGAAGAAGCAGCCGACGTCGTCCGCTTTGACATTGTTTTTCTGGCAGAACTCGCGTCGGGCCTCGATCGCCGCCATCTCCATGGGCGATTTCACATCCACAATGTTCTCGATCAGTTCCGGAAAGCGCGTCTGGATGAGCCGGAGGACGGCGGGGCAGCTCGACGAAATCAAGGGCTTTGGACAATCGGGCATTTTCAGGCGCTCCTTGACCGCGCGGGTTACGATGTCCGCGCCGCGCGCCACGTCGAACACTTCGTCAAAGCCCATCTGCTTGAGCGCGCGCGTGACGCTGCCCACGAACTTCAGGTTCTTGAACTGGCCGTAAAGCGCGGGCGCGGGCAGCGCGATCTTGTATGGGTAGCGGTTGATGGCGGCGAGCGGATTGGTGGTTGCCACCTTGGCGTGGTAGGCGCATACGCGGATGCACTCGCCGCAATCGATGCAGCGCTCGTCGATGATGTGCGCGCGGCCGCCGTACACCCGGATGGCCTCGGTCGGGCAGTGTTTCAGGCAATTGGTGCAGCCCACGCACTTGTCCACATCAAGCGTTACCGAATGGTAGTACGCCTCTTTTTCGTTCATAGCTTAAACCCCATCTCAATGGTCGTGCCTACGCCGACCTCGGAATTGATCCTAAAATCGCTGGTGTTGCGCTTCATGTTGGGCAGGCCCATGCCCGCGCCAAAGCCCATCGTGCGCACGTCGTCGGAGGCGGTGGAGTATCCCTCGCGCATGGCCATATCGATGTCCGGTATGCCGGGGCCGCGGTCGCGCACGTTGAGTTCCAGATAATCGGGCTTGACCGCCAATTCAATCTCGCCGCCCAGCGAGTGGATCACCAGGTTGAGTTCAACTTCATAGGCGGCAATCGACACGCGGCGGACGATTCCGCTGTCAACACCCAGCTTTTTCAGTATCCGTTTGATGCTTGCGGACACCTCGCCCGCGCTTTCAAAATTGCCCGCTTCCACGGGATATACCTCACGAAGCGTGATGGCGTCGCTCATGCTACTCTCCTTCTCCGGCGCTTGAGACGCCTTGGCCCTATATGGTAATTTTGGCCCCCGATGGCAGGCCGTTCTTGTACAGCCTTCCGCACGCCTCGTAAAGGGTATAGGGCGTGCCGAGCACCACAATCTCCCGGTCAAGCGCCATGTCGAGCACATCCTGACCGGGCACCTTGCCCCGAACGAACACGATCAGGAGCACATCGAGCATCTCGCAGGTCCTGACCACATGCGCGTTGGTGAGGCCGGTCAAAAGCACCATCCGCTCCTTGGGGAAGGCCAGCACATCGCTCATCATATCCGAGCCGCACGCCGACTGAATCTCGCCTTCGGGCAAGCGTTCCCCGCTTAAAATCCGGGCGTCGAGCAGGTCCATAATTTCCTGGGCCTTCATTGGGACAGCGCTCCTCTCCATGTTGAGATGACCGCGAAAAGATACGCGGGCGCATTTCAGCTTATCGACAAAGCCGATAAGCTGACAGGGTGGTCTGAGATGCGCGGGCGCATCTTTGTATACTATATCAGATTTAACACAAAAAGAAAAGCGCGCGACCGGAATCTGTCAACTTTTTCACGCGTCGTTTGTCAGCCCAGCTCCTTCAGGAACTCGATATGGCTGATTCTGAGGTTCAGGAAGGCATACTTGAGGCGGGAGGACAGCGTGAGCGCTGTGCCCTCCGCGCCGCTTGTCAGGCGGGAAAGGTGGTCGGCAAGCGCCGTCAAGCGGTCAATCAGCGCTCCGGCCACCTGGTTGGGCGCGTCGCCCGCCGCTTTTTTCAGCCGCGCGAGGGCGGAAAGCGCCTGTTCGGATTCGATCATCAGCATGGCCGCGATGGAAGAAGGCTCGCTTTCACTGCGGTCGAGCGAGAGCGCGTGCGCCCAAAGCGTGCTGGTCAGCGCGCGCAGCGTCCCTTCTCCCTCGATCAGCGCCGAGATTTGCGCCTCGGTCGCCGTCACGCGCAGGCGCGCTTCTTCCGAAGTCAGCGCATGCACGCGCGCACCGATCCCCTCCTCCGATTGAAGCGCGAGCGCCACGCTTTCGGCGTCGGCGCGGGTCGAAAACCCGGTGCCGATCACGGCAAAGGTATCCTCCGTCTGATACAGATAACCGGCCGCGCCGCGCGGCACGTAGCGCGCCGCCTCGATGCGCGCGCCCGCCGCGTCGCCAACCCGCGCCAATTCCACCATGTAAAGGCTCAGCGCGTCAAAGGAAACGTCGCGCGTGACGCGCTCGGCGGTCACCGGCGCTTCGTCCATGTTCATCGACAGACGACCGATGGCGGGCTTGGCAAAAAATACAAACGCGATCAGCGCGAGTGCGACCGACACCGCCAGCCAGGCGGCGGGGCTGGGCCCCCGACGCTTGACGTAAACGCGGGACTTTACGGTTCTTCTCTTGCGCATACGATCCCCCCCGGGGAATCATATGCCGCGCGCGCGGCGAAATGCTCAGGCAGACGCGAAAGGAGGACGGCGGGCAACATGCCCGCCGTACCCCCAGAGCGTCAACCAGCACCTGTCACGGAAGGGAAAAAAGTTTAAGGCAACACCGCACAACCCAAACCCACGAAACTATGATATAATAGGACCATGAACAAGCAGATAACGCTGAGCGCGCTCCAAGATGAGCTGGCGCAGGCAAAAACGAAGAAAAAGGAATTCCTGACGCAAATGGAACGGATCGTTCCATGGGCGGAATGGGTGACGTCACGGCGGACGTGACGATGACGCCGAAGCTGCTGACGGGCGAAGAAGGCGGAGCACAACAAATCCTCGGTCAAGGCCAAGGTGGAGCATGTTTTCGGCGTGGTCAAGGGCCTGTTCAAGTTTCGCAAGACGCGATACCGAGGCCTCATAAAACAGGCGGCCAAACTGAATATGCTCTGCGCCCTGGCGAACCTGTATCTGGCTGACAAGCGCTGCTTGACGGCCTGATTCGGGTTCCTTCGGGGGCAAACG
>JAVBND010000031.1:0-17986 GCA_031551775.1 Eubacteriales bacterium | reverse complement strand
CAGAGCCAACCATCGCAAGATATGGGCATTATGCAAGGGCGATAGATGATCTGGCAAAAAGCGACCCTCTGTTATCGCGCAAAATACTCTCAGGCGAGACAGCCATGACGCACGATCACGTCGTCGCTTTGGCGCGGCTTGTGACAAGTGATGTTTAGAGCTGAAACCTCGAACGCACATTCAGCTTCAGGAATATTTTTTTGAGCGCCATTTTGACCGTCTCCGGCGTGACAAACAGCATGTCGGCAATCTCCTTGTTCGTTTTCCCTTGCTTGACCAACTGTACGATTTCGAGCTCGCGCGCGGTCAATGTCTTTTTCGACTTGGACAGAGCCTTCCTGATCCGGGTGACGCCGAGTCTTTGCTTGGCACACATGCTGATGATGCGGTCGATGCCCTGCTGATCGGCCAGCGTCGGCTTCATTTTGAGCAGTACATTTGTCAACCACATCCAGTGCTCCGCAAAGGGCAGGTATATCTGGTCCGCAAGGGCAATATCAAGCGCCTTATGCAAGTGCTTTACGGCATCCGCCTGATCACCTGTGGAAATCTTGGCACATGCGATGTAGATGCAATAGTACACCCTGGCCAGCTGTATCGGAATCGATTCCGCCCTTTCCAAAAGCACCTCCGCAATCCCGAAGAGCTTGTTGTAGTCACGCGTGGAGAGAAGAATATTTGCGTAAACCAACATCGCAAAACTGGCATTCAAGCCATAGACTCGCTCGCGAATGGCGCTTTCACCCATGAGCCAGTTCGGGATGTCGTCCGTCGTCCCCAGGCACAGGGAAAGCCAAGACAGGCACAGGTCATAAGATGGGCGCAGCGCGTTTTCTTTACCCGCCAGCAGTCGGCCTCGAAGGCCGCACAGGCAGGCCTTGTACTCCTCCGGGTCGCCCCTGAGAATCGCAATCCGCGCCAACGCGAATTCGGCGCCCAAACAGACGTTGTCCTGCTGCTTTGGACTTGCAAGATAGACCGCCTTGTGGCAGAGCGATTCCGCGACTGACAGTTTTCCCGAATTGAGCACCGCTTCGGCATGCATAAGCGCGGGGCCGCCCGTGCCGTGTCCGTTTGTCAACGCGTAGTACGCGGGCAAGTGGCGCTCCAGCAACGCGATTTCGTCTAAAAGACGGCCGCTGTCGCGCCAATACATGTACAATACCGATGGGGAAGCGGGCGTCCATGAAGTGGAAAAATCAAACAGGCCGGAAGGGCCGCCCAAATCCGCCAGCGCGGCGCGGTGAAATCCGCTCATTGCCCGAATGTCGTTGAACGCCGAGAGCGAGGACAGAATGTGGTATTCGCCCCGGATTCGTCGCGTGTCCGCGATCTGATTGTTGTCCTCTGACGAGCGCAAGGCCTCAAGAACGATCTTGCGGCAGCGATCAAATCCGGCCCTTTCTCCGCGGATATAGAGTTCAAACGCGAAAACAAGGAAAAAATCAGGGTATTTGACAAGCGTCGCATGCGGACATTCCGTCATGATTCCGGCAAGCGCGGCATCGATCTCGCTCAATTCAATCCCCGCCAAATCACGGTTTCGCAAGCGCATCGACAACGCGGCTTCATGGTCGCCGGAGCGCTCAAAAAACCGCAGGGCGGGAAACAATTCCCCCATGAACCGCTGCGCTTCACCGGCGCGTCGATAGAGCATCTTCTTTTCCGCGTCAGGGTACTCGTTGAACCGCTCCCGCAGAAACTCCCGCAGGATGCTTTGGAGGATATAGCACTGGCTGTCCGGGTCAAACGAGACAAACACCAATTGGTTCAGAAGCCGAACCATGCCGCCCGTATCCGCATTCGAGAGCATGCAGGAGATCTGTCCGGGGCTGACAGACGCAAGCAGCGAAAGCGCGGCCATGAATGCCTGCGCGTCACAGTCCAATCGTTCCCAGACGACCAAGCGCAAAAGCTGGTCAACGCCTTGATTTTTTCCAAGGCAACCGGTCAACTGATAGTGAAGCAGTTGCAGCCGTATTGCCGATATCCAGCCCGAGGTGTACTGCATGAGTTCCCTGATCTCATTTCCCGTCAACCGGAATCCGAAATGCTCCGCGTAGGCCTTGGTTTCCGCTTCGTCAAACAAAAAGTGCTGTGCGCCAAGCTTCGCGATATGCGGCGCGCTCAGGGGCAGCGCCCCTTCGTCCAGGTGCTGCGCAATCACCACGATGTGCAGATTGCCGTTGCCGTGCTGCGACAAAGCGAGCAGCAACTCATAGGGCGCGCCGTTTTGAATCGTCTGGTAATTGTCGATCACAAAAACCGTTGGAACCGGGCAGTTGATGCCCTGCATGATCTCGGCGATTTCCGAAAGACTCTCCCGCCCAGGCGTAGAGAGGGACTGAAGCGCGACGGCTGTCTTCTCGTCAATTTTCGCGATGACCGAGCACAGCCTTCTCCAAATCGTCTCAAGCGATTCGCCAAAGGCACTGTACCAATGGGCCCTTGCGGGCGCGGAAGCGCTGCGCCTGATATACGCCTGAACGGCAACCGTTTTGCCGGAGCCGGACGGCGCGATGAGCACAGTCAAAGCGCATTGTGAGATGACGTCAAGTTCTGCCAATATTCTTTCCGGAACATAAGGCTGATTGTTCACCAACAAAACTGTCAACGCGAATTCCCCCTCTGTCTCAGTGGCTGTAACCGATATAGGGCAACACCGGCTGGCGTGCGGACGTGATGATGGATGATTCTTTGTCCAGGCGCGCTCGCACTACCTGCGGCGTAGCAGCGCTACGTCGAGTGTTTTCGCAAGTGCGCATGGGCGGAAAAGCAGACGCCAGACAGTGACCCCAATGGATCGGCGGCTACCTTGGTAAATTATAACAAGAAATCGGCGTGCGATCAACCGCAGCACAGCACTGCGCCGTCTCTTTGACAAAGACGGCGCAGTTTGGCTGAATTGGCTGCTAGTCGCAGATGCTGATTTTGACGTTGTAGATCCTGCCCTGGAAGGCGCTGTTTTCGACGCTGTACTCCTCGGTGACGGGCGTCGCGTGCTGCACGCCCACGTCCGCCGTCTCATCAAAGGACAGCTGGTTGCCCATCGTGTGCTCAATGCGGCCCTCTTGAACCTTCTCGTTGTTGACGTACAGCGTGCCAAGGCCGCCCTTGCCGCGCCCGCCACCGTCGTAGCGGAACTCGAAACGGATCTGGTTGCGCACATCGCCGAACGGCTTCGCGGAGCGGATGTAGTAGCGCTCCATCGCCAGCCAGTTGTAGCAGAAGCAGGGCACGCCGTCCTTCACATACAGGCTGTAGCCGCCGAACCGCCCGCCCTGGGCGAAGATGACGCCGTCGGTTGCGCCGGGGCCGACGTCCACTTCCGCCGTGATCGTGAAGGAGTGGTTTTTCAGTGACAGGAACGCATGCTCGGACAAATGGCCCATGCCCTCGTAGAGGGTGATCTCCTTGCGCTCGCCCATGATCGTCGGGCGGCCGACGCGGTCCGGATAGCTCATCACATAACCGCCGCGTCCGTCGATCGGGAACACATTGTGCTTCAGTCCCTCCGCATAGAAAACCTTTTTGAGTTCCTCCAGCTTCTGCGGATAGACCTGGGCCAGGTCGTTGGCCATGCTGAAGTCCTCATCGACGTTGTACAGTTCCCACGGGGCGTCGCCGGTGCGCTCGTGCATAACGCCGGGGATCCAGGTGACCTTGTCCACGACGCCCGCGAACCAGCCCTCATGGTAGATGCCGAAGTTGGTGAACACGTTGAAATACTGCGTCCTGCGCCGGTCCTCGACCGCGCGGTCGTCCATCGCGTACTTCATGCTGATGCCCTCCATCGGGCGCTGCTCGATGCCGTCCACCGTGCCGGGGATCGGGATGCCGCACAGATCGTACACGGTGGGCGCAACGTCGATCACGTGATGGAACTGCGGGCACACCTCGCCATGCCCCTTGTATTTTTCCGGGTAGGAGAACACCATCGCGTTGCGCTGACCGCCGAAGTTGGACGCCACAGTCTTGCAATACTTGAACGGGGAATCCAGCGCGATGGCCCAGCCGGCGGCGTAGTGGTTGTAGGCCATGTCGGTGCCGAGCTTGTCCATGTTCTCAAGGATGAAGTCCAGCGGCTCGTTCGCCTCGTTGATCGTGGTGTTCTCGTTGAACATGCCGATGAACTTGCCTTCGGGGCTGGCGCCGTTGTCGCCGATGATGTAGAACACCACGGTGTTGTCCAGTTCGCCCATTGCGTGAAGCGCGTCGATGACGCGGCCAATCTGGTCATCGGTGTGGCGCAAGAAGCCCGCGTAGATCTCCATCTGGCGCGCAAAAAGCTCCTTTTCCTTGCCCGTGAGCCTGTCCCAGTCCGCGATGACATCCGGCTTGTCCGCCAGTTTGGTTCCCTCGGGGATGATGCCGAGCTTTAGCATGTTCTCATGGGTGCGCGCGCGAATCACGTCCCAGCCCTCGTCGTACCGGCCCTTGAACATGTCGCGGTACGCCTGGGGCGCATGGTGCGGCGCGTGGGTCGCGCCGGGCGCGAAGTAGGTGAAGAACGGCTTGTCCGGCGTCAGCGTCTTGATCGTCTTCATCCACTGAATGCACTGGTCGGCCAGGTCCTCCGTCAGGTGGTAGTTCTCGCGGTCTGGAACCGGAATGCGGTTCAGATTGCTGACCAGCGCTGGCCTGAACTGGTTGGTCTCGGCGGCCAGGAAGCCGTAGAACTTGTCAAAACCCGAAAACGTGGGCCAGTGGTCGAACGGGCCGGCCGCGGTGGTCTCCCAAACGGGCGTCTCGTGGCACTTGCCGAACTGCGCGGTGGCATAGCCGTTGTCGCGCAACACGCGCGCCATGGGCGTCACGGTCTTGGGACGGGTGGAGGTGTTGCCCGGGTAGCCGGTGCCGATCTCGGTGATGTTGCCCATGTTGACCGAGTGGTGGTTGTAGCCGGAGAGCAGCGCCGCGCGCGTGGGCGCGCACACGGCCGTGGTGTGGAAGCGGTTGAAGCGCAGGCCCTGGTTCGCGATGCGCTCGGCGGTCGGCATCGGCACAGGACCTCCGAACACGCTGGACGCGCCGTAGCCCACGTCGTCCAGCAGCACGATCAGTACGTTGGGCGCGCCGTCGGGCGCCGTCACGGTGAAGCGCGGCGGCATGAACGGATCGCCGTCGTCAAAAAACATCGTGGTGCAGGGTGCGTACTCCGGCTCACGGATGGGCAGCACGGTGCGGTCGGGTACGAATGGGATATTGGGATCCTGGTAGTTCTTCATAATGGATTCTCCCTTCAATATGATGCCACACCCGGCGGGGCATCTTTGGGGCTTTGTGCCGCGCTCATCGCGGCCGTTCGTCTTTTGGGACCGCCGCGCCCGATGCGCCCCGCGTGAACGCAAAGGATATGACCCGCGTTATCCATCCGGACCAAGGCCATTTCATCGACGTCGGCGCGCATTGGGGGGCGTGGGATGGGGGCTTGCGCGGCTCACGCCTCCCCAATGCGGGTTGCCCCGTACGCATCCAGCGCGTCTTGAATCGTTTTTTTGATGTGCGAAACATCGTCTGCGGGCCAAAGCTGAAGCGCCGCGAATTGCCTGTTCAGGGTCGCGGTCTGCCCCGCAAAGCAATACTGGATGCCCTGATGGTCCAATCCGGCGAGCAGCTCCTTGAGGCTATCGACCGAAGTGGTGTCAATGCTGTTGATTCCGGAAGCGTCAAACACAATCGCCCGCGGATGCGCTTCCTGAATAGCCTTTTCCACGCCGGCCTTGAAAATACTGAAATTTGCGAAAAAGAGCCGGGCGGAAAAGCGATAGATCACAATGCCGGGTATGGCCTTGGCGTTTTTGTGGGCGCTGAGATCAAAAAAACCGTCCCGGCCTTCCAGCTTCCCCAAGTAGGCCTGGGGTGGCGCGCTGATGCGGATGATCACATCAAGAAATGAGACGACGACGCCGATGATCACGCCAAACAGCGTGCCCATGACGAGCACGCCGACGGCGGACGCGAACCAAACCACGGCCTCATTGCGGCTGATGCTCAAAAGCCGCCGGATCTGAGGCACTTCAATGACGCCGCACAAAGCCGTAAACACGACCCCGCCCAGCACCGGCTGCGGGATATAGTACAGCGCACTTATGAAAAACGCCACGACAATGCCGACGACGGCGACCGCCACGACCGACACCAACTGCGTATGGCCGTTGTATTGTTCGTTGGCGGCCGTGCGGGAAACGCTGCCGCTCGTCGGAGCGCATCCGGATACCGACGCGACCAGGTTTGAGAACCCGAACGCGAAGATCTCACGGTTGTTGTCGAGCGCATATCCGTTCTTTTCGGCAAAAACTTGCGCCGACATCAGGGCATCCGCAAAAACAAGGATGGCGATCAAGAGGCTGGGGCCGATGTAATTGCTGAGATTGCCCAAGTGAAGCAGATCGGGGAGGGCCAGTTTCGGCAGCCCCCTGGGAATCGCCCCGACGACACGGACGCCTTGGCTGTCCAGACGCAAGACGGCGCAGATCCAGGTGCCAAGCACCATCACGATCAGGGCGACGGGCAACTTGGGCAAATATTTCTTCCCGAGCAAAATTGCGGCGATCGTGGTCCCACCCAATAGGGCGCAGAGCGGATTGGTTTCTCCAATGTGCGTCGCCAACGCGGCGATATTGCCCAAAAAGTCATTGCCGCTTCCGGCGAGCCCCAATATTTTGGGAATCTGTCCAAAAAGAATCGAAAACGATATGCCCGATATGAAGCCGCTCATGACCGATTTGGAAATGTACTGCGCAAATTTCCCCAGCTTCATGACGGAAAAAATGATGAGGAATATCCCCGCGAACAGGGAAAGAATGACTGCTGAGGCGACGGCCTGCTGTGAACCCGCAACAATCCCCAGCGCCGCAAGGCAGGAACCCGTTATGGCACTTGAGGAGGCATCCGCGCCGAAGATCATCTGCGGCGAACTCGCGAAGAGGATGTAGCCCAGAACCGGTAACATGGAGGCATAGAGCCCATACACAGGCGGCAGCCCGGCAACTCCGGCGTACCCCATCGCCACCGGAATTGTCAGAGCCGCCACGATGATTCCCGCAATCAAATCGTCTTTCAGCCAGCTCAGCCGATAGCCGCGAAATGATGTCAAGACGTAGCGAAACATGCCTATGCCCCCTGTCCCGTCCGGGATGGATTACTTGGCGGAAACCTTTCTGTAAACATCGCCGCCCAAGTCTTTCATGGCGTTGTCAACAAAGATGGGGCTGCTTTCGTCGCAGTTGGCGATGATGGCAATTCGCCCATTGTTGAGCTTCTCCTTGACCTTGTCCACAAATTCGTCCTTCTGCTTCACTTGCGAATGATCCACGCCCGCTCCAATCGCGGTCCCGGTCAGCATACTCAGCAGGAAGCCCAGAGGCCCGAAGAACATGCCCACCAGCATGCCGATGAACATTCCGCTCCAGGTATCGTCGCCATCCGCCGTGTTTTTCTTGAGCGCTTCAATCGCTCCGTCCGGGCCTTTGCGCAGCATGACGCTATAGCCCATCGCGATGTCGCCCCGAACGGCGAGTTCCTGCAGCTTGTGCGACGCCTCGATGGCCTTTGCTTCCTCTTCGAAGGTGACCACGACAAAGTTTTCCGTCTTCATATTCTCTTCCTCCTCAAATTTGATGTGTAAAACGATGGTTAGAACGCCTTGCTGACCATATTCAATCCGATCAGCAGCAGCAATAGGGACATGATGAGGGCATTGTTTTGAACAAGCCATACGCGCATGGCGCCCAGCGCCTTATCCAACCGCCTGCCCGCAATGAAAAAGGCAACGGTCGGCACGATGATCGAACCGCTGGCGATCAGCGTATAGGCAATGGCGGCGGCGAGTTCATAGGATGCGGATACATTCAAAGCGCCGACGGCGGTTCCGGCGCTGATCGACAGCAGCAGGTTTTTGGGGTTCAGCGCCGACAGAAATGCGCCGAATCCCGCAGCCCCGAGCGGACTGATTTTGCTCATCTTGTCAAACCATTTCGGCGTTTTCGCTTCCTCACCGGCCTTCGCACGCCCAAGAAACTCCTTGACGGAGAACAGGATGAGCAGCGCGCCGAGGATGAGCGCTATGATCTTTCCAAGCGCGCTCGAACCGCCCTGTGAAGCCGCGCCCGTGCGCATGCACAACATGGCGATTGAAAACACGGCGGCGTTTCCCAGGACCCAGCCCAGCGCATAAAAGATGCTGTTTTTGCGAGCGTTGTCGCTGAGCAAAATCAGGATCAGCCCGACAATGGGGAATGGACTGATCAGTACGCCGACAGCAGGCGAGAGAAACGCGGAAAAAACAGATCCCATCGGGGCACGCTCCTTTCTCGGTACGCGCAAAGCGGATACGGCGCGAAATCAACGTCCGCCGGTTGCGAAAAACGCTGCGACCGCTGAAATCCCTTGCACCACAAATGCGGCTGGAAGCAGGAAGCCTATGGTCATCACCGCGAGCAGCGGATCAAACATAAGCCAAACACCAACTAGGATGCCAAGAATGCCCGCAGCCAATACCCAGCCCCAATTTGAAGATCCCGCATCTTTCGCGGCAAATGCGCCGGATGTTCGCGTGACGCCGGTGAAAAGCACCCACACCGCAAACATGAGCGACATGGTCAAAATCTGCGCTCCGGGCATAAACATGAGCAACAAGCCAAGTATGGCCGTAATGATGCCGTCAGCAAGCAACCATCCCGAAACGGCTTGACTTTTGCGGTGCGTGATGTAAAACGCGATCTCCGCAATGCCGTACACGAGCATCAGCGTGCAAACGACATAGGCCATGACCAAAGTATTCATTCCCGGCGTCGCAAACAGGACAATGCCCAAAATTGCCATCAGGATACCAAAAATAAGCAACCACCAACGTACAGTACTGCCCTTCATGGAATAGCCCCCCTTTAATGCGTGATAGTGCTATGATACATTGGTGTGGTATCACAATAAAACTCCCCATTGGGGAGTTTTGGAAAATGAATAAAAAGGCGAGGGAATTGAGGGCGTGTTGACGCCATCCGAGACGGCTAAAGTTCGTCAAGTTTTTGCGCCTGACAAGGCGCTTTTCCGAAGGAACTTACCCGATTGCTGAGGTTAGACGGCCATCATACGACGGGCCGGGCGGGTTCCTTTTGCAGCATCCAATCCTCGTTCCGCCCCTCAATGTTACCTGGATATCAATTCTTATCGTTCTTTGCAACGGTTTCCTTGAAGCCCTCCATTACGCTTGCTCGTTCCCGATGGCGTTTGAATCATCATGCTCCCCCGACGACAATCGGGATCCCGTTGCAGCCGCAAGCTGTCAGACCGGCCTGCAAAGAAACCATTTCCGGTTGGAACGCATTGAAACAAAGAATGTATTCTGCCGTAACTTCAACTTCCGTGAGGCTTGTGATGGTCGCCTCCGCCCGAACAAGCGTCGCCAGCGCCTGTAAATTTCTTGAGGTGAAATTCGCAGGCAGAACCACGCTTACGCTTACGGGAATAAACACACTTCCCGCAATTGCAAAGCGCGCTGCATTGGCGTCAACCGCACGGATCTCGAGCGGTACCTCCATGGTCATCGTGATGACAGATGGTTCGCCCGGCACAGACGGCGGGGTCACCGAGAAGTCGAAGACGTTGTAGTTGAAAGCTGCGACCGTCACAATGCTTTGAACCGTGAACGGCGCCGTGTAAGTGCCCGGCGGCGTTACGCGAATGAACGAAAGCTGTGATGTATCGGACGCCGAGGTGGTCTGTGTAGAAAAGAGTGTTGGCAATTGTACACAGATCGTTCTGGCTGGCAACACTGGGCCAGGCGGTCCCTGTGGACCGGCCGGTCCGCGGGGACCGGGTTTACAGCACGGGCAAGATGGTTGCATCTCGCAGCAATTGTAGCAGCATCTACCGTATTGACAATTGTTCACGCATCACACCTCCTGCTGCAGCGTATGATCTTCTGACGACTTTGATTCCGCTCACATTGCGATCAGAAAGCATGACGGAGGTGCGCTTTGATTGAATGCAGTACTCCAACGTGGCCCATTGATGCAAGCAAACTGCGCAGGCTGGAGCAAGGAGAGCGCTTTATTTGCCTCTTTAGCGGTGGAAAAGACAGCGGCCTGGCGCTGCTTAGCGCCATGGATGCGGGGCGCCCAACCGCGCTGGTGCAATGCGTCACCCACCGGTCCGATCACTCGCGTTTCCATGATCAGCCCATCGTGCTTGCGCAAAGGCAGGCCCTTGCGCTAGGGATTCCGTTGTACATAAGTCAAGCATCTCCTTGGGAGCAGCCTGCACAAATCATTGCGCTCTATCGGTCTTTTGCCAACCAAGGCGTTCAGAGCGTCGTATTCGGTGATCTATACCTTGAGCAGAACGCGCGCTGGCAGGCAGCGCTTTGCGAACAAGCCGGTTTAATGCCGCGCATGCCATTATGGCAGCTTGGCCCGGAGTTTGTGCTTGAGGAAATGCAACGTCGGAAGATACAAAGTGTCATTACATGGGTGAATCCACAGAAGCTGCCGCCGCACTGGATTGGCCGGGCCTATGATCGCATCGCTTATCGAGCCTTTGAGCAGGCCGGAATCGACCCGATGGGAGAGAACGGTGAATTCCACACGACGCTCATTGATTGTGATCTGTTCAGCCATTCCATAGATTTGGATGCATTGTGACACGCAGAATCAGCGTCCGTATGATCCGGGGTATCTGTACAAGCTGCTGCTGTACGGATACAGCATTCGTGTACGAGGTGCACGCCCGCTGTCGCTAAAGTGCAGAGGCAACATCGAAGTGATGTGGCTCATCAACCACCTGACGCCGGACTTTCGCATGATCGCGGGCTTCCGCGCGTTCAACAAGGGCCCAATCAAGCGCGCGTTCAAGCGCGACGTCCCCCGCCAGCAAATCCGCAAGGAAACTGCCGAGCTCCCTTTGGAACGGTCAAGTGGCACGACGGGGCTTATATTTCTTTGATTACATGCATCCAGGAAAACTCAATGTAAAAAACCAATGAGGCTGTTGCAAAATCACTCCACGCAGTTTGCAACAGCCCCTGTTTGGGTACGATTCAGCGATTCAAGCCATTGTTTGCATTACTCCCAATAGCTGCTGTCATACGAAGGCAGGCCGAGAATATGGTTTGCCGCAGCGATACCCCATGCACTGGCTGCCGTCAGATTCGGGGAAGCGCCCCTGGGGGGTCTGGCCGAGGTGCCCGCCGCATATAGCCCGGGGATGACATCGTCCAAATTGGCTTCTTCCAGGGTCTCCGGCTGATAATAGGTGTCCTCGCCTCTTATGGCCTGGCCGCTTAAGTTGATCCGTATGCCGCCATAGGTGCCGTGGAGAATGGGCACGACTCTTGATCTGGAGACATAGTACGGGCCTGCGCCCCAGAGATAAGCGGTGATGGCGTTGGCGGAGTTGGGCGGGAAATCGTCCCGTATGGCCACTCCATGGCTTAAGCAATTGACGTCGTCACAGTTCCTGGCCGCTTCGATGGCATCAGCCTGGGAAAGCGGGGCAGTCGCTGTGTTGTGCAACGCCACATGCTGTACCTGTTTCATTTCGTCCAGGAATGCTTCCTTCGTCTCTCCGGTGAAGCCGATCAGATCCGCCGCTTCCTCGATTGTCTCCGCCTTCGTAAAGAGACCGGCGGTGTACCAGTTTTTCAGGGTATTGAATCCCATCACGGCTTTTTGGGTCAGAATGCCATAATAGTCGATGGGGATCCCGTCCTCATTGAAGAAAGCCTCGGTGGGTACGCTGGGCTCATTGCTAAAACGCCGACCCGTCGCCCCGTCGATATTGAGATAGCCAAGCATCCTGGGAACCGCACCGGACATGAAGTTGTCCTGATGGGGCAGTTGCTCATTGGAAATTTTGGAGATATCCTGGCCGGGAACGCTGGGTGCCCGGGCGGTTACGGCATGCATCATATCCAAAGCCGCGCCAACCTTCTTGGCCATGATATGCCCGTCGCCCATCAAATGCCGGGCGGATGCCGGGCTGTTCACGTAATACATGATGTTGGCAATGTCAGAATTCTCACCAAGTACGGCATGAGCAAAATACTCCTCTTTCAGCTCTTTGTTGCCCGCAATGCCGCCGGTGGCGAGCACTACCGCGGCGCTCGGATTATCGGCATTGAGCATGATATCATATGCTCCGCCGGGGGTTTCTACCCGGATTCCACCGATGGCGTCAGAAGTCCCCGCGATCTCCCCTTCGGGATTCAGCAGTTCCGTGCCCCGATTGTTCACCCGGATATCGATCCCATGAGCCAACGCTGTGGCTTGCAAACCATTCATGATGCCTACATTGCCCTTGGTATCCGAGGGAACTACCGAGCGATGGCTGCTGGGCATCCCATGGACACCCGGTGAATAGGAGGTGGCGATATTGGTGATCTCATTGGCAAAATCCACTATGTACTTGCTATTGGCCGATACAACCCGGTAGTAATCAGCGAATTCGCCCTCCAACGCGTCAACGCCAGCATAGGCTCGAACATCCTCCCGCGGATTGCTGATGGGTCCGCCGCCGTCCACTTCAAGCGTTTTTCCGAAATAGCCGTTCTCTTCCTGGATTTGGGTGCCTGCAACGGCCGGACCGGGTGCGGCTCGCAATGAGGTGCCGCCCAGTATGCCGTCTTTCTCCAGCAACATTACCTTCCAGTCGGGCCTTTCGGTGGCCACACGGATGGCGGTAGCAAACCCCGCGGCGCCAGAACCCACAACCACCACGTCGGCGGTCGTATCGCCGGGCGCTGTTTTAATTTGCTCGGCCATCAACTTGGCCGAATCGCCGCCCGCCTGATTGATGAGCGCTTCGCGCATCAAGCGGATAAAAATGCCGCTGGTGAGGGTCGCACCGCTGACCGCGTCCACGTTCAGCGTCTGATTGGCCAGTATTTGGCCGGTAAGGGTCTTAATGGCCACTTCCCCGAAGCCATTGGTTTCCGAGTGATTCGTCTCGATAGACAGAATACGGCTCTCGTTCACCGTTACAACGCTAATGATGGGAATGCCGATCCAACCGGGTGTCTCAACGACATATGTGCCCGGATTTGTGAATATACTTTCTTTCACACTACTGGCACCCGCTCCGAAGCTGAACAGAACCATCATCGCCAGCATAACCGCTAACATCCTGCGCAAATTCTTCCTCATGGGAGACCTCCTATAATATTATCATTGAACCAGTGCTAACAATTTCATGCCCCTATAGCATCCCCTCCATTTAGATCCCGTTGATAAAGCAAGTCTGTTACAAACAGGTCTCAGCCCATTGTATCCCATGCTCCGTAGGACGAAGACCGAGTATATTTTCAACAAATATTCCATTTGATATATATTATATAATGCACACATGAAGAATTCAATAAAAAATAATCGTATATTTGTTAAGCACATTGGACAGTGAGGGACTCAATGCATAATGACAAACAGAACGTTAAGCAGTGCCGCGACCGAAAATTGCGCGCTCAGGGGTTGACATAGAGCCTCCGTCGCCGCACGGGTCAGCGGCGTTCGTGGCGTTTCTGCGGGAAGGGAATCTGCTGGACAAGGAACTGACTGTGGACGGCACCAAGATGCGCGCCAGCAACAGCAAGATGAAATCCTTTACGCCGGAGCTGACCGCCAAGGAACTTGCCTGGGTGAACACTTGCTTGGCTCCCTGCGCCCGAGCGTCCAGCTTTTTCAGCGTTCCCTTGCTGGCTTCGCTCTCAGACTCCACGATCTTTCGCCGCTTCCTCAAATAAGGAGTGTTTGCCCCCGACGCAGAATGGCATGGCAATCATCTGGTCATTCTAAGCATGAAAGGGGAACCGTCATCAATTAGGTGAAAGCAATCTTGCGTAGATTTCGAAGTAAGGAGGAATTTGGTATGGCGAAAGCAGGCATGCGCCGCCCCGATCCCAAAGCACCCCACGGCACCGAAAGCAACCACATCACCCACCTCCCCAAGAATGACCAGCCACCGGTGCCCGAGATTCAGGGCAAAGCAAAGACCGGCAACAAAAAAGCCGGGCGAGTTAAATAAACGCCCGGCAGAGGATTAGAGACAGTTCCTTTGTATCGCAGATAAGGCGCGAAATAGGGCAGGCGACGGGGGGTGTATTGTTTTGACGAAGTGCGATGTCGTATTCAATTGACACACTCTCCGTATACCGAACGGTTCGTATGGTGGTGTGAGAGGTCGGCTCAACCAATAGGTAGTCTCCTACTCGATTTACTTAATCCTGACTTTTATGACGGCTTTTTTCTTGCTGCCGTCAAGTGCGGTGGCGGTGATCTTGACGATGCCCGGTTTGCACGCGGTGACGACGCCGTCCGCGACGGTTGCGACTTTGGCGTTCGAACTCTTCCACTTGACCGTCTGGGCCGCGTTTGCCGGCGCGATCTCGGTCTTAAGCGTCAGACTTAACTGTCCATTTGTCCAGTCGATCTCAAGCCCGTCCGGCGCAGTCATCGTTACCTTCAATGCCTTCGGCTGGACATTGATGACAAAGGTTTCGCTCACATTCGATCCGTCGGCGGCCTTGGCCGTGATGAGGATTTCCTGCCCGCTGGCGGCTTTGGTCAAGGTAACCAAGCCGTTTTTACTGACCTTGGCGCCCTTAGGCAAGCTCGAAGTCCACGTGATCTTTTTGTTGGTCGCGTTGGCGGGCTGGACAGTCGCGGTCAGCTTGACCTTTTTGCCCACGGTCGCGACGTTTGCGCCAGTGATCGTGATCGCTTGAACCGGCGTCACGCTCTCGGAAGTAGTGTAGGGAATAGAATTCTCAATGGCGTACTTTTCGGCGTAGCTACCGCTGCGCACGTATAGGACGACGTTCGGCGAGTGACTAAAGGGCGATCCGTACAGCTTGGTAACGCTGCTTGGAATATCAACCGCGGTCAGGCTCGGGCACTCGGCAAACGCGTAGCCATATATCGTGGTGACCGAACTTGGCAGTTTTACGCTGGCAAGGCTCGTGCAGCCCTTGAACGAATGCTCTGGAATGGTTTTGATGCCGCCTTCCAGCGTTACGCTGATCAGCGCGGTACAATCGGCAAACACCGAATGATCCCATTGCGGTGATGCGATGATCGCTTCGCGCAGGTTCGGGCAGATCGAAAAGGCGTCTCGGGCGAGCGAAGCCACCTTGCTTGGGATCTTGACCTTCTCAAGGCCCGACCGTTGGAAGGCAAAAGCACCGATGCTGGTGATGCCCGTCAGATCAATCGATGTCAGCGAAAATGTATCGCAAAAGACGTTCGCGGGCAAAACGCGAATACCTGAAGGCAACTTGATTTCCTTGAGTGAACGGCAACCGCCAAAACAGCCCTCGCCGATGCTGGTCAGCCCCTCGGGCAGGGAAATGCCGGTAAACCCACAATCGCCAAACGCGCCCGCGCCGAGCTTTGTGATGCCGGAATGCAGTTTGACGTCGGTCAGACTGGCGCAGCCGCCAAACACGCCGTCCTCGATTTCATTGATGCCCTTGGGGATGACGATGGAGGTAAGACCGGAATCAATGAAGGCACGCGCGTCCAAATGGGTCAGGCCATCGGGTAGCTTTATCAACGCGAGCCCCGTGCAGGCAGAGAACGCGTCGCTTTCAATGCGGGTCACGCCGCTTGGCAGGTCAATCGCGGTCAACGCCGTGCATTGGTTAAACGCGCCCTCGCCGATGGTTGTGAGCGTTTTCGGCAGCTTGATGGTGTTAAGGCTTGAGCAATGGCTGAAAATCCATCCGGGCAGCCTCGTCATATCTTGCGGCAATATAACTTGCTCGAGCGCACGGCAGCCGCTAAAAACGTAATCGCCGAATTTCTCAACTTTGGATAAATCGATTGAGGTTATGCCGGTGTCGGAGAAGGCGTTATTGTCAAGCTCGGTCACCTTGTTCAGGTCAAGCGTCGTTAGGAAAGGACAATCCTTAAACGCCTGGGAGGAGATCTTGGTAATGCGGTCGGGCAACGTGATGGTTCTGACGCCTGTGTTGGCATAAAGACCGGACGGCAGCGTGGTCATAGTGCTCGGCAGCGGGATTTCAGTTAGGTTTGAGCAGCCCGAGAAGATATGCATGCCGTACTCGGTGATCGATTCGCTCAAGCGTACCTTTGTCAGATTCCTGCAATTGGCAAACGCCTGCTGCCCAAGCTTTTTCAGGCCCCCCGGCAAAATCGCTTCGGTGATGTTGGTGCCCATAAAAGCGCCGATGCCGATTTCCGTGACAGCGCTGGGCAAAACCAATGTCTCAATGGGCGCCCCGTCGAAGGCGTAATTGGGGATGCAGGTGAGGGCATCGGGCAGGAAGGTAGTGCTGGTTAGACCGGTATTTTGAAAGACGCCGCCTTCAAACACCTCAATGGAATCTGGCAAGGTGACGCTCGTCAGCTTTTTACACCCAGAAAAAGCCCATCCACCAAGCCTGGTCGTGCCCTCCAATATTGTCACGCTGGTTAGTTGCTCGCAATTGATAAAGGCACTTCCATCAACGACCTTGACGGTTCCTGGAATGGTAAGTGTAGTTAGGGCCGTGGAGTTGAACGCCTCTCTACCGATAAATTCAAGGCTTGACGGAAAGTTGATGCTGTTAAGAGAAGTACAGCCGCTAAACACGCGAGAGCCCAGTCTTTCAACGCTCTGCGGCAACTCAACCGACACTAGAGTCTTGTTGCCGAAGGCAAAGCCATTAATCGCCGTCACCGGATACCCGGCAATGGTGTCAGGCACTTTGACGTGGGCATCCTTGCCTGTGTACAACTGGATCAACGCTTTGTTGTTTGAGATATCATAAAGAAAATCGCCGTAGGTTTCAGCCGCCATAGCAATAGATGTCGCGAGCAGCATCAGTCCCAGAACCAGAAAAAGTGTTATTGGTTCCGTGCCGAGGCAAGGAAAAGGGCTAAGATCAACAAACACCCTCGATCTTTCCGAGATGATCGGTTGGATCAAGGGCGCTTTCTGTTTTTGGAAGGGGGGACCGACTGGCCGGTTTTTGCAAATGTGATAAAGTCTTATTCGGCCTTAAGCGCCTCGCGCACCCATTTAAGCCGCTCCCAGGACATATCCATGGGCATCGTGCAATCGGCTCCGATGAGGATGCCCTTTTTCCCGTTCTCTTGGACCAATTTCCGGGCGAAGTTCTGTATTTCCTCCCGGGTGCCGCCCTTGTACAGGAAGCTGCGTTCCTCGCTGGGGAATCCGCCCAGCACCGCGCGTGTGTCGCCCAATATGCGCTTCCCCTCGGCGAGGCCAATGTTTTCCACATGGGTCGCCCAGTTGTACACCGTAGGCTCGTAGTCTTTGAACGCGGCCAAATTGTTGCGCTGCCCGCCCCAACCGCAGATATGCATCAGTGTGTTTTTTGCCGCTGCGTTGGCGGCTGACAGCACCTTCTTATCGCTGGGGGTGATGTACTTGCGGTACGCCTCATCGCCGATCCTTTCGGAGTCTGAGTTTCCTACGCTTAGGTAGAAGCCGTCCACCTTGGCTTCTTCGCCCACCGCGTTGAGCATTGCGGCAATCCCCTCCGCCATGCGATTAAGCGCCGCTGATACACGCTGTGCGTCGGCCTTCAAAAGGTCTGCCACGGTATAGGGGCTCTTCATCAGTTTGTAGCGCAAGTAAGACGCCGGTGAAAAACAGCTGTATAACGCCAGACGTTCCCGATCGAAATCCGCCACCTGCCGGGCAAATGCCGCTTGCGTCGTTACCCAGGGGTGAGAGGCGTCCAAGGGCTGGATCAGCTCAAGGTCCTTAAGGCTGTCCATCCGCGGCTTGCCACCCTGTAACGGGTACTGAAAAAAGCCGTCACACATGATTTTGATAAAATCCGGCTCAAACTCGGTGATAAATCTCCTGTGCCCTTCCAATGTGACGTCCAGCTTTTCCGGGGTCTCAAATACATCGGCGTCCACTTCATTTTTCAGGAAATGAAACCAAAAGCCCATCGGTACGCGCTGTACCTCCTCATTGTTAAACGCCCTTTGCACCCATTCTCTATGATTCATGCCGTTGC
>JAVBND010000075.1:0-41191 GCA_031551775.1 Eubacteriales bacterium | reverse complement strand
ATGATTTTTCGTCCAGGTGGTCGTGCAAAAACCGCAGGACTAGCAGCGCTAATTCAAGTGTTTTTGCAGGGCTGCCTGGGTGGAAAAGCAGCCCGTCAGCGCGTTCGCTACCTGTGCGGTGTTGCCTTAACGAAATCGCCGCCCGATGCGACTGCAAAAGTCGCATCGGGCGGCTTTCAATGGTGACAGGATATTTACACGAGTTACAGCAACCGACAAAATATTACACCGGATGCGCAAAAATTGTAACGATCGGTTTTCTCCATATTTTAGAAATTAAGGCATTCGGACGGCGCGATGCCCGTGTGTCGCCTTAATTGTGTCATTTATACCTGCATATTACGTTAAATATTTCAAATTCGTTTCAATTTAATGTCAACTAGGCAGGAAATGTTGCACCGGCGTCGTATATTCTCTATAATATGGAAATGAGATGGGGGTTTCCTCTCTTGAAAAGCAATCGAAACAAAACACACATGCGCCGGACGGCGCTGTTGGGAGGGCGAATGGGCGGCATGGTCCGAAAACTTATATGGATATCATTGGCGCTCGTGTTGACGGCTTCACTGTGGATGACATCCGCATTGGCCGAGACCGTTTGCCAACTGGGCGACAAGGGAACCGAAGTGCGCGTACTGCAGACGCGGCTGAACACACTGGGGTATCTTGCCAGCGAACCGGTATCTCCTTATACGTTTGACGCTAAGACGAAGACCGCTGTTAAAAAGTTCCAAGCCGCGACGGGAATTGCCGAGAGCGAAGCCGCGGCCACCGGCATTGTGGACGACGTGACCTACATCCGCGTCAAGCTGTCCACCGCCGTCACCTACGAACAATACAAGGACAAGCTGCACGCAAAGGGCGGCGCGGGCGAAGAGGTACTTGAGACCAAGACGCGCCTCAAGAGACTTGGTTACCTCACCGGTACGCTGAGCAATCAGTACGACCAAGCCACCGTCACCGCAGTCAGCTGTTTCCAGCGCGCCAACGGCTTGAACGACTCCGGCATCGCCGACCGGGCGACGCGGGACGTGATCTTTTCGGCCAATGCCGTCACCATGAAGGAATATCAAAAGATCGCCAACCTCACCGTGGTTAAAAAGGGTGACAGCGGCGAGCAGGTTGCGGTCGTACAGCAGCAGCTTTCCGGTCTCGGTTACTACAGCGGCTCGATCAGCGGCACCTATTCGGCAACCGTGGTGACTTCGGTCAAGCTTTTCCAGACCGCGAACGGCCTGAGGGCCAACGGCATTGCGGATGTTACCACGCGCGAAGTGCTCAACTCCGGCAAGGGCAAGGACTTTGACGCGTACACCGCCGAGCAGAAGCTGGTCACGGTCGAGAAGGGCAGCACCGGCTACCCCGTGCAACTTTTGCAAAGCCGCCTCAAGGAGCTTTACTACTACGCGGGCAAGATCTCCGGCAAGTGCGATGCGGCGACCGTGGGCGCCATCAAGGCCTTCCAGAGCGGCAATAACCTGTCGGCCAACGGCGTTGCCTCCACGCAGACACGCGAAGCGATGAATGCGGACGGCGCCCTCACCCGCCTTCAAACGGTCGGCCTGATCCCCGGCGACAACCTTTCCGAGGTCACGGACATGACCACCCTCTTAAAGAAGCTCGGCTATATTTCGGGCATTACCAGCAAGTACAGCGATCAGGTAACAACCGCTGTCAAGGCCTTTCAGAAGGCAAACGGCCTGACGGTGACCGGCAAGGCAAGCCCTGAGACGCTTGAAGCCATGGGCAAGTCCGACGCCGTGACCTACGACGAGTACAGGAACGGCTCGGGCAATCAGAAGATCGAAACCATGATCAAGATCGCCTACAAGTACATCGGCAATCCCTATAAGAGCAATTGCGATGTGCCCAATTCCTTTGACTGTTCGCGCTACACCAAGTTCGTATTCGGCAAGGTGGGCATCTCCCTGTCGGGCGAAGTGGAGACGCAGGGCCGGTCGGCGGCCAGCAAGTGGGGCGCGATCAAGGATATTTCCGGTCTAAAGCGCGGCGACCTGTTGTTCTTCGATACGCAGCCCGAAAAGAAGAGCATCGGCCACTCGGCGATCTACCTGGGCAAGAATTCCAAGGGCGTTCCTCAGTTCATCCACGCCTCCTCCGCCGCGGGCAAGGTCGTCGTCAGCGACTTTTCCGACTGGTACCGCGAGCGGTTCGTGTACGGCGCGCGCCCGATCAAATGAATGAATTAAACCTTCCGGCATGTAAATACGCGCAGCCCAACGCGGGCTGCGCTTTTGCGCGCCCGGGTGAGCGGCTGGATGATTTGCAAAGGGACGGCCTCATGATCCTGCAAAAACCCGGCGCGTTCCGTTTCGGGACCGACGCTGTGCTCCTAAGCGATTTCGCGCATTTGCGAGCAGGGGACAAGGTGGCGGACCTGGGCAGCGGCACAGGCGTATTGTGCCTGCTAATGGCCGCGCGGGAAAAAAGATGTGTGTTTGACGCAATCGAATTGCAAGGCGGTATGGCGGACATGGCCGGGCGCAGCGTTTCCCTCAACGGCCTCGAGGACCGCATCCGCGTGCATGCGCTCGACATGCGCGAGGCAGCCCGCGCGCTTGGCTACAGCCGCCACACGCTGGTGGTATGCAATCCTCCCTACAGCCCCGCCGGAACCGCGCTGACGAGTGCGGATGACTCCACGCGCATGGCGCGCCACGGAGGCGACCTGACGCTTGCAGATGTCGCGCAAAGCGGCGCAAAACTGCTCAAAAACGGCGGGCGCATGGCGCTCGTCTATCCGGCCCCCCGCGCGCTTGAACTGATGAACGCGCTTGAAAAGGCGGGTCTCGCGCCAAAGCGCGTCCGCATCATCCAGGACCGCCCCGGCGCGGCGCCAAAGCTCATCCTGCTTGACGCAGTCAAGGGTGGGGGCTCCATGCTTCACTTCCTGCCGCCACTCGTGCTGCGCGAGGAAAGCGGCGCGTGGAGCGAGGAGTGGCACCGGATATACGGCGTGTAGCGCGGTTACGGACTTTCTAAAATCCGGGTGAAAAACGCCCGCGCCGACCGGATGAAGGCATCCTGCCGGTGCGAGCGTCGTTTTGGGAATGCTTGTTTACCGATCGGCTATTGCTCGGCTTTGACGTAATCGGCAACCGCCTTGCCGCCGACATACGCGCTGGTCAGCACCCAGCCGTTGTTGGCGCCGCCGTAGGTGACATAGGGCTTCTTCTCGGAGAATAGCACGCCCGCGCTGTCACTGCCGATGGCAAACAGGCCTTCGATGGGCGCTCCGGCGGTGTCAAGCACCTGGAGGTTGGTATCGACGTCCAGCCCCGCGCAGGTGTTGTAGGAATAGCTGGCCATCTTCACGGCATAGTACGGGCCTGCCCCGATGGCTTCGAGGAACTGCGCGTCTTTGCCAAACTCGCTGTCTTTGCCGGCCGCGCAGTAGCCATTGTAGGCTTCCACGGTGGCCGCGAGCACCGAAGCGTCCATGCCCAACCCAGCCGCCAGGTCCTCGAGGGCGTCCGCCTTGAACGCGAAGCCCAATTCGATGGCCGCGTCCAGCACTTCGTAGGTCTCGCCGAGCGGCGTTTCGGTCGGGATCGCGCCGGTATAGCCCAGGAATCCGGCGGAAACGCCGTCCAGGTTGTACTTGAAGCCGCCGTCGCGGATGGCGTTTAGCTGCTCGGCGCTCCATATGCTGTAGAAATTCGGACCCGCGATCCACGGATCGAGCATCGCCACGCCGGTTTCCGCCGTGAAGCGCTTGCCATCCACGCCAACCGCCAGACTGTTGGGAGAAATGCCGAGGAACATGGGCAGGTCGGCGACCGACCATACGCTTTGCTTGCCGGTGATATAGCTGACCTGGCCTTCCACCTTGTTGACCGGGAAGCCATAGCTGTTGGGAATGAAGGCGGCTGAACCGGACATGTGCACCTCGGGCGGCATGCCGATGTTCTTGGTCGCGGCGCCGCACTCGATGGCGGCCTTGATCATCTTGCCGTCGTTGCCGCGGCTTCCATAAATGTTCCAAGCGCCCTTGAGCGGGAAATATTCATTCGAGAGGTATTCTGCGGTCATTTCGCCGTTGCCCAGGAAACCGCCGGTGGCGAGCACCACGGCATCGGCATGGATGATATACTTTCTGCCGTCCACCCGGTTTTTCGCCTTTGCGCCGACGACCGCGCCGTTTTCGCCGACAATCAGCTCATACGCTTCGGTTTCAAGCATGTACTTACCGCCAAGAGCCGTGAATTCCCCCACCAGTTTGTCAAAATTGGCGGCGATTTCGCGCTTGTTGGCGCCGTATACCGGAGCCATGGGGTTTTCGGGGGAAACGTTCGGATACCACTGGAATTTGACTTTGTACCAATCCTCGGGGGTAAAGCCGGGTTTGGGGGCAAAGTCGAACTGAATGCCGTGGTCGATGGCCAGCCAGTCCATGGCCGCTGCGGAATTGGCAAAGAACAGGTCGAGCATCTCCTGCTTGGCATCGCCTTGCGTGTAGGCAAGCCAGGCTTCATAGAGCGCCTGCTTGTCGGTGAAATCCTCGCCGCCATTGTACTTTTCCTTGACGCGCTCAGGGTTGATGGACATGATCTCGGTGGTCAGCGCGGTGGTTCCGCCATAACGGCCCTGCTTTTCGATGACGAGCACGTCGGCGCCTTCCTCGGCCGCGCGCAGCCCCATGTAGGTACCGCTGCCGCCCATGCCGATGACCAACACCTGGGTGTTCAATTCCTGCATCCCGCCCACGTCTTCCGGAATCGCCTTGAACGCCCGAATGGCTTCTTCGCCCGAGCCGCCCGCGGCCAGGGCCTGTTCAAGGCAATCTTCCACGGCCGCCTTGACGGCGCTGCTGGTGGACGTCGCGCCCGTCACCGCATCGACTGAAACCGACTGGTGGTCGATGATGCGGTCAAAGAGCACTTTTTCAACGGCGTCCAGCATGGACGCCGTATCGCCGGAGGCTTCGTCAAAGGCGATGGACCGGATCGCGTTTTCTGTGACCGTTACTTCGACGATGGTCGGCCAAGCCAGGCTAAAACCTTGCGCCTGCGCCGTGTACGTGCCGGGCTTCATCTTGACTTGCGCGATTTCGCTTTGCGCGCCGCCCGCCTGCCTGAAGCAGTCGGCCGCCGCGCTCTTGACCGCGTCCGACGTCACCGTCGCGCCGGACACTGAGTCCACCTCAGCGCTGCCGGCTGCCTTGATGGCATCCGCCAACGGTTGAAGCGCCGCCGCACCGATGCCCGCAGTCTCGCCCGCGCCTTCCACCTGACAATCGGTCACTTGTCCCTCGTCAAAGGTGAGCGTCACGGTCACTTTGCCGCCAAAACCCGCCGCTTGCGCCGTGTACGTGCCATCTTCGGCCATCGCGCCCGTCGCGCCGAGCAGCAGTGCAACGGCCAGAAAGAGTCCCAACATCCGCTTCATTCGGTATCCCTCCCAATATATTGATAGGTACGAATCAATTGTATCCCTTTGCCATGGTTTTGACAAACAGCCGTATGCTGGAGGGGTACAATTCCGAGTTGTGCCAAATGTGAATGCGTGGTATACTGAAGAAAACAAATGGGGGGCGTCCATGTGGATGCACGGCAAATCCAATACTTTCTCGCCGTTGCGCAGGAAAAAAGCCTGTCGCGCGCGGCGCAGAAGCTGTTTCTGACGCAACAGGGCATGAGCAAGGCCATCCGCCAACTGGAGGAAGAGCTTGACGTTGTGCTGTTTTATCGCTCAAATGCAGGCGCTGAACTGACGCCGCACGGACATGCGTTTGAAAAATACGCGCGTCCGTTCCTGCACCATCAGGACTATGTGCTCTCGTGCATGCGCGCGCAGAAGGAGTCGCTTGAGCAGGAACTGTCGATTGGCTATTCCACGGGCGCGTTTGATTTTTTGGCCGCGAACTTCCTGAGTGATTTTCTGACTTCGAATCCCAACATCAAGGTGCGCGTCGGCAGCTACGCGGACGAACACTGCGCGCAAGCGGTTCTGGACGAAAAGTATCAGTTGGGGTTCTTGCTGGAGCCATTTGACCGTGCGCTGTTCGAACCGCTTTATACGCTAAACGGCTCGCTGGTGCTGATGGTGGGGCAGACGCATCCATTGGCCAGACGCGACGCGCTCAAACTGTCCGATCTCAAGGGCCATAATGTGGTGAGCATCAACACGGCGGCCGGTTCGCAGAACTTGATCCGTGCGGCGTGCGCAGAGGCGGGCGTCACGGTCAATCTGGCGCTGGCGCCGGCGGAAACGCGGCTGATGGCGGAATTGTGCGAGCAGGGGGTGGCCGTATGTTTTTACGCGGGGCGGACCAACTTGTATCCGGGCAGCGTAAAGGCGGTGCCGATCGAGGGGTTTGAGTTTGAATTCAAGCTCCACTTTGTTGCGAACCGAAATGTGTATCAGACGGAAACGACGAGAAAGTTCATCCAGTACGCGGTCGAGCGGTTTAAACAATAAGGAATCTTCCGCAAACCGATAAAAGCGCGCCGCCGTGCAGCGCCTGTCCGCACGGCGGTCTTGCCATTCTTGCGGCGTCAGTGCGCAAGCGCCGGTTCGCGCATGGGCGCGCGGCCCACTTCCGTGTTGTCGTGCTTGCGGTCGCGCAGGGCCTCGATGGGGTTGGGGCTTATTTCAAAGCGCAGGTCCTGGCCGTTTTGGCGGATGTAGTCTTGGACCACCGCGTGACTCGCCACGCGAGCGATGTCGTGGTTGATGCGGTTCTGATAGAGGAAGAAGTCGTAGTCGGGTTTGAGGTCGGCTAGGTTCCCATAGCTTTCGCGCACTTCGGTCATTTGGACCGTCCCGGCGAGCACCTTGCGCACGTAGTCGATGTTGCTCTCAAGCTTAAGCGGCGCGGGGAAATCGCCCGTGCCGACCACCTGCTGATAATCCTTGCCCTCAATGCGCGTGAGCATGGCTTTGGCGGCGTGCAAGTGCGCAACCTCCTGCTCATACAGCATCGCCCAGAAATCCCGGATGCGCGGGTCGGTCTCGGTCTCCATGCACGACCAGTACAGGTAGCACTCGGTGTATTGGTGCATGAGCAGTCCCTCAAGCCACGTGCACTTGACGTCCATTAAACTGCCGTACTGCGTGACGTGCTGCTCCTCCACCATGCCGATTTCCTGATAAAGCTTACGGCCGCGGTCGCTCTTGTAGGCATTGCACACGTTCATATAGAAGTTCATGGTTTGCTGCTCGGCGGCGGTGATGATGCCCACGGCCAACTTCGTAAACAGCTCAGACTTCTGGGCATCGATGTGGGGCTTGATGGAATCAAACGGATAACGGTGGTGCGCGACGGTGGGGCGCGCGGGCATGACCTCGGTATAGCGCCCGACCAGGTCCTCCGCGTGGACGCCCTCGTCCATGTCGAGCAATTGCGCGTAACGGTAGAGGTGGTCGAAGTCCTCGAGCAGCGCGTAGTTGAGCGCGTCGCGCACGATCTCTTCCTTTTCGCGCTTGGCCAAGCCCGCCGTCAGATCGACCGCCAGTTGCTCATAGCCGATTGTGTGCTCGAGCACCGTTTCATCAAGCGGTTTGAGCATGGCAACCGCCTTTTGCTGCTGCTGTTCGCCGCGCCGGATCAAGGCAAGTTGACGCCGCACGTCCTGATTGATTTCATGGCGCGAAAACTGATGCGTGTACCACACGTTCTCAAACTCGGTGCCGCTCATCAGGATCACGCGGGTGCGCGTATAGGGATCGACGGTGCGCTTGTCATAGGGATCCGGATAGGCTTTGTTCCAGTCCATCAGGCTGTCGTCCAGCTTGATTGGATTTTGGTCAAACGGGTTCATAAAAAAAGTCACTCCTTTGATGATCTGCGCGCAAAAAAATGCTTCAATTCGCGCTGTATCGGTAGTATGCCCCGTAAAATTTGCTTAAATGCCACAAAAACGCGCCCGAGCGCGTCTAAAAGAAACTGGATGGATATGGCAATAAAATAGGAAATGAGGAAACGACCATGAAGAGGGTGCTTGGGCTGATTTTGGCGCTTGCGCTGTTTGCCGCGCCGAGCGCAATGGCGTGGGAGGCGATCCCCGGAACCGCGCTCATCGAAGAGAACCGCATCATTTACTCAGGCAGCGTTGACGGCAAAGAACGGGGCGTTTTTTTGCTTTCAAGCGACGGGAACCCGGTTAGGCTCTATGAGTACGACGCGAGCGTTGAGGCCGCGTCTGACGGCTACGTGCTTGTTCGCGACTACGAAGCCGACCCGGCGTGCCTGATCGTGATCGGCGAAGACGGCCGGAAGATTGGCCGCGTTGCCGATAACGGCGGCGGCGCCATGGCGGAGGACGGCGCGTTCTACGTGGGCAACGTACGCCTCAGGATAGAGGGCGGCGCGTTGATCAGCGAGCCTTGGCTCCACGTGGACGCGGGCGCGGAATGGGCGATCACGCCGGTGGAAGTCGAGGACGGCTTTGTATACTATCAGGATTTTTCAAAGTACGCCCAAGCGATCGTCGATAGCGGGGATGCCGCGTGCGCCGCGCTCTACCGGCTGAACATCAAGACGGGCGAAAAGCAACTGATCAGCGCCGAGGGTACGACGCTGCTTGACGCGGACGACGATCATCTGATCTACACGCGAGCGGATTTTGCCATCATGGACGGCGACGATGTGGTCCTCGTTGACACCAAGCCCGGCCTCTACCGCGCGCGTCCGGACGGCTCGGACGAGACGCTGCTTGATGAAATGAAGGACACCGAGAAAAGCTTCATCAAGTTTTCCCTGGTCGATGATGGCGTCGTCTACGGACAGTTTACCCAGTATGATGAGGAATGGAATTTGAAAGATGCCCTGATCAAGCGCGTAAAGCTAGACGGAACAGCGCTTGAGGACATCGCAATTCCTTCCGGCACGCTGGCCCTGGTGGACGACGGCGCGCTGTATACGACCCAATACATAGATGGCGAAGAAAACGGCGAATACGTCCAGCGCGACGGCATTTTCGAGGTGAACCTCAAAAGCGGCGCGGTCAAACAGATCAACGAGGGCGCGCGCGACGCGCTGTACTTCTCCGAGACGGATCCGGTTCTGGTCAAGGAAGACGGCACGCTGTACTACCTGAGCTTTGACAGCGACACGAACGCCATAGCGCTCAAGGCAATTGACGCAAACGGCCAAAACGCCCGCGTCATAGCCAAGGGGTATGTGTGGGACAACTGAAACCGATGACAGGCGCATCACGAAGAGCTGGACACGCAAATGTCCGGCTCTTTTGTTCATCAGATTTTTATGAGAATTAACACGATTGTCGTTGAGTTGATCCCGCGTTTGGGATACACTATGCACATAAGTTAGCACTCGATCCGATTGAGTGCTAACAAACACCAGAATACAGGGAGGTTCCATTATGCAAATCAAACCGTTGGGCGATCGCGTTGTGATCAAGAATCTGGAAGCGGAAGAGACCACGAAGGGCGGCATCCTGCTGACCAGCGCGGCCAAGGAAAAGCCGCAGATGGCGGAAGTTTTGTCGGTTGGACCGGGCGGAAACGTGGACGGCAAGGAAATCACCATGCACGTCGCGGCGGGGCAGAAAGTCATCTACTCAAAGTACGCGGGCACCGAAGTCAAGCTTGACGGCACCGAGTACATCATCGTGCGCCAGTCGGACATTCTGGCCGTCGTCGAAGGCTAAGCAAAATTTTCAAAGATAGTCAAGGAGGCACATCAACATGGCTAAGCAGATTCAGTATGGCGAAGAGGCGCGCCGCTCGCTTGAAAAGGGCATCAACGCCCTGGCCGATACCGTGAAAATCACCTTGGGCCCCAAGGGCAGGAACGTCGTGCTCGACAAGAAGTTCGGCTCGCCGCTCATCACCAACGACGGCGTGACCATTGCCAAGGAAATCGAACTCGAAGACGCGTTTGAGAACATGGGCGCGCAGCTCGTCAAGGAAGTCGCGACCAAGACCAACGACGTGGCGGGCGACGGCACCACCACCGCGACGCTGCTCGCGCAGGCAATCGTACGCGAAGGCCTCAAGAACGTGGCTGCGGGCGCGAATCCGATGATCATCCGCCGCGGCATCGAGAAGGCCACCAAGGCCGCCGTAGACGCGCTGGTCTCAATCAGCAAGCCCGTCGAGGGCAAGCAGGCGATCGCGCAGGTCGCAGCCATTTCCTCGGGCGACGACGAGATCGGCACGCTGATCGCCGACGCCATGGAGAAGGTGGGCAAGGATGGCGTCATCACGGTTGAAGAGTCCAAGACCATGAAGACCGAGCTCAACATCGTCGAAGGCATGCAGTTTGACCGCGGCTACGCATCCGCCTACATGGCGACCGATACCGAGAAGATGGAAGCGGTGCTCGACAACCCGCTGATCCTGATCACCGACAAGAAGATTTCCAACATTCAGGAAGTGCTGCCGGTGCTCGAGCAGGTTGTGCAGGGCGGCAAGAAGCTGCTCATCATCGCCGAGGAGGTCGAAGGCGAGGCGCTGGCGACCCTGATCCTCAACAAGCTGCGCGGAACCTTCACCTGTGTGGCCGTCAAGGCGCCGGGCTTCGGCGACCGCCGCAAGGCCATGCTGCAGGACATCGCGATCCTGACCGGCGGCCAGGTCATCACGGAAGAACTGGGCCTTGAGCTCAAGGACACCACCCTCGACATGCTGGGCAGCGCCCGCCAGGTCAAGGTGGACAAGGAAAACACCACCATCGTCGAAGGCGCGGGCGATTCCTCCGAGATCAAGGCGCGCGTGGCCTCCATCCGCACCCAGATCGAAGACACCACCAGCGACTACGACCGCGAGAAGCTGCAAGAACGCCTGGCGAAGCTCGCCGGCGGCGTTGCGGTGATCAACGTGGGCGCGGCGACCGAAGTTGAGATGAAGGACAGGAAGCTTCGCATTGAAGACGCGCTGAACGCGACCCGCGCCGCCGTTGAAGAAGGCGTCGTGCCGGGCGGCGGAACCGCGCTGATCACCGCTGGCAAGGCGGTTGAGGACGTGCTCAAGGCGCAGAGCGGCGACATCAAGACCGGCGCGGCCATCGTACTGCGCGCGCTTGAAGAGCCGGTTCGCCAGATCGCGATGAACGCGGGCGCGGAAGGCTCGGTCGTGGTCGAGAAAATCAAGGCGCAGGACAGCGTGGGCTACGGCTACGACGCGCTCAAGGACGAGTACGGCGATATGAGCGAGCGCGGCATCACCGATCCGACCAAGGTCACCCGCTCGGCCCTTCAAAACGCGGCCTCCATCGCGGCGATGGTGCTGACCACCGAATCGCTGGTGGCCGACCTGCCCGACAAGAACCCCCCGGCGGCTCCGGCGCCCGGCGGAATGGGCGGAATGTACTAAAACAGGATAAATGGGCTGCCCCGCGAATATAAAATCGCGGGGCAGCCTTATTTTTTACCCTATCCAGCGTTTCAGTGTGTCAAAGAGCGCATCGGCGTCAATCGGCTTGGTCAGGTGGTCGTTCATGCCGCATTCGATGCTGCGCTCGTAGTCGCCCGCCATGGCGTTGGCGGACATGGCGATGATGGGAAGGGTCTTGTATTCTTCCATGGCGCGGATCGCACACGTGGCGGTCAGGCCGTCCATAACCGGCATCTGGATGTCCATCAGCACCAGCCGATAGTCGTTCCCCTTGAGCATGTCGATGGCTTCCTGCCCGTTGTTCGCGGTATCGACCAGGTAACCCTGGGATTTGAGCAATTCCTGCGCGATCAGCTGGTTGATCTCATTGTCCTCGGCCAGCAGGATCCGGGCATGATCGGCCGGCGCGCCCCCCTCGCCGCGCACCCGGTCCGGGGCGTTGACTGCGGCGCTGTGACCTGTCCCCTGTTCATGGGCCTTTTCAAAACGCGCGGTAAAGTAGAACGTCGAACCCTCGCCAAACCGGCTCTTAACGCCGACCTCGCCGCCCATCCGCTCCACCAGGTCCTTGCTGATCGCCAGGCCCAGCCCGGTGCCGCCGTACTTGCGGGTGATGGAGGTATCGGCTTGGCTGAAGGGCGCGAACAATCCCCGGAGCTGCCCATCGGTCAGGCCGATGCCGGTATCGCGGACACTGAAGCGGAACTGCGCGCAGCGGCTGTCCGAGCGCGTCACCCGGACCTCCATGGTGATGCCGCCAGCCTTGGTGAACTTGGCCGCGTTGCTGATCAGGTTGATCAGCACCTGTTTGAGCCTGAGCGGATCGCCCACGACGCTTTCGGGCAAGTCCTCCGGTTCTATGACTTCAAAATACAGCCCGCTCTCCTCGATCTTGGCCGAATACATGTCCTTGAGTTCCTCAAAGATGTCTCTAACAGAAAACGCGACGCGCTCCATTTCGAGCTTGCCCGCCTCGATCTTGGAAAAATCCAGGATGTCGTTTATGATGCGCAGCAGGTTCTGGGCCGATTGCTTGGTCTTGTCCAGGTATTCGCGCTGCTTATCCGTAAGCTCGGTGCCCAGCGCCAAGTGCAACAGGCCCAGGATCCCGTTCATGGGCGTGCGGATTTCGTGGCTCATGTTGGCCAGAAACTCGCTCTTGGCCCGCGCGCTTTGCTCGGCCGCGTCGCGCGCCAGGCGCAAATCGTCCTCCACTTTGTGCATCTCAGAAAGCATTGCCTTGAGCTCGCGCAGGTCGCGCGTGTAGCCCGCCACAATGTCCTCTCCCCTATGCTTGACGCGCACCAGCGTGATTTCCGAGGGAATCAGATCGCCGTTCAGCTTACGGTGCATCCATTCAAAGCGGCAGTAGCCTTGGTTAAACGCGGTCTGAATGTTCTTCTGGGCAAGGGTTGCGCTCAGCTCGCCCGAGGGCTGGAAGGGCGGCGAGAGTTCGAAAAAACGGTCGAGGTATTCCTGCTTGCTCTTAAGGTCAAACAGTTTGACCGCTTCCTGGTTGCAGTCAATGTTTTCAAAGTTTTGATTCCACAGGTTGCAACAAAGCGGCGTGGCGTCCAGCATCAACTGCGTGCGCTCGTCGGCTTCGCGCATCTTGGAGAGCATCGCCTTCATCTCGCGCAGGTCGCGGGTGTATCCCGCCACGATGTAGCCGTCCTTGTACTTGACGCGCACCAGCGTGATCTCGGCGGGGATCGGCTCGCCGTTGAGCTTTTGATGCATCCAGTCAAACCGGCAATAACCCGTGTCAAACGCGGTCTGGATGTTTTTGCGCGCGAGCACGGCGCTCTTTTCGCCCGACGGCTGGTATTCCGGAGACAGCTCAAAGAAGCGCTCCAGGTATTCGCGCTTGTTCGAAAGGTCGAAAAGATTGACCGCTTCCTGGTTGCAGTCGATGTTTTGAAAGCTGTCGTTCCAGAGGTTACAGCAAAGCGGCGTGGCGTCCAGCATCAACTGCGTGCGCTCGTCGGCCTCGCGCATCTTGGCGGTGGTCGCCTTTAACTCGCGCAGGTCGCGCGTATAGCCCACCACGATGTAGTCGTCCTTGTACTTGACGCGCACCAGCGTGATCTCGGCAGGGATCGGCTCGCCGTTCAGTTTTTGGTGCATCCAATCAAACCGGCAGTAGCCGCCCTCAAACGCCCGCTTGATGTACGCGGCGGACTTGACCGACGAGAGCTCCCCGTCGGGCTGGTACTCGGGCGAAAGCTCGTAGAATCGGTCGAGGTACTCCTGCTTGCTGTTCAGGTCGAACAGCTTCTTCGCCTCTTCGTTGCAGTCGATGTTGTTGAAGTCCTTGTCCCAAAAATTGGCGCACAGGGGCGTCGCGTCCAGCATGATCTGGCTGCGCTCGTCGGCTTCGCGCATCTTCTCCATGTCGGCGATCGACTCGCGCAAATCGCGCGTATAGCCCGCCACCACGTACCGGTCCATGTACCTGGCGCGCACCAGCGTAACCTCGCAAGGAATGTTTACGCCCTTGCTATCCCGGTGCATCCATTCAAAGCGCACATAGCCGTCCTCGAACGCCTTTTTGACATGCTCGCGCGCAAGCTCACGCGAACGCCTGCCACCCGGTTGAAAATCGGGTGAAAAGTCGTCAAAATGCTCGAGGTATGCCTGCTTGTTCGGCAAACCGAAAAGCCTGACCGTTTCCTCATTGCACGAAATCAGGGTATTCTCATCGCTCCAACAATTGCCGCAAATGGGCATGGCATCGAGCATGACCTGGCAATAGCCCGATCCAATATTCCCCTCAGCCACCTCAACAGCCTCCCTTGGTAAATCCACACACCATCAACCATCTAATGAGGTTACAGTATATCATAACGCCCGGAAAATATAAACCTGTTCCATGATTAAATTACATACAAAACTTATATGAAAATGCGAATTCCGTTGCATGACAAGATACAAGCGCAATGGCCCGCATACTTGAAACAATGTAAGAAGGACACGAAGGTTGCATAGAGAGCCATGGAGAAGTACCAAAGTTGGTCACTTGCTCACTGTCCTCTCCCGTCTTATCCTTGCCTCTTTATTTTGCCGCCTTTCGCGTAAGGCTCATCAGCCACGCAACCAGCTGCTCCTCTACCTGGTATTTCTCGACGAAATCCTGGCCTTGCATGAGCAGCGCCACGCGCATGCCCATCTGCATGCTCCATAGCATTTGAGACAATTGTCCGGGTGTGAAGGGCGACGCGATCGCGCCCATCTCCACCGCTTTTTCAAACAGGGTGGTCATCATGCGGATCAATTCGTCCGGTTGTCGGGCGGACCAGCGCGGGTATTCGGAGAGGATCGCCTTGTGATAGGGTAAGGCAACCTGCGGAATGCGGGAAACACTGAACTCGACGCAATGGTGAATCAGCGCCGCAAGTGCTTCGACCGGCGGCATGTCTTTGAGGACTTCCTCATACAACGCCTTGTGACGCGCGCCTGCGCGCAGATACCGATCAAAGAGGATTTCCTCCTTGGAGGTAAAATGGTAATAAAACATGCCCACGGAGATGCCTGCTTTCTGGCTGATCTCACGTATGGTTATCTGGTCAAAGCCCTTTTCCGCGACGAGATGGTCAATGGATTCCCGCAACCGCTCCAGCGTCGCCTGCTTCTGTTCCGCGCGCTTGTTCATATGCGTTTCCTTTCCGCTAGACATAAAACCATTTTAGCGCGATTTGTGCGAAAAAGCAAGCGACGCCCGAGCGGTAGACCAGAACCGGCCAGCCGCAAATTAACGGCTGGCCGGTTATCCATTGCCCGATGACTTACGCAGCCAGGCCGAGCGCATCCTGCGCGGACACGTTCTGCCCCGCAATGCGACCAAATACGAAGATGTCGGCGATGGCGTTGCCGCCCAGGCGGTTCGAGCCATGGACGCCGCCAGTCACTTCGCCCGCTGCATACAGCCCGGGAATGGCGTTGCCCGCGGTATCGAGCACTTCGGTCGAGGTGTTGATTTCAATGCCGCCCATCGTGTGATGCACGCAGGGCGCGGTGCGCGAGGCATAGAAGGGCGCTACGCCCAGTTTCTTGTCGAACAGCGAACGGCCGAATTCATCGGCCTGCCCGTCGACGCAAGCGTTGTAATCCTCTATGGTCTTTTTCAGCGCTTCGTAGGGCATGCCGATCTGCGCGCACAGGTCCTCAAGCGTCTCGGCCCTGTAGAAGCGCTCGCCGGTGGCCAATTCCTGCCCAACCAGTTCGTCTACCTTGTTGCCGGTCTGTGACACGCCGTCCACGATGATGTTGCCATCATAGATCAGGAAGAATTGGGAGTCGGTCTGATCGAGGGCATACTTGGTCATCACGTCGCGGCGGTTGTCTTCGTTGATGAAGCGCTTGCCTTCCTTGTTGACAAAGAGCATATTATCGATGGCCGCCTGGGGAATGGCGAGGCTGCCCCAGGGCGTTAACTGAATCCACTCCATGCCGGTCAGGTTCGCGCCCGCTTCCTGCGCCATGACGATGCCGTCTCCGGTTGCGCCGGGGTGGTTGCTCGTGCTCAGGTTTTCGCCGATGTACACCCAGTGCCGGTTGTACGCTTCGCGCATCTCGACATTGGCGGAGAATCCGCCGGTGGCGATCACGACGCCCTGGCTGGCTGTGATTTCAAAAGGCTGGCCCTCGGAGGTGACGCCCGTCACGCCCACGCAGCGCCCATCTTTCATGATGAGGTGTTGCGCCTTGTGATCGGTCAGCGTCAAGCAGTCGGCCTGCGCCAGAAAGTTCTCAAGGGGCTTGATAAACGTCATGCCCTTGGAACCGTAGATCAGCTCAGGGTTGTGGCTGCGCTTCCAGGTCGCGCCCATCGCGGCGGTCACGCCCGGCTGCCAGGACGCGCCATACGACGTCAGGAAATCGACGCCCGCCAGCGCTTCATCCCCAAATACGTCGATCAGCTCAGGATTGCCCACATAGTCGCCGCCCATGTAGGTCTGGAGCTTGTGAAGCGTGGGGCTGTCGAACAGGTAAGTCGAACCGGCGCTGACATAGGCGTCAAATTCCTCCGAAAGCGCCTTCTGCCATTTCTCCATCCACTCGTCGCGCGGCTCGGCGGCAAGGATTGCTTCAATGCTCTCCCGCTCACTGTCCGACATCGCAATGCCCGCTTGACGCTCAGGATCTGCGGCGTTCAGGGCGCTGCCCGCGCGGATGGTATTGCCGCCAATGGCGGGCATTTTCTCTAGTATGATGACGCTGGAGCCAGCCTTGGCCGCCTCGGTCGCCGCCGCAAGGCCAGCGCCGCCCGCGCCGATGACTATGACGTCACAGGCTTTTGCCTCTGTCTCAAATGCCTGCGCTCTCTCCTCTACCGCCTTTTCAAGCGCGCCCATGTCGCTGCATGCGCCTTCAAGCGCCGCCCTTGCCGCGTCCAGCACCGCGCGGCTCGCCATCGTGCATCCGGCCACGGTGTCGATTGCCAGCGTCTGATGCTCGACGATGGCTTTGGGAATGGCATTTAGCGCCGGATCGGCGACGCCCGCCGTTTCGCCGTGCGAGAGGATGGCCACCGACAAAATCGCGTCCTGATCCACTTCGACGCTCACCTTCATCTCCCCGCCAAAGCCGGTGCCCGTACCCTCGTAAACACCGGGCGTGAACAGCCCCTCAGCCAGGACGGGCAGCGCACTGATCAACAACACGCAGCACAGAAAAACCCCCAGAATCCGCTTCATGTTCGTTCCTCCTTAAAAATCGAATTCGTTCACTGAACACGTTCAGTATAAGCTATGGGTAAAATTATGTCAATACAAAAATACGAAAAAGAGCGTTGCTTCATTTGCATATGGACACCGTCCATTGCACAGGGAAAATTGTTCCCGATGGCGGATTTGTATCGCCCACCACTTTATTTTATGGCATTTCACGTTTGACCCGCCCAAGGGCGATCATAAGCAGAATAGTCAGGACAAAAAATGGTTATCCTATGCGTGTGCATATTGTTTTTCAAACAGGCGGTGATCCAAATGTCCAATTTACATAAAGCACCCAACCGATTGGCCAGTGAAAAATCCCCCTACCTCCTTCAGCACGCAAGCAACCCGGTCGATTGGTGGCCGTGGTGCGACGAAGCATTCGAGGAAGCGCGGCGCAAAGGCAAGATGGTCTTTCTGTCGATCGGCTATTCCACCTGCCACTGGTGCCATGTCATGGCGCGCGAGTCGTTTGAGGATGAGGAAGTCGCGGATCTTCTGAACGCGGCCTCAATCCCAATCAAGCTTGACCGCGAGGAACGGCCCGACATTGATCACATCTACATGGCGTGCTGCGTTTCAGTGAACGGCTCGGGCGGCTGGCCGCTGACCATCCTGATGACGAGCGAGGGCCACCCCTTTTATGCGGGCACGTACCTGACGAAGGGGCAGCTCATGAGCCTGATCCGGCGCGCGGAAAAGATGTGGAATACCGACCGCGCGTCGCTTGAGGGTGCGGGAAAGCGCTTGACCGCTTTTTTGAATCAGGCCGGGGAGACCGGTGAGCGCGCGCCCGACCGCGCCATGATCCTGCGCGCTGTGCGCGCGCTGAAAAAATCCTTTGACGAACGTGACGGCGGCTTTGGCGGCCCGCCCCGCTTTCCCATGCCGCAAAACCTGTTGCTGCTCATCGATTGTGCGCGGGAAAGCGGCGATGGGGAAGCGCTTCACATGGCCAAGCGCCAACTGACGCAAATGGCGCGCGGCGGCATCTTCGACCACCTGGGCGGGGGATTCCACCGCTATGCCACCGACAGACAGTGGCTGATCCCCCACTTTGAAAAGATGCTCTACGACAACGCGCTCATCCTGTACGCCTACGCCGAGGGCTACGCGGCCACGAAATGCGAATTCTTTGGCGATATCGCACGCCGCACGGCCGATTACGCGCTTGCCGAACTGCAACAGAGCGAAGGCGGCTTTATGAGCGCGCAGGACGCCGACAGCAAAGGCGGCGAGGGCGCTTACTATGTCTTTACCCAGGAAGAAGTCGCGCGCGAAGCCGGGCCCGCCTTTGCAAAGCGTTACGGCGTTAGCGCGGAGGGAAACTTTGAAGGCAAAAACATACTGAACCTGCTTCACGCGCCTGACTTTGAGGAAGAAGACGACGGGATGCGCGCTTCCCGCGCGGCGCTAACGCGCTACCGCGATCAGCGCGCAAAGCCCGCAACCGACCACAAGGTGCTCGCCGCGCACAACGGGCTCATGATCGCGGGGCTTTCCCGCGCGGCGCGCCTGCTCGGGGAAGGGGCATACCTCACCGCCGCGCGCCGCGCGTGGGATTTCGTCAAAACCCGCCTCATGGGCGGGGACGGGCGGCTCTTCATCCGCTGGGCGGACGGCGAAACGGCGGGCGACGGGTTGCTCAATGACTACGCGTTTATGATGTGGGGGCTGGTTGAACTGTACCGCGCGACGCTTGACACCGCGTTGCTTGAAGACGCGGGCAACCTCGGGCGCCATATGCTCTCCCGCTTTGAAGCCGCAAACGGCGGCGGGCTTTATATGGGTGCGCAAGACGCCGCGCTCATAAGTCGCCCGCGCGAATTTACCGATGGTGCGATGCCGTCGGGCAACGCGGCAGCCGCGCTGGCACTGGGGGAACTGGCGCGCTATACGGGCGATGAATTCTGGCGCAAGGCGGCGGGCCGGCAAATGCGCGCCGTGAGCTTTGCCGCCTACAGCCAAGAAGAGGCCCACGCCTTCTCCCTGTTTGCCATGAGCCGCCAACTCGCGCCCACGCGGGAATTGGTGGCCGTATGCGCGGATGAAGCGGCGCATCGCTATGCGCTTAAACGCCTATCGGCGCTTGACGATCCCCACCTTTACGCGCTCGTCAAATGGCCCGGCAACGAAGAGGCGCTCTCTCGCACCGCGCCGTTTACCGCCGCCTACCCCATCCCCCCCGCGCTCACGCGCTACTACCTGTGCCAGAACGGGACATGCCGGGAACCGGTGGAAGATTTTGAAAAATTGAACCTCAAGTGACCGGACCTATGTAAAATTACGCGCCCGAGCTTGACAGGAACGCCCCGGGCGCATATACTACAAACACGTAATTAGATGATATTCTAAATATCTAAACAAGGGGGCATCCGCATGGGCGACGCATGGAACGCGATGAACGACCCGACGCGGCGCGCGATACTCAAACTCCTGCGCGCGGGGGACATGAACGCGGGCGAGATTGCATTGCGGTTTGACATGACCAAGCCCTCAATCAGCCACCACCTGGGGATTCTCAGGGACGCGGGATTGGTGCGCTCGACAAAAGCCGGGCAGAACGTGGTCTATTCCCTGAGCACGAGCGTGCTGGAGGACCTGATGGAAATGATTTCGGATCTGACGGGAAAGGGTGAAACAAAATGACAAAGAAAGTATGCTCAGCCTTGGCGCTTCTTAACCTCGCGCTGGCGGCGTGGGTGATCACGACTTTGCCCGAGGTGGTGCCGGTTCACTTCAACCTCTGGGGCCAGCCCGACCGCTTCGGTACGCGCTGGTGGTACCTTTTGACCGGCGCGCTGCCCGTCATCGCAATGGCGATCTACCTGATCTACGAGCGCGCGACAAAGGACAACGAGCGCGTCAAGAAAAACCGCGCGATTGAGGAAAAGGTCATCCCGATCATCTCCCTGGTTTTTGCGCTGGTCGGCTGGCTGCTCCTGATCGTGGCCAAGCGCGGCGGCACATTCTCGGCCGACTGGTTCGGGATGATCTACGTGCTGATGGGGCTGCTCATGGTCTTCATCAACAACTTTATGGGCAAGATCAGCCAGAACCGCAACTTTGGCATCAAGCTGCCCTGGACATTCAAGGACGAAGTGGTGTGGAACAAGACGAACCGGCTGGGGGGGTACGTGGGCGTGGTCATCGGCATCGCCATGATCATCGGCGGGGTGATCGGCGTGGCGGGGCACCCGGGGTGGGCGTCCGGCGTGTTCTTCGCGGCGCTGCTTTTGTACCTCATCATTCCAACCGTATACGCCTATCGCCTGTACAAATCACGCCATCCCGCGCAATAAAAAAATCCCGCGCGGCATGTCCGGCGCCGCGCGGGATTTGGGCTACATTTTTTTATCCGCAACTTTCGCGGCAATCAAAAACACGATGAAGTGCAGGTACAGCGCGCCGATCGATAGAATCGCCGGTATCCGGTAATCGAGCCAGAGCAGGATGAACGCCAGGATGGCGAAGATGAACGTGGCCGCCTTGCTGGCCGCCTCGTAGGCCATGCGCCGGACCTGGACGTTTCGCTCGTCGTTTTGCTCGATGGCTTCTTGCCTGAGCGTTTCCGGTTTCATCACCTTGAGCTTTATCAGCCAGACGGCGCCCAGCGCCGTAAGCCCCCCGCCCATCCCGGCAAACATGCCCGAGAGCATGCTCAGGTTGTGCGCCGCATCCGGCAATGTGCGGCCCCACGCCACGCCAAAGACCAGCGTGATCAGCCCTGCGCAAATCAAAACCACGCAAAAAGACTTGTTTTGTGAACGCAAACACGGTTTCATGCATTGTCCCCCTCTTCGTAGATGAAAATTTCTTCAATCGCCATGCCAAAATAGCGGGCGATGCGAAAGGCCAGCAGGATCGACGGGTTGTACCGCCCGTTCTCGAGCGAACTGATCGTCTGGCGCGATACTTCCATCGCCAGCGCCAGTTCCTCCTGCCTGACCCCCCGCGCCTTGCGGACCTCCTCCAGCCGGTTCTTCACCGCCCTACCCCCTTTCAAAAATATGGAAAGCTTGCTTTACATGCATAGGATACCACCCCACCCGTTCGATGTCAAGTAAACTTTCCATTTACAATCTTTGCGGCGCGGCGGATGATGTGTTATACTATCGTCGATTCACAAAAGGCGCGAGGAGCGATTGCCCATGATCAGCAAATTGAAGTGCTTTACGGCGCTGGCCGTGACGCTGGCGCTCTTGTTGAGCGCGACGGCCTGCCCTGCCCGGGCGGGCGAAGTCAGGAACGTGATTTTGATGATCTCGGACGGGACAGGCGTGGGTGTATCGACGCTGTCGCGCTGGATGAAGGCCTACGACCTCGCCACCGGCCACTTTGACACAAGCGCGCGCCTGAACGCCGATCCCTATTTAAGCGGCCTGATCCGAACCTATTGTCTGACCCCGTCCGGCGAACCGGGCGCGATCACCGACAGCGCGCCGGGCGGGACCGCCCTATCGACCGGCTACAAGAGCCGCGATAAGTACGTGGGCGCGGACGCCCAGGGAACGCCGCGCGCGACGGTGCTGGAACTGGCGAAATCGCTTGGCAAGAGCACGGGCCTCGTGGTGACGGCCAACGTCCAGCACGCCACCCCGGCCTGTTTTGCCGCCCACACCACCGACCGCAACGATTTTGAAGGCATCGGCCTTCAAATGATGGAGACGGGCGTCGATGTGGTGCTCGGCGGCGGCGCGCACTACATGCGCGGCGATGTGCGCGCGGACGGGCGCGACCTGCTCAATGAACTGACCGATGGCGGGTACGACCTCCTGACCACGCGGGATGAATTGATGGCGTATGCGGGCGAGAGGGTATGGGGGCTGTTCGCCGAAGGCTACATGCAATACGAAGCGGACCGCGCGCTCCTTGCGCCGAACGAACCCGCGCTTCATGAGATGACCAAGAAGGCCATTGACATCCTATGCCGCAATGAAAACGGCTTCTTCCTGATGGTGGAGGGGTCCAAGGTGGACTGGGCCGCCCACAACAACGACCCGGTCGCGCTGGTTTCAGAATTTCTGGCCTTTGACGAAGCGGTGGGCCGCGCGATGGAATTCGCCCGTGGCCGGGAGGATACCATGGTGCTGGTGGTGGAAGACCACGGCACAGGCGGCGTTTCGATCGGAAGCGCCGAAAGCGACAGGGCCTATGCCTCGCTTCCCCTGGCCGATGTCATTTGGCCCTTGACCCGCTCGCGCATCACATCCGAAGGCGTGATCGAGCTTCTGGCCGCAGGCGCCGCACCCGAAGAAGCGCTCAGGCTCTACGGCATATGGGACCCCACGGGGGAAGAACTCGCGTGGGCGCGCGAACTGGCGCCCGACCGCAATGTCCCGACTTCCGAAAGCCGCGCGACGCTCGGGAACATGCTCTCGCGCCGCGCCTACATCGGCTGGACGGGCGTCGGGCACGTCGGCGACGATGTGGCGCTGTACTCCTACCTCCCCGGCGACGGCCGCGTCACCGGCCTCATCGAAAACACCGATGTGGCCCGCATCATCATGGAAAAATGGGGCGGCATGACCGAGGGCGCGTGCGCGCACGCGCCAAGCGAGGCGGCGCAGGAGCCATAAAACAACAAGGCGCTATCCTGAGAACCTGCGAACAGTCAGGACAGCCCCTTGCATATCGGGTTTTATTTGCGGCTTACTTCTTTGAAACCTTGCGCCGGATCCACTTTTCGATCTCCACGATCGGGATGATCGAGAAGGCCAACGCCATTGAAATCCCGTATTCCATGAGCGAAATGTGCTCAAAGCCAAACGCGCTTGAAAGGAACGGCACGTAGATGACCGCCGTGGTCAGCACCAGCGACAGGATCATCGCGCCCCAGAGGTACACGTTCTGGTCCTTCATGTGGAAGATCGAGGCGCGCATGGAGCGCATGTTGAATGAGTGGAAGATCTCGGTCATGGAGAGCGCCAGGAACGCCATGGACATGCCGTCGGCGCTATTCACCATCGCCCATTCGCCCGCCTCGACGAAGTGGCCGATGAAGTAAGCCGCCAGCGTAATCAGCGTGACCACCGTGCCCTGGAAGATGACGTCAAATCCCACGCCGCCGGCAAAAATGCCCTCCTTGGAATCGCGGGGCGGGCGCGACATGAGGTCATTCTCGCCCTTTTCCATGCCCAGCGCCAGCGCCGGAAAGCAGTCGGTGATCAGGTTGATCCACAGAAGGTGTACGGGCTTGAGTATCGTAAAGCCCATGAGCGTCGCGGAGAAGATCGCCAGCACTTCCGAGAGGTTGCTCGCCAGCAGGAACTGAATGGACTTTCGGATGTTGTCGTAAATCCTGCGGCCTTCCCCGACCGCTTTGACGATGGTGGCGAAGTTGTCGTCGGAGAGCACCATGTCGGCCACGTTCTTGGTCACATCGGTGCCGGTGATGCCCATGCCCACGCCGATGTCGGCGGCCTTGATCGAGGGCGCGTCGTTCACGCCGTCGCCGGTCATGGCGGTCACCTTGTGAAGCTTCTTCCAGGCGCCCACGATGCGCACCTTGTGCTCGGGCTGAACGCGCGCGTAAACCCGCGTCTTCGATACGACGCCCGGCAGTTGCTCATCTGAAACATCGTCGAGCTCCGCGCCCGTCATGGCCTCGCGTTCATTTTCAATGATGCCCAGTTCCTTTGCGATGGCGACGGCGGTGTCCTTGTGGTCTCCCGTGATCATGACCGCTTGGATGCCCGCGCGGCGGCACTCGTCAATCGCGCCCTTGACCTCCGGGCGCACGGGATCGATCATGCCGGTCAGGCCCAGGTAACAAAGCTCCTGTTCAAGGTTTTCCGCCCCGAAGTCCCCGGGCACTTGTTCCCAATCGCGCGTCGCCGCGGCCAGTACGCGCAGCGCCTTGTCCGCCATGCGCTTGTTCTCATTCAGGATAGACGTTCTGATCGCCTCGGTCAGGGGCACAATCTTGCCGTCCACCATGCACTTGGTCGAGCGCTTGAGCACTTCGTCGGGCGCGCCCTTGGTATACTGGACGATGGAACCGTCCGCGTTCTTATGCACGGTGGTCATCATCTTGCGCATGGAGTCAAACGGCGCTTCGCCCACGCGCGGGGATGCCTTTTCAATCTCCCCCTTGTCAAGCCCCAGCTTAAAGGCGTAGTTGACCAGCGCGCACTCGGTCGGCTCGCCGACCGCTTGACCGGCTTCGAGCTTCGCGTCACTCGCGAGCGCCATCGCGCGCGCAAGCGCCGCTTCATCGGATGAAACGTGCTCGACAACCGTCATCTTGTTCTGGGTGAGCGTGCCGGTCTTGTCCGAGCAAATGACCTGAGCGCAGCCGAGCGTCTCAACGGCGGTCAGCTTGCGTATGATCGCGCCGCGCTTTGACATATTGGTGACGCCGATCGAAAGCACAATGGTCACCACCGCCGCCAAGCCCTCGGGGATCGCCGCCACGGCCAGGCTCACCGCGACCATGAAGGTATCGATCAGCTTTGCGCCGGTTACGTTTCCGCTCATGCGGAAGATGTCCACCGCGAAGATGACCGCGCAGATGCCGAGCACCAAAAACGAAAGAATGCGGCTCAATTGGGCAAGCTTGATTTGCAGCGGCGTCTTGCCTTCCTCGGCAGCCTCCAGCGCGCCCGCGATCTTACCCACCTCGGTGTTCATGCCGGTGGCGACCACGACCGCCGCGCCGCGCCCGTACGCGATGGAAGAACCCATGTAGGCCATGTTGCGCCGGTCGCCCAGCGGCACATCCTTGCCGTCTTCGCTCACCAGCGCCTGAACGTCCTTGTTTACCGGCACCGATTCGCCGGTCAGCGCCGCTTCCTCAATCTTGAGGCTCGCGCATTCGATCAGGCGGCAGTCCGCGCCCACCTGGTCGCCCGCCTCCAGCACCAGCACGTCGCCCGGCACAAGCTCTTCGGATTTCACCGTCACCTGATGCCCATTTCGCATGACCTTTGCGGTAGGCGCGGAGATTTTGTTCAGCGCCTCGATGGCCTGCTCGGCCTTGTTCTCCTGCACCACGCCCAGCACCGCGTTGATGATGACGACCGCCAGGATGATGATGACATCGGCAAACGACTCGCCCGCGTATACCGCCGTCACGCCTGAGACAGCCGCCGCCACAATCAAAATGATGATCATCGGGTCGGCCAGCTGCTTGAGGAAACGCTGAAAAAGCGTGTCTTTCTTGCCTTGCGCCAAGCGGTTGGGGCCGTGCTCACCAAGGCGCTGAGCCGCCGTCTCGTCCGAAAGCCCGCGCGCGGAGGAACCCCATTCGCCAAGCACCTCATCAAACGGTTTTAAATAATCCTTCATGACAATCCTCCCAATTCCTCTTGTTCCAGTATTCCCACGTCCGTCAAAAAAAAATGAGACCATCTGCCCGTCTAGGTAACCGCTGATTCATCTTGCCGGCCCACACCGAACGAATCAGCGGTTACCTACTCGGACAGATAAGTCTCATCATTTAAAACATGGCCAAGAAACGCAATGGTTTCAGGTATGTTGACCATGTTACGCGCGAGCGCCGATTACTCCCCTATCACATTTATCATAACGCGCGCAAAGTAAAGTGTCAATAGCGCAATCATGAGGATTTAGTTATATCCGCTGGCCGAGCGCGATCTCCGGCAGTTCGGCGATGTCGCGTATCTCCCAGGCGATCACGGCATCGCCCGGCCGCTTGATGCCCGCGCGGTTGAGCCAGCACGCATCGACGAGCGCGTTGTTGGCGCATCGGATATCACTTTCCAGGCTGTCGCCCACCATCAGCGCGCGGTCGGGCGCCACGCCGCCAAGCGCCGTCAGCGCCGCCTCAATCATGCGTTTGTCCGGTTTGGCCGCGCCCAGTTCTTCGGAGATGACCACCGCGTCGATCAGTTCGTCAAGTCCCGCCTCCATAAGCCGCCCGCGTTGAATGCGCGCGATGCCGTTGGTGACGATGGCGACAGGCTTTTTCGCCGCGATCACGCGGACCGCCTCAAGCGCGCCGTCAAGCAGCGCCCCTTCGCGGGACAACAGATCGATGTAGCGCTCGCTCGCTTCCTGCGGATTGTGTTTTGATCCCACCGCGCCGAAGAAGTCTTCAAACCGCTTGACCTTGAGGCGCGCCTGGCTGAGCTCGCCTTTTTCAAGCGCGCGCCAGCATTTGTGGTTTGCCGCCTGATAAGCCGCGCGGTCCTCTTCGGTGTTAAGCCCCAGTTCATTCAGCAGTGCCGCCAAAGCGTTCTTTTCCGCCGTTTGAAAATCAAACAGCGTATCGTCCGCGTCGATCAGGATCACGTCATACCTGTTCATTTGTGCCTCCGGAACATCACCTTAAGCGAACTCAACTGACGCGTCCTAAGCGCGAAAAGCGCGCCAAAGTACACGCCGAAGGAAACCAGTGTAATCGCGACCAGCCGGAAAAGCACGGTCAGCTTTCCCGGCGCGTAGGGCACGAACTTTTCAAGCGGCCACACCGCCAGGAAGCACAGCGCGCCTGCGATCAGCATCTTGCCAATCTCCTTGAGCGTCACGGTCATGCCGATCTTGCCGAGCTTCTTGCGAAGCAGAAGCACCAGCGCCACAGCGCCCAGCGCGCAGGAGATCGAGGTCGCAAGCGCCAGGCCACTCACGCCCATGGCGCGCGACAAGAGGATATTGAGCGCCACATTGAGCGCCACCGTGAAGCACGCCACGATGAGCGGCGTCCTGGTGTCCTGAAGCGCGTGGAACGCGCGGTTGTACACGTCCCTTAAGCCAAACCCGATCATGCCGATCAAATAAAACAGGAAGACGCCGCTGGTGACCATCGTGGCCCCGGAACCGAAGTTGCCATGCTCGTATACCAAGCGGATGATGTCGGTAGCAAGCACGCACCCGACCACGGTAAAGGGAAGCAAGATCATGGTCAACGTCTCGACCGACTGGTTAAGCACATCGGTAAGGGCGCCTTTGTCGCCCTCGGACGCCTTTTGCGCCATGCGCGAGAACATGACGGTTGTGATGGGCACGGCCAGGACGCCGATGGCGAAGGTAATGAGCCGGTAGGCGTATTCCATGGCCGAAATGTCGCCGGTGTTGAGCGCCGAAGCCAAGGACTTATCGACCATGTGGTTGAGTTCGTTGACCGCCATCGACAGCATGGCGGGCAGCGCCAGAAACATCATGCGTTTAAAGCGCTGATCGCTTACCCGAAAGTGGGGCCGGTAATCAATTGAATCCGAAAGCGAAGGCACCAGGATCAACATTTGCATGATTCCCGCCGCGAATACGCCCCAGGCCACCGCGCGAATGCCATACTGGCGCGAAAAGAATACCGTCGCCACGATCACCGCGATGGTGAGCGGGAACCCGGTCAATTGCGCGGTCAGGTAGCGCTCGTTGGCGTTGAGCACCGATGCCATGACGATGGAGAGTATAACGAAGACCAGCGACGGCATCATGATCCCGGTCAGCTGCGCGGTCAGCATCCGCTTCGGTTCGTCAAACCCCCAGTACACAAGGTGCACGAGCGGTTCGGCCAAGGCCAGCATGAGCAGGCTCGCGACGATTGCGAACACGCCGAAAAGGCTGATGCAGTTGCTGGCGAAGCGGTTGGCGGCCAGGCGGCCGTCCCTGCTGCGCGCATCGACATAGAGCGGGATGAGCGTTGAAGTTATGCAAGAGTTGAACAGCAGCACCGGAAAGTAAAAAATTGTATACGCCGAAGAATAGGCGTCGTGTTCCCAGCCGGTCGCGAAGTACCCCGCGACGATCATGTCGCGCACGAGACCGACTGCCTTGCTTACAAAAATCACCAGCGTCACCGCCAGCGTCGCGTTGATCACCTTGCCTTTTTTTTGAGTCACGAACAAAAGCCTCTTTCCTTGTGGTGATAAGACACTTTACGCGCCAATGCGGATTATACCACAGGCGCGCAAAGTTTTCCACGCAACGGAAGAGAATCTAATAGAAATAAAACGCCCCCTCTTTCGTAAACGGCTGATCGGGCTTTTGGGCGCAGAAGGCGGTCACGCCTTCAGGCAGCGTGCGTTCGCCCGCAATGGCGCGCCGGGCAACCGCAAGCGCGCGCGCTCTCACCTCGTAGCCGCGCGAAAACCCGCCCGCGTCAAGCGCGCGCGTCATTTCCTCAAGGCTTGTCCCGCCCGCGCGGTTCATCGCGACCGTCGCAAGCGCCATCAGCGTCTCCTCCGAGCCCGCGCCCCCTGTCGCGGTCAGCGCGCGCGCAAGCAGTTGCTCCGTCTCGTATCCCTTGAGCCCGGTCAGAGCGATCAGCATCAGCACTGTCCATACCGTGATTGCCAGCCATTTCTTCTTCATGACCAAAAGCTATGCCTCATTCCCGCCGGATATGCAAGTGACCGCGAAACCGGCGCGCCTGAGTTTTTATACGGTTATGCTTGACGAATAGATGAAAATGGGGATAATAAGGAGCAGAGCGGCATAGGCCGCGCTTTGCGATGGAGGAAAAAATGCCGCACGCAGTTCTTGGCGTCGAACCGGGCAGCATTGCCCAGCAACTGGGCATTCAGTCCGGCGACACGCTTTTCACGATCAACGGCAAGCACCCGGTCGATCTGATCGACTATCAGGCGTTTTGCGCGCAGGAAAAGATGACGCTCGTCGTCGCGCGCGGCGGCGAAGAAAGCGAGTACCGCTTCACCAAGGACGAATACGAACCGCTCGGGCTGACGTTTGAAAAGCCGCTCATGTCGCGCCAGCGGGACTGCGTCAACCAGTGCGTGTTCTGCTTCGTCGATCAACTGCCAAGCGCCGCCCGGGACACCCTGCGCGTCAAGGACGACGACTGGCGGATGAGCCTCATGATGGGCAACTTCGTCACACTCACCAACGTCTCGGACGCGGAACTTGAGCGCATCATCGCGCGCCGGGCATCGCCCTTGTACATCTCGGTCCATACGACAGATGGGGATCTTCGCGCGAAGATGTTGGGCACCCATCTCGGCGCAAAGATCATGGACCAACTGCGCGCGCTCTCAAACGCCCAACTCACCTTCCACGCGCAGGCGGTCATCTGCCCCGGGTACAACGACGGCGCGGCGCTTGATAAAACCGTGCGCGACCTGGCCTCCCTCTACCCCGCCTGCCGGTCCTTGGCGCTGGTACCGGTGGGGCTGACCGGCCACCGGGAGGGACTTTGCGACCTAAAACCCTTTGACCGCGCGGGCGCGGCCCAAGTGATTGACCAAGCCGAGGGCTTCAGGCGCGAGCTGCGCAAGGCGCTGGGGGAAGCTTTCGTGCATGCGGCGGACGAGTTTTACTTGCTGGCCGGGCGCGATTTCCCAAGCGACCAGGAGTATGAGGATTATCCGCAGATTGAAAACGGCGTGGGGCTTTGCAGGCTGCTCGAGCACGAGTATGTCGAGGCATGGCGCGAAGCCGATTTTTCAACGGTCGAGCCTCAGTCGGTCGCGATTGCCTGCGGAACCTCGGTCGCTGAGTTTTTGACTTCAATGCTCAACGCGCATCCGGTGCCGGGGGTAAAAGTAAGCGTCACCGCCACCGAGAACGCCTTTTTCGGATCTTCCGTGACCGTATCAGGCCTTTTGACCGGAGGCGACCTGATGCGCGCGATGGCGGGCGTCAAGTGCGACCGTTTGTTGATCTCAGGGGCCATGCTGCGCGAAGGCGGCGACGCATTCCTCGATGATACGACGCTATCGCAAGTCGAACGGGCGCTCAACAAAAAAATTTACGCGGTCAACGGCGGCGAGGACTTGCTCGCCAAGCTAATGGGCCGGGTTGGAGGATAATATGGCAAGACCGCTCGTGGCCATCGTAGGCCGCCCGAACGTGGGCAAGTCCACGTTTTTTAACAAGATCGCGGGCAGGCGCATCGCGATCGTCGAAGACACGCCGGGGGTTACGCGCGACCGCGTGTACGCCGACTGTGAATGGCAAAATTACAAATTCACCCTGATCGACACGGGCGGCATCGATCCGACATCGGAGGATCCGTTGCTTCGCCAGATGCGCATGCAGGCCGAGATCGCCGTGGAGACCTGCGACGTGATCCTGTTCTTCGTCGATGGGCGCCAGGGCCTCACTTCCGACGACGAGACGGTGGCGGACCTTTTGCGCAAGAGCGGCAAAACCGTGCTGTTGGTCGTCAACAAGATCGACAGCGTTCAGCAGATGAACGAAATCTATGATTTCTATCAGCTGGGCATCGGCGACCCCATCGGCATCTCCTCCACCAACATGATGAATTTCGGCGACCTGCTCGAGGAAATCTGCCGCCATTTCCCGGACGGGGAAGCCGAAGACGCCGAGCACGACGCGGTTGAGGTCGCGGTGGTCGGAAAACCCAACGTCGGCAAGAGCTCACTGGTCAACCGGCTGCTCGGGCAAGAGCGCGTGATGGTATCCGATATCGCGGGCACGACGCGCGACGCGATAGATACGCGCCTGACCGACGGCGAGGACCAGTTTGTCATCATCGATACCGCCGGCATCCGCAGAAAGCGCGCGATTGAGTATCAATCGCTTGAGCGCTTCTCGGTCGTGCGCGCGCTTGCCGCCATCGATCGGTGCGATGTGGCGCTCCTCGTGATCGACGCCGAGCAGGGCGTATCGGAGCAGGACTCAAAAATCGCGGGCTACATCGACGAGCAGGGCAAAGCCGCCGTGATCCTGGTCAACAAGTGGGACGCGGTCGAGAAGGAGACCGGCACGCTTGAAGCCTACACCAAGCAGGTGCGCGAAGAACTCAAGTTCATGAACTACGCGCCGGTGCTCTACATCTCGGCGCTGACCGGGCAGCGGGTGCGCAAAGTGCTCGAAACGGTTCGGGCGGTCTACGCGCAGGCATCGCGCCGCATCACCACAGGCCTGCTCAACGACGTGCTGGCCGACGCGCAAAACGCCTTCCCGCCGCCGTCCACCTCCGGGCGCAGGCTCAAAATCTACTACGCCACGCAGCAGGCAGTGCGCCCGCCGACCTTCGTCCTGTTCATCAACGACGAGCAGCTTATGCATTTTTCCTACGAACGCTATCTTGAAAACCAGTTCCGCAAGGCGTTTGGCTTTGAGGGCACGCCGGTTCGGTTCATCTTGCGCGAGCGCAAAAAAGAAGAAGGACATTAAATGGCTACAGTGCTTACGTTCATTTTCATTGCCTTGGCAGGCTATTTTCTCGGCAACTTTCAAACCGGGCTTATGGTAAGCCGCGCGCTGGGCAAATTCGACGTGCGCGAAAAAGGCTCGGGCGCGACCGGTACGACCAACGTCATGCGCACCATGGGCTTCCTGCCGAGCGCTTTGACGCTCGCGGGCGACGTGCTCAAAGGCGCGCTTTCTACCCTTGTCGGGCTTTGGCTCGGCGGCATATGGGGCGCGCGGCTCGGCGGCCTTATGACGGTGATCGGCCACAATTGGCCGGCGCTGTATGGCTTCAAGGGCGGCAAGGGAATCGCCGCAAGCTGCGGCGTGATCTTTGTGCTCGACCCCATCATCGCGGTCAGCCTGCTCGCGTGCCAGGCGCTGGTGCTGGCCCTGACCCACATCATGTCGCTGGCGTCGCTGGTTTCGGTGGGCGTCTACATCGTGGCAATGCTGGTAATTCACTGGGGCGATTTCTGGGCGATCGGCTATGCGGCGCTGCTGGGCGCGCTGGCCTTCTTCTCGCACAGAAAGAACATCGACCGCCTGGCCAAGAACAACGAAAACAAGCTGGATTTTGACGAGATCTCCAAGATATCAAAACGCAGGAAATAAGCGTTGAGAGGGGCGTAAATCGATATGGCGAAAGCATACCTGGTGGGGCTTGACATCGGAACCTCGGGCGCCAAGTGCATCATCACCGACGATATGGGCCAGGTGGTATCTTCCAAAACCATCGAGTACCCGCTATACACGCCGCGCGCGCTCTGGGCGGAGCAGAACCCTGCCGACTGGTGGCGCGCGGTTTCGGAAGGCAGCCGCGCGATCATGGCCAAGGCCGGGATCGACGCGGCGCTCATCAGGGGCGTGAGCCTGTCCGGGCAGATGCACGGGCTGGTGGCGCTTGACAAGGCGCGCGCCGTCATCCGCCCATCGATCCTGTGGTGCGACCAGCGCACGCAAAAGCAGTGCGACTGGATCACCGCCAAGGCGGGCGGACCCAAGGGCCTCCTGGCCTACACCAACAACCAGATGCTGACCGGCTACACCGGCGGCAAGATCCTCTGGCTCAAGGAAGAGGAACCGGAAAATTACGCGAAGATGGACATCTTCTGCTGCCCGAAGGACTACATCCGCTTTATGCTCACGGGCGAGGTGGCGACCGATGTATCCGACGCTTCGGGCACCGGCTTTTTCAATACGAAGGACAGGCGCTGGAGCGAGGAATTGATCGCGGCAGCCGGACTTGACAGACGCATCTTCCCGCCGTGCCTTGAATCGACCGAGCTGGCGGGGCGCGTTACAAAGGAAGCGGCCGAAGCGACCGGTTTGCCCGAAGGCCTTGCGGTTTACGCGGGCGGCGGCGACGCGGTCATTCAGACCACCGGTTCGGGGCTGGTCGAACCGGGCGTGCTGGGCGTCGTGATCGGCACCGCGGGCAATGTCGCGATGGGCTTTAAGGGCTATCACGAAAACCCCCAGGGCAAGCTTCAAATGTTCTTAAACAACGAGCCGGGCCTATACCACGCGCTGGGCTGCACGAATGCCGCGGGCAGTGCCTACCGCTGGTACCGCGACACGTTTTGCCAGCATCAAGTTGATCAGGCAAAGGCCAGCGGGCGCAATGTGTACGACCTGATGGGCGATGAGGCCGCCCATTCGAAGCCCGGCGCGAACGGCGTCATCTACCTGCCCTACCTAGCCGGCGAGCGCTGCCCCTACCCCGACCCCAACTGCCGAAGCGTGTTCTTTGGGATGGACCTCACCACGACGCGCGGCGACATGACCCGCGCGGTGATGGAGGGCGTCACCTATTCTCTCAAGCAGGTGATCGACCTGGTCACGCGCGTCGCTCCCGCCACCAAGGTCTATGCCTCGGGCGGCGGCTCGGCGTCACCGCTCTGGCGGCAAATTCAGGCCGACATCTTTGGCCTTCCGGTTTATACCATGTCGGCTGCGAGCGAAGGCGGCGCATACGGCGCGGTGCTGGTCGCGGGCGTCGGCGCGGGCGTGTGGAAGAACCTGGACGAAGCCATCGGTGTGCTCAAGGTCGAGACCGAGACGCTGCCGATCAGCTCAAACCGCGCGGCCTATGAGGACGCCTTTGGCATTTACTCGGACCTCTACCCCGCGCTCAAGCAGACGTTTGACAAGGCGGCGCGGTAAAAACTTGAAACAGCGCCGCCCCATATCCGCGAACGCGATGTGCGGATATGGGGCGGCGCTGTTTGATAGATTCTGTCTGACTGATCCTAATCCCGGTTGCGCCGGTTGCCCGACAGGATCAGCAGGCGCACCAGTTGCAAAATGGCGTTCAGCGCCGACGCGACATAGGTCAGCGCGGCCGCCGAGAGCACTTTGCGCGCGCCGTCCAACTCTTCACCGTTTAGGTATCCGCCCGAGCCGAGCACCGCGATTGCGCGGTTGCTCGCGTTGAATTCGACCGGCAGCGTCACAAGCGTGAAGACCACGGTCAGCGAAAAGAGCACAATGCCCGCCAGGATCAGCGGGTCCCAGCTGAAAATCATGCCCAGCAGGAAAATGGGCCAGCTCAGGTTCGATCCGATCGAGACCACCGGCACGATGGCGCTGCGCAGGCCCAAGAGCGAATAGCCCTCCCCGTGCTGCATGGCGTGGCCGCATTCGTGCGCGGCTACGCCCAACGCTGCGATCGAGCTTGACGAATAGACGCTCTCGGAGAGGTGAAGCACCTGGTTGCTCGGGTCGTAGTTGTCGGTGAACTTGCCGCCCACGCGCTCAACCGGGATATTTGAAAGCCCCGCGCCGTCGAGCAGCCGCCGGGCAAGTTCCGCTCCGGTCATCCCGGAACGCGACCTGACAGCAGCATATTTCTTGAATGCGCTGTTGACCTTGTGCTGCGCCCACAGCGCAAGCAGCAGCCCCGGCAGCACGATGATCATGGTCCAGTCAAAATACGGATAGTACATCCCATCACCTCCACTGTAATCAGCATATCATTTCTTCATCAAATATTCAATCTCATGCAAATGTTTCAACCGAAAGATCACCGATCCGCCACGTTCCCTGCGCGCCGCCCATGGGCAGCGCTTTGAAATACAGCGGTTTGATCCGCGCCACCTGCCGGTTTACCATTTCGACCAATCCGACTGACGCTTTGTTGCCCGGCGCTGCGTAGCGCATTGTCACCGCGCCCAGGGCCTCGGGCGATACGGCTTCTTGCAGCTTTTGCGCCGCGCCCGGCGTCATGTAGCCCATCGCCTCTTCGGTGAGGCCCAAAAACCAGGCCTCAAGCGCCGCCAGCGCCGTATCCTCACTCGTCTCGGGCCAGCGCGGCGCGCCCTGGGCCCACAGCATCTCGGTGTGCACCAACTGCCAATCACCGCCCGCCGGTTGAAACACGCTCAGGCGCGCGTGTCCGACCGTGTCGTTCAAGTCCTCGACCAGCCGCACCGTGCCGTCCTCCATCACCATCGCGTTGGGATCGCTGGCGCTGCCCTGAACATCCTCCAGGGTCTGAGAAAGCGCCTCGGGCATCAGCTCTACTTCGGTCACCCCGCCCGGCCACAATACCGCCGACAGCCCCGGCGCGTCCGCCACCGAGTCCGCAAGCACGCTCCCGCCCGACAACGTCAGCCGCCGCGTCAGAGGCAGGTACCCGTTTTCAAACGGGCGGTGCTCGATGTACACCGCGCCGCGCGGCGCGACCGGCATCACCACCGCGCCGCCGTCTTGATCCCCGCCCAATTCACCCGCGGGCCTGCCGTTCACGTACAAGAGTCCCGGCACGCGCGAACCGACAATCAGAACCGGTTGCATCAAAACACCCCCGTTCTCCTGGTTGTTCAGGATATGCGCAGGTGTGGGCGCGTTATTCAACCCTCAGTCAGGCGCGTACCGGGCGCGCTCGCCGCCGATCAGCTTCGGACGCGTGCGCGCCGCGAGCAATATGGCCTGCCCGATGTGATCAAGCGGCAAGCGCACGGGCACAGCAACAGAGCGCAAGTGCATGCCGATCAGCGTGCCCCCGATGTCTATCCCCGCATCGGCGCGGACCGATTCGACGACGACCGCATCCTTCATCGCGCGGTAGGCCGCGCTCGCGAGCGATCCGCCCGCCTTGGGCTTAGGCACAACCCAGACCGGTTCCAGCGAAAAGCGCTCGGCGGTCTCGCGCTCAACCACGAGCGCGCGGTTCAAATGCTCGCAGCACTGAAAGGCACAGGCCACCTGCCGCTTTTCGCACGCTTCCAGTACGGCGCGCGCCACCGCCTGACCCACCTCGGGCGAGGACGCGCGCCCGATCACGCCGCCCGTGATCTCGCTTGAGGAGCACCCAACGGCGATGAGGCGCACGGGGTTGAAGTGCGGACGGTTCTCGCCAAGCAGCGCCTCCACCGCGCGCGTGACCTGTTCAAAGATTGTTGTAAGTTCACGCATGGCGCATTCCCTCCTCGGTCCTAAACGCGTAGGTTCCAATCGACACCGCGACAGATAGGTTCAGCGAGTCGATTTCGCTCGTCTGAGGGATGAAGACAGGCTGTCCCATTTTGGAAAACGCCTCGCTCAGCCCGGTCTGTTCGTTGCCAAACACCAGCGCGTAGAGCGCGGCGTGCCCCTTCGCGGCAACCGGCAAGGGCGTCGCCCCCGTCAGCATGAACGGGTAGAGCGCGTGGCTCGGGAACAGGGCGCGGTACGCTTCAAAAGAATCAAACACGCAAACGTTCATGGCGAAAAACGCGCCCATCGACGCGCGCAGCACATGCGGATCAAACGGGTCCACGCACGGGCGGATGATGGCAATATCGTAAATGCCAAATCCCAGGCACGCGCGAAGCGCCGTGCCCAGGTTCCCGCCGTCCGAAATCTGGCAAAGCACCACGTGGGGCCTTCCCGCTTCAAGCGCCGCCTGGTACTTGTCAAACACCAGCGCGGCATAGCAATTGTCCTTCTTCGCCTCGCGCCTCAAGACCCGCTCGGCTTCCTCTTCCCGAATGCCCATCGCGCGGCACTGCTCGCGCAGCTTGTTCACCCCGTCGTTTTTCGCGCCGTCCGGATGCAAGAGCAGCCGCGTGACCTGTTCGGGCCGCTTCGAAAGCAGGTTGAGCGACGCAAACGCGCCCAGCGCGTAGCTGTACGGAAGTTTTTTGTCATACGGTTCAAGTTTGGGCACATTCATCCCTCCCGCCATCTACAGTATACACCATTTTGGCGAACAATTACAGCGCGCGGCGCATCCAGTCGGCCTTTAAATAGTAGGTGATGAACATCGCCGTCGTGATCGCCCAGGAAAGCGGATAGCTGTAGACAATGGTACCCATGACCGGCCAGATCGGCAGCATTACGGCCACCCAGACCACGCGAAACACGCAAATGCCAAGGAGCGTCATCAGCACGGGGATCATCACATCGCCGACGCCGCGCATGGTGCCGGACAAGACCTCGATCAAGGTATAGGTAATATAGAGCGGGCAAATCATGCGCATGAGCTCGACGCCAAGTTCCGCCACGTGTTGGTCGGTGCCGAACAGGTAAAACAGCCCCCCGCCCCAGAAGTAGAGCACCAGAGAAAAGAGCGCGCTGAACATCAGCGCGATGGCGGCGCACTGCCCCGCTCCCTTTCGGATGCGGTGGTAGGCGCGCGCGCCGAAGTTCTGGCCGGTGAACGTGGTGATTGCGATGCCGAACGCGCCCATGACCATCCAGTGCAGCCCGTCGATCTTGCCAAGCGCGGTCCACGCCGCCACCGTATCGGTGCCAAAGCGGTTGACACCGGCCTGAATGTAGACGTTTGAGGCCGAATACATGACCGATTGGAGCGCCGCGGGCACGCCGATCCTCAGCATTTTCGCGCCTATGTCCCGGTCAAAGCGCAGCCGCCTGGCGCTGAACCGGTACGAGTCGCGCGTCCGTGCCATGCGGGCAAGCACCATCGCGGCGCTTACCGCCTGGGCGATCACGGTGGCGAGCGCCGCGCCGGTCGCGCCCATCTTAAACACCGCCACGAACAAGAGGTCAAGGCCCGTATTGAGGATGGAGCAGGCGATCAGGTAGTACAGCGGGCGCTTGGAATCGCCCACCGCGCGCAGAATGCTGGAAGCGGCGTTAAACAGGAGCTGCGGCACCGTGCCGATGAAGCAGATGCTCAAGTATCCCTCGGCTTCGTTCAGCGTGTCGGACGGCGTATCCATGGAAAGCAGCATGCTTCTGACAAAGGGCAGGCCGAGCAGCGTGACGGCCAGGCCCGCAAGGAGCGCAAGCAAGAGCGCGGTATGCACCCCGCGGCTGACGCCGTCATGGTCGTTTGCGCCATAGAACTGCGAGATCACAACCGACGCGCCGGATGTAAGCCCCACAAAAAAGCCGACCATGAGGGAAGAGATTTGCGCGGCCGATCCGCCCACGGCGGCCAGCGCTTCCTTGCCCGCAAAATTGCCCACCACCACCGCATCGATGGTGTTGTACAGTTGCTGAAAGAACGTCCCGATCAAGATGGGCACAAAAAAACGAAGCAGCTGCTTCCAGATGACGCCTTCAAGCAGCGCCTTGTTTTGCTTTTCCATAGTTCCTCTTTATCGCATCGTGAATAAAAACATTGTACCTTACCGCAAAACCAAAATCAACCGCCCCGGTAAAAAATGTATGTCAAGGTCATTTTAAATGGCCGTCGTTCGCGCCGTTTCGCGGTTGGAACCGCCGATTCGGGGAAAACATACAATACAACAGGAATGTGCTTGACGCATTCTGGTTGGCACTATATAATGCCAACCAAATGATTTTTTTATGTAAGTTTTAGGGCGGAGGGATCGCATGGGACTAAAGGTATGCAAATTTGGCGGATCGTCGCTGGCCGACGCAAACCAATTCAAAAAAGTCAAGGCGATACTGGCGGCCGATCCGGCGCGGCGCTTCGTGGTGCCGTCCGCGCCCGGCAAGCGGAGTAAGGACGACGAAAAGATTACCGACATGCTCTACGCGTGCTATCGCCTTGCCCAGCGCAAGGAACCCTATGATGCGGTATTTGACAAGGTCAAGGCGCGTTACATAGAGATCGTCAACGATCTTGGGCTTGATTTCAATATTGAACCGCTGCTCGACGAGGCGGGCGACCTTTTCAGGACCTCCACGCCCGATTACGCGGCCAGCCGGGGCGAATACTTTTCGGGCATGGTACTCGCGAAATACCTTGACTGGGATTTTGTCGATCCGGCGCGCATCTTAAAATTCGACCGTCAAGGCGTGTACGCCGCCGAGTGGAGCAATGAGCTGGCCGCGGCGGAGCTTAAAAAACACGAGCATGCGGTCGTGCCCGGCTTCTACGGCTCGCTCCCCGCCGGCGACATCCGCACCTTCTCGCGCGGCGGATCAGACATCACGGGCGCCGTCATCGCGCGCGCGGCGGGCGCGGACCTGTATGAAAACTGGACCGATGTCTCGGGTTTCCTGATGGCCGATCCGCGCATCGTCAAGGATCCCAAGCGCATCGACCGCCTGACTTACCGCGAGCTTCGCGAGCTTAGCTACATGGGCGCGACGGTTTTGCATGAGGACAGCGTGTTCCCCGTGCGCAAGGCGGGCATCCCCACCAACATCAGAAACACCAATGATCCGGACGATCCCGGCACGCTGATCGTCCTGACGGGTGAGGACTGCGGCACCACCAGCGCCATCACCGGCGTGGCGGGCCACAAGAATTTCACGCTGCTCTCCATTGAAAAGGCCATGATGAATTCGGAAATCGGCTTTGGCCGGCGGGTGCTGGGCGCGCTTGAAGACTTCGGCGTCTCCTTTGAGCACCTGCCCACCGGCATCGATACCATGTGCGTCATCATCGCCGACGCCGATCTCTACCAGCGCCGCGACCAGCTCATCGAGCGCATCGAGGAAACGGTGCACCCGGACAGCATCGAACTCTCCGGCGGGCTTGCCTTGATCGCGACGGTCGGGCGCGGCATGGTGCGCACGCCCGGTTCCGCCGCGCGCCTCTTCACCGCCCTCGCGCGCGCAGGCGTCAACGTACGCATGATCGATCAGGGTTCAAGCGAACTCAACATCATCGTGGGCGTCGCCGTGGAGGAGTTTGAGCAGGCGGTTCGCGCCATTTATGAGGAATTCGTCGAACGCTAACGCGTAATTTTCTGTGATATGTCATGTTTATGTCAGGCTCATGAAGAATCTTCATGAGCCTTGAGTCTTAACAGGCGGGTGTACTATCATAAGGGCACGAGGTGCTCGCGCCCTTAATGCGCCATGCCTTAAGAGCGCCGGAGGAGGTGATGCCCCATGAAACCCCGCGTATACTACGTAAGCACAAAGGGGTCGGCAGAGCAGGTCGCGAGGGCGATCGCGCGCAGTGTCAAATGCGCCCAGGAGCCGTTGATGCCCGCCTATATGCCCGAGAACGTACCTTTAATGTTTCTGGGGTGCGAAGGAAACCGCGCCGACAAGGTCACCATGGATTTCATCAACGCCCTGACGCCCAACCGCGTGATGAACGCCGCGCTGTTTCACTGCGGCAAGGAAGGCCACGCACTCCAGCAAATGCGCCATGCGCTTAAAGCGCGGGGCATCCATGTGCTGGACATCACCTTCAGCGCGCCGCTCAAGGGCCTGCTGACCCGGGGACCCGAGCCCCGGGACCTTGAGCGCGCCGCCCAGTTCGCGCAGGGCGCGCTCGCAATGATCGAAATGTGAACCTCAGCGACGGAGCAATATGGCGCGCCCCTTGACAAAGGGCGCGTTTGTTTGTCACCTGAAACATTTGCCATGGATCGCTAACTATATTGCACTTGACGAAAGCGCCCGAATGCGGCATAATTCTTAAGATGATGTTTTCGGGAGGACGAATGGTATGAAGAAAAAGGACATTATGATCATTGTAATTGTGCTGGTTGCGGCGGCAGTTCTCTTTATAGCCACACCGCAGGGCCGGGGCATTCTCTCCCGAACGCTGAACAATCAAACCGCGACGCCCGCGCCCGAGGCGACCAACGAACCGACAGCGGTGCCGACCGATTTGCCGACCGCCGCGCCTGCGGTAACGCCGAGCCCCACGCTCAAGAGCATGATCCTCGAGCCCACCAAGGCGCCCCGGCCCACGCTTGCCCCCGCCGAATCCTATGTGCGCGTCTCGGTAGGCGGCATGGTGTACGCGCTCTTGCCGCTCAATTCGGACACAACCTACCCGATCAGGCAACCGGACGGCAAAGAAAACGTCATTGAGATCGGCAAGAACCGGGTCGCCATGCATTCCTCGACCTGCGACAACCAGGACTGCGTCGGCCAGGGCGAGATTACGCTTGAAAACATGGATACGCGCATCCTGTTCAACATGGTCATTTGTCTGCCCAATGAGGTTTCCCTCGAACTGCTCACGCCCGCCGAAGCGCAGGCCGCTTACGAGGATATGACCCGATGAAGGACAACGGCACGAAAAAGCTGGCCCTTTCCGCACTTCTGGTCGCGGTGATGATGATCACCGGATACATCGAACACATGATTCCCACCGGCATGCCGGGCATTAAGATCGGCCTCTCAAACAGCGTGTTGTTGATCGCCATCTACTGGCTTAATGTGCCCACATCGTTCCTGCTCATGGGCGCGAAGGTGCTCCTCTCGGGCGCCTTGTTCGCCGGCCTTGGACCCGCGACGCTGTACAGCCTGGCAGGCGGCGTGCTCAGCCTCACGTGCATGGCGCTCCTTCACAGGATCAAGGATGTCAGTCCCGTCGGCGTGGGCGTCGTCGGCGGCGCAATGCACAACGTCGGTCAAATCCTGGTCGCTATGGCGATGGTTAAGAACACCGGCCTGCTGCTCTCCATGAGCTACCTGATCGTCATCGGCGCCGCCATGGGCGGCATCACGGGCACGGTCGCGCTGCTCCTGATGAAGCGCCTCCCCCCCTCGATGCGCCCGCCCCAAAAATAAACCCCGCGCCCCCCAAAGGGTACCGGGAGGGCGAACCCTCCCGCAAGCCGGTTGCGCAAAAACCAAACCCCGTGCCCCCCCCAAAGGGTACCGGGAGGGCGAACCCTCCCCCAAGCCGGTTGCGCGAAAACCCAACCCCGCGAACTACCAGCCCCAGAGGGAATGGGGAG